>NZ_JBVIYR010000009.1:49178-356038 GCF_055592385.1 Streptomyces sp. NPDC041124
AGCCAAGGCGGAACAGGCCGCCGCCAGGGAAGAGGCCGAGAGGGAGAAGGCGGAGGCCAAGGCGGAGGAGGAGCGCGAGAAGGCCGAAGCCAAGGCGGAACAGGCCGCCGCCAGGGAAGAGGCCGAGAGGGAGAAGGCGGAGGCCAAGGCGGAGCAGGAGCGCGAGAAGGCCGAAGCCAAGGCCGATCAGGCCGCCGCCAGGGAAGAGGCCGAGAGGGAGAAGGCGGAGGCCAAGCAGGCAGCCGCCGAGCAGCAGGCGTTCGTCCTCGCCCAGAACCAGAAGGCTCAGGACGAGGCGAAGAAGGAACGGGAACGGGCCACGGCGCAGGCCGAGGCCGACCGCGCCGAAGCCAAGGCCGAGCAGGAGGCCGCAAAGGACGAGGCGGCGAAGGAGAAAGCCGCGGCGAAGGCCGAGCAGGAGGCCGCGAAGGCGGAGGCGAAGGCCGAGCAGGAGGCGGCCAAGGCGCAGGCCGAGCAGGAGAAGGCCGCTGCCAAGGCCGAGCAGGAGGCCGCCAAGGAGGAGGCGGCGAAGGAGAAGGCCGCGGCGAAGGCCGAGCAGGAGGCCGCGAAGGCGGAGGCGAAGGCCGAGCAGGAGGCGGCCAAGGCGCAGGCCGAGAACGAGAAGGCCGCTGCCAAGGGCGAGCAGGAGGCCGCCAGGGCCGAGGCGGAGCGCGAACAGGGAGCCGCCAAGGCGGAGGCCGCCGCCGAGCGGGAAGCCGCCAAGCGGGATCAGGCCGACGCGCAGGCCAGGGCGGAGGCCCAGCAGGAGGAGGCCCGCCGCGAGGCACTGCGGGAGCAGCAGCAGGCCCGGCTGGACGCCCAGAACGCCAAGGCCGACGCGCAGGCCGACTACGAGCAGCAGAAGGCCGAGGCCCGCGCCGAGCGCGACGCCGCCCTCCAGGACGCCGACCGTCAGGAGGCGGCGGCCCGGCAGGAGTACGAGCAGGAGAAGGCCGAAGCCCAGGAACAGCGGGACCGGGCGCGGCAGGACGCCGAGCAGGAACGGGCCGAGGCGCGTCGGGAGTACGAGCGCGAGATCGCCGCCGGCACCGACGAGAAGGATGCCCGCGAGGCGTACGACCGGCGGATCGCGGAGATCGACGCCGCCGAACGGCAGGCCGTCCAGCGGGCGGACGCCGCAGAGGCCGAGGCCAGGCGCGAGTACGACCGGGCGAAGGCCGACGTCCAGGCGGAGCGGGACGAGGCGCGTACGGACGCCGAGCAGGCGCGCAAGGACGCCAAGGCCGAGTACGACCGGCGCATGGGCGACATCCAGGCCGAGTACGACCGGATCGGCGCAGGCGGGAAGGACATCGACGAGCTGATCCGGCAGCGCATCGCCGACCTCCCTGAGCCCCCCGACCTGTCCGCCCTCGGCCCGGGCGGCCCGGCCGGCTCCGCGGGCTCCGCGTACTCGTCCGTGTTCGACGACAACCTCTACAACCAGGACGACCTCTCCTCGGCGCTCGGGCGTCCGCAGGGCGGCGACGCCCTGGCGGGCGCTTCCGCCGGCGGAGCCGGCACGGGAGCGGGCTCGCCGGGGATGTACCCGCCGATGATGCGTGGCGCGGGCGGCGAGGCCGGCGGCAGCTCCGGCGAGCGCACCCGGACCGTCATCGAACCCGGGGCCGGCCGCTCCGGCCGGACGGCCGCCCCGCAGACGGTCGACGAGGAGGAGCACCGCGTCGTCCCCCGGTCCACGCAGACCAGCAGCAGCACGCCCTTCATGCCGCCCATGGGACCCATGGGCGGGGCGGGGGACAGGCCGCAGACGGAGAGCGGGGACCGGGAGCGGACCACGTGGCTGGCCGAGGACGAGGACGTCTGGGGTACCGACGAGGGCGGCGCGCCGCAGGCCCTGGGGCGTTGAGGGACAGGAGAACGGGATGAGTCAGCCGATGGAGGACCGAGTGGCCCAGGCGATGGCCCACCTCAAGGCGGCGGAGGAGGCCGCGGCCTCGGCACGCGCCGAGCTGGATGCGGCGTCTGCCACCGCACGTTCGGCGGACCGGTCGGTGCGGGTCTCCGTCGGCGCGAAGGGGGAGCTGACCAGCCTGGAGTTCCTCGACGGCAAGTACCGGACCATGGCCGCCGCCCAGCTCTCCGCGGCGGTGCTGGAGGCCGCGAACACGGCGCGGGCCGAGATGGCCCGCCGGGTCGTCGACCTGCTCGACCCGCTCACCAGGATGACCGCGCGCGGCGCCGCCCCGGAACGGATGGGCGTCGACTGGGAGGCCGTCTTCGGCTCGCTGATCGCCGAGACCTCCGTGGCGAAGGGTCCCACGGCGATGAGCAGGCTCCGCGACGAAATCGTCGAGGACGACGAGGACGACAAGGGACGGCAGGGAGGCGCGTAACCATGTCCGGCAACTATTCCGCCGACATCCAGGCGATCCTGCAGGGTTCCAGGCACCTCGCCGACGCCGTCCGCTACGGCGACGAGATGCTGCCCCGGTTCGAGACCGGCTGCGCGCAGTACTCGGGCTGGTGGGGCGAGGAGGGCGGCGACGACGAGTTCGCCAACGCGGTCGGCGAGCAGGTCCGGCGCGAGCAGCAGCAGGTGGCGGACACGGTCCTGTCCATCACCGGGGGGTTCATGGCGCTGGTCGACGCGGTCGCCGCGGAGGCCGACCACGTGCAGCGGCCGCAGACACAGGCCGTGGAGGACATCGAGGCGCACGGCTCGGAGAGCGGGAACAGGCGCTGAATGGCCATCATGTTCCCGCCCGGCCTGCGGGAGTTCATCGAGGTGTGGGTCGGCGCGAACGTCGCCACCGGCAACGAGGACCGGGGCTTCGACAGCCGTAACCCCTACAAACGGCTGGCGGACGACGTCAGGGACCTGTCCGACGCGATGAAGGGGGCGATCTCCACCGCCGGGAACTCGCTCCCCCCGCGGATCGCCCAGGAGTTCGTCGCCGCGATGAAGCTCTTCGTCGACGACAACGGCCAGAACCACCTGCAGAAGTTCTCCGACGAACTCCGGGACCTGGGCGCCCAGCAGGTGAACCGCTCCATCAAGCTGTCCGAGGCGAAGTACCAGATCCTCATCGAGTTCATCCTGATGAACATCGAACTGGCCCTGATCGCCGCGCTGGCGGTCTTCACCGGCGGTACGTCGCTCACCGAGATCGCCATCCAGAAGGCCCGCACCGCGCTCACCATCCTGCTGATCCTCCAGCGGCTGGGACGCGCCGTCCCCACACCGCTCTCGGTGCTGCTGGAGGCGATCCAGGAGGCGTTCGTCGCGTTCGCCTCGCAGCTGATCTCCATGACCGCGCCGGACGACCCGGAGCGCCGGCGCACCAAGTTCGACTGGACGGAGATCGGCCAGTCGGCGGTCGCCGGCGCGTTCGCGGGACTCTTCGGAGGCGTCTTCGGGGAGATCGGCGGAAGGTTCATCAACAAGTACTTCAAGAACAACAACTTCTGGAAGGAGGTCTCCGAGCTTCCGTTCAGCTTCGTCAACGAGGGGCAGGCGGAAACCTTCGCCGAGGCCTTCACCGGCCTGATCTTCCTGGGCACGTTCACCCTCAACCCCGGTACGTTCCTGAGCGCCGGCCTCAGCGGACTGATCTTCGAAGCGGCTTCCACCGGGGCGGAGTTCGGCGGCAAGTTCGTCTACAAGAACTACTTCCAGAACACCGGATCCGGCGACGTGAACGGCCTGCCGGGCGGCGGCAGCGGGAACGGCGGCACGAGCGCGGGCGGCGACCGGTACGAGTACGAGAACCGGTACGACGGCGGAAGCACGCACCAGGACCTCTACGGCGACACGTACACGTCCGACGGTACGAGCGGCGGCACGTACAACGCCCCGTACATGAGCAGCGGCACGTACCGCGACACCTACGGCGACACGTCCGACACGTACACGTCCGGCGACACGTCCGACACGTACACGTCCGGCGACACGTACACGAGCGGCGGCACGCACAACGCCCCGTACACGAGCGGCGGCACGTACCGGGACACCTACGACGACTCCGTCACCTCCGCCGGTGACACCAGCGACACCGCGTCGGTCCTCAGCGACACGAGCGGCATCAGCGACGTCTCGTCGGTCTTCAGCGACACCAGCCGCATCAGCGACGTCTCGTCGGTCTCCTCCGTCTCCTCCTCGTCCCTCCCGGACTACGACACGGTCCACGGCGTAGACGACACCACCGACGCGTACGGACTCCCCGGGGCGGCGGGAACGGTCAAGCCGTCGTCCTCCACCACCTCGCCGAACACGTACGAGGATGCCTACCGGGACTCCCCGGTGGACGTCACCGACACCGCGACCGACACCGTCTTCTCCACCCTCACCCCGTCGGTGGCCCGGGCCCCGGGGACCGACTGGACCGGCGACACGGACGACACCCTGCCGGTCGACGGAACCACCACCGTCGGCTCCTCCGTCCCGGATCTGCCGTCGGCCCGGACGGGCGGCAGCGACTTCGCGCCGGACGGGACCGAACGACAGCGGTCCACGGACGGCGACACGACCCGGTCCGCCCCCGACGGGCAACAGCAACAGCCGAACGCACAGGCGCCCCTCGCGACCTCCACCGCGCCCACCCCGTCGACCACCGCCTCCCCGGGCCACGCCTCGCCGAACGCCACCGCGCCGTCGCGGCCCCAGACCACACCGTCCGGCGACCCGGCGGTCACCGCCGGGACGCCGAACCCGGACACGGCCGACCCGGACGACATCCGCACCCCCGCGCCCGAGGAGTCCGGGCAGTCCCGCCCGTCCTCCGCGGTGCCGAGGGCCGAGACCCGGACCACGTCCGACGATCCGGATCCCTACCGGCCCGTGCGCACCGAGTCCGAGGACCTGCCGGCCACCACCGGCTCCACGGCGGAGCCCGCCCTGGTCCTCTCCCGCGAGGCGCCGGCCGCCCAGCCGCTCACCGTCGACGAGACACCGCTCAGCTCCCGGGCGCCGGACGGGATCCCGACCGGGGAGTCCTCCGCGCCCGGTTCCCCGGACTCGGTCGACATGATCATGGACTGGGAGGACGACCAGGATGCGTCCGAATCCGAGTTCGGTTCCGAGCCCGAGTCGGACCCGGCCACCGAGGCGCTGTACGACCGTCTGCTGGCGGACGTGTTCGGTCCCGCGATCGGGACGAGCCACCTCCACCCCGCCCTCCGCGACACCCTCGCGCACCTCGACCAGCTCCGGCAGACCGTCCCCGCGCTCCGCGACGGCCCGCTCGACCTGGACTCCCTGACCCGTCAGGTGCTGCTCCTGGACCCCGCCCACCCGGTGACCGACGCGCAGCGCGGCGAGCTGTTCCGGGTGGCGATGGACCCGGCGGTGGAGTCGGCGGGCAGCCTGGCCGCCCTGGCCGCCTTCCACCTGGAACTCCGCGGCGTGCTGTCCCCCACCCAGGCGCTGACCGCCGACGACGGCGGCGTGTGGGGCCGCAACTGGACGAACGCCACGATCCCCGACCTCGACCTCACCGAGGTGGGGAAGGTGGCCCGGCAGCCCGACGGCACCCTGGGCCGCGGCGACGTGCAGCCCGCGCCCTGGCACCGGCCCGGTGAGCCGGAGCCGTACGTCGTCATGGCGGAGGGCGACCACCGGCGGATCGTCGTACGCGGCTACGACGGCGCCCCGCGCCAGGTGCCGATCGACGTGTTCGCCGAACTTCTGGCCCGCGACCCCCGGCTCGCCGGGCTGCCCCCGGGCACCCCCGTGGTGCTGCTCGTCCCCGACGCGGGGGCCCGCGGCCTGGACCTGCCGCGCCGGGCGGCGGACCGGATCGGCAGGGAGGTCTGGGCGGCCAACGGCACCGTGAAGGTGTCCCCGCAGCGCGACCCGTCGCAGCCGCACGTCGTCTCCCTGCTGTTCGGGCAGGGGCTGCCGCGCGCCGACTGGATCCGCAGCACCCCCGGTCAGGTGCTCGACCCGGCGGAGCGCGAGGACGCGCCGGAATGGGAGCGCGAGATGCTGTCGCACAGCGTCGTCGGCGACGGGGGCGTGACCATCGGCAGAGGCGTGTTCGAGGACGCCGAGGCCCCGCGCCGGATCGCGGTGCTGAAGCTCGCGACCCAGTCGTCGGAGCTGTGGCACTACAACCCGGTCACCAAGGACGCGGTCAAGGACGACGAGCCGGTTCCGTTCGCCGGCAAACCGGCGTACGTCTTCAGCGCCCACGCCCGGCCGGGCGCGGTCCGGGTGCCGACCACGACGGACCCGAGGCACCACACCCACCAGCGGGAGACCGGCCGGATGCTCAGGCGGCGTCCGAGCCTGGCCCAGCTCCCCGCGGACCACGCCGTGCTGATGGAGGCGTGTTCGAGCGCCCAGCCGCCGGGTGTGGTCCGCACCCGCAGGGGCATCGACGACACCTTCGTCCCCGACCCGCTGGCGGTCGTCAGCGAGAGCCAGCACGTCGCCAACGAGACCGGGCGCACGACGTACGGCGGCACCCACATGGTCAGCTTCGCGACGCTGCCGGACGGGACGTTCGTCCACCGCCTCTACACGGACTCGCGGGGGCGGCGCGGCCAGTGGGTGGAGCACCGGCCGGAACCCGTCGACGACCTGCTCGACGACCGCGTCCGCGCGGCCGGCCTGCACACCGACCCCGCGCAGCCCGTCACGGACACCACCCGCGAGCGGGCCCTGCGGCTGGTGCGCGCGCTGCGGCTGGCCTTCGGGGCGGCGATCGAGGACGACAGCCGGTACGGCGACCTCCTCGCCGGGATCGGCGCGCTGGAGACCATGCGGGCGGCCGACCCGGCCCTGCGTGACCTCGGCCCGTTCTCCATGGACCTGTTCGAACGCGCGGCCCACGCCCGCCGGCCGGGTGTCACCGGCCCCGACGCCTACCGGGACCTGCTCACCGACGCCGCCGGCGCCGTACGCGGACAGCCGGGCGCCGTGGTCTCCGACTTCGTCACCCTGCCCCACGTCACCGCCGCCGCACAGCGGCTGGGCGGCCTGACGGAGCAGGAGCTGGACACCGAGGCCGCCCGCGTCCTGCGCCTGGACGACGGCCCCGCGGCCGTCGGGGAGGTCGAGCGGGCCCGGCTGTTCTGGGCCACGGTCAAGGCTCTGGAGTGGGAGAGCCGCACCTCCGACCCGGACGCCCTCACCGGCAGGGTGCTGCACCTGGACCGGCCCGACCCGGCCCGGCGGCCCGAGCTGCTCCACCTGGTCGCCCAAGCGGCGGCCGTCGGCGCCGACGTGGACAACCCGACCGAGCTGGGCGCGTTCCACCTGGAGACCCTGGGAGCCCTCGGACCACGGACCCGGCTGCTCGACCCCAACGGCGTACCGACCGGGCGGCGCTGGTCCCCGGCCCCGCCCGACGCGGCCACGACCACGCTCACCGACCGTGTCGTCGTCGCCGCCCCGCAACAGGGCGGCGGCTACCGGGCCGTGGGCCAGGAACGCCCGCCGTGGAGCGCCCCCGGCGGATTGCCGGCCTACCTGGTGTGGGCGGGCGGCGGCCGGGACCACCTCCTCATGACCCTGCCCGGTGGCTTCCGCGCCCGGGTGCCCTACGACGAGGTCGCCGAGCTGCTGGCCCGCGACCCGGTGCTCAACACCCGCCCGCAGGACACCACGGACATCGTCCTGGCCGTCCCGAGGGCGGCCCCGACGGCGTCCACCGGACCGGCCGGCGGCGGCACCCCGGACACCGATCCGCGGGCCGTCGTCAGCGCCGGGACCGGCCGTACCGTGTGGGCCTCGCAGGGCAGTGTGAGCCTGGCCCCGACCGGGCCGTCACGGCCGTACGTCACCTCACTCCTGCCCAGCGCGCCGGGGCGTCCCGCGGCGGCCGACTGGGCGGCCGTCCGGCCCGGCGCCGACGACACCCGAGTGGACGACGTCACCTTCGCGGACCGCGACGGGGGCGAGGTCCCGTCCGAGCCGCCCGCCGCGCTCGCCGGCCTTCTCGAACCCGGACCGGTCGGGGGGCTCGACATCCCGTTGCCGAGCCTGGACGGCCTGCTGGAGGGTTTCGACGCTCCGCCGTCCGACCACCAGGACCACGGCGTGGACGGGGACCGGAGGGAGGAGCCGACCCCGGAGGAGGTCCGGCACCGGGGACTGCTGGAGGACATCTACGGTCCCGACGTCCTGACGAGTCCCCTGTACCCGGACATCCGCGACGGGCTCGCGCGCCTCGACCGGCTCCGCCGGACCGACCCCCTGCTGGACTCCGGCCCGCTCGACCTGGACGCCGTGGCCCGCCGGGTACTGCTCCTGGGACCCGCCGATCCGGTGAGCAACGTGCAGCGCGGCCGGCTGCTGGGGCTGGCCACGGCACAGACGGCGGAGCCGGTGGGCAGCCTGGCCGCCCTCGCCGCGCTCCACCTCCAGCGCCAGGGCGTGTTGTCGCCCACCCACGCCATGACCACCGGCGTCGACGGGCGCCCCCGCGGCCGCGACTGGACCCGGGGCAAGGACAGGCTCGACGACCTGGACCTCACCCGTACGGGAAGGACCGGGCCCCGGGCCGACGGCAGCCTGTCACGCGACGAGGTGGGGCCCGCGCCCTGGCACCGGCCCGGCGGCCCGGACCCCTACGTCGTGCGGGCGGACGGCGACCGTGACCAGGTCGTCGTACGCGGCCACGACGGCGCCCCGCGCGCGGTGCCCCTCGACGTGTTCGCCGAACTACTCGCTCTGGACACCGAGTTGAGCGGACTCCCGGCGGACGTGCCGGTGCTTCTGCTCGTCTCCGACGCCGGGGGAGGGGGCCTGGAGCTGCCGCGACGGGCGGCGGACCGGGTAGGCAGGGACGTCTGGGCGGCCAACGGGGTCGCGGACGTCGCCGAAGGCCCGGACGGAAGCGCCTCCCACCCCTACGTCGTGCCCCTGCGGAGTGCCCGGGGCAGCGACCGCACCGACTGGATCCGCAGCTCTCCCGGCCTGCTGCCCGACCCCGCGGAGTCCGCCCGCGCCCCCTTCTGGGAACAGGACTTGCTGTCCCACACCATCGTCACCGACAAGGGGTCGATCGGCAGGGCCGTCTTCGAGGACGGCGAGCGCGCACGGCTGCTGCCGGGGATCCGGCACTCGGCGACGGCGACCGAGCTCTACCACGTCAACCGGCAGGACGGGACCTGGGTCAAGGACGACGAGCCGGTACCGTTCGCCGGCAAACCGGTGTACGTCTTCGCCGGCCACGGCTCGCCCGGCGAGACGGCGCTGCCGACCCGGTCGAACCCCCGCCACCGGAAACGGGAGCGGGCGACGGGAGGCATGCTCAGGCGCCGTCCGAGCGTGGCGCGGCTTCCCAAGGACCACGCCATCGTCATGCAGGAGTGCTTCGCCGCGACACCGCCGGGCCTCACCCGCAGGCGCAAGCTGGTCACGGACACGTTCGCCCCCGACCCGCTGGCCGACGTCGGTCAGAGCCAGCACGTGGCCGACGAGACCGGCCGCACCGTCTACGGCGCCACCCAGGAGGTCGGCTTCAAGTTCGAGAAGGACGGCCGGGTCTCCCACTACATCCTCACTGATTCCCGGGGACGGCGCGGGAGGTGGGTGGAGCACCGGCCGGAACCCGGCGACGCCGCGCTCGACGACCGCGCCCGCGTGGCGGGCCTGCACACGGATCCGGTGGGACCGGCCGCGGAGGAGGTCCGCGAGCGGACACTGCGGCTGGTGCGCGCGCTGCGGCTGACGTTCGGGGTGGCGATCGAGGACGACACCCGCTACGGCGAACTTCTCGCGGGCATCGGCGCGCTGGAGTCCCTGCGCGCCGCCGACCCGGTGCTGCGCGAAGCCGTCCCGTTCAGCCTGGACCTGTTCGAGCGCGCGGCCCGCGAGATCCGCGCGACGGAACACGGCGACCCGGACAGCGAGTTGGCGCCCGACTCCTACCGGGACCTGCTGGCCAGGGCCTTTGACGCCCTGCGCGTGAACCCCGGCGCCGCACTCACCGACTTCGTGACCCTGCCGCACGTGACCACCGTGGCCGAAGGGCTGGACGGTCTCACGGACGAGGAAGTGAACGATGAGGCCGCCCACATCCTGGGGCTGGACCCGGACCGGGCAGTCATCGGGGCGCCCGAGCGGGCCCGGCTCCTCTGGGCGACCGTGAAGGCCCTGGAGTGGGAGAGCAGGACCCCCGACCCGGTCGCCCTCACCGGCAGGGTGCTGCACCTGGGCCGGCCCGACCCGGACCGGCTGCCCGACCTCCTGGACCTGGTGGCGCGCGCGGCGGCCGTCGGCGTCGACGTGGACGACCCGGTCGCGCTGGGCGCGTTCCACCTGGAGACCCTGGGCGCCCTCGCGCCGGACACCCTGCTGCTCGACGACTCGGGTGCCCCGGCCGGCCGGAGCTGGACGCCGGGCCCACCGGGTGCGGCGGTGGACGTCACATCCGCCCTCGTCATGGCGGCGACACCGGACGGTGGCCACCGCCCGCTGCGCCGGGCGAGGATGCCGTGGACCACCGACCCCACCGAGCCCGCCCCGTACCTGGTGCGGGGCGAGGCCGGGCCGAACCACCTCACCATGGAGCTGCCCGGCGGATTCCGCGCCGCGGTCCCCTACGAGGAGATCGCCGAACTGCTCGCGGTGGACCCGGCGCTGAACGACTTCCCGCGCACGGCAGACATCGTCCTCGCCTCCACGACCCCGGCCCCGACGGACCCGCCGGCCGCCGACCGGCGGGCCCTCCTCGGCACCGGGACTGCCCGCGGTGTGTGGACCTCACCGGGTCCCGTGGGCCTGCTCGCACAGAGCGACCCGTCGCTGCCGCACGTCCTCTCCCTGCTTCCCATGGCGGACGGCCGGCGTCAGCAGGCCGACGACTGGTCGGCCGCCCGGCCGGTCTCCGCGTCCCCGGCGGACACCCGCCTGTCGCCCACCACGGTCACGGCCGGAGGCACGACCGTGGCTCCTGGCGGCCCGCTCCCGTCCGAGGAGCCGGACCCGCCGTCCCCGGACGCCCCCCGCCTCGACCCCGCCATGACGCCCCCGCCGGTACGCCGCACCCCGACCCGGTTCGAGGACGGCAGGCGGATGCCCGCGTACGTCGACGACCTCCGGTCGCTGCTGCCGTCCGACCTGTCCCCCGCGGAACTCGAACAACTCCTCGCCAGCCCGGGCACCTTCGGCCAGAGCACGGTCGTCCTGCGGGGCTACGAACAGGCCCTGGACGCCATCGACCGAGAACTGGGGAGCCGGCCGAACGCCCGGCCCGAGGACGGCGCACGACTGCTGGACGACATCCGGCAGACGCTCCGGGACAAGCCGAAGACGCTGGCGGACGGCAAGGGGCGCCCCTTCCCGTACGTCAACGCGGACGGGAAGAAGCGCGTCCTGTGGGTCAGAGCGCGTCACTACGGCAACTGGACCCCGTTCGACGACGGCGTCGGCGACTCGACGAAGATCGACAGCATGCACCGGGCGGCCGCGGCCTTCGGACTGACCAAGAACATGCAGGCCAACTCCCAGTACGGTCTCGGCGGGCCGATCGGCCCGGCGGGCAGCGCGGCGTTCAGCGGCTTCGGCCGGCTCGCCGTGCGGTTCGGCTTCATCAACAAGGTCGGCTACACCCTGACCGACCAGCGCATGAACCAGATGGAGACCCGGACGCTGGACACGTCACGGGCGTACCTGGACGACATCCACTACGAGATGCGCGTCACGGACGCCGCCGGACGGGACATCACGGGCACCGACACCCGTACGGACGAGAGCACGACCGACACCAGGACCGAGACCAGGACCGAACCGGCCCCGCCCGCCCGGTTCGCCTTCGGCATCCGGGGCGGCCTGCGCGTGCGCCTGCCCGACAGCGTGACCAGGATGCCGGAGCCGGGCCGGATCCCCCGGACGATGACCCTGGACCGCGACTCCCAGTACCGCTTCGTCCGCATCGAGGGCTTCGGCCCCGTCGCGGCGATCCGTGACTGGGCGGCCGCCCGGATCGGAGCCCTGCCCGGCAGTTCCGCCTACACCGAGCTGGACAGCTTCTTCTCCGGCGACAGCTTCCAACGGCACGGCGGCACGATGGCGCGCGGCCGCATCACCACCCCGCAGCTGTTCGCCGACGACAAGAAGAAGTCACCGCTGGGCGCCTTCGTGGTGGAGGAACTGATCCCGCGGGCTGCGGTGCTCGTCGGCGAGACCGACCAGGCCGAGATGCGGGACATCAACACCTCGACGGTCCGCAGTGAGCGGAGCCGGGCCCACGGCAGGAGCCTGCTGCTGCAGGCCGTCGCCGGACCCGCCTTCAACTTCCACGACCCCGGCACGGCCCCCTTCGACCTGCGGCTCCAGCTCGGGCCGACCCTCCAGGCCTCGTTCGCGAAGACCTGGTCGGCCGGGCTCGGCGCGGCCGGCACCCTGAAGTCGGCCGGGCAGGTGAAGGGCCCCAGGACCGCCCTCTACCTGGTCGTGAAGTCGGTGCGGGTGCGGCGGTCCGGTGACGACGCACCGCCGACGCGCTTCCTCACCTGGAGCCTGGACCGGATGACCAGCTCCGAGGCGCGACGGCTGGCCGGATGGGACGACGGGACCACGTTCGCCCTGCGCAACGGCGTCGCCCCGCCGTTCGTGCCCGCCTACCTGACCGTGGACCGGCCGCGCACCCTGGGCATGCACCGGGTGAAGGAGTTCGCCTTCGACGACGGCCGGCGCACCCGTGTCACCCCGGACGCGGCGGACGGCGTCGGCCGCACCCTGCTGGACGCGTTCGCCGACGACGTGGTCGACGCCATCTCCCACCTGCGCCAAGGCCTGGTGGTGCCCCTCGACCAGCTGCTGCCGCCGAACCTGCCGAAGGGCTGGCGCGCCCGCCTGGGCGAACTGCTCGAACGCGATCCCGGCCGGGTGCTCCGGGCGGCCCAGAGCCTTCCCGTGCCGCCCCGGTGGACCGACCCCGTCAAGTACCGCATCGCGCTCCAGAACACCCTGCAGGTCCTCGGCGTGCTGTCCCAGCAGAACGTCACCGGGAACCTGGAAGGGCTGACCACGGTCGGCCTGCCGATCAGACTCACCGATCCCGACTCCGTCGGACAGACCTACTACACCGTCCGGGTCCACGGGACGCTGACCGGACGGCGGTACGAGGGCAGGGACGACAGCGAGGGCATGCGCTTCAGCGCCCAGGGCGTCGACCGCATCGACGGCCAGACGAGCGCGAAACGAGGTCTGGACCTGGGCTTCGAGGGCACCTTCTCGGGCCGTGACAACACCGTCGACGACCTCGCCGGCCTGCCCCGGAACACGCTCGGGCTGACCCTGGGCGTACGCGGGGGCTGGCAGTGGGAGACGGAGACCGGCTTCGGCTCGACCGTCACCAACGAGCCGATGTCGGTGAGCAACCAGCCCACCCACCTGTACCGCTACGACCTGTCCCTCACCGCGGCCATGAGCGGCTACTGGCGGCCCCGCGGCCTGATCCGCGGTCTCGGCCTCGGGCTGCCGGGCCTGCTGGTCCTGGACGAGCCGGTCAACGTGCTCTTCGGCCGGACGCCGCCTGGCCACCTGCGGGGCGGCGGCCCGAGGACCGGGCAGGTGCTCATCGGCGTCCCCGTCCAGCACACCCCCGACGCGGACCCGCACGCGGACGGGGCACCCAACCCCTACCTGTCCGACGAGTCCGCCCCCGCGCACATGACCACCGAGGGGGCCCTCGCCCTGGCGAAGGGCGACCTCGTGCTGCCCGCGGACCCCGGTGCGAGCCGGCCCGCCGGACGGCTCGCCGACCGCGGGACGGAGCAGTTCAAGGCCTTCCGGCAGCATCCGTTCGTCATCGTGAACATGGTGGTGTCGCCCGTCCTCCTCGCGGAGGTGGACCGGGTCCTGGGAGCGGCGTCGGGCGACGCCTGGCAGCTGACAAAGGAAGGCGCCGCCACCCGGGACGCGATCGTCCGCTCCTTCACCCCCCAGTCCCTGACGTCGGGCTTCGACCAGAGCTCGGGACCGCTGGGCCTGGTGGGCAGCGGCCTGCTGGGCAAGGGGCCGTACGGCGAGCTGTGGGGGACCTTCCGGTACGCCACGACGGTCGGGAACCTGCGGGCCCTCACCCCGTCGATGTCCATGGACACCGAGATGACGCTCGGCGGGACCCGGCAGGCGGCCGGCAAGGTCAGCAACGGCACCAGTTTCGTCTTCGGCGGGCAACTCATCTACTCCGTCGCCCAGAACCCGGGACACGGCCTCATGGGCGCGTACGGCCTCGTCGCCAACCCCGTGTCGACGTCCCACGCGCAGAGCCGCAGCGTCGTGCGCACGGTCGTCGCGGACATGAACCGCAAGGGGTTCACCCACCAGGTGCTGGTCGCCGGCGACGTGCAGCACTGGTTCGCGCTGTTCACCAGCCGGCTGGGCACGGGCCGGACCGGAACGGCCGCGGCGACCAGGACCTTCGTGCCGAGCCTCTTCGCCGGAGCGGCGGGGACCGCGCTGACCGGCCAGGGCGGACTGCTGGGGCACCTGCCGGAGAAGAGCGCCCACCGGATGGGACTGATCGACGACGGCATGGGCGACGTCCCCCGCTACACGGATCAGCTCTGGGCGCCGCAGCCCTGGATGCGCGGCACCGCCTTCGGCACGTACGCGGTGAACCCGCTGGACCCCACCGACGCCCTGCTCGCGTTCGACAGGCGGATCGCGGAACTGGGGCTCGACGACGCGAGCCGCGAGCGGATCCGGCAGCTGGTGACGGCCCGCGCCACGCGGGCACTGAAGGGGGAGATGACGACCACCGCCCCGTCGACGCTGGTCACGGCCGGAGGCTGGGGCTGGGACAGCGTCCGGATCGGCAGCCGGCAGGTGCGGGCGCGCGTCGAGCTGATCCCCGGGACGCCGGTGTTCGAAGGACTCGACCACAGCGCGGAGCTGGAGGAGAACCGGCGGGCCATCGAGACCGCCCAGGAGAACTCGGAGGCCTCCTCCGGGGCGGACCTGGGCCTGCTGACCAGCCAGCTGGTGTACACCGGCAACACGCAGGTCCCGGCCGCCGGACCCACGTACACCGAGGGCGGCTCGAACCGGAAGACGGTCTCGTCCAGTCACACGGTCACCACCGTCACGATCTACCGGGCGGCGTCCACCGAGCCGCACGCGGAGGTCGTCACCCCGTACCGGATGCGCATCACCCTGGAGGCCGACGACACCCCGAACACCGGCGCGCCGGCCGACACGGAGCCGGCGGAGGCGAAGTCCACGGCCCTCGGCCGCTTCCGGGGCCGGCTGCGCATCGTCGAGGAGGGCGACGTCGGCGAGCTGCGCGAGCACGTGCCGCTCAGCCTGATGGAGCCGGTGCGGCCGCGGGAGGACGAAGGGACCGGCCGGCTGCTGCCCGCGCCCGACCCCGCGGCCGACCCCGCCCTGGCCGGTCCGCCCCGGCCGATACCCCTCTCCAGGGCGGGGGAGGAACTGACGGTCCGGGACGGAGACGGCGTCACACGGCCGTTCACCTTCCCCGAGAACGGCATGCACCCCCGCGGGATCATCGGCGTCGAGAACATCCGCACGGCCGGCGAGCTCCTCCTCACCAAGGCGTACGACGCAGGCTTCCCCCTTCAGTCCCTGGAGGCCGAGGGCGGTCCCGACGCCGCCGCCCTCACCGACCTCCTCCGCAGGACCAGGCGGACCGGGCTGACCCGCCTCGGCACCGGCTCGGCGCAGGCGCTGGAGGACGGCACCAGCTCCACGGCGGTCACGGCGTTCTTCCCGCACACCACCCAGCCGGGCGGCTACCAGGTGGCGGGGCTGACCGAGAAGTCCCTCATGGGCACCGACACCGGACAGCTGTCGCTGCGCTCGGCGCCCGACTTCAGCCGCGCGCTGCTGCTGACGGTCGCCGACGGCAAGAAGCTGGAGGTGCTCAGACGGTACGGGGACAACGCCGGCACCTCGTCGTCCGTCGAGCACAGCCAGTCGTCGAGCCTCGGCGGCGCCTTCCTGTACGACTCTCCCGACAAGGCGGGCCTCAACCAGATCGGAGCCTTCGGTCCCGGCCCCAACGACCTCGACGGCGACGGCATGCCGGTCGGGGACGACCACCTGACCTCGCGCAACCTCAAGCCCAAGACGGGCCGGTCCTTCCTCTTCGCCGTCCCGGCCACCTGGATCGGCGTCGGCGACGTGCACCGCAGCATCCTGGACTCGAAGCTCGCGAACCGGGTCAGGGGCGGAACCCTCGCCAGGGCCAGGTCGGGTCCACAGGCGATGAGGTCCGAGGCGTACCTCGTCACCTGGATCCGGGAGGACGTCGCCCGCGAACTGCGGATCATCACCGACGCGAACTTCCCCGAGCGCGTCTCCAAGGCGTGGGACGCGGTCGAGAAGGCGAGCAAGGCGTGGGTCGACGCCGACAAGGCCTACTGGAAGAAGCGGCGCGCCTCCGGCGGGCTGCGCGCGGACCTCGACGCCGCGCAGGCCGCCCTCGACAGGGCCGACCGGGTCGCCCGCGCGGCCGCGCGCCCGGTCGGCCTGGCCCGGGCGGACGTCGACGCCGCGGACACCGCCCTGCGGCAGGCCGAGAGCGACGCGCGCCGCGACCACGAGCTCGCGGACGGGTCCGTGGCCGCCGCGCAGGCCGAGGCCGACGCGTTCGCCGGGAACGAGTACGGCTTCGCACCCGAACACGACGGCTGGGCGCAGGTCCTGCGGGAGGAGGAGGACGCCGCCCTGGCCCGCCTGGCCGACGCGCGGGAAGCCGCCGGGAAACTGCGGGAGGCCGCCGGTCTGCGGCTGGACACCGCGCGCACCGGGAAGGCGGCGGCCGACGCGCGGCTCGACGCGGCCCTGCTTTCCGCGAGGGTGCCCGGCCGGGACCTCGACGACGCCACCGCCCGCCGGGACACGGCACGCGACGCCTTCGAGACCCGGCGCGCCGAGCTGGACGCACTCAGGGACACGGCGGAGAAGGCCGCGGCGGAGTACCACCGGGTACGGTCCGGGGCGGACCAGCTCACCCGCTGGCACCGGCTCGCGGCCACCGCGGAGGGCCGGGAGGAACTGGACGGTCTCGCCGAGCCGCCCGAGGTGACCTATCAGGCCCCGCCCAAGGCACCCGTGGCCAAGCCCCCGGCCCCGCCCCGCTACACGAGGAAGGCCGAGGGAGAGGGCACCGTCCTCACGTCCCCCACGAACGAGACGTACACGCTCCAGGACGTGCCGGAGGACGGCGACGCCTTCTTCCGCGCGCTCGCCCAGGGCCTCGAACGCGTCGCTCCGGGGCTGCTGGCCGCGCAGGGCATCGACCTCGCCGGCCCACGGGCGATGTCCGAGATGCGCCGGAGGATGGCCTCCTGGCTCACCGACCACGCCGACGAGGACCTGCTGGCCGCCGTCGCCCCCGACCACACCGACACCTTCAGCGCGGAGGAGATCGCCGCGGCGGGCCTGGACCTCGGAACGGACACCCCCGCACGCCGCGAGTTCGACGGCCTCGGCGGTCTGATCCCGCACGTCGCCGATCCGACCCCCGGGGTACGGGCCGAACTGGCGGTCACCCAACTCCTCCGGCGGGGCGACGCCCCGTCGGAGGCCGGCTGGAACCACGGTGCGGCGGACCTGCTCCCGCTGCTCGCCGCACGCGCCTTCGGCGTGCGCGTCACGGTGGTCGGGAGCGACGGCGGTTTCCAGGACTTCGCCCCCGAGGACCCGACGGGACTCGGGAGCCTCCGGGGACTCGTCGGCGCATCCCCCCACTCCGGCGCACACGTGGTCCTGAGCCTCGACGACCGCCACTACCAACTGGCCCTGCCGACCAGCCCCGACCCGAAGCCGGACCCGGAACCGAAGCCGCCTGCTCCGGGGCCGGGGCCGAAGCCCCCGGCCCCGGAGTTGAAGCCTGCGGCTCCGGAGCTCAAGCCCCCGGCCCCGCAGGCGGACACGCCCCAAGGGGACGGTAGGAAAGACGCCGCGCCGGAGAGCGACAGCGGTCGGGCGAGAGGGCGCCGGGTTCCGGTGCCCGGCACGGGGGAGTGCCTCCTGTACTCCCTCATGGCCGGAGATCCCGTGCACGTCCGCAGCCGTCTGGGCGGCCTCGCCGTCACCGACCGCGCCGCGTACGACTGGCTCGGGGACCCCGGAGCGGTCCGCGACGACCTGCGCCGTCAGGCCGGGTCCACCACCGGGTCCGGCCCGTCGCGGGCCGCGCTCCGTGCCATGCGGTCCCACATCGAGGACTACGTGCGCCGTAGCTCGGGGCGGCTGCACCCGCAGATCGCCGGCCAGTTCCGGCAGACGGCCACCGACGCGTTCGCCGCACGGGTCCGGGAAATGAACCGGGCCGGGATGCTCGCGCTCCTCGCCCACCACGACGTCCGGCGCGTCCCCGTCCCCGAGGCCCTCGACCCCGCCGATCTGCTCGAGCGGTACGTCGACGCCCGCTTGGCGTCGCAGCCCCGTGACCCGGCCGTCTCCCCCCAGGACGCCCGGGCCGTGCTCCGGGCGGAGGCCGAGAACCTGAGCCCGCGCCAGATGTTCGAGCACCTCGAGCGGCACGACCTGCTGCCGGCGCTCCGCGACCTCGACGACGAGGCACTGGGCCGGCTGCTCACCACCGCCTACGCGCAGAGCGCCGCGCCGCTGGACGACACGGAACTGCCCGCGCTCCTGGACGCCGTCGTCAACTGGGAGCGGCGCTGGGGGACGCCGGAGGGGGAGACCTTCCTGCCCCTCGCCGCGCACGCGTTCGACCTGCGGGTCGACGTGGTGCGGTCGCTCCCGTCGGGCCCCCGACGGGTCAGCGGTGCCGGGCCCGACAGCGCCACGCGGCAGACGGAGGTCTACTACAACGGCGTCGACCACTACGACGGCAGCGACGCCGGACCCCGCGACCGGTTCGGTGACCCGGTCCTCCCGAAACGGATCAAGGACGAGGAACGCGACCAGGACGGCGACGTACGGCTCAACCCCCTGTGGGTGCCGTTGGACGAGGTCGATCCCGACCTGCTGATCACCGGCAACCGGGACGCGGTGTGGCTGTACACGGTCACCGATGAGGGGCGGGTGATCCTCGGCACGGAGGACCCGAGCGGGATCGTCACGCCGGAGCAGTTCGACGCGCTGCTGGCGGGGATGCGGGAGAAGGACCCCGGTCTGACGGCGGAGTCGCTGCGCAGGACGCTGGACGGACTGGGCCACACCGGCATCGCCGCCGGCTTCGTCGACGGCGACGGGAAGACGGCCGGCCGGACGCTGCCGGGCCGCAGCCGGGTGTCCGGCGAGTTCCGCTGGAGCGAGAAGCTGCGTTCCTGGGTGGTGAACGACAAGTCGGGCCGCTACATGAGCGAGTCGGTGCGTCCGGGTCTGGACGCGGCGGAGGCCGCCGGCTGGCTGACCAACGTGGCGGCCCTGTTCAGCGACCGGCTGGGCGTCGTCGTCCGGACCGACCAGGTGAAGACCGCCGCGGCCGTCCCCGCACCTCCGCCGAAGCCCGCGCCCCCGCCTCCGCCGTCGGCACCCACCGCCACCGCGGCCGACCACGGTGCTCCGGCCCCTTCGGCCACGCAGCCCGCGCCGTCCGGCGACGACACCGGCAAGCTGGACGTCGCGCGCCGGTTCGGCGCCGTGCTGCACGGCCTCGGCCACCCGGTGGTGCTGGCCGGAGCCGCCCGCGGCCGGGTGCAGTTCGGCCGGTCCCGGCCACTGGGGGCGGTGGAGTTCCAGCTTTCCGCGGCCACCCTGCCCCCCGCCGCCGGGATCCGCGCGGCGCTGGAGCGGGAACTGCCCGGGGCGTCGGTGCGGCTCCGGCCCGGCACGGGCGGCGGCCGGGTGCTCGACCTGTCGGTGGACGGCGTCGACATCACGGTCACGGCGGTGGACCGGCCGGCGCCCGGCACGGTCGTGGTCGACGGCTTCACCGTGCCGCGGCCCGAGGACTCCCTGGCCGACGCCGCCCTCGCCCTGGCCACCGGGACCGACCCGGAGCTGCGCGGACGCGACCTCCTCGACCTGCTGTGGGCGCTGCACCGCACCCCCGCCGACGGCCCCCGCACGGTCACGCCGGTTCTCGCGCGCGAGGACGCCTACCGTGCCGCGCGGCCCGCCGGCGCCGCCGGCTCCCTCGCCGTACGGCTCAGCGAACTGCTCGACTCCGCCGCCCTGGACCCCGACGCCCTCGCCCGCCACGAGGAAACCTGGAGCGCCCTCGGCGTCACCGACGCCGAGCTGCCCGCGCTGCGCGCCGAACTGACCGCGCTCGCCGACGGGCTGCGGGCCCGCCCGGAGGTGACCGCGGACCCGGTCCGGGCACTCGCCGCGCGGCTGCCCGGCCTGTCCGCCGCCGACCGTGACGCGGAGCTGGCGTCGCTGCCGCCCGCACACCGCGAACGGCTGGCCGCCGACCCCGTGCTCGTGGACGCCCTGCGCGCCGGACTCGCCCCGGCCGAGTTCGCCTCGGTCGCGGCGCGCCTCATGACGCAGGTGCCCGACGGGGTCGAACAGCCCGTCTCCGCCGGTGACCGGGCCCGTGCCCAGATCGCCCGGATGCTGCGGGACCCCGACGTCGCGGCCCGGTTGCTCAAGGGCGGCTCACGGGTCGTGGTGGTGCCCAGGGGTGAGGCCCTGACCTCCCTGGACGCCTTCCGCTTCCTGCGGGGCGCCGTCACCGGCGACGGCCGCCCCTGGGACGACGTCCGCGGAGTCGGCACGCGCACCGCGGCCGTCACCGAGGAGAACCTGCTCGGCGAGCGCACCACCGTCGGCACCGGCAAGTCCGCCTATCCCGACGGCTACTCGACCACCCTGCACGAGTTCGCCCACACCATCCACCTGCACGGTCTGGGCCCCGTCGACCGGCAGCGCATCACCAACACCTTCCGCACCACCACACGGGCCGGCGAGGCGGGCAACTGGCCCGACGGCCCCCTCCACGGCTACGACGCCGACGGCCGCCGCAGCGCCCCCAACTACAGCAGCCGTGACGAACTGGAGTTCTTCGCCCAGCTCAGCAACGTCTACCTCATGGCCAACGGCGGCACCGACCCCTACACCGGGCTGCCCCGCAACAACGCGGGACCGGAGTGGGTGCGCACCCGCCAGCCCGCCCTGTACCCCCTGCTGCGCCGGCTGTACGGCGAGGGCCCCCGGCCGGAGCCCCGCCATCCGCGCAGCGTCGAACCGGCCCGCCCCCGCGGGCCGCGTCCCGCGGACGTCAACCCCGTCGAGGCCACCGACACCGAGAACGAGGCGCTGGCCCGCGCCCGTGCCCTGTGGGACGTCGCCGAGGGCGGCCCGGACGACGGCGGTGACTCCTACGTGGCCGTGCGCGCCCTGTGGGACGGCACCACCGGCGCGCACGCGCCGCAGCCGCACACGCCCGCCCCGTTGCCGCTGCCGCACCCCACTCCGCTGCCGGCGGTGGGGTCCGCCGCCGCACCGCCGCCCACCGACAGCGCGGTCCAGCAGCGTCTCCAGGAACTGTGGGCACTCGTCGACGCCACCTTCGGCTCCCAGCCGCTCCCGCCGGAGCTGCGCAACGGGCTGTTCAACTCCCTGCGTGTGATCGAGGCGGTGCGCGCCGGGCACCCCCGCTTCGGCGCCGCCCTGGACCTCGACGGCATCACCCGGATGCTGCTGCACCTGGCGCCGGACGAACCGGTGGACGCCGCCCGGCACTACGACGCCCTCACCCTCGTGAGCAGTGCCCACCGCCGGGGCCGGAGCGGCAGCCTGGCCGCCATCGCCGCCTACGGGCTGACCCGGCAGGGTCACCCGGAGCAGTCCGTGCTCGCCGGGGACGACGGCACGCCGCACGGCAGGAACTGGACCGGACGTTCCGGCGTCCAGCTGCACACGAACATGGTCGCCGACCCCCGGGGCGTCCACCCCGCGCCCTGGGGACCCGCCGCCCACGCGGTGGTGGCCGAACGGGACGCCGAGGGGGCGGTACTGGCGGACGGACGGCCGGTGTCGGACGAGGAGTTCGCCGAACTGGTGCTGCACGACCCCGGGCGGCGGCCGAACGTGCCCGTGGTGCTCCTGATCGGGGAGGAGGACGGCCGCAACGAGTCCCTCGCACGGGTGATCGCCGACCGCACCGGCACCCGCGTCTGGTTCACCTACGGCGACCTGCGGCTCGAAGCCGCCCCGGACGGCCGCCGGGTGCCGGTCCTGGCCGCGCCGGCCACCGGAAGCGATCCGGCCGGTGCCTGGATCCCCGCCGACCCGGGACTGGTCCCCGACGACCCGGCGGCCACCGTCAGGGCCGCGAACGGCACCGTCTTCCCCGACGCCGACATCCACTCGTACCCGCTGGTCACGGTCGACGGGCAGGCCCTGACCGGGCGGGCGTTCCTCGACGCGCACGACATGGCGATGCGCGAGGAGGCCCTGCGGGTGGTGTCCGCCATCCGGCACTACACCAACGAAGTGGAAGGGCTGCCCGGTGTCTACGCCGGGCGGCAGGGCGACCTGCTGCCCCTGCCGCGGGGCCTGGCCGACTCCTACGTCTTCGTCGGCCACGGCGACAGCGGACGCACCACCGTGCCCCGCCGCAGCACCCGCGCCAACCAGGCGGTCCACCCCCGGCAGTTGGGCCGGATGCTGGCGCGGCGCAGGAGCCTGCGGGCGCTGTCCCCCGAGGCGCCGGTGTGGTTGCTGATCTGCGAGATGTCCATGACGCGCGCCGACCAGGACCTGCTCACCCATCCCCCCGCCGCCCAGTACGTCGCCAACGAGACCCGCCGCACCGCCTTCACCGTGGACCGGCAGATCTCGCCGAGCGAGGCCGAGGGCGGCCTGCCGCCGCGCCTGGTCCTGGACGACGACCCCGACAACCCTGTGGGCCACATCGAGGAGTTCCCCCCCGAGCCCAGGACCGTCGCCCTCGACGCGCTCGCCGACCTGGGCGGACTGCCCGCCGGGCTGCCGGACCGCGCCGACCGCGCCCGGCACTGGGTGCGGGCCCTGCGGCAGACCCACGGCGTGCACATCGACTCCGACCCGGACCGCGAGGCGGAGTTCCACGAGCTGATCGAGGGCTTCGGCGCCTTCGAAGGGCTGCGCTTCCAAGCGGCCGGCAACAGCGACCCCGGCCTGCTCACCTGGGGCGGGCTCCGGCACACCGTCGGCCGGTACGCCGCCGGGCACGGCTGGGACCGGTCGCTGACCGCCGGCGCCCTGGCACACCTGCTGCACGCCGCACGCACCGGCCGGCTGAGCCCCTCCGACGCCCTGGGCCCCACCGCCCCCGCGGCGCCGCCGGTCTCCACCGACACCCCGGCCCCGACGGACACGGTGCCGCGGCCGACCGGTCGGGGGGCGCTGTCGGACACCGTCCCCGACCTCGGCCTCGACGACGAGGCCGGGAGCGTGGCGGTGCCGGACGACGACGGACCCGCCCCGCCGGCTCCCTCGTCCTCCTCCCGGTCCCGGGTCGCCTTCGAGTACCGCCACCGGGACGTCACCGATCCGGACCAGCGCCGCCGACTCGCCGACCTGGCCGAGCAGATCGTGCTGTCCGGCCTGCGGGACCTCAGGGCCGGTCTCCGGCTCCCCACGATCACGGTCACCGGCTACAGCAACGGCCCGCGCTTCGCGCTGTCCGGTGAGGCCGTCGAGCACGCCGGGACGGTCGGCCGGCAGCGGGCGGACGCCGTGCGCGGCCTCCTCCTCGGCGAGATCCGGCGTCAGCTGGAGCTCAACGAGCAGACCGTGCGCGATGTCGCGGAAGTACGCGGCGGCACGGTCCGGGCCGAGGACTTCACGATCACCGCGGAGAGCGGCGGCCGGGACATCGGCGCCGTCGGCCCGATCGACGGTGCCACCGGGCGGGCGGCACGGCGGCAGGCGGTCGTCACGGTCGACCGTTCCCCCCTGTCGGAGGCCGTCGCCCGGCTGGCGGAACTGAGTCCGGAGGACTTCGGCCGGCCGGACTACTTCACCGGCCCGGACCGGCTCGCCGGGAAACTCCTGCACCTCGACGACAACCCCGGCGACGACCCCGACTCGGACGACGGGTCGGACAGCGACTCGGACGGCGGGTCCACGGCCCCCGCCCCCGCACCGGTGCGCTTCGACACCGACGACCTGTCGCACCGCGTACGCAGGCTGTACGAGCTGGTGGCCGAGGCGATGGCGGCCGGCCGGGCGACCGGCCCAGCGGCGCTGACCGCCTACCACCTGGGCAAGCAGGGCCTGCTGTCCGACGCCACGCGAATGACCGCACAGGACGGCACCCCGCTGGGCCGGAACTGGACGGGCCGGTCCGCCCAGGACATGGACACCTCCTCGTACGACGTGGTGGACGGTGACGACCGGGACCCCCGGCCGTCACCGTGGGCACGCCGGCCCGGTGCTCCCCTCCCGTACGTGATCGGGACGAAGGACGGCGACCACACGAAGGTCCGGCTGGCCCTGCCGGACGGCAGCAAGCGGTGGTGGCTCTCGCCGGAGGAGTTCACCGAACTGCTGGCGCAGGACGAGGAACTGGCGGGCCGTGAGGACGCCGCCGAGGTGGTGCTCGTCTCGCCGTACGCCGGCGCCATGGGACTGGACCTGCCGCGCAGGGCCGCGGCCCGGACGGACAGGACGCTGTGGTCGCACAGCGGTGAGACCGCTCTGAAGCCGCACCCCGACACCGGCCGGCACCGCATCGAGGTGACCGACGACCGGGCCTTCGGCGACGAGTCGACGGGCGAGCCGGCGGGAGAGCCGATCGGCGAGCCGGTGAGCGAGTGGATCGGCGAGCCGATGGGCGAGTGGATCGCCAGTGACCCCGACGACCTGGGGCCGGACGAGGGAGGGCCGGGACCCGGAGAAGGCGTCCTGCGCACGATCGACGGGAGGACCCTCCGGGACGCGGACGTCAAGTCGGTCGCCCTCACCGACGAGGGCCGGCCCGTCGGCCGCGCGGTGGTCAACAGCGCCGACCTGCTCCAGCGCGAGCCGTGGCTCCAGGATCTGATCCGGTCGACGGAGTGGTCCGTCTACGACCCGGTCACCGGTGAGCCGATCGGCGACCCCCGGCCGGTGCCGTGGCAGGGCCGGAAGCCCTACTTCTTCATGGTCCACGGCGTTCCGGGGCAGACCCTCATGGTCGAGCGGATGTTCCAGAACAACGTCCCGGTCCGGGGTTCGGAAACCGGCGGTTACCTCCGGCGGCGCCCGAGCGTGTCCCGGCTGGACCGGGGCACTCCCCTCGTGTTCCTGTCCTGCTGGGGGAGCGGACCGGGAGGACACACCGAGGCCGCCCTGAAGCGGAGCAGCCCGTTCGTCCCCGACCCGCTCGCCGTCCCGTCGGCGGCCCAGGACGTCTCCAACGTCACACGGCGCGACGTCTACGCCCCCGACAGGCGGCACTTGAGCCGCTATACGAAGGGGAAGAAGGGGAAGCTGTACGACCACGGGATCGGCACCACACCGGCGAACGACCCGGTGGACATGAGGAGGCTGCGCCCCGAACCGCTCCCCGGTGAACTCGACGCCCTGGCCGAGCGGGCCGGCCTGGGGGCGGTCCCGGACCTCACCCCGGCGATGGCCCGGGACACGGCACTGCGACTGGTCCGCGCCCTGCGGGCCACGTTCGGCGTCGATGCGGAGAACGACAAGGACGACCCGGCCGGCACGTACGACCGGCTGCTGCGCGGCATCGGCGCCCTGGAGGTCATGCGCCGCGGGGACGGGAACCCGCGGGAGTACGGCGAGCTGACGCTCGATCTGCTCGACCGGGTCACCCGCGCGCACCACGGCCTGACGACCGCCCCCGGCACCCGGCCCGCGCCGCCGGACCCCGACGCCGTACGGACGATGCTCGACGCCGCGTCGGCGCGCCTGTCCACCGACCCGGAGTCCGCGCTGTCCGACTTCGCCCCCCTGCCCTCCGTGGACCGGGCCCGCGAACTGATCGGCCGCCACGACCCGGACCGGTGGACCCGCCAGGTGCTGGGGCTGCGCACGTCGGCACCCGTCACCGCGGCCGACCGGCAGAACGCGCTGTGGGCCACGGTCAAGGCCGTGGAGAGCGTGGAGAACCATCCCGACCCCGACGCCCTGACGACGAAGGCGCTCCACCTGACCACCGGCGAGGACCCGCGGGACGAGACCCTGCGGACGGAGCTCCTCCGGACGGCTGCCACGGCGGCGGCCCTCGGCCGCGACGCCTACGACCCCACCGCGCTCGCCGCGTACGACCTCGAACGCCACGGGGCGCTGGACGACCGCACCCTCATCACCTCCGTGAACGGCGCGAGTACCGGCCGCAGTTGGACGGGGAGGCCCACCCCGAGCCGCATGTGGGCGGACCGCTATGCGATCTCACCCGACGGCGGCCTGAGCAACAGCCACGGGGCTCTGGCGCCCTGGTACAGGAAGGGCGCCGGGAAGAGCGCCCATCCCGGCGGGTACGTACTGGACCTGAGCGGCACCACTCCGGGACAGGCCGACATGCCCTGGCCGGACGGCACCACCCGCCCGGTGCCCTACGACGAGATCGCCGAGCTCCTCTCCCACGATCCCGTTCTGGCGCAGCTCGACCAGGACGTCGCGGTCGTCCCCGTCGGGGCGGGGGCAGGCGATACCGCCCTGGCCGAGGCGATCGCCGCCCGGACGGGGGCCGCCCGGACGGTGTGGCTGCCGACGCGGCCCCTCCGGCTCCTCGACCGGCGGCCGGCGGTGAACGAGAGCCTCCTCGTGCTGACCTCGCCCCAGGACGACGCGGTGAACTGGTCGGAGACACGTCCGCCCGGGCCGACCGCCCAGTCCTCCGGGCCCGCCCCCGACGACGGCCCCCTGCCCCAGGCACCCCCTTCCGAGGAGGCCCGACGCCAGTGGATCGCCGGTCAGGTGAGCGCGGACGACCTGCCGGGCAACCCGCCGGGGTTCACCGGCGCCGAGACCGTCACCCTGGCCGAACTGAGGGACGCGGGGATCGGGATCACTCCCGGAATGGACGTCGAGGCACAGCTCGGCGGAGGCGTCCGGGGCAGCGGACTGGCACCGCTCGACCAGGTGCGGCTGCTGCTGGCCCGCCCAGGACCGTGGCCGGAGGCCCTCGACACCGTCGCGGCCGCGGTGTCGCGCCGGATCTGGCACTCGGCCTTCACCGACTTCGGGAGCGCCTTCCCGGACACGGACGCCGCCCAAGCGTGGGACACGGCCCTCGGCCTGCTCCTGCCGGGCGATGCGCACTCCGCGCGCGCGGACTGGCGGTACGCGGGAGAGGCGTACCGCGACGCGGTGCGCCGCCTCGCCGGCCTGCTGGCGGCGGAAGGAACGGACCCCCGGACGGTCGCGCGCCTCGCCGCCCGGCTCCGGGAGATCCTCGGACTGCCGCCCCTCGGGACAGTGACCACGGGTGAGAGCGAACATGGGTGAACGAGATGAGTGAGCGGAGTGGGGCAGCGATGCCCACGCCCCCCGACGACATCGTCGAGGCCGCGCGGCTCGCGCCGGACCACTGGATCAGCATGATCGACCCCGGCTGGGACGGCGAGGGCGTGCCGCCCGACCGGGTCGTGGTCGGCCGCTGGCGCACGGGAGCGACCGGCGAGATCGAGGAGTGGGAGGACAACGAGGCGTACCGTCCCTCCCCGGAAGCGCTCGGCTGGCCCGAGCCCACCGACGACGTCGACGCGGCCCTCCAGCTCGCCGTCACCGGTTACGGACCGGTCGAGGACGCCCTGCGCGCCCTGGCCACCGCCGAGGTGGCGGTGCTCACCCTGCCGGACGGCGCCCCGGTGACCGCCGCGGTGGAGGACGGCAGGCCCGTCGTCCCGGTCTTCACGGCCTTGCCCCACCGGAACGCGGTGGGCGGCTTCGCCTTCGAACGCGTCACCGTCCCGGCCCTCCTGGACCGCCTGCCCCCCGGCCACGCGCTCTACGTCAACCCGGCCGGCCCCGCGGGCACCGTGCTGGAACCCGCCCCGCTCGCGGAGACGATCACGGGCGGAACACGGCCCGACGACGCACCTGGTCCCCATAACATCACCGGGTGACGGCCCACAGGGCTCGGGGACTTCCACGAAGGAGCGTGTCCGTGCAGCGCACCGGTCTGTACTACCCGTACGTCCACTTCCGCGACCCGGCGTGGATCAAAGCCGCCGCGCTCTACCTCCCGGAGATGGCCCGTGTGGTGCCCGAGGGCTTCCGCGTGTCGGACCCGGACCACGTCCGTGTCCTGCGGGACGGGCTCGGCTTCGTCCAGGACATCGACCCCGCCGACGCCGTCGAGGCGGCGTCGCGGCACTTGCTGCGGGTCGTGGACGAGCGCGGTGAGGAACTGCGCAACCGCTTCGGTGTCACCGTCGAGCAGGACGTCGTGGACGCCGAACCCTCGCCGCCCGACGCCCGGACGCCGGCCGACGACGGTGCGCATCATTCCCGCTCGCCCCGGGACCGGCCGTTGGCGGGTCTCTACCCGGGGGAGATGTCACCGGAGCTGAGACAGGCCCTGTCCGACGCGGGACTGGCGGCGCGGCGCGTGCGCAACAGCTTCAGTCGTGGGGCGCCCGGAGTGTGGCTGGGCCTGGACCCGGCGCTCGCCTGGGTCTACAAATGCGCGCTGACCGCCGAACTCGCGGCCCGTACGGCCTTCCTCCCCGTCACCGACCAGGAGGCCGCCCACACCGCGGTCGACCCCTGGGACACCGAGCGGATGGCGGCGGTCCTCCTGGGCGGTGCCCCGGCACCGGCCGGAACCGGCGACCTCGCGGGACGGATCGGGGTGCTGTCCGTGCGCTGCGTGCTTCCCGCGGGGCTCGGCGAGGTGCCCGCGGAGAAGATCGTGACGCTGCGCAAGAAGTACGAGCCGGAGTTCCTCGCCTACACGGACGCCGTCGCCCGGACGGCGGCGGACCTGCGCGAGGAACTGGACGGCATCCGCAGCCGGCAGGCACTGGACACGTACGTGCGGCAGGCGGTGCACCGGGAGTTCGACGTGGAGCTGGCGAAGCTGCGCAAGGCCATGAACGGCGTCGGCCTCCAGACGATCACCACCTCCGTCAGCACCACGTTCGACACGCCCACCTCGGCGGCCCTGCTGAGCGGGCTGATCGGCACGGTCGGCGGCACCGTGGCGGGCAGCGCGGCGGGCATCGTGGCCGGCGTCGGCGCGACAGCCGTGGGCATCCTCGGCGGAGCCCGCGGCCGGCGCGACGAAGCACTCGCCGCCTCCCCGGTCAGTTTCCTGCTGCGCGTCGAGAACGGGCTGAACCCCGCCACCGCGGTCCGCAGGATCGGCCGCGCCCTGCGACGGGGCGCCGGCGCGGGCGTGTGACGGGGCGCCGGAGCCGGCGTGCGACGGGCGGGGAACCATGACCGGGGTCCGCTGACCGCCGCCCGACGGCGGGCCTCAGCACTCGATGATGTTGACCGCCAGCCCGCCCCGGGCCGTCTCCTTGTACTTGACCGACATGTCCGCGCCGGTCTCCTTCATCGTCTTGATGACCTTGTCGAGGGAGACCTTGTGCGAGCCGTCGCCGCGCATCGCCATCCGGGCCGCCGTGACCGCCTTGACCGCTGCCATCCCGTTGCGCTCGATGCACGGGATCTGGACGAGGCCGCCGACCGGGTCGCAGGTCAGGCCGAGGTTGTGCTCCATGCCGATCTCGGCGGCGTTCTCCACCTGCTCCGGGGAGCCGCCCAGCACCTCCGCGAGGGCTCCCGCCGCCATCGAGCAGGCCGAGCCGACCTCACCCTGGCAGCCGACCTCGGCGCCGGAGATGGAGGCGTTCTCCTTGAAGAGCATGCCGATCGCGCCGGCCGCCAGCAGGAAGCGGACCACGCCCTCCTCGTCCGCGCCGGGGACGAAGTTCATGTAGTAGTGCAGGACGGCCGGGATGATGCCGGCCGCGCCGTTCGTCGGCGCCGTCACGACCCGGCCGCCGGCCGCGTTCTCCTCGTTCACGGCCATCGCGTAGAGGGTGATCCACTCCATGGCGAGCGCCTGCGGATCGCCCTCGGAGCGCAGCTTGCGCGCGGTGTTCGCGGCGCGGCGGCGCACCTTCAGCCCGCCCGGCAGGATGCCCTCGCGGGACATGCCCCGGTCCACGCAGGCCCGCATCACGCGCCAGATCTCCAGCAGGCCTTCGCGGATCTCCTCCTCGCTCCGCCAGGCGCGCTCGTTCTCCAGCATCAGGGCGGAGATCGACAGGCCGGTCTCCCGGGTGAGGCGCAGCAGTTCGTCGCCCGTGCGGAAGGGGTACTTCAGGACGGTGTCGTCGAGCACGATGCGGTCCGCGCCGACCGCCTCCTCGTCCACGACGAACCCGCCGCCCACCGAGTAGTACGTCTTCGACAGCAGCTCCGCGCCGGTGGCGTCGTGGGCCCACAGCGTCATGCCGTTGGCGTGGTACGGCAGCGTCTCGCGGCGGTGCAGCACCATGTCGTCGTCGTAGGAGAACGCGATCTCGTGCTCGCCGAGCAGCCGGATCCGGCCACCGTCCTTGATCTTCTCCACCCGCTCGTCGGCCGACTCCACGTCCACCGTGCGCGGCGAGTCGCCCTCCAGGCCCAGCAGCACCGCCTTGGGCGTGCCGTGGCCGTGGCCGGTGGCGCCCAGGGAGCCGTACAGCTCCGCCCGCACCGAGGCGACGGAGTCCAGCAGGTCCTCGTTGCGCAGCCGCCGGGCGAACATCCGGGCCGCCCGCATCGGGCCGACCGTGTGCGAGCTGGACGGGCCGATGCCGATCGAGAACAGATCGAAGACCGAGATGGCCACGGGGGGACTCCTAAGGGTTCGGCGGACGACGCTGTCCACCGGGAGGGGTGGTTCGCAGACAGGGACACGGAAGGGGAAACGTTCATGCGGGGTGCATGGTGCGGGGCACCGCGCCCACCGACCAGTGTGCGCGATGCCCCTGATGTCCGTACGTGAGAAAGCGTACGAAAGTACTACAGGCCGGGGTACAGCGGGTGCTTCGCGGCGAGAGCCGTCACCCGGGCCCGGAGCGCCGCGACGTCGTAGGACGGCTTCAGCGTTTCGGCGATCACGTCCGCGACCTCGGTGAAGTCCTCGGCGGTGAAGCCGCGGGTGGCCAGCGCGGGCGTGCCGATCCGCAGACCCGAGGTGACCATCGGGGGGCGAGGGTCGTTCGGGATCGCGTTGCGGTTCACGGTGATGCCGACCTCGTGCAGCCGGTCCTCGGCCTGCTGGCCGTCCAGTTCCGAGTCGCGCAGGTCCACCAGGACCAGGTGCACGTCCGTGCCGCCGGACAGCACGTCCACGCCCACGGCCTTGACGTCGTCCTGGACCAGGCGCTCGGCCAGGATCCGGGCGCCCTTCAGCGTACGGCGCTGACGCTCCTTGAACTCCTCGGTGGCGCACACCTTGAACGCGACCGCCTTGGCGGCGACCACGTGCTCCAGCGGACCGCCCTGCTGACCGGGGAAGACCGCGGAGTTGATCTTCTTGGCCAGCTCGGCCGTGGAGAGGATCACCCCGCCGCGCGGACCGCCCAGGGTCTTGTGCGTGGTGGTCGTCACGACATGGGCGTGCGGGACCGGGTTCGGGTGCAGGCCCGCGGCGACCAGACCGGCGAAGTGCGCCATGTCGACCATCAGGTAGGCACCGACCTCGTCCGCGATCCGGCGGAACGCGGCGAAGTCCAGCTGACGCGGGTACGCCGACCAGCCCGCCACGATCAGCTTCGGCTTGTTCTCCTTGGCGAGCCGCTCCACCTCCGCCATGTCGACCTGGCCGTCGTCGCCGACGTGGTAGGCGACCACGTTGTAGAGCTTGCCGGAGAAGTTGATCTTCATGCCGTGGGTCAGGTGCCCACCGTGCGCGAGGTTCAGGCCCATGATCGTGTCACCGGGCTTGAGCAGCGCGAACATCGCGGCCGCGTTGGCCTGCGCACCCGAGTGCGGCTGCACATTGGCGTGCTCGGCGCCGAACAGCTCCTTGACCCGGTCGATCGCGATCTGCTCGATCACGTCGACGTGCTCGCAGCCGCCGTAGTAGCGGCGGCCGGGGTAGCCCTCGGCGTACTTGTTGGTGAGGACCGAGCCCTGGGCCTCCATGACCGCGACCGGGGCGAAGTTCTCCGAGGCGATCATCTCGAGGGTGGACTGCTGACGGTGCAGCTCGGCGTCGACCGCGGCGGCCACCGCCGGGTCGAACTCGTGCAGGGACGTGTTCAGAACGGACATGCGCTACAGACTCCTCAGCCGGCGATTTCGGCGTCGTACTCGGCGGCGGTCAGCAGGTCGGCCGGCTCGTCGCTGACGCGCACCTTGAACAGCCAGCCGCCCTCGAAGGGCGCCGAGTTCACCAGCGACGGGTCGTTCACGACGTCCTCGTTGACCTCGGTGATCTCACCGCTGACCGGGGAGTACAGGTCGCTGACCGACTTGGTCGACTCCAGCTCGCCGCAGGTCTCGCCCGCGGTCACCGTGTCACCGACCTCGGGGAGCTGGACGAACACCACGTCACCGAGCGCGTTCGCCGCGTGCTCCGTGATGCCGACCGTCGACACGCCGTCCTCGGCGGCCGTCAGCCACTCGTGCTCCTTGCTGTAACGCAGCTGCGTGGGGTTGCTCATGGCCTGAATTCTCCTGTACGGGGGATGACGGATGACTGAGGGGACTGCGTACGGCGCACGTGAGCAGGCACGACATGCTCACCTGTGCGCGGGAAGCCGTCTACGACGGTGTCACTTCTGCCGCTTGTAGAACGGCAGCGCCACGACCTCGTACGGCTCGTGGCTGCCGCGGATGTCCACACCGACACCCTCGGTGCCGGGCGCCGCGTACGCCGGGTCCACGTAGGCCATGGCGATCGGCTTGCCCAGGGTGGGGGAGGGGGCACCGGAGGTGACCTCGCCGATCACCTCGCCGCCGGCCACGACCGCGTACCCGGCGCGCGGGACGCGGCGGCCCTCGGCGACCAGGCCGACCAGCACGCGGGGCGGCTGCGCGGCGGCCCGCTCGGCGGCCTCGGCCAGTGCCGCGCGGCCCACGAAGTCGCCCTCCTTCTCGAACTTCACGACCCGGCCGAACCCGGCGTCGAAGGGCGTGAGGGAGGTGCTCAGCTCGTTCCCGTACAGCGGCATGCCCGCCTCCAGGCGCAGCGTGTCCCGGCAGGACAGCCCGCACGGGACCAAGCCCGCGCCCTCGCCGGCCTTGGTCAGCGCCTGCCACAGCTCCACCGCGTGCTCCGGCTTCACGAACAGCTCGAAGCCGTCCTCGCCGGTGTAGCCGGTGCGGGCGATCAGCGCGGGGACGCCGGCAACCGTGCCGGGCAGACCGGCGTAGTACTTCAGGCCCTCCAGGTCGGCGTCGGTGAGCGAGGCGAGGATGCCCTGCGACGCGGGGCCCTGCACGGCGAGCAGCGCGTAGGCGTCCCGGTCGTCGCGGACCTCGGCGTCGAAGCCGGCCGCACGCTCCCGCAGCGCGTCCAGGACCACCTGCGCGTTGGAGGCGTTGGCGACCACCAGGTACTCGGGGGCGCCTGCGTCGCCCAGCCGGTAGACGATCAGGTCGTCCAGGATGCCGCCGTCCTCGCGGCAGATCATCGTGTAACGGGCCCGGCCGGGCTTGACGCCGCCGATGTTGCCGACCAGGGCGTGGTCGAGGAGGGCGGCGGCCGCCGGGCCGGTGACCGCGATCTCGCCCATGTGCGAGAGGTCGAAGAGGCCGGCCCGGGTGCGCACGGCGTTGTGCTCGTCGCGTTCGGAGCCGTAGCGCAGCGGCATGTCCCAGCCGGCGAAGTCGGTCATCGTCGCGCCGAGCGACCGATGCAGGGCATCGAGCGCGGTCCGGCGGGGTTCGGTACTGCTCATCGGTCGGTCTCCCAGAGGCGATGGGGGAAGGCGAGGGCGATTCCTCCCCATCTGTCATCGGAACCTGAGAGGTTCGCCGTGAACGCCCGCACAGGGGAGACCACGGTTTGCACCTTGGGTGGGGCCGCCGGAGCACGGCTGCGGCGGCCCGCTTTTCAGATGTGCCTCGCCCGCGCGGTAACGGGGCCTGAGAGATTCAAGGGAGGGACTTGCTCCTTCGGCGCCCCGGCGGCAATGGTGCCGGGGACTCTCCCGCGCGGATTCAAACGGCCGGTATGCAGTTGGCGCGCCCATCATTGCACGCATCGCGGGGGCGCGGCAGGGGGACCCTTTCCTGGGATGCACAGGGTGTACGGGCACCATCACGGGGAGCTGTGACAGGCCTGTTTCAGGAAAGGCACGGAAACGGGAGACCCGGGCATTACCTTCTCTTTACACTCAGCGGGGACCCGGACTCACAGCCGGTCCCAGGGGAGGACCAACACGGTGAACAGGACCACGGCGTGCGCCACCACCTCGGGCGTCGCGCTGCCCCCGCAGTCGGCCGACCGGGTCCGCGGGGCCCGCGGCGCGCTGCCCGCGCCCGTCGTCCGCGATCTGCGCGGGCGGGACGGCCGCAGCCCGCGCGCACTGCTCTTCGGGCCCCGCGACCTCGTCGTCGTCACCGGACTGCCCGGCAGCGGCAAGTCCACGCTGATGCGCCGTACGGTGCGCGGCACCCGCATCGACTCCCAGGACACCCGCGACCGCTTCGACCGCCGCCTGTCCGGCTTACTGCCCTACGCCGTCTACCGCCCCCTGGTCCGTCTCGCCCACTACGCCGGCCTGCGCCGCGCGCTGCGCGCCGGAGAGGCGGTCGTGGTCCACGACTGCGGCACACAGGCATGGGTGCGGCGCTGGCTGGCCCGCGAGGCCCGCCGCCGCGGGGCGGGCCTGCACCTGCTGCTGCTCGACGTCACCCCGCAGCAGGCCCTGGCCGGCCAGCGCGAGCGCGGGCGCGGCGTCTCCCGGTACGCCTTCCGGCGTCACCGTGCGGCGAGCGAGCGGCTGCTGCGCGCGGTGGAGCGCGGCCGGCCGCCGGCGCACAGCGGCTCGGCGGTGCTGATCGACCGGGCCGCGGCGGACACCCTGCGCAGGATCGGCTTCGCGGGCTGACCGGATAACCTTTCGGCCACAGCAGCGGTTCCAGGCAGGCGGTAGGCGAGAGATGGACTTCCCGGCGTTCCCGGCCCCGACACACCCCCATCCGCACGGCGGATGGCCCGGCAACGAGCTGGAGGAGGTGCTCTCCGCGTCGCTCGGCGTCCCCTCGGCCGGCAGCAGGATCGTGGAGGTGCTGGGCCGCAGCTTCGTCTGGGTCCCGTTGCCGAACGGCGGTGGCCCGCACAGCGGCCCCCTGGACCTGCCCACCCTGGAGATCGACGGTCAGGCCTACGTCCCCGTCTTCACCTCCGAGGAGCAGTTCCGGCAGGTCGTCGGCTCCCACATGTCGTACACGGTCGCGCCCGCCGTGGAGTTCGCCCGCGGTCTGCCGCCGCAGGCCGGGATCGTGGTGAACCCCGGTGGCGTGGTCGCCGTACCGCTGCCGCCGGCGGCCGTCGCCGAGTTGTGCCGGGCCGGGCACACCCCGCTGGACGGCGCCGCGAGCGGCGGCCGGGTCCGGCTGTTCCAGCCCGACTGGCAGGACGACCCGGTGGACTTCCTCGCCGCGGCCTCGGAGGAGTTCGACGCCGTCGGCGTGGTCACGACCGCCCGTCGCTGCCTCGCCGCGATCGAGACGGCCGACCCGGTCCTGTTCATCGGCGTGGAGCTGGCCCACGGCGAGGGCGACGTCCGCACGCTGCCCCTGGACGCCCTGGGCCGGGCCCTGGGACGCACGGCGGCCCCCTGGCAGGTCAACCTGATCCTGATGGACATCGCCCAGGACCCGGTGGCCGACTGGCTCCGCACCCAGGTCCGCCCCTTCTACGAACGCCGGCCGTAACTCGCCAGGGGTTCCCACCGCGCGGATACGCCACCCCCAGGGCGCGGGGAACTGCGCGACCAGCCCCGACGCACCCGCACCCGCCGCGCCGGCGGGACCGCGCCCGTCCCGTCGCGCGGGTGCGGCAACCCCCTCAGGGGCGCGGGGAACTGCGCGACCAGCCCCGACGCACCCGCACCCGCCGCACGACCCGCACCCCCGAGTCCTCCCGCGCCCCGTCTCGGCCCCCACCCCGCCCCCGCCCCGCCCACCCCGTCGAACCCCCGGCGCCGCACAGCCCACCTCGCCCACCCGCCGGAGGCTTACGCTAGGTTCATTGGCTCGGGCGAGGGCGTTGTACGGAGGGGCGATACAAAGTGAGCGCTGGCACCGCGGCGGCCGGACAGGTCGAGCACATGCTGCGCCAGGTGACGCCCGGGCGTTACGACGCCTACGAGGCGTTGCTGCGCGCCCTGGCGACCCCCTCCTCCGGCCAGGTCTGGATGCTGCTGTGGCACGGCCAGGCCGGTTCCCCCGACGCCCAGTACGGGAACATGGAGGTCGACGGCTTCGGCTACGCGCCCTGCGTCACCTCCGCGCAGGAGCTGTCCGCCAGCGGCTGGAACCGGTCCTACGAGGTGGTCGACGGCCTCGAAGCGGCCCGCGCGCTCTACCCCGACCGCTACGGGCTCTGGCTCAACCCGCACGCCCCGGGCGGCGGCGTCGGCATCCCCTGGCTGGACCTGCGCCGGATCGCCGGCGGCCTGGACCGCCGGCCCGCCGGGCCGCTGAGACTGTCCGAACCGGCCATCGAGATCCCGCAGTTCTACGCCCTGCTCGCGCAGAACGCCCACCGCACCCCGCCCGTGCGCGCCCTGCGCAGGGCCTGGGTGCAGCCCGCGCTGGGCGCCCCGTACCTCGCCATCGGCCTGGACGTGTACGACGCCTCCCCGCCCGCCGTGGACGCGGTGCGGGCGATGATGCAGCAGTCCCTCGGCGCGGTCCCGGACGGACTGCCGGTGTCGACCGTGGCGATGTCCGACGAGCACGACCCCGTCGCGATGTGGCTGCGCGCCAACGCCCGGCCCTTCTACGACCGCGAGGCGCACGGCGCCGGCCGGCCCCCCGCCCCGGGCTACGGCTACCCGCCCGCCCAGCACCGCTGAACGGGACGTACCCGCACTTTTCCGACGCGCGCCCCGGGCCGTGCCGTACCCCGTGCCGTGCTGACTCAGCGTCACCATGTCCACCATGTGGACACATGCACCGACATGCCGCGGGCGCCGGTCGGCCGGGGGTGATTTCACGTCAGATTTTCAGCCATGCGCACTGCGCGACCGCGCCTTGACCCCCTGTCACCTGCGGTTTCACGCGTTCTCCACGCCATCGGGCCGCCGTCGGACGCCTCTTGCGGGGCCGTCGGATGTGTCCCCCGGGTTAAATCTCGGCGGTGGGGCGCCTGAACAGTCCGATATGTCAAGTGTTCAGATCTCAGGTAGGTATCACCGCTATCCGGACTGTTCCTGACTGACTGCGAACGTAGGTAGTGTTCGGCCGGTCAAGATGCATCCACATAGCGGACCCGGAGTGGCCCCAATATGCGCATAACCAAGTCCCGAGTCGCTCGGGCGATCACGGCCGCGGTGGCGGTCGGTCTGATCGCCACGGGCTGCTCCAGCGAACGGGACGCTGACAACGAGAGCGGCGGCGACAAGGACACCTTCGTCTTCGCCGGTGCCGGAGACCCGGGTTCCCTGGACCCTGCCCTCGCGAGCGACGGTGAAACCTTCCGTGTGACGCGGCAGGCCTTCGAGGCCCTGCTGGAGCATGAGTCCGGCGGCACCGACCTGGTCGGCGGCCTCGCCGAGACCTGGTCGAGCAACGACCAGGGCACCGTCTGGACCTTCAACCTCCGCAAGGGCGTGAAGTTCCACGACGGCGAGGCGTTCAACGCCGCGGCCGTGTGCGCCAACTACGACCACTGGTTCAACTGGACGGGCACCTACCAGTCCAGCGCGGTCTCCTACTACTGGCAGACCATCATGGGCGGCTTCGCGAAGAACGAGGACAAGGAAGCCCCCGAGGCGAACTACAAGTCCTGCACCGCGAAGGACGAGAACACCGCCGTCATCGAGGTCAAGAAGCCCTCCGCCAACCTCCCCGGCGGCTTCTCCCTCAACGCCCTCGCGATCCACTCGCCGAAGGCCATCGAGGCGTACAAGAAGCAGGACGCCTCCGCCAAGGGCGACGCCATCACGTACCCCAAGTACAGCCAGGAGGCCGGCACGGTCGCCGGTACCGGCCCGTACAAGATCAAGAAGTGGAACAAGGGCAACAAGGAAGTCACCCTTGAGCGCTTCGACGACTACTGGGGCGAGAAGGCGAAGATCAAGAACCTGGTCTTCCGCACCATCGACACCGAAGAGGGACGCCGCCAGGCGCTCCAGGCCGGTGACATCGACGGCTACGACCTCGTCGCGCCGGCCGACGTCAAGACCCTCGAGAAGGAGGGCTACGTCGTCCCGACCCGTGGGGTCTTCAACCTCTTCTACCTGGGCATGAGCCAGTCGGCCAACCCGGCTCTGAAGAAGAAGGAAGTCCGCCAGGCCATCGCGCAGGCGATCGACAAGGAGAACCTGGTCAAGACCCAGCTGCCCGAGGGCGGCAAGGTCGCCGACCAGTTCATGCCGGACACCATCGCGGGCTACTCCAAGAACGTGACGAAGTACCCCTTCGACACGGCCGCGGCCAAGAACCTCCTCAAGAAGGCCGGTGAGGAGAAGCTCAAGATCGAGTTCTGCTACCCGACCGAGGTCACCCGCCCGTACATGCCTGCTCCGCAGGACCTGTTCGAGCTGATGAAGGCCGACCTGGAGAAGGCCGGCATCACCGTCACCCCGAAGGCCATGAAGTGGGCCCCGGACTACCTGGACGCCACCGAGGCGGGCTCCTGCGCCCTGCACATGCTCGGCTGGACCGGTGACTTCAACGACGGCTACAACTTCATCGGCACCTGGTTCGCCGGGTTCGACAAGCAGTGGGGCTTCAAGGACCAGAAGGTCTTCGACGCCGTGAACGCCGGTTCGAAGCTGGGCAAGGCCGAGGAGCGCGTCGCGGCCTACGAGAAGGCCAACGAGGCCATCATGGCCTACCTCCCGGGTGTGCCGCTGTCGTCCTCCCCGCCGGCCATCGCCTTCGCCAAGAACGTGAACCCGCCGAACGTCTCCCCGCTGACGCAGGAGGTCTTCGCCGAGGCCTCGTTCAAGTAAGCGCCTGATCGGCACCGAAAACCCAACGGGGGGGTCCGCCCGGCCGCCGCAACTCGGCGGCCGGGCGGGTCCATTCATGTAAGACATCACGCTAGAAAGGGGCATGCGGGGTGCTGCGTCTCGTCGTACGAAGACTGCTCCAGCTCATACCCACGCTGCTCGGCCTGTCGGTTCTTCTTTTTCTGTGGCTCGACCGGCTGCCCGGTGGACCCGCCTCAGCGATCCTGGGGGAAAAGGCCACCGAGGCCGAAGTGGCGCGCATCAACCGTGCGCTCGGGCTGGACCAGCCCGTCTACGTTCAGTACTGGCGCTTCCTCAAGCGCATCGTCGAACTCGACCTGGGCACCTCCACCCAGACCGGACAGCCGGTGTGGGACGAGTTCGTCCTGCGTTTCCCCGCGACCGTGGAGCTGTCGCTCCTCGCGATCCTCATCGCCGTCGTGGTCGGCGTGCCCCTCGGCTACTTCGCGGCCCGCAACCGCGGTGGCTGGCTCGACGTCACCGCGGTCTCCGGCTCGCTCGTCGGCATCTGCATCCCGGTGTTCTTCCTGGCCCTGATCCTCAAGCAGATCTTCGCCGTCCAGCTCGGGATCTTCCCCAGCTACGGACGCCAGGACACCGGCATCAACGCCACCGACGTGACCGGCTTCGCCGTCCTGGACGGCATCCTCACGGGTGAGTTCGACGCCTCCTGGGACGCGATCATCCACCTGATCCTGCCCGCCGTCGCCCTGGCCTCCATCCCGCTCGCCGTCATCGTGCGCATGACCCGCGCCAGCGTGCTCGAGGTGCAGGACGAGGACTACGTCCGCACCGCCGAGGCCAAGGGCCTCAAGCGGAGTGTCGTGCGCGGCCGGCACGTGATGCGCAACGCGCTGCTCCCCGTGATCACGGCGGTCGGCCTGCTCACCGGCTCCCTGCTGTCGGGTGCGGTCCTGACCGAGTCCGTGTTCTCCTTCGGCGGCATCGGCTCCTTCATCCGGACCGCGATCGACGGCCGTGACTACCCGGTGCTCGTCGGATTCATCATGTTCATCGCGCTGATTTACGTCCTGATCAACTTGCTGGTGGACCTGGCGTACAGCCTCATCGACCCGAGAGTGCGGGTGCACTAATGAGCGTCGCCACCAAAACCGACAAGATCCAGCGCCTCGCCGAACTGGCCGCGACCAAGGAGACCAGCACCGGCGCCAGCCTGTGGCGGGAGGCGTTCCGACGCCTCAAGCGCAGCAAGATGGCGATCATCGGCGCGATCGTCATCGCGATCTTCATCGTCCTCGCGATCGTCGGACCGTACATCGCCCCGTACTCCCCGACCGCCCAGACCTGGCGCAACGAGGTCTTCGCCAACCGCGGCCAGTTCGTCGGCATGCGCGGCGATAACTGGTTCGGCCTCGACCACCTCGGCCGGGACATGTTCTCCCGCATGCTGGTCGGTGCCCGTCAGACACTGCTCGTCGGCGTCGTCGCCACCACGATCGGCCTGATCATCGGCTTCGTGATCGGCGGCCTCGCCGGTGCCTTCGCCACCCTCGGTGGCGAGCGGGGCAAGCGCATCGACTCCGTCATCATGCGCTTCATCGACATCATGCTGGCGATGCCCTCGCTGCTGCTGGCCGTGTCCATCGCGGCCGTCATGGGGCAGTCGCTGACCACGGTGATGATCGCCGTGGGTGTCGTGCAGATCCCGGTGTTCGCCCGGCTGCTGCGCGGCTCCATGCTGGTGCAGGGCAGCGCGGACTACGTGCTCGCCGCCCAGTCCCTCGGTGTGCGCAAGCGGCGCATCGTGCTCTCCCAGATCGTCCCCAACTCGCTCAGCCCGGTGATCGTGCAGGCCACGCTCTCCCTGGCCACGGCGATCATCGAGGCGGCCGCCCTGTCCTACCTGGGTCTCGGCAACCCCGATCCGGCCATCCCGGAGTGGGGCGTCATGCTCACCCAGGCGCAGCGCTTCTTCGACAACGCGCCGATGATGGCGGTCTACCCCGCCGTCGGCATCATCATCACCGCCCTCGGCTTCACCCTCCTCGGCGAGGCCATGCGGGAAGCCCTCGACCCGAAGCTGAGGGGCTGAACCACCATGTCTCTGCTCTCTGTCGACGAACTGACCATCACCTTCGGTGGCGGCGGCCGCAAGGAGTCCCGGGCGGTCGACGGCGTCTCCTTCGAGGTCGACCAGGGCCAGGTCGTGGGCCTGGTCGGTGAGTCCGGCTGTGGAAAGTCCGTCACCTCCCTGGCCCTGATGGGCCTGCTGCCCCACAAGGGCGTCAAGATCGGCGGCCGTGCCGAGTTCGACGGCACCGACCTGTTCACGATGAGCCCGTCCGCCCGCCGCGACCTGCGCGGCAGCCAGATGGCGATGATCTTCCAGGACCCGCTGTCCTCCCTCAACCCGGTCGTGCCGGTCGGGGTGCAGGTCACCGAGATCCTGGAGCGCCACCGCGGAATGAAGGGGGAGGCCGCCCGCAAGGAGGCCGCCCACCTGCTGGACCGGGTCGGCATCCCCGACCCGACCCGCCGGCTCAAGGAGTTCCCGCACCAGCTCTCCGGCGGTATGCGCCAGCGCGCGCTCATCGCCATGGCCGTGGCCTGCGCCCCGAGCCTGCTCATCGCCGACGAGCCCACCACGGCGCTCGACGTGACGATCCAGGCGCAGATCCTGGAACTGCTCAAGGAGCTCGTGGACCAGGAGGGCACCGCCCTGCTGATGATCACCCACGACCTCGGTGTGGTCGCCGGTCTCTGCGACCAGGTCAACGTGCTCTACGCGGGCAAGGTCGTGGAGTCCGCCGGGCGCCGCGAGCTGTTCGCCCACCCCACCCACCCCTACGCGCACGGACTGCTGGGCTCCATCCCGCGTCTGGACGCTCCCCGGGGCGAGGCGCTCAAGCCCATCCGCGGCTCCATCAACGACCGCATCGCCTGGGCCGACGGCTGCGCCTTCGCGCCCCGCTGCGACCGGTACGAGATGGGCTGCCTGACCGGCACCCCGCCGCTCACCGAGCCGCGCGCCGCCGGTCATGAGGTGCGGTGCGTCCATCCCGTACTCGACGACGCGAAGGCCGAGGAGGTCCCCGCATGAGCCTGCTCGAACTGGACGGCGTCAAGGTCCACTTCCCCATCAAGAAGGGTGTCCTGTTCGACCGCACGGTCGGCCACGTCTACGCCGTGGACGGGATCTCCCTGAAGGTCGAGGCCGGCCAGACCTACGGCCTGGTCGGTGAGTCGGGCTGCGGCAAGACCACCCTGGGCCGGTCCGTGCTGCGGCTGGTCGACATCACCGAGGGTTCCGTCGTCCTCGACGGCACCGACCTGGCGAAGCTGCCGGGCGAGCAGATGCGCCGCTTCCGGCGCCGGCTCCAGATGGTCTTCCAGGACCCGCTGGGCTCGCTCAACCCCCGGCAGAACATCGAGTCGATCCTCTCCGAGGGCATGATCGCCCACGGCATCGGCAAGGACCAGGAGGAGCGGCGCGAGAAGATCACGTCGATCCTGGACAAGGTCGGCCTGCCCTCCAACGCGCTCGCCCGCTACCCGCACGAGTTCTCCGGCGGTCAGCGCCAGCGCATCGGCATCGCCCGCGCCCTGGTCCTCGAACCCGACGTGATCATCTGCGACGAGCCGGTCTCCGCGCTCGACGTGTCGGTCCAGGCCCAGGTCATCAACCTGCTGGAGGAGCTCCAGGAGGAACTGGGCCTGACCTACGTGGTCATCGCCCACGACCTCGCCGTGGTCCGGCACATCTCCGACGTGATCGGCGTGATGTACCTGGGCTCGCTGGTCGAGGAGGCGCCGAGCGACGCGCTCTACGCCGAGCCGAAGCACCCGTACACCAAGGCCCTCATGTCGGCCGTGCCGGTGCCGGACCCCGAGGTGGAGGACCAGCGCGAGCGCATCCTGCTCGTCGGCGACCTGCCCTCCCCGGCGAACCCGCCGAGCGGCTGCCGTTTCCACACCCGATGCCCGTGGGCCCAGGCCGAGCGGTGCTCGACCGAACGCCCCGAGCTCCGGGACGTCGGCGGCGGTCACCGGGTGGCCTGCCACTTCGCCGAGGAGATCGCGGCCGGATCGCTGAAGCTGACCGCCGGTGAGGTCGTGTCGGCCACGCGCGAAGGCGTCGAGGACGCCCCGCCGACCCTGCCGGAGCAGGCGGAGCGTGCGGAGGCCGCCGTCGCCGAGGCCGAGGAGGCCGAGAAGGCGGTGAAGGCCGAGAAGGCCGACACCGTCGAGGCGGCCGACGCGCCCGAGAAGGCGGACACGGCCGAGGAGAAGGCCGCGGAGCCCGTCGAGGGCGAGAAGGCCGTCGAGGGCGAGAAGGCCGACGAGCCCGACAAGGCCGACGAGCCCGACAAGGCCGTGACGACCGAGAAGGCCGCCGCGACCGAGAAGGACGCCAAGGACGCCAAGGTCGAGAGGGCCGCCGAGGCCGAGAAGGCTCAGAAGGCCGACGAAGCCGTATAGCCCGTCCGTCCGTTGTCTCGCTGGAGACAGCAAGCTCGCCGCACCCCTCGCCTTCTATTGCAAGGCGAGGGGTGCTTGCTGAGTGAGAATGTACGGGTGCTGCAGCAACTGTTCAGTCCGTCCGTCCTGCATGTGCTCGACCTGATGGGCATCTTCGTCTTCGCGATCTCCGGTGCCCTGCTGGCCGTGCGCAAGAACTTCGACGTCTTCGGCATCGCCGTACTCGCCGAGGTGACCGCACTGGGCGGAGGACTCTTCCGCGACCTGGTCATCGGCGCGGTACCGCCCGCCGCGTTCACGGACCTGGGCTACTTCGTCACCCCGCTGTTCGCCGCAGCCTTGGTGATCTTCCTCCACCCGCACGTGGAGCGCATCCAGGTCGCCGTCAACGTCTTCGACGCGGCCGGGCTCGGCCTCTTCTGCGTCGTCGGCACCACCAAGGCCTACGACTACGGGCTCGGCCTGACGGCCTCCGCCTGTCTGGGCCTGGCGACCGCGGTCGGCGGCGGCGTCCTGCGGGACGTGCTCGCCAACGAGGTGCCCTCGCTGCTGCGCTGGGACCGCGACCTGTACGCCGTTCCGGCCATCGTCGGCGCCACCATGGTCGCGCTGTGCATCCGCTACGACGTGCTGAACGCGATGACCAGCTCCTTCGCCGTGGTCACGGCCTTCGTGCTGCGGCTGCTGGCGATGCGCTACCACTGGCGGGCGCCCCGTGCGTGGCACCGCCGCTCGACGGTCCGGGAGGAGGAGTAGTCCCGCCCGCCGTGCGGTGACCGCCCAGTTCCTCGGTCAGCCAGCGGAAGGCGGGGATCACCTGTGGCCGCCACAGCGCCATCGTGTGTCCGCCTGCGCTCCGCGGCAGCTTCACCACCTGCACGTTCGTCGGCGTCCTTGCGGCCCGTCCGAGCGCCATCGCGTCCTCGTAGCCGTCCTTCTCCTGGCCGGAGAGATAGAGCGAGATCCGGGGCGGTGTCGCCGCCTCGCGCAGCATGCGGAGCGGATCGTGCGCGGCGCGCAGGACCGGATCGCGTCCGGTGAGGGAGGCGCGTTCGACGGCCGGGTCGTTGTAGCCGGACAGGCTGACGGCCGCGCTGTAGCGGTCGGGGTGCGCGACGGCGAGCCGGGTCGCGCAGTGCCCGCCGGCCGAGTACCCGGCGACCGACCACCCCCGCGGGGCGTCCTGCACACGGAAGTTGTCGATCACCATGCGCGGTACGTCGACGCCGAGCCAGCTCTCCGCGTTCACCCGGCCGGGAAGGTTGGCGCATCCCGTGTCGGCACCGGGGACCAGAGCGGTGCGCGGTGCCACCAGCACGAAGGGGGCGATGCGGCCGTCCCGCATCAGCGGCATCAGCTGCTCGTGCGCGTCCAGCGTGCCGAACCAGGCCTTCGCCGAACCCGGGTAGCCCTGCAGCAGCTCCACCACCGGGAACTCGTGGTCGGCCCAGGCGGGATCGTCGTACTGCGGCGGCAGCCAGACGTACACCTCGGCCCTCACCCCGGAGACCCGGCCCGTCATCCTGGTGACGCGGACCCCGCCCGCCGCCCGCATGCCCGGTCCGGCCGCGGGCCGGAACGTCTGGCGGACCTTGGGCAGCCGCTCCAGCACCACCCCGCCGGTGCCGTCGGCGCCGAGGTCCGCGGCGTGCTCCACGTGGTCGCCGGTGCCCAGCAGGTCGGACCAGCTGTCGTAGAGCTGGTTGGAGTTGTTGACCAGGGTGAACACCAGGGTGACCGCCGTGAGCTGGGCGAACAGCAGCATGGCCACCCGGGTGACGGCCCGCACGGCGCGGGGCCCGCGCACCCGGGTCCACAGCAGGAGCGGCAGACCGAGGGCGACGACGGCCAGGACGGCCAGGGTGCAGAGGAACGGGGTCCCGGTGAGGCTCATGTCCCGATAGAGGGCGAAACCGTGCACCGGGTTCACGCGGTCGCCGGCCCCTTCTCGCAAAGCTACCGCTTAGTATCCTCTTCTTGTACTGTTCATCCATGCCAGAAGCAGCCCTCGCCCAGGCCACCGACGCCACCCGGGCCACGATCGGCGCCAGTGAGTTCGACCGCGACACCGCTCTCACCCGGCGGTCGCCCGGCGTCTACGACATCGACCTCTCCGCCGGCTGGACGATCATCAACGCCGTCAACGGCGGCTACCTGCTGGCCGTGCTGGGCCGTGCCCTGGCGGACGCCCTGCCGCACTCCGACCCGTTCACCGTCTCCGCGCACTATCTGACCGCCTCCCAGCCGGGCCCGGCGGTCGTCCGCACCGAGACCGTGCGCACCGGGCGGACCCTGTCGACGGGGCAGGCGTCCCTGTTCCAGTTCGACGAGCGGGGCAACGAGGTGGAGCGCATCCGCGTCCTCGCCTCCTACGGCGACCTGGACTCCCTCCCCGACGACGTCCGCACGGCGGCCGAGCCGCCCGCGATACCGCCGATGGGGCAGTGCTTCGGCCCCGAGGACGGGCCCGCGCCCGTCGACGGCAGTTCCGCCATCGCCGACCGGCTGATGCTCAAGCTCGACCCGTCGACCCTGGGCTGGGCGCTCGGGCAGCCCTCCGGCAAGGGGGAGATGCGAGCCTGGTTCGGCCTCTCCGACGGCCGGGATCCCGACCCGCTCGCCCTGCTGCTCGCGGTGGACGCCCTGCCGCCGACCGCCTTCGAGCTGGGCCTGACCGGCTGGGTCCCCACGGTCGAACTCACCGTCCACGTCCGCTGCCGCCCCGCCCCGGGCCCCCTACGCGTCGCCATCAGCACCCGCAACCTCGCCGGCGGATTCCTGGAGGAGGACGCCGAAGTGTGGGACACCGACGACCGCCTGGTCGCCCAGTCCCGCCAACTGGCCAGGGTCCGCCTGCCCTGACCCACTCCAGCCGGCCCGGCAGAAGAGGCCTCGCCCTCCCGGTCGGTCCGGCCCTTGTGGACGAGGCCTCGCCCTCCGGGCCGGTCCCGCCCTTACGGACGAGGCCTCGCCCTCCCGGCCGGTCCGGCCCTTGTGGAGAAGGCCTCGCCCTCCCGGCCGGTCCGGCCCTTGTGGGCGAGGCCTCGCCCTCCCAGCCCGTCCGGCGTTTGAGGACGAGGCCCGTTCAGGGCCGAAAGGGGGTCTGGGGCGCAGCCCCAGGGACGGGACGGGAAGGGGCGGCGGGGGCGGACAACCGGCTCACCCACTCCCACCCGCCCGATCCAGCCAGTGCGCCCGCCCGACACTGATCAGCCGCAACCGCCGCGCAGCCACCCGCGCCACCCGCTCGCGCTCCCGCTCCCCGGCCCCACCCCCCGCCGCCTCCAGCAACAGCGACGCGGTCATCAGCATCTGATCCACATAGACCTGCGCCAGCATCAGCAGATCCTCCTCCCCCCACCCCGCGGACACCGCGTCCGAGGCCAACGCCTCCCCGACCTCCGCGGTGAACAGCGCGAGCTGCCCCCGTATCGCCTCCCGCACCACCCGCACCCCGCCGTGCCGCTCGCGGGCGATGAACCGCACGTGCGCCGGATGCGCGTCCACATGACCGGCGATCAGCTCGACGGCCCGCGCGATGCGTTCCTCCCCGTCCCCCGTCGTGGACACGATGGTCCGGATCATCGGGTGCAGACTGCCCAGCGCCTCCTCGACCAGGGCCACCCCCAGGTCCTCGACCGACCGGAAGTGCCGGTAGAAGGCGGTCGGGGCGATGCCCACGGCCCGGGTGACCTCGCGCAGCCCCAGGCTGCTCAGGCTCTGCCCCTCCAGCAACTCCAGCGCCGCGTCGAGCAGTGCCTGCCGGGTCTTCTGTTTCTGGGCCTGCCGGACGCCGGAGAGGTGACTCATGCCATCCAGTTAACAACTGTTCTCCGGAATGGGGAAGTGAGAAGTCCGGCTAGGCTGGGAACTCAGTGAACAACTGTACCTACAAGCGTTCACCGAACGTGGGGGATCCACTCATGCTGTTCCTCGTCGCCGCGCTTCTGCTGCTGGGCGTCGCCCTGGGCGCCGTGGCCCACGCGCCGCTGACCTTCTCCGTCACCGCCGGTGCCGTCATCGCCGTCTGGCTGGGCGTCTTCGCCCTGCGCGAGCGCCACGGCCGCCGCCGCGGCACCCCGGCACGCTGACCCGCCCGGACACCGGCCCCGAGCACCCCGACCGACCCGAGACCCGAAACCCGAGAGTGGGAGCCGATCACCATGCACCTCACCGCACCGGCCGGCCGCCGCACCGGAATCCACGACACCGACGCAATGGCCGTCGCGTCCTTCGTCCTGGGCCTGCTGGGCCTGCTCGTCCTCAACGTCTTCCTCGGCCCGACCGCCATCGTGCTGGCGGCCCTGGCCCTGCGGCGGGGCACGCACCGGCGCGGCCGTGCCCTCCTCGGCCTGGGGCTCGGCGTCGCCGACCTCCTCGTCCTCGTGGCGTTCATGCAGGCGGACGGCACGATGTCGTGGAGTTTGTGAGCCGGCGCCGCGATCCGGCCGGCGGCGACCCGGGCCCGGTGCGCCCGGCCCCGTAGAATCGGCCCCACCATGGCTTACCTCGACCACGCCGCGACCACCCCGATGCTTCCCGAGGCAGTCGAGGCGCTCGCCGCGCACCTGGGCGTCACCGGCAACGCCTCCTCCCTCCACGCGGCCGGACGCCGGGCCCGGCGCACCGTCGAGGAGGCCCGCGAGACCCTCGCCGAAGCGCTGGGCGCCCGCCCCAGCGAGATCGTCTTCACCTCGGGCGGCACGGAGGCCGACAACCTCGCGGTGAAGGGCCTGTACTGGTCCCGCCGCGACGCCGATCCGGCTCGCACCCGGGTTCTGGCCAGCCCCGTCGAGCACCATGCCGTCCTCGACGCCGTCCACTGGCTCGGCGAGCACGAGGGCGCCACCGTCGAGTACCTTCCGGTCGACTCCCACGGGCGGGTCCACCCGGACACCCTGCGCCAGGCCATCGCCCGCAACCCCGACGACGTCGCCCTGGCCACCGTCATGTGGGCCAACAACGAGATCGGGACCGTCCTGCCGGTCCGCGAACTCGCCGAGGTGGCCGCCGAGTCCGGGGTGCCTCTGCACTCCGACGCGGTCCAGGCCTTCGGTCAGGTCCCGGTCGACTTCGCCGCGTCCGGGCTCGCCGCGATGACCGTCTCCGGCCACAAGATCGGCGGCCCGTACGGCATCGGCGCGCTGGTCCTGGGACGTGAGCACACGCCCGTGCCCGTCCTGCACGGCGGCGGCCAGGAGCGCCATGTCCGCTCCGGCACCCTCGACGTCCCCGCCGTCGCCTCCTTCGCGGTCGCCGGACGGCTCGCCGCCGAACAGCGGGAGTGGTTCGCCCGCGAGATCGGGCGGCTGCGGGACGACCTGGTCGCCGCGGTCCGCGAGGCCGTCCCCGACGCGGTCCTCGGCGGCGATCCCGCCCCGGACGGCCGCCTGCCGGCCAACGCCCACTTCACCTTCCCCGGGTGCGAGGGGGACTCGCTGCTGCTGCTGCTCGACGCCCAGGGCATCGAGTGCTCGACCGGTTCCGCCTGCACCGCCGGAGTGGCCCAGCCCAGCCATGTCCTGCTGGCCACCGGGGTGGACCCCGATCTCGCCCGCGGGACACTGCGCTTCTCGCTGGGGCACACCTCGACGGAGGCGGACGTCGAGGCGCTGGCGAAGGCCATCGGGCCGGCGGTGGAGAGGGCTCGGGCCGCGGGGCTGATGTAAGGGGTCCTTTCGCCCCTCCGCCCCTAGGACAGTGCTTTGGCGTCCGGTGTCGCCTGTGTGGTGCGGGCCGCGCGGACGAGTGTGAGGTAGCGGTTCCAGTCCCAGTGCGGTCCCGGGTCGGTGTGGTCGGTGCCGGGGACCTCGACGTGGCCGATGATGTGCTCCCGGTCCACGGGGATGTCATAGCGGGCGCATATGCGGGCCGTCAGACGGGCCGACGCCTCGTACATCTCGTCCGTGAGGTCCCCGGGGCGGTCCACGAAGCCCTCGTGCTCGATGCCGATGCTGCGCTCGTTGTAGTCGCGGTTGCCCGCGTGGTACGCCACGTCCAGCTCGCGGATCATCTGCGTGACCCGGCCGTCCTGGCCCACGATGTAGTGCGTCGCCGCCTTGTGTCCCGGGTCCTGGAACGCCCGCACCGCGCTGTCGAAGCTGCCCTGGGTGACATGGACGATCACCATGTCGATGCCGAAGTCGTCCGGCCGGTCGGCCCGCCGCCAGTTCGCGTCCGAGGCCGCCACCCAGCGGGCGCCCGTGAAGTCGACCGCGCCCGGCTCGCGCGGCTTCTCGACGCCGGGCACGCGCCACCACAGCCGCGCCAGCTCGTCACGGGCCAGCACCGCCGTGCCGGCCGCGGCCGCGGCCCCGCCCACGATCAGGGCCCGCCGCCCGATGCGCCGGTCCGTGTCCCCGGAAGTCTTGTTCTCCCCCATGTGAGCGTGAACGGATACCCGGCCGCCCTGGTTCCCGCGCCCCGTACCCTTGAAGGGCTATGACTGACATCCCGCAGCGCCCCCGCCCCCTCCGCGTCCTGGCCGCCATGTCCGGCGGAGTCGACTCCGCCGTCGCCGCCGCCCGCGCGGCCGAGGCGGGCCACGACGTGACCGGAGTCCACCTCGCGCTCTCCGCGAACCCCCAGTCGTTCCGTACCGGCGCGCGGGGCTGTTGCACCATCGAGGACTCGCGCGACGCACGCCGCGCCGCCGACGTCATCGGCATCCCGTTCTACGTGTGGGACCTCGCCGACCGCTTCCGCGAGGACGTCGTCGAGGACTTCGTCGCCGAGTACGAGGCCGGCCGCACCCCGAACCCGTGCCTGCGCTGCAACGAGAAGATCAAGTTCGCCGCGCTGCTGGACAAGGCGCTCGCGCTCGGCTTCGACGCCGTGTGCACCGGCCACTACGCCCAGGTGATCCTGCGCGAGGACGGCACGCGCGAGCTGCACCGCGCCTCCGACATGGCCAAGGACCAGAGCTACGTCCTCGGCGTGCTCGACGACCGCCAGCTCGCCCACGCCATGTTCCCCCTCGGTGACACGGTCACCACCAAGGAGGAGATCCGCGCGGAGGCCGAGCGGCGCGGACTCGCCGTCGCCAAGAAGCCCGACTCGCACGACATCTGCTTCATCGCCGACGGCGACACCCAGGGCTTCCTCGCCGGCCGCCTCGGCAAGGCCGAGGGGGACATCGTCGACGAGTCCGGCGCCAAGGTCGGCACCCACGAGGGCGCCTACGGCTTCACCATCGGCCAGCGCAAGGGCCTGCGCATCGGCACCCCCGCCCCCGACGGCAAGCCCCGCTACGTCCTCGACATCTCCCCGGTCGACAACACGGTCACCGTCGGCCCCGCGGCGGCCCTCGACGTCACCGCCCTGACCGCGATCAAGCCCCGCTGGTGCGGCGCCGCCCCCACCGGCCCCGGCACCTACACCGCCCAGCTGCGCGCCCACGGCGGCGAGACCGGGGTGACGGCGGAACTCGTCGACGGGGAACTCCGGGTGTCCTTCAGCCAGCCCGTCCGCGGCGTCGCCCCCGGCCAGGCGATCGTGCTGTACGACGGCACCCGTGTGGTCGGCTCGGCGACCATCGCGTCCACGGTGCGGGCCACCGGAGCGGCCACGGCGGTCTGACGCGGTCCGGCCTCCGTGCGGCCGAACGGCCCTCTGCGGCAGGGACCTCCGGCCCCAGGCCGGGGGACCTCCGGCGGCGCCCCGCCCGCCCCTCGCCGTGATGTGCTGCGGACGCGCCCTCTGGCCTGCGCACGGCCACCGTGCACCGGGCCGGAGCGCGCGCACCCTGACACAGAGCCGACAGGAAACGCCGCGATGCCCCGCACAGCCGTCCCCGCCCCAGCCGTCCGCCCGGTGCGTGCCGGCTCCCCGGTGTGCCCCGCCCGGAGCGTGCGGCGGGTGGGCGCGTGACCACCGACTACCACGGTCTGCTCGCCCGGCAGGAGGCCATGCGCCTGCGTGACCGGCTGCGCGCCCCCGCCGGGCACGCGCCGGCACACGCCTCCCCGGTCCCCGTGCCGGCCGGCCTCCCGGCCGTCCCCACCGGGCCCGCCGACCAGGAGGCGATCGTCCGGAACCTGGCGCAGGTCACGCCCTTCGGCGCGCTCATCGAGCACCTCTACGACGCCATGTTCGAGCGGCACCCGTACCTGCGGCAGCTGTTCCCCGCGTCGATGGAGTTCCAGATGGCCCACCTGGAGCGGGCCTTCCGGTACCTGATCGAGAACCTGGACCATCCCGACGAGGTGACCGCCGTCTTCACCCGCCTCGGCCGCGACCACCGCAAACTCGGTGTGCTCCCGGTGCACTACGAGGTGTTCGGGGAGTCGCTCCAGGAGGCGCTCCGGCGGCAGGCCGGAGGACGGCTCGGCGGCGACGTCACGGGCGCGTGGCTGCGCATGGTGCGGTTCGCCGCCGCGGCCATGGTGCGGGGCGCGAACGACGCGCTGGGCGAACCGGCCTACTGGAGCGGCACGGTGACCCACCACCAGCGCCTCCGCCCGGACCTCGCCGTTCTCCGCCTCCGCCCGTCCGAGCCGTACCCCTGTCTGCCCGGTCAGTACGTGCGGCTGCAGAGTCCGCTGCTCCCGCACACCTGGCGCCCGTACACCCCGGCCGGCCGGCCGGGGACCGACGGCGAACTGGAGTTCCACATCCGGCGCACCGGCCCCGGCGGTGTGAGCGACGCCCTGGTGACCGGCACCGGCCCCGGCGACACCCTGCTGCTGGGACCGGCCCAGGGCACCACGACCCTGGACGACGACCCCGCCCGGGACGTGCTGATCGTGGCCGGCGGCACCGGCTGGGCCACCGCCAGGGCGCTGCTCGAGGACCTGGCCGCGCGCCGCGTCCCGGGCCGCTCCGCGCACCTGTTCCTCGGCGCCCGTACCGCTGACGACCTGTACGACGAGCCGGCGCTCGTCCGACTGGAGAACCGCTGCCCCTGGCTGCGGGTGGTCCGGGTCACCGAGGACGGCTCCGGCCGCTGCGAGCACGGCCCCGTGGGCGCGGCGGTCGCCCGGCACGGCGACTTCACCGGGCACGTCGCGTACGTCAGCGGCCCGCCCGCCATGGTCACCGCGGTGACCCGGCACCTCTCCGTACTCGGGCTGCCCGCCGACCGCGTCCGGCACGACCCGGTCCCCGACCGCCCCCTGGCGGGCCTCACCCCTTGAAGAACTCCGCCAGCACCGGCGCCAGGACGTCCGGTTCCACCATGTGGGTCTGTCCCCCCAGGGCGCGGTACGCGCCCCGGGGGACCGACTCCGCGATCGCCCGCGCGGCCTCGCGCATCCACGCCGGACTCGCGTCCCCCGCGATCGACAGCACCGGCACCCCGATCCCCGCCAGCATCTCGCGCGGCACGCTCCCGTCGCCCATCACGGCGTCGTCGTACGCCAGGCTCGGCGCCATCGACTCCATCGCGGCCCACATCGGGGACTGCCGGGCACCCTCGATGACCGCTTCACCGAGCCCGGTCAGCCGCAGGAAGAGCTCCACCGCGTCCCCGCGCCGCCCCTCCGCGAGCGCCGCCGTCAACTCCTCGGTGTACCGGGCGCGTTCCTCCCGATCCTCCGCCGACATCGCGAACGGCGTCTCGTACACCGCGACCTGACGTACCGCCAGCCCGCTCGCCGCCGCCCGGAGCGCCAGCGCACCCCCCGAGGACACGCCGTACAGGGCCGCCTCACCGCCCACCGCCTCGATCAACGCCGCCAGGTCCTCGACCTCCCGCTCCACCGCGTACGGCGCCGTGTCACCGCTCGCGCCCCGGCCCCGGCGGTCGTACACGACCACCCGGAACCGCTCCGACAGGGGAGCCGCCAGCGGCGCCACCGTGGCCCCCGTCGACATCGCACCGCTGACGAGGACGATCGTGGAACCCCGGCCGGCGCTCTCGTAGGCCAGCGAGGTGCCGTCGCGCGAAGAGATGTTCTCGTCCATGTCTCGACAGACTGCCGCACGGCGCGGAGTTCGTCGGGGAGGCGGGCGGCGCGTCCGCCGAGCGCAACCCTTCTACGCGAGCGACGCCGTCAGCCGACCTCCACGTCGTAGAAGCACAGGTGGTCCCTGATCTCCGCGACGTCCGCCTTCGGCTCCGGGTACGCCCACACCAGGTCCGCGGCGTCCGGCAGGGACCAGTACGAGGCGGTGCCCTTGAACGGGCAGTGCGTGTGGGTCGCGGACGGCGTCAGCAGATCGAGCCGTACGTCCTCCGGCGGGATGTAGTAGCGGGCGGGACAGCCCGTCTCGTGCAGCACCAGCGCCCGGTCGCTCTCCGCCAGCACCTGCCCGTCGCGCACGACGCGCACGTGCCGGTCACTGGGCTCGACGGTGATGCGGTGGCCCTTGGTCACGATCGCTCCTCACGAGTAGCCGACTCGGAGATGACAGCGCACGCTGGAGCGGAGTTCTTCCCGAGGAGGTCCCATGGGAGCCAGGAACACCGGCAGGAACCGGGGAAGTCTCACCCACCGGGCCCGCTACGCCCTGGGCCACCCGCGGCGCGTCCCCGCCCACGCGCGCCGCGCCCTGCGGGACGCCTGGCTGCGGCTGCTCCACCGCGACCACATCGCCTACTACCGCGCGGTCATGGCCTCCGACGCCGCCCGCAGCGCCGAGGCCGCCGTCGGCCACAACCCCTCGCGCGAGCAGTGGGCGCGCATCGGCCGGATGCAGTTCGACTACCTGGTCGGGCACGGTCTGCGGCCCCACCACCGGATGCTGGACATCGGCTGCGGCAACCTCCGCGCGGGGCGCCTGTTCATCGACCACCTGGCACCCGGCCACTACTACGGCATCGACATCTCGCCGCACATCCTGCTCGCCGCCCAGGACACCCTCGTACGCGACGGACTCCAGGCCAAGCTGCCCCACCTGACCCTGGCGAACGACCTCACCCTCGCCTTCCTGCCCGACGCCCACTTCGACGTCGTGCACGCGCACAGCGTCTTCTCGCACTCGCCCCGGCACGTCGTCGAGGAGTGCTTCGCGCACGTCGGCCGGGTGCTGGCGCCCGGCGGGTTCTTCGACTTCACCTTCGACCGCACCGAGGGCGAGGAGCACCAGGTGCTGCACGAGGACTTCTACTACCGGACCGAGACGCTGGCGGAGCTCGCCGCAGGACACGGCCTGTCGGCGCGGTTCATGGACGACTGGGAGGAGCTGCCGCACCGGCAGTCGAAGATGCGGCTGACCGTGATGTCCGACCGGGCCCGTACCGTGGGGCCGTGAACATCTGCGTCTTCCTCTCCGCCGCCGACCTCGACGACCGCTACACCGGACCCGCGCGGGACTTCGCACGGCTGCTCGGCAAGGGCGGGCACACCCTGGTCTGGGGCGGCTCGGACACCGGTCTGATGAAGGTCGTCGCCGACGGGGTGCAGGAGGCGGGCGGCCGGCTGTGCGGCGTCTCCGTGGAGTTCCTCGCGGCCAAGGCACGCGACGGCGTCGACGAGATGGTGATCGCGGGGGACCTCGCCGAGCGGAAGCGGCTGCTGCTGGAGAAGGCCGACGCGGTCGTCGTCATGGTCGGCGGCACCGGCACCCTCGACGAGGCGACCGAGATCCTGGAACTGAAGAAGCACGGGCACACCGAGAAGCCGGTGGTGCTGCTGAACACCGCCGGGTTCTACGACGGGCTCAAGGAGCAGTTCCGCCGCATGGACGCCGAGGGCTTCCTGCCCCGCCCCCTCACCGACCTGGTCTTCTTCGCCGAGGAGCCGGTGGGCGCGCTGGCGTACCTGGAGGAGAGCCTGGGCGTGGAGTGAGCGCCCGGTGATGCGAGCATGGCGGGCATGGCTACACATGTGATCACCGGAGCGGGCTCCGGCATCGGCGCGGCCGTCGCCCGCCGCCTGCACGCGCGCGGGGACGACCTCGTGCTGCACGCGCGGGACGCGGGCCGGGCGAAGGAACTGGCGGCCCGGTTCCCCGGTGCCCGCACCCTCGTCGGCGACCTCGCCGATCCCGACCGGCTGAGCTGGGCCTTCTCCCACCAGCCGCTCCCCGAGCAGGTGGACTCCCTCCTCCACGTCGCCGGCGTGGTCGACCTCGGCCCGGTCGGCGAGCTGACCCCGAAGACCTGGCGCCACCAGCTCAACGTCAACCTCGTGGCGCCCGCCGAACTGACCCGCCACTTCCTGCCGCAGCTCCGCGTGAGCCGCGGCCACGTCCTCTTCGTCAACTCCGGCGCCGGCCTGGCCGCCCACGCCGGCTGGTCCGCCTACGCGGCCTCCAAGCACGGCCTGAAGGCCCTCGCCGACTCCCTGCGCCACGAGGAGCACGGCAACGGCGTCAGGGTCACCTCCGTCTACCCCGGCCGCACCGCCGGCCCCATGCAGGCCAAGGTCCACCAGCAGGAGGGCAAGGACTACGACCCGGGCAGGTGGATCGACCCCGAGTCGGTCGCCACGACGATCGTGACGGCCCTGGACCTCCCGAGGGACGCCGAGATCAACGACCTGACCGTACGACCGGGACGGTGACCCCCAGCCCGCCCGGGTCACCAGCCCTGTCCGGGGCGGGCAGGTCACCCAGCCCGTCCGGCGTGTGAGGACGAGGCCCGTCCGGGGCCGAAAGGGGCTCCGGGGCGCAGCCCCCGGGGGACGGGACGGGAAGGGGCGGCGGGGGCGAGACCCCCCCGCCGCGAAGCCGACCGTACGCTTCTCGCGTGAGCGAAAACAGCCAGCCCCCCTTCGGCCCCGCCACCGGCGTCGGCTCCCTCCCGGGCGGCGACGCCCGGGAAGCCGCCAAAACGGTCACCGGCAGCTTCGAGGACTTCCCCCACCTCCCCGAACTCCCGGCCCGCGGCCCCGGCGCCGACATGATCGGCCGCACCGCCGGCCTGCTCGTGGAGCTGTACGCCCGGGTCGAACCCAGCGGCTGGCGCATCGGCGACCACCCCGGCCGCGACACCAGACGCGCCCGCTCCTGGCTCCGCGAGGACCTCGACGCGCTGGAGGAGTTCACCCAGGACTACCAGGGCCCGCTCAAGGTCCAGGTTGTCGGCCCCTGGACCCTCGCCGCCTCCCTGGAGATGAAGAACGGCGAGTCCGCCCTCTCCGACCCCGGCGCCTGCCGCGACCTCGCCGCCTCCCTCACCGAAGGGCTCCGCCTCCACCTCGACGAACTGCGGCGGCGCATCCCCGGCGCCCGCCCCGTCCTCCAGCTCGACGAGCCCTCCCTCACCGCCGTACTGCGCGGACAGGTGCGCACCGCGAGCGGCTACCGCACCCACCGCGCGGTGGACCGGCAGATCGTCGAGGCGACACTGCGCGGCGTCGTCGGGGTTCACGACGGCGGCCCCGTCGTGGTCCACTCGTGCGCACCGGACGTCCCGTTCGCCCTGCTGCGCCGGGCGGGCGCGGCGGCGGTCTCCTTCGACGTCTCCCTCCTCACCGAGCGTGACGACGAGGCGATCGGGGAAGCGGTGGAGGGCGGGATGCGGCTGTTCGCCGGTGTCGTCCCGGGCACGGACGGACCGTTGTCCGACCCGGGCGGTAGCGTCATGGGTGTCAGGACGCTCTGGCGCAGGCTGGGGCTGCGGCCGGGACTCCTCCCGGAGGCGGTCACGATCACTCCGGCGTGCGGACTCGCGGGGGCTTCTCCCGCGTACGCGCGCGCGGCCTACGCACACTGCGTCAGGGCGGCGAGATCCCTCGCGGACAACCCAGAGTAACGGGAGGACACACGGTGGCCGGCGACAAGCAAGCGGAGACGACGAGCGTGCCCGCCGAGGCGCGGGAGCAGCACGCCCGGCTCGCCGAGCAGATCGAGGAGCACCGCTTCCGGTACTACGTGAACGACGCCCCCGTCATCAGCGACGCCGACTTCGACACGCTGCTGCGCGACCTGGAGGCGCTGGAGGACCGGCACCCGGAACTGCGCACCCCGGACTCGCCGACCCAGAAGGTCGCGGGCGCGTACGAGACGGAGTTCACCTCCGTGCGGCACGTCTCCCGGATGCTCTCCCTCGACAACACCTTCAACGACGACGACCTCGCCGCCTGGGCCGAGCGCATCCACAAGGAGCTGGGCGAGCAGAAGTTCCACTTCCTGTGCGAGCTGAAGGTCGACGGCCTCGCCGTCAACCTCACCTACGAGCGGGGCCGGCTGGTCCGCGCGGCGACCCGCGGCGACGGCCGCACCGGCGAGGACATCACGCCCAACGTCCGCACCATCGCCGAGATCCCGGACCGGCTGACGGGCGAGAAGGTGCCCGGCCTGGTGGAGATCCGCGGCGAGGTCTACTTCCCGATGGAGAAGTTCCAGGAGCTGAACGCCCGGCTGGTCGCGGCCGGCGACAAGCCCTTCGCCAACCCGCGCAACGCGGCGGCCGGTTCGCTGCGGCAGAAGGACCCGCGGATCACCGCCACCCGCCCGCTGCACATGGTGGTCCACGGCATCGGCGTCCTGGAGGGCTACAAGGGCATGACCCGCCTCTCCCAGGGATACGACCTGCTCAAGACCTGGGGCCTGCCCACCTCCGAGCACAACAGGGTCGTCGACGACCTCGCCGGCGTACGGGAGTTCATCGCCCACTACGGCGAGAACCGCCACTCCGTGGCCCACGAGATCGACGGCGTCGTCGTCAAGCTCGACGAGATCCCGCTCCAGGGCCGCCTCGGCACCACCTCGCGCGCCCCGCGCTGGGCCATCGCCTACAAGTACGCGCCCGAGGAGGTCAACACCAAGCTGGTGGACATCCGCGTGGGCGTGGGCCGTACGGGCAGGGTCACCCCCTACGCGCAGGTCGAGCCGGTCACGGTCGCCGGGTCCGAGGTCGAGTTCGCCACGCTGCACAACCAGGACGTGGTCAAGGCCAAGGGTGTGCTCATCGGTGACACGGTGGTGCTCCGCAAGGCAGGTGACGTCATCCCCGAGATCCTCGGTCCGGTCGTCGACAAGCGCGACGGCAGCGAGCGGGAGTTCGTGATGCCCGCCGAGTGCCCGGAGTGCGGCACGCCGCTCAGGCCGATGAAGGAGGGCGACATCGACCTGCGCTGCCCCAACGCCCGTTCCTGCCCGGCTCAGTTGCGGGAGCGGCTGTTCTACCTGGCCGGGCGCAAGGCGCTGGACATCGAGCACTTCGGCTATGTCGCCGCGGCGGCGCTGACCAGGCCGCTGGAGCCGGAGGACCCGCCGCTGAAGGACGAGAGCGACCTCTTCGACCTCACCGTCGAGCAGCTGCTGCCCATCAAGGCGTACGTCCTCGACCAGGACAGCGGGCTGCCCAAGCGGGACCCGAAGACGGGCGAGGAGAAGATCGCCACCGTCTTCGCCAACCAGGAGGGCGAGCCCAGGAAGAACGCGATCGCGATGCTGGCGAACATCGCGGCGGCCAAGGAGCGTCCGCTGGCCCGCGTGCTGACCAGTCTGTCGATCCGTCATGTCGGGCCGGTCGCGGCGGAGGCGCTGGCCCGTGAGTTCCGCTCCATCGACCGCATCGAACAGGCCACCGAGGAGGAGCTGGCGGGCACCGAGGGGGTCGGCCCGACCATCGCCGCCTCCCTCAAGCAGTGGTTCGCGCAGGACTGGCACCGGGAGATCATCCGCAAGTGGAAGGCGGCCGGCGTCCGCATGGAGGACGAGGGGGCAGGCGAGGACGAGGGGCCGCGTCCGCTGCAAGGACTCACCGTCGTCGTGACCGGAACCCTGGAGGAGTTCACCCGGGATGGCGCGAAAGAGGCGCTGCAGAATCAGGGCGCGAAGGTGACCGGTTCCGTGTCCAAGAAGACGTCGTTCGTCGTGGTGGGCGACAATCCCGGGTCAAAATATGACAAGGCGATGCAGCTCAAGGTGCCGGTTCTGAACGAAGAGGGCTTCGCCGTCCTTCTCGAGCAGGGGCCGATGGCCGCGGCCGACGTCGCCCTTTCGGCCGAGGAATAGCGGTTGAAGGCCACCCGATCTGCGCATACCAGATGCATACGGGTGGCTGGGGCGCATTCGGGCAACCGTCGGCGACCGGGGCCCGTGGAAGCCGTCCGCGGCCTACTGTTGAGATGTGCGCCTGCCGTGCCCCGTCGCGGTCGGGGCAGACCCCGCACCCGCGAAGGGCCGGGGGAAGGACTTTCCACCGCGGAGCCGCTGAGGGCTGTCGGGCATCGGGCCGCGTGGCGTGGGCACCGCCGGCTGTGAGAGGGACGGAATGGAACCGACCGAGAGCGCCGCTACGGGCTCACGGCTGCGCCTGCGCCGCAGGGCGGTCGCGTGGCGGCGCGGCCGTGGGGGCGGGCGGCCCGCGGGGCCGCCGGGCGCGCGGGTGCGCGCCGGCGAGAGCTCCGCGGGCGGGCGCGGCGCCGGACCGCAGGCCGCCGGGCACGGCCCCCGGCTGTCCACGTCACTGTCGGCGTCACTGTCCGAGACGGACACCGAACGGCACCCGTCCTGGCCCGCGTTGCCCACCGCGGTCGTCGCGGCGGCCGGCTTCGTGCTCGGCGCCGGCTTCCTGCGCGCCTTCACCGCCGGACACGCGCTCTTCCCGTCCGGCACCGTCGGCTGGTCCCTGGCCGTGCTCACCGGGATCATCGTCGGGCACCTCGTGATGCTGGGCCGCTCCCGCTGGTGGGGCGGCACCGGCTCCGGCGCCGCCCTCACCCTCGCCGTGCTCATGCTGTACGGCTGGATCGCGGCCGTACTGGTCAGCCTCACCGTCGTCGTACTGGTCGGGGTCGCCCGGCGGGGCCGCTGGCGGCAGGGGGTGCTGCACGGCTCGGTGGACCTGCTCGGCATCGGCGCGGGCGCGCTGGTGCTGGCAGCGTTCGGCTCGGTGCCGTCCGTCGAGTCGCCGTCCACGCCCGACACCTGGACGCCCTACACCGCACCCGGCGTGGTGCTGCTCGCCGCGGTCTACCTCGCGGTCACCCGGGGGCTGTTGTGGTATCTGCACACCTCCCGCTCGGGGCTGCCGACCGTGGCGCGCAGCGCCCTGGTCCGGCAGGGGCTGGTCGCGGTGGCCCTGCTCGGCATAGCGCCCCTGGTGTGTGTCGTGGCCGATGCCAAGCCCGTGCTGCTGCCGCTGTTCTCCATCCCGTTGATCGCCCTCGACTCCACCCTGTGGATCGCCCGTGCGCGGGCCGAGGAGCAGCTGCGCGATCCGCTCACCGGGCTGCCCAACCGTCAGTGGCTGCTGGAACGCATCTGGACCGCGCTGGACGACGCGGAGCGGATCGGCGTGCGCTCCGCGCTCATGCTGATCGACCTGGACCGGTTCCGGTCGGTCAACGACACGCTCGGGCATCTCGCCGGTGACCGGCTGCTGTTGCAGATCGCCGACCGGCTGAGAGCAGCGCTGCCGCGCGGGGCGGAGGCCGCGCGGCTCGGCGGTGACGAGTTCGCCGTCTTACTGCCCGTCGCCGACTCCACGACGTCCGCCACCCGCGTCGCCCGCGGGCTCGTCTCCGCCCTCAGCTCCCCCCTCGACCTCGACGGGCTCACCCTCGTCCTGGAGGCGAGTGCGGGAGTCGCCGTGTTCCCGGACCACGCGGTCGACGCGGAAGGGCTGCTGCGGCGGGCGGACGTGGCGATGTACCAGGCCAAGCGGGACCGCACGGGCGTGGAGGCGTACGAGTCCAAGCGCGACTCCAACACCCCCGACCGGCTGGGGCTGCTGGGTGATCTGCGCCGGGCGCTGGACGCCCGCGAGGTGGAGCTGCACTACCAGCCCAAGGTGCGCTTCGACGGACAGGTGTCCGGGCTGGAGGCCCTGGTGCGGTGGGTGCATCCGGAGCGGGGCAAGGTGCCGCCGGACGAGTTCATAGCGATCGCCGAGTCGTCCGGGCTGATGCCGCACCTCACCGAGTACGTACTGGAGACCGCGCTCGGGCAGGTCGCCGAGTGGCGCGCCCAGGGCCTGTTCGTCCCGGTGGCCGTCAACGTCTCGCCGCGCGACGTCCACACCCCCGGCTTCGCCGGTTCCGTCGCGGCGCGGCTGGCCCGGCACGGGGTGCCGGCGGGAGCGCTCCAGCTGGAGATCACCGAGCACGTGCTGCTGGAGGACCCGCAGCGCGCGGCGGACACCCTCAACGCGCTGACCGGGCACGGCGTGAAGATGTCCCTGGACGACTTCGGGACCGGGTACTCCTCGCTGGTGCACCTGCGGCGGCTGCCGGTGAGCGAGCTGAAGATCGACCGTTCGTTCGTGGCGCGGCTGGCCGTCGACACCGAGGACGCGGAGATCGTGCGGTGCACGATCGATCTCGCCCACTCGCTGGGGCTGCTCGTCGTGGCGGAGGGCGTCGAGGACGACGAGACCTGGGAGCGGCTGCGGGACCTGCGCTGCGACGCGGTGCAGGGCTGGCTGGTCGCCGCGGCGATGCCGCCCGAGGAGACGACGGCCTGGCTGCTGGCCCGTGGCTCCCGGGGCTGGGTGCGCACCGCCGCCGCACTGCCGGCCGCGGCCACCGACGAGTGACACCGTCCGCTCCGCCGGGCGGCCGGGCCACAGCCCGTCCGGTATGGGGCGCCCGCCGGCGGGCGTCGGCCTGAGGCGGCGTCCAGGGGCGACGGCCCGCCGGACGACGCCGCCGCCCGGCGGCCCTCGGGCCGCTCCGCTCAGTCCGCGTCGGGGTGGGGTGCGAAGTGGGCGGTCAGGAGGGCGAGTCGGCGTCCGTGGGCTTCCTCGGGCAGCCGGCCGCTGCGCATCAGCGTCACCAGCCCGTGCAGCCCCGCCCAGTACGTCTCGGTGAGCAGCCCGGCGTCGTCGCCCTCGGCCGCGAACGGCTCGACGGCCCTGAGCAGTTCGCCGAACCCCTCCTGAAGGGCGGCGGGAGCCTCGGGGGTGGCGAACGCCAGGTCCACCCGGTGCGTGAACATCGCGTCGTAGAGCGCGGGCCGCCGGCGAGCGAAGTCGGTGTACGCCTTCCCGACGGCCGCCACCCTCGCGCGCGCGTCCCCGGCCGCCGCTGCCGCCGTCCGCAGTGCGGCGGCGAGTTCCTCGAAGCCCCGTACCGCGACCGCCGCCATGATCGCGTCCTTGCCCCTGAAGTGGCTGTACAGGACCGGCTGGCTGTACTCGATCTCCGCGGCCAGACGGCGGGTGGTGACCGCGTCCCAGCCCTCCGCCTCGGCCAGTTCCCGCGCGGCCGTCACGATCAGCCGCTCCCGCTCCGCTCGTTCGCGCTCCCGGCGCGTCTGGATCGTCATCCCTCGATTCTAGCAACGCTAGGCATTCTGTCGACGCTCTGCTAGCGTCACTCTCGTCCCTAGCGCTGCTAGCAAGGAGGAGTCGTGACCGTCCTCGCGTACACCCTGGCCGTCGTGCTCAACCTGTTCTGCCTGTTCCTCGGGTACAGCTTCCTGTTCCGGCCCGCCCCCGCCGCCGCCGGCTACGGCGTCCCGGCCGATCCGCGCGGCGACGCGGGCGCCTATCTGTCGGTCAAGGGCCTCAGGGACGGAGCGTTCGGCGTGGTCGGCCTGGCGCTGCTGGTCTTCGCCGGAGCCCGCGCCGAGGCGTGGTTCATGCTCTGCGTGGCCCTCGTGCCGCTCGGCGACACCCTCCTCGTGCTGCGCCACGGGGGGACGAGGGCCGTGGCCTTCGGCATCCACTTCGCCACCGCGGCCGTCGTCCTGATCGCCGCGGGACTGCTCTTCGCGGTCTGAACGGACTCTCGCCGTCACGAGGCGACGCGCGGAGCCCGCGGGGCAGGAGCGCGGAGCCCGCGAGGCCGCGGCACGGTGACGTCGGGGCTGCGGCACGGTGACGGCGGTCACTTCGCGGACGGCGCCGTCCACGCCGCGCGACACCGGGAGCGGGTCCCGGGCAAACCGTTTACCGGCCACGGCGCCCCGCCCCATAGGATTGGCCCCAAACCACACACACTCACCCAGAGGATCGCTGCATGCCTGGCATTACGCGCGAGGAGGTCGCCCACCTCGCCCGGCTGGCGCGTCTGGAGCTGAAGCCCGAAGAGCTCGACCACTTCGCAGGCCAGCTCGACGACATCATCGGCGCGGTCGCCCGCGTCAGCGAGGTCGCCGACCAAGACGTACCGCCGACCTCGCACCCGCTCCCGCTGACGAACGTCATGCGGCCGGACGAGGTCCGTCCCTCGCTCACCCCCGAGCAGGCGCTCTCCGGCGCCCCGGCCCAGGAGCAGCAGCGTTTCAAGGTGCCGCAGATCCTGGGGGAGGAGTAACCCGCCATGAGCGATCACATCATCAGGCTCACCGCCGCCGAGACCGCCGCGAAGATCGCCTCCGGCGAGCTCACCGCCGTCGAGGTCACCGAGGCGCACCTGGCCCGCATCGAGGCCGTCGACGAGAAGGTGCACGCCTTCCTGCACGTCGACCGTGAGGGCGCCCTGGCGCAGGCGCGGGCCGTCGACGAGAAGCGGGCGCGCGGCGAGAAGCTCGGCCCGCTGGCCGGCGTCCCCCTCGCGCTCAAGGACATCTTCACCACCGAGGGCATCCCGACCACGGTCGGTTCCAAGATCCTCGAGGGCTGGATCCCGCCGTACGACGCGACGCTCACCAAGCGGCTCAAGGCCGCCGACGTGGTCATCCTCGGCAAGACCAACATGGACGAGTTCGCCATGGGGTCCAGCACCGAGAACAGCGCGTACGGGCCGACCGGCAACCCGTGGGACCTCACCAGGATCCCGGGCGGCTCCGGCGGCGGTTCGTCCGCGGCGCTCGCCTCCTTCCAGGCGCCGCTCGCCATCGGCACCGACACCGGCGGTTCCATCCGCGAGCCCGCCGCCGTCACCGGCACCGTCGGCGTGAAGCCGACGTACGGCGCCGTCTCCCGGTACGGCATGGTCGCCTTCTCCAGCTCCCTCGACCAGGGCGGACCCTGCGCCCGCACGGTCCTGGACGCGGCCCTGCTGCACGAGGTGATCGCCGGGCACGACCCGATGGACTCCACCTCCATCGACGCGCCGGTCCCCGCGGTCGTCGAGGCCGCCCGCAACGGCAGCGTCGAGGGCATGCGCGTCGGCGTCGTCAAGCAGTTCCGCGGCGAGGGCTACCAGGCCGGTGTCATCCAGCGGTTCGACGAGTCCGTCGAACTGCTGAAGGAACTCGGTGCCGAGATCGTCGAACTGGACTGCCCGTCCTTCGACCTCGCGCTGTCGGCCTACTACCTGATCGCGCCCTCCGAGTGCTCCTCCAACCTCGCCCGCTTCGACGGCCTGCGCTACGGCCTGCGGACCGGCGACGACGGCTCGCACTCCGCCGAGGAGGTCACCTCGCTGACCCGCGAGGCAGGCTTCGGCGACGAGGTCAAGCGCCGCATCATGCTCGGCACCTACGCGCTCAGCTCCGGCTACTACGACGCGTACTACGGCAGCGCCCAGAAGGTCCGTACGCTGATCAAGCAGGACTTCGACACGGCGTTCGAGCAGGTCGACGTGATCGTCTCCCCGACGACCCCCACCACCGCCTTCCCGATCGGCGAGCGTGCCGACGACCCGATGGCGATGTACCTCGCCGACCTGTGCACCATCCCGACCAACCTGGCGGGCAACGCCGCCATGTCGCTGCCCTGCGGCCTCGCGCCGGAGGACGGCCTGCCGGTCGGGCTCCAGATCATCGCCCCGGTCATGAAGGACGACCGCCTCTACAAGGTGGGTGCGGCCGTCGAGGCCGCCTTCGTGCAAAAGTGGGGCCACCCGCTGCTCGAGGAGGCTCCGTCGCTGTGAGTGCACTGACCAAGGCCAAGGGCTTCAAGAAGTCCAAGTCCGGCACGTACCTGTCCATGGCCGCCACGGCGTTCGGCGCGCTCGGCGTGGCCAAGCGGCTGAGGACGGCCCGCGCCGAGAAGGACACCCTGGTCCTGATCGACGCCACCGTGTCCGCCGCCGCCATCGTCACCGGCCTCGCCATCCTCTACCGCGAGCTGAAGCGGCTGGGCGACGACGACGTCCTGCTGGGCTGAGAGGGAAGTTTCACCGTGACCACCACGACCGACCTGGTGTCGTACGAGGACGCTCTCGCGTCGTACGACCCCGTCATGGGCCTCGAGGTCCATGTCGAACTCGGCACCAAGACCAAGATGTTCTGCGGCTGCTCGACCGAGCTGGGTGCCGACGCCAACGCGCAGACCTGCCCCGTCTGCCTCGGCCTGCCCGGCGCCCTCCCGGTCGTCAACGCGATCGGCGTCGAGTCCGCGATCAAGATCGGCCTCGCGCTGAACTGCGAGATCGCCGAATGGTGCCGCTTCGCCCGGAAGAACTACTTCTATCCGGACATGCCGAAGAACTTCCAGACCTCCCAGTACGACGAGCCGATCGCCTTCGACGGCTACCTCGACGTACAGCTGGAGGACGGCGAGACCTTCCGCGTGGAGATCGAGCGCGCCCACATGGAGGAGGACACCGGGAAGTCCACGCACGTGGGCGGTGCCACCGGGCGCATCCACGGCGCGTCCCACTCGCTGCTCGACTACAACCGCGCGGGCATCCCGCTCATCGAGATCGTCACCAAGCCGATCACCGGTGCCGGCGAGCGTGCCCCCGAGGTCGCGCGGGCGTACGTCCGTGAGCTGCGCGAGCTCATCCGGGCGCTCGGCGTCTCCGAGGCCCGCATGGAGATGGGCCAGATGCGCTGCGACGTGAACCTGTCGCTGCGCCCGCACGGCCGGGAGAAGTTCGGCACGCGCTCGGAGACGAAGAACGTCAACTCGCTCCGGTCCGTGGAGCGTGCCGCCCGTTTCGAGATCCAGCGGCACGCCGCCGTGCTGAACGACGGCGGGACGATCATCCAGGAGACCCGGCACTTCCACGAGGACACGGGGTCCACGACCTCGGGCCGCGTCAAGGAGGAGGCCGAGGACTACCGGTACTTCCCCGAGCCCGACCTGGTTCCGGTGGCGCCCTCGCGCGAGTGGGTCGAGAAGCTGCGGGCGGGGCTGCCCGAGCTGCCGCTGGTGCGCCGCAACCGGCTCCGCGAGGAGTGGGGGATCTCCGGCACCGACATGCAGGCGATCCTCAACGCCGGTGCGCTGGACTCCATCGTCGCCACGATCGACGCCGGTGCCGACGCCGCCTCCGCCCGCAAGTGGTGGATGGGTGAGCTGGCCCGCGCCGCGAACGAGTCCGGCACGGCCCTCGACGAACTGGCGATCACCCCGGCGCAGGTCGCCCGGGTCACCGAGCTGGTGAACGCCGGGGACCTCAACGACAAGCTGGCCCGCCAGGTCATCGAGGGTGTCCTCGCGGGCGAGGGCACGCCGGACGAGGTCGTCGACAAGCGCGGTCTGAAGGTCGTGTCCGACGAGGGCGCGCTCACCACGGCCGTGGAGGAGGCCATCGCCGGCAACCCGGCCATCGCGGACAAGATCCGCGGCGGCAAGGTCGCCGCGGCCGGCGCGCTGGTCGGCGCCGTCATGAAGGCCACGCGCGGGCAGGCCGACGCGGCCCGCGTGAAGGAGCTGATCCTTCAGAAGCTGGACGTCGAGGGCTGAGGCCCCGGCAGCACGGGAGAGGGGACGCATCCGGCCGGGTGCGTCCCCTCTGTCATGGGATCAGTGACGGTGCGCGGTCAGGTACGGCGGCCCACCACGCGGGCGAAGCCCAGGGTGCGGCCCCGGTCCGCGCGCAGCAGGTCCGCGTTCTCCCGGCACATCCGCACGTGGAACTCCTCCGTGCTCATCTCGGCCACGGCGTCGCACCACAGCAGCCACTCCTGCCAGCCGTCCCGCAGCCAGTCGGCCGTCTCGACCTCCACGGCCCCGCTGCGGGTCCAGTGGCGGCTCCACCAGGCGGGGGAGTGGAAGCACCAGAAGGCCGGCTCCCAGAAGGGAGCCAGGTGCTCCGGCGGTTCACTGCCGGCGATCTCCTCGCCGATCGCCGGGACGACCACGCCGATCCGCCCGCCGGGCTTCAGCAGCCGGGTCAGCGTCGGCAGGTAGAGATCGTCGGTACCGAAGTACTGGTAGGCGTCGATCGAGACGATCGCGTCGAAGCTCTCCTCCCCGAAGGGCAGGTCGTGCGCCTCGGCGTGCACCGGCAGCACCCGGTCGGCCACCCCCGCCTCGGCGATCCGGCGCTGGTTCTCCTCCGGCCGGATCCACAGATCGGCCGCGGTGACCTGGACGTCGTACTCCTTGGCGAGGAAGACCGACGTCATGGCGCGTCCGCAGCCCAGGTCGAGCACCCGCGCGCCGGGGCGCAGGGTGTCCGGGCCGAGGGCCGGGGCGAGCCACTCCAGCAGCCACAGTGCGTGCGGGCCCATCGCGTTGTCGACGGTCCAGCGGATGTCGTACGTGGCGCTTCGGGGGTACCGGGGGAGGGCGAGGCGGCTAGCGAGGTCGCCGGGAGGGGCGGTGTGCTCCGTGGTGATGTCCGACATCGGTGAACGGGCTCCTTGAGGCCGTGAAGGGGGAACAGGTCGCGTCGGAGAGCGGGCGGACAAGCATCCAAGCACCTGCTTCGGCCGGCGGCGGGCTGCCGCGGAATGTCGGACCGACGGACGCTAACAGGCGGCGGGCGGCATCCGCATCCGACTTTCCCGCCCGTCGCACTACGCCCCCGCGGCATGAGCGGACGAACCGATTCCGACCTGCCCGTGGACCCTCGCCCCGCGGACCCTGCCCGGCGGATCCTCGCCCGGGGGACGTCGACAGTGGCGGTGCGCGGCGCGCCCGGTGGACCCCGTCCGGCGACCGGTTCGACTGACCGGTTCCGAAATGTGAGTTAGTGCACGAAAGCGACAAACGATCTCTTTCGCCTGCGACAGTGGCAGTCATTGCTCATGCGTTCTTTGCGGGCTGTTGCGTCATCGCACGACTGTTCCCGGTCAAAGATCCACCCCGAGTCACTCCGGGAGCACATTCGTGGCAGCCCTCGCACGCTGGTGTGTCCAACGCCGTCTGATACCCGTCCTGCTGTGGCTCCTCGCCCTCGGCGGGGTCGCCGCAGGAGCCTTCGCCTCCGGCTCCGCCTACTCCAACGACTACCAGGTGCCGGGCACCGAGTCCGGGCGGGCCGCCGAACTGCTGCACGAGGGCTTCCCCGGCCTCGGCGGCGACAGCGACAACGTGGTCTGGCACACATCGTCCGGCAGTGTGCGGGACACCGGCGTCGAGCAGAGCATGACCCGCACCCTGGACCGCATCGAGCGGCTGCCCGGCGTGGCCGCCGTGAGCGGCCCCTACGACGACGAGGGCGCCGGACGCGTCAGCCAGGACGGCCGCACCGCCTACGCCACGGTCACCTTCGACGACCAGGCCGAGGACATCGACGCGGGCCAGGCCGCTGCCGTGGTGGAGACGGCCAAGGCCGCCGAGGCCGACGGGCTGCAGGTCGAGCTGAGCGGCGGCACCGTCGAGCTCAGCGAGGCCACCGGCGGGCACACCGCCGAGATCGTCGGCGTGCTGGTCGCCACCGTCGTCCTCCTCCTCGCCTTCGGTTCGCCCGCCGCGGCGCTGCTGCCCATCGCCACCGCCCTGGTCAGTGTGGGCACCGCCTACGCGGGGATCGTGCTGCTCGGTCACGTCATGACCGTCGCCGACTTCGCGCCGATGCTCGGCATGCTGATCGGGCTCGGCGTGGGCATCGACTACGCCCTGTTCATCGTCACCCGGCACCGGCGCGGACTCAAGCGCGGCCTCACCGTCACCGAGGCCGCAGGCAACGCCGTGGCCACCACCGGACGGGCGGTCGTCTTCGCGGGTGCGACCGTCTGCATAGCCCTGCTGGGCATGCTGATCCTGCGGCTGAACTTCCTCAACGGCGTCGCCATAGCCGCCGCGCTCACCGTGGTGCTCACCGTCGCCGCCTCCATCACCCTGCTGCCCGCCCTGCTGTCGTTCATCGGCATGCGCGCGCTCAGCCGCCGGGAGCGGCGCCGGCTGGCCGAGCACGGGCCCGAGCCGGAAGTGCCGACCGGTTTCGCGGCCCGCTGGTCGGCGTTCGTGGAGCGCCACCCGAAGCTGCTCGGCGCGGTCGCCGTCGTCGTCATGGCCGTCCTCACGCTGCCCACCTTCTCGCTCCACCTGGGCACCTCCGACCAGGGCAACGACCCCACGACGTCCACCACCCGCCAGGCCTACGACCTCCTTGCCGACGGTTTCGGCCCCGGGGTGAACGGCCCCCTCACCCTCGTCGCCGAGATCGATGACGCCGGGGACCGGCTCGCCCTGGACAACCTCGGCACCACCCTGCGCGACACCGACGGGGTCGCGTCCGTGTCACCGGCGACCTACGGCCGGGGCGGCGACACCGCCTACCTCACCGTCGTACCGGACTCCTCCCCGCAGTCCGAGCAGACCAGCGACCTCGTCGACCGGCTGCGTTCCGACGTGCTGCCCCGGGCGGAGTCGGGCACCTCGCTCGATGTGCACGTCGGCGGTGTGACGGCCGGGTACGACGACTTCGCCGACGTCATCGTCTCCAAGCTGCCGCTCTTCGTCGGCGTCGTCATCGGCCTGGGCTGTCTGCTGCTCCTGCTGGGCTTCCGCTCGCTCGCCATCCCGCTGAAGGCCGCCGCGATGAACGTGGCCGCCGTCGCCGCCACCTTCGGCGTCATCGTCGCGATCTTCCAGTGGGGCTGGGGCAGCGAGATGCTGGGCCTCGGCTCCGGAGGACCGATCGAACCCTTCCTGCCGGTGATCATGGTCTCCGTCCTCTTCGGGCTCTCCATGGACTACCAGGTCTTCCTGGTGAGCCGGATGCACGAGGAATGGCTGGAGACCGGCGACAACCGGCGCGCCGTCCGCGTCGGCCTCGCCGAGACCAGCCGGGTGATCAACTCCGCCGCAGTGATCATGATTTCGGTGTTCCTCGCCTTCGTCCTCACCGGCGACCGCGTGATCGCCATGTTCGGCATCGCGCTGGCCGTGGCCGTCGCCCTCGACGCCTTCGTCCTGCGCACCCTGCTCGTCCCCGCGCTGATGCACCTCCTCGGCGGTGCCAACTGGTGGCTGCCGCGCCGGCTGGACCGCGTCCTGCCGAGGATCAGCATCGAGCCGCCCGAGGCCCGTGCCGCCCATGAGAGGCTGGCCGCCGCCACGGACGCCGAGGTGGCGTGCGTGCTGGCCGAGGAGGAGCGACAGCGAGATGTACGCGATACGACTGGGTGACGACGGAGCCGAACTGCGTCCGCTGGAGCCGTGGCACGCGGAGGAGTTCCTCGCCCACCTGGACCGGGGCCGGGACTTCATCAACCGGTACGTCCCCTTCGGCGCCAAGGCCACGGACGTGGCCGGCGCGCGGGAGGCGCTCCAGCGGTACGCCGACTGGCGGGCCGCCGACACGGCCTCCCTGCACGGGCTTTGGCTGGACGGCACGCTCGTGGGCGGCGTGCTCACCCTGAACTTCGACGCCGCGAACGGCAGCTGCGAGGTCGGCTGCTGGCTGGAGCCCGCCGCCACCGGGCGCGGGCTGGTCACCCGTGCCATGCGGGTGCTCATCGACTGGGCGGTCGAGCAGCGCGGGATCCACCGGGTCGAATGGGTCGCCGCCACCGGCAACGCGCCGAGCGTCGCGGTGGCCCGCCGGCTCGGGATGACCCGTGACGGGGTCCGCCGCGAGGCCCATCTCCACCACGGGGTCCGCCACGACCTGGAGGTGTGGTCCGTCCTGGCCCCGGAGTGGCGGGCACGCCGCGGTCACCCGCACCACGCTCATTAAGCGGACTCTCAGAGAGCGTCCGTACGGTGCGGAACATGGGAACCAGCACAGCGGACGAAACCGAAACCGGAACCGGAACGGGCACCGGGCGCGACGAGACGGCGGCGGACGCCACCGAGGCCGACGACGTCACGGACCAGGGGACGGGGGAGGAAACGGAAGCGGAGCGGGCCGTACCCGGGGCGGGCGGGAGCCCGTCCGGTGTCGGGCAGGGCGCCGCCGCCCTCGTCTCGGCGGCACTGGGCCTGGTCTCGCTCACCGGCAGCTGGCTGGGCACCGTCGCCGCCGCGCGCGAGACCCTCGTGGGCCAGCTGGAGGCCGCGGCGGACGCCGGCGTCGCCACCCAGGTCAAGGAGATGTACGGCGACGCCTGGAACACCAGCGCGGTGTGGGGCGGCCTCTTCGCGCTGACCGCGCTGATCGTCGGCGTGGTCGTGCTCGCCAGGCCCGCCTTCGGGGCGCCCCGGCGGACCGTCCAGGCGCCCTGGATCAAGTCGGTCGCCTGGGCGGGTGTCACGCTCGGGGTCATCGGACTGCTGCTGGCGGTCCTCAAGTACACCGGCGTACTGCTGGGGCTGCCCGCCACCGGCTGATGAGCCAAGCGCAGGTCACGGGGGGTTTCCGGGCGGCCGGGGGCCCCTCGTCGCGTCCCGGGGCCGAGGGGGCCTAAGGGGCCCTAAGAGCGCCGGACGTCCTGCTCAGTGGCTTCTTAAGGCACCGCGCACGCCACAGATACGGAACCTTCCCGATGTGACGGGCCCGCCTCACGGACGAAGGTGGAGGCATCGCGGACAGCGATACCGACACCGGATCCGCCAGGAGGCCACCATGTTCGAGTACGCACTCCACCAGCTGCGCCACGACGAGCTCGTCCGCCGGGCCGAGCACGAACGCCTGGCCATGGAGGTCAGCCGCCTCCGCCGCGCCGCCCGCCGTGAAGCCGCCGCACGCACCGCCGAGGCCGAGAGCCATAGCCACCGCCGGCGCCGGTTCGCCCGGGCCGCCTGACCCGCGGACGGCGGCCGCACGGGGGTCGGCCGCCGTCCCCCACCCCGCACCGGGCGGAGCCGGGGCACCGCCTCCAGAGGCGAAAAACAGTGCTCCGCGATCGGAGGCGCGTGCGATGCTCGGTGGCGTGGAGACCAAGTCCGTCAGTCCCGTGTTCGTAGGCCGCGTCAGCGAGTTCGGCACGCTGAACGACGCGCTCGCCCGCGCCGGCGCCGGGGAGCCGCAGGCGCTGCTGCTCGGCGGCGAGGCCGGCGTCGGCAAGAGCCGCCTCCTCGAGGAGTTCGCCGCCGCCGCCCGCCGCCGGGGCGCGATCGTCGCGCTCGGCGGCTGCGTCGAGATCGGCGCCGACGGACTGCCCTTCGCCCCCTTCTCCACCGCCCTGCGCCACCTGCGCCGCGAACTGCCGGAACAACTCGCCGCCGCCTCCTCGGGGCAGGAGGACGAACTCGCCCGGCTGCTGCCCGAACTCGGCCCCGCCGTCCGCGAGCCCCGCCGCGACGAACAGGGCGTGGCCCGCCTCTTCGAACTCACCGCCCGCCTGCTGGAACGCGTCGCCACCGACCACACCGTCGTCCTCGCCCTGGAGGACCTGCACTGGGCCGACGCCTCCACCCGCCACCTGCTCACCTATCTGTTCCGCACGCTGCGCACCGGCCGTCTCCTCGTCCTCGCCACCTACCGCTCCGACGACATCCACCGCCGCCACCCCCTGCGCCCCCTCCTCGCCGAACTCGACCGGCTCCGCACGGTGCGGCGCGTCGAACTCGGCCGCTTCAACCGCGAGGAGGTGCACCGGCAGATCGCCGGCATCATCGACCGCGAACCCGATCCCCAGCGCGTCGACGACATCTTCGCCCGCTCCGACGGCAACGCCTTCTTCGTCGAGGAACTCGCCGTCTCCGCCGACGAGGGGTGCTGCGCCGGCCTCACCGACTCCCTGCGCGACCTGCTCCTGGTCCGCGTCGAGAGCCTGCCGGAAACCGCCCAGTCGGTCGCCCGGATCGTCGCCGAGGGCGGCTCCACCGTCGAGGACCGACTGCTGGCCGCCGTCGCCCGGCTCACCGAGGACGACCTCATCGAGGCCCTGCGGGCCGGCGTCAACGCCGGCATCCTCTCCCCGGCACCCGAGCGTGACGGCTACCGCTTCCGCCACTCGCTGGTCCGCGAGGCCGTCAGCGACGACCTGCTGCCCGGCGAACGCTCCCGCCTCAACCGCCGTTACGCCGAGGCCCTGGAGGCCGACCCCACCCTGGTCCCCGCCGACGAGCGGGTGACCCGCCTGGCCAGCTACTGGTACCACGCCCACGATGCCGCCAAGGCACTGCCCGCCGTCCTCGACGCCTCCGTCGAGGCCCGCAGACGCCACGCCTACTCCGAACAACTGCGCCTGCTGGAGCGGGCCATGGAGCTGTGGGACGCCGTCCCCGACACCGTACGGGCCACCCTGCGCCCCCTCGACTACGCCGAGGTCTACCCCCCGTGCGGCTGCGACCCGCAGACCACGCCGCTGCGCTACCTCGACCTGATGGCCGAAGCCGCCGTCGCCGGCCGCCTCTGCGGGGAACGCGAACGCTCGCTGAAGATCACCAAGAGGGCGCTGCGCCTCCTCGACGAGGAGCCCGACCCCCTGCGCGCCGCCTGGTTCTGGGAGCAGCGCTCCCGGCTCACCCAGGCCCTCGCCCGCGGCGACGGCTGGGCCGAACTGGCCACCGCACAGGACCTGGTGCGCGGACTGCCCCCGTCCGAGGTGCACGCCGAGGTCCTCGCCTCCGCTGCCGGCTGGGCGATGCTGCACGAGCCAGGACCGGAGGCCATGGCAGCCGCCGAGAGCGCCGTCGAGTACGCGCGCATGGTCGGCGCGCACGACATCGAACTCAACGCCCGGCTCACCCTCGGTGGCCTCATGGTCGACGCCGGTGACATCGAGACCGGGCTCGCCGAGATGTACGAGGTCAAGGACCGGGCGACCGAACTGGGCGTGGACATGGTGGTCGCGCGCGCCCATGTGAACCTCCCGTCCGTCCTCGAGGGCGTCGGCCGCTCGGAGGAGGCCACCCGGCTCCTCCGCGAGGGCATCCACATCACCCGCAGACTCGGACTGCTGGACTCCGAGGGCTGGGTGTGGGGCAACCTCGCCGAGTCCCTGCACTCCCTCGGCCGCTGGGAGGAGGCGGCGCAGGCAGCGGCCAACGCGCAGCGCCTCGAACAGAGCGCCAAGCCCCGCACCGGCGGTTCGATGCGCCTGGCGTGCCTCGCGTACGACCGGGGGGACGTGGCCGGGGCGGCCCGCCGTCTCGCCGACGCCCGCACCTTCTTCGGCACCCACGACCCGATGCCGCAGTACGCCCTCCCCATGAAGGCGGTCGCCATCGGTGTGGCGGCCGCCGAGGGACGCCTCCCGGACGCCCGCGCCGAGCTGCTCGACGTCCTCGACACCGGACTCCCGCCCGGCACACAGCGCTACGGCTGGCCGATCCTGCTCGCCGCCACGACCGCGGAGGCGCACGCCCACGGGCAGCCGGCGACCGAGCCCGGCAGGCCGGAGATCCTCCAGCGGATCCGCCGGGCCGCCAAGTCCCTGACGACCGGTGTGCCCGTGTGGCACGCCTACGACCTGTGGCTGCGCGCCGAGCTGCTGCGCGCCGAGGGACGGTTCGCACCGGACGAGTGGTCCGCGGTCGTCGAGGCGGTGGAGCCGCTGGGGCGGCCCTACGACCTGGCACGCGTGCGGTACCGGCTGGCCGAGGCGCTGCTCGCCTCCGGTGCGGGCGACGACGAGCGCGCCCGCGCCACGGAACTGCTGCGGCTGGTCGACGCCGTCGCCGACCACCTCGGCGCCGCGCCGCTGGCCCGCTCCGCCACCCTGCTGGCGCAACGCGCGCGTCTCGCACTGGTGCCCGCCGTCCGGGAGGCGGACCGGGGCCCCGTCGATCCGGTGGAGGCCCTCGGTCTCACCAGCCGGGAGCGTGACGTCCTGCGCCTGGTGGCGGCCGGCCACACCAACCGCCGTATCGCCGAGGAACTGTTCATCTCCCCGAAGACGGCCAGCGTCCACGTCTCCAACATCCTCGCCAAGATGGGCGTCTCCGGCCGGGGCGAGGCGGCGGCGGTGGCCCACCGGCTCGGCCTGTTCCCAGCGGGGACCGGCGAACCGGTGGCGGCGGGATGACGGCCGTGCGACGCACTCGGCCCCGGGAAGGGGAGCGATGTTCCACGCCTTCGAGGACCTCTTCGCCCCGGGCCGGGGGCACACCCGTGAGGAGCAGAACCGCCTGGAACTGACCCGGGAGGACATCGGCGACACCGACCCCGGCCGGGGGCCGATCGACCTCACCTCCGGAAGGGTCACGGTCCGGCCGCCGGCGCCCCCGCAGGAGGAAGAGGCCCCGGAGGGCGAGTGAACGCCCGCTAGCTCACCCGGAGTTCCAGGATGCGGTCGTCGCCCTTGTCCGGGTCGCGCCTGCCGTCGGTGTTGCTGGTGACCAGCCACACCTTGTCACCGCCCGCCGCGACCACCGTGCGCAGCCGGCCGTACTCGCCCTCCAGGAAGGACTGCGGGTCCGCCGAGGTCTCCGTGCCCTTGAGGGGGATGCGCCACAGGCGCTCGCCGCGCAGGCCCGCCATCCAGACCGAACCCTCGGCGTAGGCGATGCCGCTGGGGGAGGCGTCCTCAGGGCTCCACTGATCGACCGGATCGTGGAACTCGCCGCCGGACTCGCCCTCCGCCTCCGGCCAGCCGTAGTTGTCGCCCGGCTTGATCGCGTTCAGCTCGTCCCAGGTGTTCTGGCCGAACTCCGAGGCGAACAGCCGCTGCTTGCCGTCCCAGGCCAGACCCTGCACATTACGGTGCCCGTAGGTGTACACCGCGGAGTCGGGGAACGGGTTGCCCGGGGCCGGCTCGCCGTCCGGGGTCAGCCGCAGGATCTTGCCGCCGAGGGACTCCTTGTCCTGGGACAGGCCGGTGTCACCGCTCTCGCCCGTGCCCACGTACAGCATCTTGTCCGGGCCGAAGGCGATCCGGCCGCCGTTGTGCACCCCGCCCTTGGGAATGCCCCGGAACACCGTGTCCGGTGCGCCCAGTTGCTCTCCGGCCGGCTTCTTCTCGTCGTGTATGAGGCGGACGACGCGGTTGTCGGAGGCAGAGGTGAAGTAGGCGTAGATCATGTGGTCCGAGGCGTACTCGGGGGAGAGGGCGATACCCAGGAGACCTCCCTCGCCGGACGGCGACACTCCCTGCACCTCGCCCAGCTCGGTCTGCTGCCCGGTCCTGCCGTCGATCCGGGTGATCGTCGCCTCGTCCCGGGAGGACACCAGGAGGTCGCCGCCCGGGAGGGGCGCCAGACCCCAGGGGCTCTTCAGGCCCGTGGCGACCGTGCGGAGCACCTCCACCGAACCCTTCGCGGGCGGGGTCTCCTCCCCGCTCCGCTCCGGGGCCGACGAGCGCGCCGTCGTGTCACCGGGGGAGGCGCTGCCGTCTCCCCCCGCTGTCCCTCCGTCGCCGGAGGAGCAGCCGGCCGTCAGCAGGAGTGCGGCGGCGGCCAGCACGGCCGACGCGGCTCGATGTCGCACGATGGTGTCCCTTCGACGCGGCGGGTTCTCCCAGTCATACACCGCTCCCGCCTCCCAGGTTCCCGATCGCCCGGTCCCGAACCACGGGACCGCACGCCGCCGGCACCACCCACGCCCCCTCTCCCCGCGGCGGCGGCCCGCGTGCCGGTCGCCGGCCCGGACCGGGTCCGAGGCTCCCGGTGCGGCCCGACGGACCCGGATCAGTCCCACGACCCCTGGGCCGCCGGCAGCCGCGCGATCTCCGTGAGGTCCTCCTCCGTGAGGCGCAGGTCCGCAGCCGCCGCGTTCTCGGTGACCCACCGTTCCCGCTTGGCGCCCGGGACCGGGACGACCTGCTCGCCCCGGCCCAGTACCCAGGCCAGGGCCACCTGCGCCGGGGTGACGTGTGCGCCGTGGCGCCGGGCGACGCGGCGCAGCCCGGCCACGATCGGCTGGTTCGCGGCCATCATCTCGGCCGTGAAGCGGGGGTGCCGGGCGCGCAGGTCGTCCGCCTCGAACCCCACGCCCGGCGTCAGCGTCCCGGTCAGGAAGCCGTTGCCCAGCGGCATCGCGGCGAGGAAACCGACCCCCCGCGACCGGCACCAGGGCAGCAGTGTCTCCAGCGCCTCCGGCGACCACACGGACAGTTCCGCCTCCACCGCGCTCACCGGGAAGACCTGCTGCACCCGCTCCAGCTGCCGCACCGTCGCGTCGTGCAGCCGCGCCCCCGCCCGCCGGGAGGAACGCGCCCCGACCGCGCACAGCCCCAACGCCCTGACCTTGCCCGCCTGTACGAGCTCGGCCATCGCACCCCAGGTCTCCTCCACCGGGACCTCCGGGTCGGCGCGGTGCAACTGGTAGAGGTCGATGACGTCGGTCTGCAGCCGGCGCAGCGACGCGTCGCAGGCCCTTCTCACGTACCCGGGGCGGCCGTTGGCCACGATGTGCTGGTCGCCCACCAGCAGACCGACCTTCGTCGACACGAAGGCGTCACGGCGCCGCTCCTTCAACACCCGCCCGAGCAGCAGCTCGTTGGTGAAGGGACCGTACATGTCGGCGGTGTCGAGGAGGGTCGAGCCCGAATCCAGCGCCCGGTGCACCGCCCTGAGCGACTCCTCGCCGCGCTGCCGGGACGAGCTGTACGCCCAGCTCATCGGCATGCACCCGAGTCCTACCGCCCCCACCGCGAGCGCCGCCGCGCCGATAGTCCTGCGCTCCACCTGCTCGTGACCCTCCCTCTCCGGTCCCCCAACCTAACCTCTGCCGCGAGCCGCTCCTGAACTAGCCTCCCGACCATGACTGCTGCTGACGTATGGCTCCCGATCCCGCCGGACGAGATCGACGGCCTCCCCGAGGGCCCGCGCTACCGCTTCTGGGACGGCGCCGGGGAGTTCCCCGCCGACCCGGCCGACTGCGGCTTCTACGTCGTGCCGTACATGAGGCCCGCCGGAGTGGGCGTGCGGCCGCTGCCGCTGATGCGTTCCGTGCGCGTCGTGCAGACCCTGTCGGCCGGCATCGACCACGTCGAACCGGGACTGAAGGACCTGCCCCCGGGTGTGCGGCTGTGCAACGCGCGCGGAGTGCACGAGGCCAGCACCGCGGAGCTGGCCCTCGCGCTGATCCTGGCTTCGCTGCGGGGCATCCCCGGCTTCGTGCGGGCCCAGGACAAGGGGGAGTGGCACGGCGGGTTCCGGCCCGCGCTCGCCGACAGGACCGTGCTCATCGTGGGGTACGGGTCGATCGGCGCGGCCATCGAGGACCGGCTCGTTCCGTTCGAACTCGCGCGGGTGGCGCGCGTCGCGCGCTCCGCCCGCACGACGGAGCGCGGGCCGGTGCACCCGCTCACCGAACTGCCCTCCCTGCTGCCGGAGGCGGACGTCGTCGTCCTGTCCACCCCGCTGACGGAGACCACCCGGCACCTCGTGGACGCCGGATTCCTGGCCCGCATGAAGGACGGCGCCCTGCTCGTGAACGTGGCCCGCGGAGGCGTCGTCGACACCGAGGCGCTGCTGACCGAGCTGAAGAGCGGACGCCTCACCGCGGCCCTCGACGTCACGGATCCGGAACCGCTCCCCTCGGATCATCCCTTGTGGCGGGCTCCGGGGGTGCTCGTCACCCCGCACGTCGGCGGACCCACGTCCGCCTTTCTGCCGCGCGCCGAACGGCTGCTGCGGGATCAGTTGCGCCGGTACGTGAACCAGGAGGAGCCCGGCAACGTGGTCCTGGTGACGGGAGCGGAAGAGCTGTAGTCCGCTTCGAGTACCGTCCGCGTTCTCCCGGGCGCGGTGGGTACTCGTACATCCGGTGATCGTTACGGAGAGTAGAGAACCTATGTCCCTGAGTGACGGGACTGGTGTATCGTCCCGACAGGGGCTGCGCCGCTGACCTACGGCGCGGGGGACGGACACGGAGACTGCAAGGGGGGCGACGGACGATGCACGGCCTGTGGACGAGCGATCCGACGCGGCGGAGCCGTCGACTGCGACACTGGCGCGCGGACGCGCGCGGCCGCGGTCATCACGGCGGCCATCACACCCGGCACGACGACCGGACCGACAACCCCGGTCCACCACACCCCCGGCGCGCCGCCCGAGGGGGCCACGCCCCGCGGGCGCACCGAGGGCCGAGGGATCCGGGAGCGGCGCGGACCTGGAGCACCCGGTGAGCGCGCCCACCCCCACCCCGACCCTCGACGGGGCGCTGCGCCCGCCGCCCGCCGCGCGGGCGGCACTGACCGCCGCCCCGTCCGCCGCCCGCCGGCCCGGCCCGGCCGCGCAACTGGTGCTGGCCCTCGTCTGCGCGGCCTACGCCGTCGGTGCCGCGTTCGGCTGGGGCTCGGAGCGACTCGCGCTGATCATGGGCGACTTCGGGCTGAGCGCCGCCGCCGCTGCCGCGGCCGTCTCCTGCTTCGTCTACGCCCGCAGCCCTCACACCCGGTTCCGGCCCGCCTGGCTGCTGTTCGGCCTCTCCTCGGCGATGGCCTCCCTGGGCAACCTGGTCTGGGGGTGGTACGAGGTCGTGCTGGGCCTCCCCGTGCCCAGCCCCAGCTACGCCGACCTGTTCTTCCTGTGCTTCGCGCCGCCCGCCATCGTGGGACTGCTGGTGCTCGCCAAACGGCCCGTGACCAAGGCCGGGTGGGTCTGTCTCGCCCTCGACGCCTGGCTGATCGGCGGATCCCTGCTCACCCTCGCGTGGAGCCTCGCCCTCGCCCAGGCCGCCCAGGCCGAAGGGCCGGGCGTCGCGCACACCGCGCTGTCACTGGCGTACCCGCTGCTCGACATCGCCCTGGTCAGCATGGTGCTCGCCCTGCACTTCCGGCGTTCGGCGGTGAACCGGTCCGCCGTCAACACCGCGATCGGCGCTTTGGCACTGACCGTCATGTGCGACGCCTTGTTCACCTCCCCGCTGCTGCACGCCGGTTACCGCTCCGGGCAACTCCTCGACGCGGGCTGGTTCGCCGGCTCGCTGCTCCTGGCGTACGCCCCCTGGACCGCGCCGCGCGGCGGCCGGCCCGAGCGTGAGGGGTACACACGCGTGGTCCGCCAACACCATCCGGGGCGGCGCGGCGGACCCGACCATCCCTTGCCCGCTCCTGGCGGCGAGCCCGGCCGTCATCCGCTCTCCCGGCCCACCGCCGGTTCCCTCGCCGCGCTCACGCCGTACCTCGCCGCTGCCGTGTGCACCCTGGGGATCCTCTACAACGTCCTCAACGGCCGCAGCGTCGACCGCGTCGTGCTGATCACCGGGGGCACCGTGGTGCTGGCGCTGGTGGTGCGCCAGGGCATCATGCTCCTCGACAACATCACGCTCACCCAGGAACTGGCGCGGCAGGAGAACCACTTCCGCTCCCTGGTGCAGGGGTCCAGCGACGTCATCATGATCGCCGCCCCCAGTGGCATCCTCCGCTACGTCTCCCCGGCGGCCGCCGGTGTGTACGGCCGCCCGGCGGAGGACCTGGTGGGGACGGAACTGGCCGGTCTCATCCACCCGGAGGACCTCGGCCGCGTCGTCCACGAGGTGCGCCGCTTCCTCGCCGCGGACCCGGTCGAGGAGCCCACGACCCGCATCGAGTGCCGCTTCCGCTCCGGCGGTGGGGGCACCTCCCGCTCCTGGGGGTCCCCCCGCCCGGGCGAAGGCCGGAGCGGGGCAGGAGCCGAGAGCGGGGGAGGCTGGCTGAACGTCGAGTCGACCGTCAACCGGCACCACGGCGGCCTGATCTTCAACAGCCGCGACGTGACCGAGAGGGTACGCCTCCAGGCCCAGCTCCAGCACAACGCGGAGCACGACCCGCTCACCGACCTGCCCAACCGCGCGCTCTTCACCCGGCGCGTCCAGCAGGCGCTGTCCGGCCGCCGCGCCTCCGACCGCGGGGCCGCCGTGCGGGGCACGGCCGTGCTCTTCATCGACCTCGACGGTTTCAAGGGGGTCAACGACACCATCGGGCACCAGGCCGGGGACGAACTGCTCGTCCAGGCCGCGCGCAGACTCCAGGACGCGGTCCGCAAGGGCGACACCGCCTCCCGGCTGGGGGGCGACGAGTTCGCCGCCCTGATCGCCGGGGACGGCGTCCGCGACCGGGACGCCCGGGAGCGGCACATGGTGGAGCTCGCCGACCGGCTCAGGGTGGCCCTGTCCCAGCCCTACCTCATCGACGGCAACGATGTCCGGGTCAACGCCTCCATCGGCGTGGCCTTCGCCGAACCGGGCATCAGCGCGGGCGAACTGCTGCGCAACGCCGACCTCGCCATGTACCGGGCGAAGGCGGGCGGCAAGGGCCGGGTGGAGCTGTACGGGCCGCACATGCAGCAGGACGTCGTCCGCAGGGCCGAGCTGGCCACCCGGCTGCGCGCGGCACTGCACCACGGGGAGTTCGCCCTGCTGCACCAGCCGGTGGTGTGCCTGGCGGACGGCCGGATCACCTCGGTCTGCGCGCAGGCGCGGTGGCGCTCCTCCCAGGGGGTGCTCTTCACCCCCGCCGAGTTCCTGCGGGTCGCCGAGGACAGCGAGAAGACCGCCGAGCTGGGCCGGTGGGTGCTGGAGGAGGCCGTGGAGCAGGCCGCGGAACGGCACGCCACCGGCCTGCCCGTACCCGTGGCCGTCCGGCTGAGCGCCCGCCGGCTGCTGGACCGGTCCCTGCCGCTGGGTTCCATCGAGGCCCTGCTCACCCGGCACGGGCTGCCGTCCGGCTCCCTGATCGTCGAGCTCGCCGACACCGACCCCCGGGTGCCGCTCGACGAACTGGAGCGCCGGCTGATCGTGCTCAAGCGGCTCGGCGTCCGGGTCGCGCTCGACGGCTTCGGCGGCGGCCCCGCGGCGATCACCGCCCTCAGGAGGCTCCCCGTCGACGCGCTCAAACTCGACCGCGCTCTGATCGACGGCGTGGCCGAGTCCGCGCGACTGCACAAGATCACCAGTGGGCTGGTGCGGATCGCCGCCGACCTCGGGATGCACTCCGTGGCCGTGGGGGTGGACCAGCCCGAGCAGGCCGCTGCCCTGCGCGCCATGGGCTGCACGCACGGGCAGGGCGCCGCCTTCTCGGGACCGCTGGACGAGTACCGGCTGCGCAGAGCGCTGACCGCCGGGCACTGCCCGGTCCCCCGCGCACCGGCCGAACCCGTCCTCGCGGGCGGGGGACCGGGGGTCTACTCCGTGGGAGTGAGCGCCGTGCTCCCGGGCGGTACGGCGCTGCGCTCACATGATGAGACGCCCGTCCCACCCACTTGACAGTGGGTGTGCGCCGGGGGGAGGGTCAGAGCCATGCGCACCCGAATTCTCGTACTTGGACAGCGCGTCGGCTGACGCTGAGCATCGATCGCTCAGCGACCACCACCCGGCGCGCTTCCCCTCGCTTGCCTTATGGCACGAGGGGTTTTTTGTTGCACAGGCACCCGCCGAGCAGCAGGCGCAACCCGCACGAACTTCGCACAAACCCTCAGCATCGAGAAGAGAATGCCGATGACCGAGCAGGCCACCGGGGCCCATCACCCGCAGCCCCGGCCCCGATCCGGAGGACAGTCCGCCCCCGTCGAGCACGTCACGGGTGCGCAGTCCCTCATTCGCTCGCTCGAGGAGGTCGGCGCCGACACGGTATTCGGCATTCCCGGCGGTGCGATCCTCCCCGCCTACGACCCGCTGATGGACTCCACCCGGGTGCGCCACGTCCTGGTCCGCCACGAGCAGGGCGCCGGCCACGCGGCCACCGGTTACGCGCAGGCCACCGGCAGGGTGGGCGTCTGCATGGCGACCTCCGGCCCCGGCGCCACCAACCTGGTCACCCCGATCGCCGACGCGCACATGGACTCGGTGCCGATGGTCGCGATCACCGGCCAGGTCGCCTCCAAGGCGATCGGCACGGACGCCTTCCAGGAGGCGGACATCGTCGGCATCACCATGCCGATCACCAAGCACAACTTCCTGGTCACCAAGGCCGAGGACATCCCGCGGACGATCGCGCAGGCGTTCCACATCGCCTCCACCGGCCGCCCCGGCCCGGTGCTCGTCGACATCGCCAAGGACGCCCTCCAGGCGAAGACCACCTTCTCCTGGCCGCCCACCATGGACCTGCCCGGCTACCGGCCCGTCACCAAGCCGCACGCCAAGCAGATCCGCGAGGCCGCCAAGCTCATCACCGCCGCGAAGCGGCCGGTCCTCTACGTCGGCGGCGGCGTCATGAAGGCCCGTGCCACCGCCGAGCTGAAGGTCCTCGCGGAACTCACCGGGGCTCCCGTCACCACCACCCTGATGGGACTCGGCGCGTTCCCCGACAGCCACGAGCTGCACGTGGGAATGCCGGGCATGCACGGTTCGGTCACCGCCGTCACCGCGCTGCAGAAGGCCGACCTGATCGTCGCCCTCGGAGCCCGCTTCGACGACCGCGTCACCGGCAAGCTGGACAGCTTCGCCCCCTACGCCAAGATCGTCCACGCCGACATCGACCCGGCGGAGATCGGCAAGAACCGCGCCGCCGACGTGCCGATCGTCGGTGACGCCCGCGAGGTCCTCGCCGACATCGTCCAGGCCGTCCAGCGGGAGCATGCCGAGGGCAACCGCGGCGACTACACCGCCTGGTGGAAGGACCTCAACCGCTGGCGCGAGACCTATCCGCTCGGCTACGACCAGCCCGGGGACGGCTCGCTCTCCCCGCAGCAGGTCATCGAGCGCATCGGACAGCTGGCCCCGGAGGGCACCGTCTTCGCGGCGGGCGTCGGCCAGCACCAGATGTGGGCCGCGCACTTCATCCAGTACGACAAGCCCGCCACCTGGCTGAACTCCGGCGGCGCCGGAACCATGGGTTACGCGGTCCCGGCCGCCATGGGTGCCAAAGCCGGCGTGCCCGACCGCGCCGTCTGGGCGATCGACGGCGACGGCTGCTTCCAGATGACCAACCAGGAACTCACCACCTGTGCCCTGAACAACATCCCGATCAAGGTCGCCATCATCAACAACGGCGCCCTCGGGATGGTCCGCCAGTGGCAGACCCTCTTCTACAACCAGCGGTACTCGAACACGGTGCTGCACTCCGGCCCCGGCGCGGACGCCGCCGAGAAGAGCGCGGGCACCCGCGTGCCCGACTTCGTGAAGCTGTCCGAGGCCATGGGCTGCCACGCGATCCGCTGCGAGGACCCCGCCGACCTCGACAAGGTCATCGAGGAGGCCAACTCGATCAACGACCGCCCGGTCGTCGTGGACTTCATCGTCCACGAGGACGCGATGGTGTGGCCGATGGTCGCCGCCGGCACCTCCAACGACGAGATCATGGCCGCCCGTGACGTCCGCCCCGACTTCGGCGACAACGAAGACGACTGAGAGCCGTAAAGGAAGCACACCATGTCCAAGCACACGCTCTCCGTCCTGGTGGAGAACACCCCCGGCATCCTGGCCCGGATCGCCGCGCTGTTCTCCCGCCGCGGCTTCAACATCGACTCCCTCGCCGTGGGGGTCACCGAGCACCCGGACATCTCCCGCATCACCATCGTGGTGAGCGTGGAGGAGTTCCCGCTGGAGCAGGTGACCAAGCAGCTCAACAAGCTCGTCAACGTGCTGAAGATCGTCGAGCTGGAGCCCGGGCAGGCCGTCCAGCGCGAACTCGTCCTGGTGAAGGTGCGCGCCGACAACGAGACGCGCTCCCAGATCGTCGAGATCGTCCAGCTGTTCCGCGCCAAGACCGTGGACGTCTCCCCGGAGGCGGTGACCATCGAGGCCACCGGCAGCAGCGACAAGCTGTCCGCCATGCTCAAGATGCTGGAGCCGTTCGGCATCAAGGAACTCGTCCAGTCCGGCACGATCGCCATCGGACGCGGTGCCCGTTCGATCACGGACCGGTCGCTGCGCGCCCTGGACCGGTCGGCGTAGGACAGCGGAACGGGTGGCCGGCGCGACACCGGCCGCCCGTATTCCGAGACTCCGGAACTTCCCCTCCCCCCGCCGTCATACGGTGGGACGCAACACCTGCACTCAAGGAGAGAACCCAAAGTGGCCGAGCTGTTCTACGACGCCGACGCCGACCTGTCCATCATCCAGGGCCGCAAGGTCGCGGTCATCGGTTACGGCAGCCAGGGCCACGCCCACGCCCTGTCGCTGCGCGACTCCGGCGTCGACGTGCGCGTCGGTCTGCACGAGGGCTCGAAGTCCAAGGCCAAGGCCGAGGAGCAGGGCCTGCGCGTGGTGACCCCGTCCGAGGCCGCCGCCGAGGCCGACGTCATCATGATCCTCGTCCCGGACCCGATCCAGGCCCAGGTCTACGAGGAGCACATCAAGGACAACCTCAAGGACGGCGACGCCCTGTTCTTCGGCCACGGCCTGAACATCCGCTACGGCTTCATCAAGCCCCCGGCCGGCGTGGACGTCTGCATGGTCGCCCCCAAGGGCCCGGGCCACCTGGTGCGCCGCCAGTACGAGGAGGGGCGCGGTGTCCCCTGCATCGCGGCCGTCGAGCAGGACGCCTCCGGCAACGCCTTCGCGCTGGCCCTGTCGTACGCCAAGGGCATCGGCGGCACCCGCGCCGGCGTCATCAAGACCACCTTCACCGAGGAGACCGAGACCGACCTGTTCGGTGAGCAGGCCGTCCTGTGCGGTGGCACCGCGGCGCTGGTCAAGGCGGGCTTCGAGACCCTGACCGAGGCCGGTTACCAGCCGGAGATCGCCTACTTCGAGTGCCTGCACGAGCTGAAGCTGATCGTGGACCTCATGTACGAGGGCGGCCTGGAGAAGATGCGCTGGTCGATCTCCGAGACCGCCGAGTGGGGCGACTACGTCACCGGCCCGCGGATCATCACGGACGCCACCAAGGCCGAGATGAAGAAGGTCCTCGCCGAGATCCAGGACGGCACCTTCGCGCAGCAGTGGATGGACGAGTACCACGGCGGTCTGAAGAAGTACAACGAGTACAAGAAGCAGGACTCCGAGCACCTGCTGGAGACCACCGGCAAGGAGCTGCGCAAGCTCATGAGCTGGGTCGACGAAGAGGCGTGAGCCCCGCACCCCGCGACGGCTGCCGGCGCGTGCCGGGAGCCGTCGCGGGGCCTCCGGGGGATCCCGCCGAAGGGGGCCGACCCAGGTCGGCCGGCCCGTGCGGCCACTTCCGGGTGATCATTCCGCGGAGGCGCAGGACGATCCGCCACGCGCCACTAGACTGCTGTACAACAAACGCGTCAGGCCCACAGCGTCGTGCGTCTTCCACGCGGCTAGCACTTCTTCACCGCCTGCGGCCGTCGGGACGGCCGTCCGCATTGGACTTGTGAGGACTCACGTGAGCTCGAAACCCGTCGTACTCATCGCTGAAGAGCTGTCGCCCGCCACCGTCGACGCACTCGGACCGGACTTCGAGATCCGCCACTGCAACGGCGCGGACCGCGCCGAGCTGCTCCCGGCCATCGCCGATGTGGACGCGATCCTGGTCCGCTCGGCCACCAAGGTCGACGCCGAGGCGATCGCCGCCGCGAACAGGCTCAAGGTCGTCGCCCGTGCCGGCGTCGGCCTCGACAACGTCGACGTCTCCGCCGCCACCAAGGCCGGTGTGATGGTCGTCAACGCCCCCACCTCGAACATCGTGACCGCCGCCGAGCTGGCCTGCGGTCTGATCGTCGCCACCGCCCGCAACATCCCGCAGGCCAACGCCGCCCTGAAGAACGGCGAGTGGAAGCGCAGCAAGTACACGGGTGTCGAGCTCGCGGAGAAGACCCTCGGTGTCGTGGGCCTCGGCCGCATCGGTGCCCTCGTGGCGCAGCGCATGTCCGCCTTCGGCATGAAGGTCGTCGCCTACGACCCCTACGTACAGCCCGCGCGGGCCGCGCAGATGGGCGTCAAGGTGCTGTCGCTGGACGAGCTGCTCGAGGTCTCCGACTTCATCACCGTCCATCTGCCGAAGACCCCCGAGACGCTCGGTCTGATCGGCGACGAGGCCCTGCGCAAGGTCAAGCCGAGCGTGCGCGTGATCAACGCCGCCCGCGGCGGCATCGTCGACGAGGAGGCGCTGTACTCGGCGCTCAAGGAGGGCCGCGTCGCCGGCGCCGGCCTCGACGTGTACGCGAAGGAGCCGTGCACCGACTCCCCGCTGTTCGAGTTCGACCAGGTCGTCTGCACCCCGCACCTCGGCGCCTCCACCGACGAGGCGCAGGAGAAGGCCGGTATCGCCGTCGCCCGCTCGGTGCGCCTCGCGCTCGCCGGTGAGCTGGTCCCCGACGCGGTGAACGTGCAGGGCGGGGTCATCGCCGAGGACGTCAAGCCGGGTCTGCCGCTCGCCGAGCGCCTCGGCCGGATCTTCACCGCGCTCGCCGGTGAGGTCGCGGTCCGCCTCGACGTCGAGGTGTACGGCGAGATCACCCAGCACGATGTGAAGGTGCTGGAGCTGTCGGCGCTCAAGGGTGTCTTCGAGGACGTCGTCGACGAGACGGTGTCGTACGTCAACGCCCCGCTGTTCGCGCAGGAGCGCGGTGTCGAGGTGCGGCTGACCACCAGTTCCGAGTCGGCCGAGCACCGCAACGTCGTCACCGTGCGCGGCACCCTCTCCGACGGCGAGGAGATCTCGGTCTCCGGCACGCTGGCCGGTCCCAAGCACGTCCAGAAGATCGTCGCGGTCGGCGAGTACGACGTCGATCTGGCGCTCGCCGACCACATGGTCGTCCTGCGCTACGAGGACCGTCCGGGTGTCGTCGGCACCGTGGGCCGCATCCTCGGCGAGGCGGGCATCAACATCGCCGGCATGCAGGTGGCCCGGGCGACGGTCGGCGGCGAGGCGCTGGCCGTGCTGACGGTCGACGACACGGTGACCACCGGGGTGCTGGGCGAACTGGCGGCGGAGATCGGGGCGACCTCCGCCCGGTCGGTGAACCTGGTCTGACGTCTCCGGGGGCGCCCCGGCCCCCGGACTCCCGTCCATCCCGGACGGACTCGTCCTCACACGCCGGACGGGCTGCGGCGGTCAGCCCGTCCGGCGTTCTCCGTGCCGCCCCCCGCGCCAGGCGCAGCGTCACCGAGGAGAGCACCGCCGCACCGGCGAACACCAGCGCGCCGGCGATCGCCGCGCCTTGGCCGTCGAAGATCCACAGCAGTGGTGTACCGCTCGGCTCCAGGTCCGCGCTGATCTCGGGGACCGCGAAGCAGAGCACGGACACGTCCATGGAGACCAGCAGCGGGAGCACGCTCTCCCGGACCGGTCAGGTGATGAGGGCCTCCCTGACAACCCCCCTGCGAGCCCTCTCGAACTTATATGGTCAGACAGTTAATAGTCTGTGTGCATTGTGTTGTCGTAGAGACGGGGGAGAGCGGATCCGTGGCCGGTGACTCGGTCGGGGACTTCGGCTCTCGTATGTTCGTGCGGTCGCCCCGGCGACCGCACGAAGTGCGGAGGGGGGCACGGGCATGACCCGGGTCGGACAGGGGGACGGGGACGAGGGGGACAGCGAGAGGCTGCCCCCCTCTCCCGACGCCACCATGCAACTGGGGGTCGAGGAGCTGCGGGCTTCCGCGGCTGCCCGAGCCGCTCAGCTGGCCAAGGGCGATGGGGACGGTGAGGCGGAGCCCGCCGCGCCCGACGCCACCATGCAGCTCGGGGTCGAGCAGGTGCGGGCGGCCACGGCCGCGGCGGCCGACGAGACCATGCAACTGCGCGTGCCCGAGGGCGGCATACCCGAGGGCGGCATACCCGAGCGGGGCACGGGGGAAGCCCGGCCCTCGCGCCGTGCCGCCCGCCGCCCCGCTTCCCGCACCGCCCCGGTGCTCCGCGCCCGGCTGGAGCGCGCCCTCCGTCCCGTCGCCGCCCGGCTGGAGCCCATCCTCGGTCCCGTCGCCGCCCTGCTCGGTCCCCACGCCCGCCGGCTGCGCCCGCACTATCCCCGGCCGGGGCGCGCGGGGTGGCGCCGCTGGATCCCCTCGTGGCGGCAGACGCTCGGGGGCTTCCTCGCCTCCTTCACCCTGAGCACCCTGTTCCTGGTGGTCGCCTACGCCACCACCGACATCCCGGACGACCTCAACACCCACGCCACCCAGCAGGACAACGTGTACTTCTGGGCCGACGGCACTCCGATGGCCCGTACCGGCTGGGTGCAGCGGCAGGCGATGCCGCTGGACGAGATCCCCGAGGACGTCCGCTGGGCGGTGCTCGCCGCGGAGAACGACAGCTTCTACAGCGACCCCGGCATCTCCATGAAGGGCATCTCGCGCGCCCTCCTGCGCACCTTCGGCCAGGGCGACACCGAGGGCGGCTCCACCATCACCCAGCAGTACGTCAAGAACGTCTACCTCAACCAGGACCGGACGCTCGGACGCAAATTCGACGAGGCGATGATCGCGCTCAAGCTCGACAACGAGATGAGCAAGGACGAGATCCTCGAGGGGTACCTGAACACCAGCTGGTACGGCCGCGGCACCTACGGCATCCAGCGCGCCGCGCAGGCCTACTACGGCAAGGAGGTGCAGGAACTGGACGCCAGCGAGGGCGCCTTCCTCGCCTCCCTGCTCAAGGGAGCCGGCCTGTACGACCCCACGCTCAGCGCGGCCAACCGCGAGCGGGCGGTGGAGCGGTGGTCGTGGACCCTCGACCGGATGGTGACGATCGGCAGGCTGTCCGCCGAGGAGCGCGACGGGTTCCGGACGTTCCCCGAGCCGCTGAAGAGCAACCCGCTGTACGCCACCGGTGAGCAGAGCGACTACCTGGTGGAACTCGCCTCCCAGTACGTCAAGAAGACCGCGAAGCTCTCCGACAGGGACTTCGACCTCGGCGGCTACCAGATCTACACGACGTTCGACAAGCAGCGTGAGGACCGCCTCACCAAGGCCGTCGCGGCGGCTCGCGAGAAGGGCCGCAAGGACCATCCGAAGGCAGCCGCGGCCGCCCACTACGGTGCCGCCTCCGTCGCCGCCGACGGCCGGATCCTCGCCGTCCACGGTGGCCCCGACCACCGCAAACAGGGCTACAACGAGTCCAACGCGAGCACCGTCCCGGCGGGCTCGGCGTTCCAGCCGTTCGTGTACGCCGCGGGTCTGGAGCACGGGGTGCGCAAGACCCGCGACGGCGAGCGCACGCCGGTGACCGGCGAGAGCATCTACAACGGTGACGACAAGGTCCCCGTCACCACGCCCGAGGGCCCCTACTGGGACCGCAGCGGCCGGAAGGTCGCCGCGCGCAACGACGGCGGCAAGTCCCACGGCCGGATCTCCCTGCGCCGGGCGCTGGCCCTGTCCGTCAACACCCCGTTCATGCAACTGGGCATGGACACCGGGCTGGACAAGGTGCGGGCCACCGCCGAGGCCGCGGGGCTGCTTCCCTCCAGCATCGGTGCCCAGGTGCCCGCCCTGGCCACGGGCAGCGCGACACCCAGCGCCATCCGCATGGCCAGCGGGCACGCCACGTTCGTCGCCGGGGGAGTGCACACCGAGCCGTACTCGGTACGGAAGATCACCCGGGGAGGCCACCGGGTGCACCTCCCCCGGCCGGCCGTCCGCCGTGCGGTGAGCGCCGCCACCGCGCGCGAGGTCCAGGCCGCCCTGACCGACGCCTACCGCACCGCCCACGGGGACGCTCCGGCCGGGGCCGCCGGCAAGGTGGGCACCACCGAGGACGACACCGCCGCCTGGTACGTCGGCAGCCTGGAGAAGACGACCACCGCGGTGGTCGTCTACCGCATCGATCTGAGCGAGAGCCTCGAACCCCTGCCCCTGGAGGGCCTGGGCGGCACACCGGCCGCCGGCGTCCCGTACGGCATCTGGTCGAGTGCTCAGCGACCAGGCGGCTGAGTCACCGGTGCGCCCGGAAGCCGCACCGCACCAGCCATCGCACCAGCCCCCCGTCCCCTGCCCCAAGAGGTCGAGCCGCAGATGAAGCAGCCGTCGGGTCGCCGCCGCAAGGCCCGAGCCCCTCGCCGTCCCACCCGCCGACACCTCCTCACCCTGACGGCGGCCCTCGTGGTCGCCTCCCTCGTCATCGGCTACCTGGCGCTCTCCGGAGACGACACCACTGTCCCGACGGCGTCCGGCAAGGGCGACAGAGGGCAGCGGTCCGCGGCGCGGGCGACCGAGGAGCCGGAGTGGGACGGCAAGGTCAAGGTGATCGGTGACGGATCGACGTCCTACACGGGCCCCCAGAAGAAGAAGTTCACGGTGGAGCGGCTCAAGCCCGGTCAGAAACCGCCGCAGTTCGTCGTCTTCTCCTGGGACGGCGCGCTCCAGGGCGACGACGGGCTCTTCGCCCACTTCCGGGAGACGGCCAGGAAGTACGACGCTCGTATGACCTTCTTCCTCACGGGCATCTACCTGCTGCCGAAGAGCAAGAAGGACCTGTACGACCCGCCGCAGCACCCCACCGGCAGCGCGGCGATCAGCCTTCCCACCGACGAGCACATCCGCACCACCCTGGAGCAGCTGTCCGGTGCCTGGAAGGAAGGGCACGAGATAGGCACCCACTTCAACGGCCACTTCTGCGGCCCCAAGGGCGGCGGCGACTGGAGTGTGGCGGAGTGGAAGAGCGAGATCGACCAGTTCTACGGCTTCGTGAAGAAGTGGAAGACCAACACCGGCTTCACCGACATCGAGCCGCTGCCCTTCGACATCGAGAAGGAGGTCATCGGCGGCCGTGCCCCCTGCCTGGAAGGTCAGGCCAACCTGCTGAAGGCGGCCGAGGGGTACGGCTGGCGCTACGACGCCAGCTCCGCCGGTGACTTCCAGATCTGGCCGGTGAAGAAGGATGGCATCTGGGACTTCCCGCTCCAGATGCTCCCCTACGAGGGCGGCAAGTACCAGGGACTGTCCATGGACTTCAACTTCCTCTACAACCAGTCCGACGGGGAGACCGACGGAGACCCGTCCCAGTACCCGCGGTGGCAGCAGGAGACGATCGACACCTACATGGCGGGCTTCAACCGCGTCTACTTCGGCAGCCGGGCCCCGCTGTTCATCGGCAACCACTTCGAGGAGTGGAACGGCGGGATCTACATGAAGGCCGTCGAAGAGGTCATCAAGACCGTGTGCCCCAAGAAGGACGTCGAGTGCGTGTCGTTCAGGGAGCTCGCCGACTGGATGGACGCCCAGGACCCGGCCACGCTGCAGCGGCTGCGCGCCCTGGACCCGGCGCAGTCCCCGAACTGGTCCACGGTCGTGAAGTGACAGTCCGGTAACTCCCTTGTGGCCGGGGGCCCCACCCTCTTCACAACGGTCACATGCGGCGTGCGAAACTCCGCTTACCCCGGCACCTTCCGCCGGGAAGAGGGGAGCTTCAGTGAAGTCAAGAAGGCTGCGCCGTACGCGGCGTCGCGCGACCATACTCACGGCGGCCGCCGCCTCGGCCGTCGCGGGAGCGGCGCTGCTGCCCAACTGGAGTGCGGGCGCGTCCACCACCACCGAGCGGGAGGTGGACGCGCGCACCAAGGCGACGTTCCAGCGACTGGCCGAAGCGGTCTTCACCGACCGCACCGACGCGCTGGTCGACAGGCCCGGCAGGAAGAAGCCGATGACCGACGGCTTCTCGGGCAGGGTCGCACTGTCCTCCGGGGCGGCCCGCACCGAGGACCAGGCCCTGGACCGGCTCGCCGACCGCAGGCAGCGGCTCGCGAAGCACGGCGAGAGGTACAGCGCGGCCGACACCACGGTCACGCTGAACCGCACCCGTGTCAGCGGCCGCAAGGCCGTCGTCACCGTCACCGAGACCACGACGCTGACGTACCGGAAGGTCCGCGGCGACGAACCGAGGACGACCGGGTTCCAGGCGGACCACCAGCTGACCTTCCAGGCCGACCGGCGCGGCAACTGGCGTCTGACCGGCATCCGCGAGGCCGACGACGACCAGCTCGCGGTCAACCAGCCGGCGCAGCCGACGGTCGATCCCGCGCCCGTCGCCTCCGCTCCCGCCGCCGCGCCCACCGCCGCCACCACCACGCCGTCGTCCCCGCGGGCGGCCATCACCCGGCCCGCGCCGGCCGCCCCCAAGGACCTCACGGGCGGTGCGTACGACTACAAGGCGATGGCGGCCTACGCGGAGAAGCACTGGCGGGACTACAACCCGGACTACCCGAGCTTCGACGGGCAGGGCGCCGGCGGTGACTGCACGAACTTCGTCAGCCAGGCCCTGAAGGCGGGCGGCTGGAAGCACGTGCCCGGCTACGTGTACGACTACACCCGGTGGTTCGGCAACGCCGACATCCAGTCGCACTCGTTCATCGGGGTCAACGAGTGGTCGTGGTTCGCGCTGAACTCCGCGCGCGCCACCAGCCTCGCCAACGTGTACCAGCTGGACATCGGCGACGTGCTGCAGGTGGACTTCGACCGGGACGGGTCCAAGGACCACACGATGATCGTCACGTACCGCAGCGCGCGGGGCGTGCCGTACCTGAGCTACCACTCCACCAACACCCACCGCCGGTCGGTCGAGAGCATCATCGCCTCGTACCCGAACGCCGCGTACTACGCCTACCGCACCTGACCGGGGCTGCCGTACGCAGCGGTCACAGGCGTGCCGCCTTGAGCGCCATGTGCAGCAGCAGACGGTCCTCGCCGTCGTCCAGGTCCAGGCCCGTGAGCTTCTCGATCCGGGACAGGCGGTAGTAGAGGGTCTGCCGGTGGATGCCCAGTTCGGCGGCCGTCCGGCCGGCCTGGCCCGCACAGTCGAGGTAGACCTCGGCGGTGCGGGCCAGTTCCGTCTGCGCGGGGGAGAGCAGCGGGCCGACGGCGGGATCGTGGGCGGCCCCCGGGGGCAGCGCGGTCAGCAGGCGGAAGGGGCCGATCGACGCCCACTGGGCCACCGGTCCGAGCCCGGGTTCGGCCAGGGCCGCCCGCGCCGACGCCGAGGCCTCCTCCCAGGCCCTGCCCAGGTCGGTGAGGCCCGCGCGGGGTGCCGCGATCCCGGCGGCCACCGGCGGGCCACCGCCCGGGCCGCCGTACCGCGCCCGCTCCAGCAGCCGTGCGGCGGCCGTCGTCGCCGGGGCGGGTACGTCGGGCGAACGCAGCCGCAGCAGCAGGGCCAGGGCCAGGCACTCGCCCGCGGCACCGAGGGCGTGGGAGGCCGTCCCCCCGCCGCTCCACGGCAGGGTGCACAGTGCCGTCGCCCCCGGCACCGTACGCACCGACGGGGCGTCCTCGGGGCCGGCGGAGGGCCAGGGGGCGACACAGACCACCGTGTGCGGGCCGTCGGCGCGGCGGCCGAGGGCGGTGCGCAGCTCGGCCACTGCCATCTCCCGCTGCCAGTCCCGCTCCGCCGTCAGCACCGCCCGCAGCTCGCGCGTGAGGTCGGCGCCGTGCTGCGCCTCGTCCGCGAGCAGCGCGCCGATCCGAGCCGTCACCCGCATGGCCGCGTCCAGCTGCTGCGCGGAGGGTCCCGGATCGTAGTCGAGCAGCCAGACGTAGCCGAGCACGACACCGCGGTGGCGTACCGGGAGGCAGACGCGTCCGCGGTGCACGCCCGCCTCCGGGGTGCGCGGGATGCGCACCGGACCGGTCGCGCGCGTGATGCCGAAACCCTCGAACCAGGCACGCACGGCGGCCGTCGAACGGCGGGTCAGGATCGAGCGGGTGCGCACCGGGTCCAGCACGGACGGGTCGAGGTCGCCCTCGCTGTCGTACGCCCCGAACGCGATCAGTTCGAAGTCGCGGTTCTCCAGGGTCGCCGGAGCGCCCAGCAGCTCCGAGATCTCGTCCACCAGTTCCTGGTAGTCGTCCCTGTGTTCCGACGTCACCCGGGCATTCTGCCGCACGACCCCGAGATCTTCATACATCTGTCTGAGATCCGCGGCACGGATGCGTGACAGCTGTCGATGGCCGACGATCGGGGGCATCCGTAGGTTTCACGGTGGTTCTCCGTGTCGTACCCGAAAAGTCGGGTGACGGCCTCTCGCAGCTTGTGGAGGTGCCCCGTGCTGGGTCCCGTGATTCTCGCCGCGTCGCGCAGCGACCGGATGCGACGCCTGATCTCGGCGGCCCCGGTGACCAAACAGGTCGTGGACCGGTTCATCCCGGGCGAGACCGTCGACGAGATCCTGCCCATCGTCCGGGAGCTCACCGGCAACGGCCTCGAACTCACCATGGACGTCGTCGGCGAGGACATCACCACCCCCGAGCAGGCCGCCGCCGCGCGCGACGCGTACCTGGAGCTGATCGGCCGGCTTCGGCCGCTGGAGCTCGGCACCCGCGCCGAGATGTCGGTGAAACTGTCGATGTTCGGCCAGGCGCTCCCCGGCGGCCACGAGCTGGCGCTCGCCAACGTCCGCCCGGTCGTCGAGGCCGCCGCGGAGATCGGCACCACGGTCACCCTCGACGCCGAGGACCACACCACCCTCGACTCGATGTTCGCCATCCACGAGGAGCTGCGGAAGGACTTCCCGCAGACGGGCTGCGTCATCCAGGCCTACCTCTTCCGCACCGCGGAGGACGCGCGCCGCCTCGCCGCCGCCGGCAGTCGCGTACGGTTGGTGAAGGGCGCCTACAAGGAGCCCGCGGAGGTCGCCCACCAGCACAAGCACGAGATCGACAAGGCGTACGTGCGGATCCTGCGGACGCTGATGGAGGGCGACGGTTACCCGATGATCGGGTCGCACGACCCGCGTCTGATCTCCATCGCCCAGGAACTGGCCCGCACCGCCGGACGAAAGCCCGACGAGTACGAGTTCCAGATGCTCTACGGCATCCGCGGCGAGGAACACATGCGGCTGGCCGCCGAGGGTCACCGTATGCGCGTCTACACCGCCTACGGCACCGACTGGTACGGCTACTTCATGCGCCGTCTCGCCGAGAAGCCCGCCAACCTGGGCTTCTTCCTGCGGAGCATGATCAGTCATGACTGACGCGAACACGCGCCGTCCCGCGGAGCGGCCGGGCGACCTCCGGTTCTCCGCCCGCCATCCGATCACCCCCAAGGGCTGACACCACACCGCTCAGACAAGGAGTTCTGGAACCCATGGACGCTGTGACCCAGGTCCCCACCCCCGTCAACGAGCCGGTGCACGGCTACGCCCCCGGTACGCCCGAGCGTTCCCGGCTGGAGGCCAAGCTCAAGGAGCTGGCCGACAACCCGGTCGACCTGCCCTGCACCATCGGCGGCGAGAAGCGCATGGGCGGCGGCGAGCGCTTCGACGTCGTGCAGCCGCACAACCACAAGGCCCGCCTGGGCACCTACGCCAACGCCACCCGGCAGGACGCCCAGGACGCCATCGACGCGGCCCTGGCCGCCGCTCCCGCCTGGCGTGCCACGTCCTTCGACGACCGCGCCGCGATCATCCTGCGCGCGGCCGAGCTGCTGGCCGGCCCCTGGCGCGAGACCATCGCCGCCTCCACCATGCTCGGCCAGTCCAAGACCGCCCAGCAGGCCGAGATCGACAGCCCCTGTGAGCTGGTCGACTTCTGGCGCTTCAACGTGCACTACGCGCGCGGCATCCTCGCCGAGCAGCCCCCGGCCAACTCCCCGGGCGTGTGGAACCGCATGGACCACCGCCCGCTGGAGGGCTTCGTCTACGCGATCACCCCGTTCAACTTCAGTGCCATCGCGGCCAACCTGCCCACCGCGCCCGCGCTGATGGGCAACGTGGTGGTCTGGAAGCCGTCCCCCACCCAGACCCACGCCGCCGTGCTGCTGATGCGGCTCCTGGAGGAGGCCGGTCTGCCCAAGGGCGTCATCAACCTCGTCACCGGCGACGGTCTCGCCGTCTCCGAGGTGGCCCTGGAGCACCGGGACCTGGCCGGCATCCACTTCACCGGCTCGACCAGGACCTTCCAGCACCTGTGGAAGACGGTCGGCAACAACATCGAGAAGTACCGCACCTACCCGCGGCTCGTCGGCGAGACCGGCGGCAAGGACTTCCTCGTCGCCCACCCGAGCGCCGACCGCGCCGTCCTGAAGACCGCGCTGACCCGCGGCGCCTTCGAGTACCAGGGCCAGAAGTGCAGCGCCACCTCCCGCGCCTACGTCCCGGCGTCGATCTGGAACTCCGGCTTCAAGGAGGAGTTCGCGGCCGAGGTGGACGGCATCGCGATGGGTGACGTCACCGACCTGTCCCACTTCATGGGCGCCGTCATCGACGAGCGGTCCTTCGCCAAGAACAAGGCCGCGATCGACCGCGCGCAGGAGGACCCGTCCTGCACGATCGTCGCGGGCGGCTCCTACGACGACTCGGTCGGCTGGTTCGTCCGCCCGACGGTGATCGAGTGCGACGACCCGGAGAACGAGGTGTTCCGCACCGAGTACTTCGGCCCGATCCTCGCCGTGCACGTCTACGAGGACGAGAAGTACGACGAGATGCTGACCCAGATGGAGTCGGTGTCGGACTACGCGCTGACCGGCTCCGTCATCGCGAACGACCGCGCCGCGGCGGCGTACACGATGGACAAGCTGCGCTACGCGGCCGGCAACTTCTACATCAACGACAAGTCGACGGGCGCCGTCGTCGGCCAGCAGCCCTTCGGCGGCGGCCGTGCCTCCGGCACCAACGACAAGGCCGGTGCGCCGCAGAACCTGATGCGCTGGACCCTGACCCGCGCCATCAAGGAGACCCTGGTCCCGCCGACCGACTACACGTACCCGCACATGGGCTGACGCCCACCCCGATCGCGAACGGGCCAGGTCACCCCCCGACCTGGCCCGTTCGTGTTCCCGCGGCTCCGGCCGCCGCGATACTGGCCGGATGACCACCGCCGCGGACGTCCGCACCGCCCACACCTGGGAACTCGCCCCCCTCGAACTGCTCGCCGTGCGCTCCCTGCTGTACGAGGCGTTCGACGGCGACTTCGGCGACGAGGACTGGGACCACACCCTGGGCGGCGTCCACGCCCTGGTCCGGGACGGGCGGGGGCTCGCCGCCCACGGCGCGGTCGTGATGCGGCGGGTGCGGTTCGGGAGGCGCTGGCTGCGCACCGGATACGTCGAGGGGGTCGCCGTCCGCCACGACGTACGGCGACAGGGGTTCGGTGGCGCGGTGATGGCCGCCCTGGAAGGCGTTGTCACCCGTGCCTACGACCTCGGCGCGCTGTCCGCGAGCGACGACGGCGCTGCGCTCTACGCGGCCCGCGGCTGGCGGGCCTGGGAGGGGCGGATCGGCGCGCTCGGTCCTGACGGGGTCGTCCGGCTGCCGGACGAGGAGGGGTCCACCTATGTGTGGCCGGTGCCCGCCGACCTCACCGGGGAACTGGTCTTCGACTGGCGCGACGGCGACGTCCTCTGAGCCCGTCCGGCGAAAAGCCCAGGTCAGGCCGGTGTGACGCAGTCCACCGTCTCAGATAGTAGGAAGCCCAAGTAATTGTGCAGACAGACGCCCTGTACGCCCCTACTTTTGTAGGAGCCGAACGTCTCGCTCGATCCAGCGAATGGCGGTCGTGAGCCGGACCCTCGTGCAGGTCACCCCCTGCGGTCCCGGACTCCCCGCCCCTTCCGGCGTCCCGCAGCCCTCCGCGCGCTCCCGCCCGCACGTCCCGAAGGAGTCGATCACCCATGGCCGAGACGACCCTGCGCCGCCGCGTCCGTCACACCTCCCGCGCGAGCGAGTCCGACCGCAAGAACGCCGCAGCCGCCCTCCAGCGCGCCCTCGACCGCAGGGACAACGGTGGCTCGACCGGCCACTGACCCGCCCGGGCGTCCGTATGCCGGACGCCCCATGTCATCCCGTGGGACGAGGAGTAGGGTGCCCGCATGTCTCGCAGCATCAATCTCGCAGTGATCCCCGGTGACGGCATCGGCCAGGAGGTCGTGGCCGAAGGCCTGAAGGTCCTCTCCGCCGTCCTTCCGCAGGATGTGAAGCTGGAGACCAAGGACTACGACTTCGGCGCCAAGCGCTACCACGCCACCGGTGAGACCCTCACCGACGCCGACCTCGACGAGCTGAAGCGGCACGACGCCATCCTGCTCGGCGCCATCGGCGACCCGTCGGTCCCCTCCGGCGTCCTCGAGCGCGGCTTCCTGCTCAAGCTCCGCTTCGCCTTCGACCACCACGTCAACCTGCGGCCGAGCAAACTCCTGCCCGGTGTGGCCACCCCGCTCGCCGGCCAGCCGGAGATCGACTTCGTCGTGGTCCGCGAGGGCACCGAGGGCCCCTACACCGGCAACGGCGGCACCATCCGCAAGGGCACCGAGCACGAGGTCGCCACCGAGGTCTCGGTCAACACGGCCTTCGGTGTCGAGCGCGTGGTCCGCGACGCCTTCGCCCGCGCCCATGCCCGTCCGCGCAAGAAGCTCACCCTGGTCCACAAGAACAACGTGCTGACCTTCGCCGGCCACCTGTGGACGAACGTCTTCAACAAGGTGGCCGGGGAGTACCCCGAGGTCACCACCGACTACATCCACGTCGACGCCGCGACGATCTACCTGGTCACCGACCCGGCCCGGTTCGACGTCATCGTCACCGACAACCTCTTCGGTGACATCATCACCGACCTCGCCGCGGCCGTCTCCGGCGGCATCGGCGTCGCCGCCAGCGGGAACATCAACCCCTCCGGCACGTTCCCGTCCATGTTCGAGCCCGTGCACGGCTCGGCCCCGGACATCGCCGGCCAGGGCAAGGCCGACCCCAGCGCCACGGTCCTGTCCGTCGCCCTCCTCTTGCGCCACCTCGGCCACGACGCCGAGGCCGCCCGCATCGAGGCCGCCGTCTCCGCCGACCTCGCGGAGCGCGGTGATCTGCCCGCCCGCACCACCTCGGAGATCGGCGACGCCCTCGCCGCGCGAGTAGCCGGCTGACCCGGCGCGCCTCCTCGACACCACTCGAAGCCGCCGGGTCGCATCCGCGCCCGGCGGCTTCCCCCTGTCCACCGCCGGGTGCCACCATCGACCACCGGGCCGCAAACACCTCGTTTCGTCCGCCGTCGCCCACGGGCGATAATCGAACGCGGAGCCGCGGAATGAGGGAATGCTCGGACGTCCCGGCATTGGCCACCGGCCAGTGCGGGGACGTGTGCGCGGCCCGTCACTACAACCGGTGAAGGACACCCACTCATGACGACGCCCACGATCGAGCTCAAGCCCTCGGCCCACCCGCTCTCCGACGCGGAGCGCGAGGCGATCCTGGCCGCCCCCGGTTTCGGCCGCCACTTCACCGACCACATGGTGACGATCAAGTGGACCGAGGGCCGCGGCTGGCACGACGGCCAGCTCGTCCCGTACGCCCCGATCTCCCTCGACCCGGCGACCACCGTCCTGCACTACGCGCAGGAGATCTTCGAGGGACTCAAGGCGTACCGCCGGCCCGACGGCTCCGTCGCCACGTTCCGCCCCGAGAAGAACGCCGAACGCTTCCAGCGCTCCGCCCGGCGCCTGGCCATGCCGGAGCTGCCGGTCGAGACCTTCATCGAGGCGTGCGACGCCCTGGTCGCCCAGGACAAGGCGTGGGTGCCGGAGCACGGCGGCGAGGAGTCCCTCTACCTGCGCCCGTTCATGATCGCGACCGAGGTCGGGCTGGGTGTGAAGCCCGCCAACGAGTACCTGTTCCTGGTCATCGCCTCCCCGGCCGGCGCCTACTTCCCGGGCGGCGTGAAGCCGGTCTCCATCTGGGTCTCCGAGGACCGCGTCCGCGCCGTCCCCGGCGGCATGGGCGACGCCAAGACCGGCGGCAACTACGCCGCCTCCCTGCTCGCCCAGGCCGAGGCGGCCGCCAAGGGCTGCGACCAGGTCTGCTACCTCGACGCCGTGGAGCACACGTGGGTCGAGGAACTGGGCGGCATGAACCTCTACTTCGTGTACGGCGACAGAATCGTCACCCCCACCCTCACCGGCTCCATCCTGGAGGGCGTCACCCGTGACTCCCTCCTCGCCGTCGCCCGCGACCTCGGCTACGAGGCCGTCGAGGAGCGGGTCTCCGTCGAGCAGTGGCAGCGCGACTCCGAGAACGGCAGCCTCACCGAGGTCTTCGCCTGCGGCACGGCCGCCGTCATCACCCCGGTGGGCACGGTCAAGCGGGTCGGCGCCCAGTGGCAGCAGAGCGGGGGTGAGCCGGGCGAGGTCACCGTCCGCCTGCGGCAGGCGCTGCTCGACATCCAGCGGGGCACGGCCGAGGACAAGCACGGCTGGATGCACAAGCTGGCGTAGGTGTCGGCCGGGCGCTGGCGGGTCGTGTCCCCGTGAGCGCCCGCCCACCGGGTGACCGGGTTCCCACCGGTACCCACCCCGCGGACGGCTGCGTCCGCCGTCCGCGCCCGGCCACCCACCGCCCGCATCCTGAGACGGATCGTGAGCACGGGGACGCTCTGTGCCACACTTCCCCCGTGCTCTCGTTCGCCACGATTATTGGCAGCAGGCGCGCCGGTCCGCAGTGACCGCCACGTACCACACCGTACGGGCGGACACCGTCGTCCTCGACCCGCGCGCAGACCTCTCGCACCCGCGAGGGGTTTTTCTGTTTCCTGGCCCCACCACAGCCGGGGGACGAGCGTGAGGGACCATGGGAGAACGGTGGAACCGGTCATTCCGGTAGACCGAGATCAATATCAGGAGCCTTCAGACCATGACCGCAACCAGTGAGCCCGACGACTCGTTCCACGTCTTCGACACCACCCTGCGTGACGGCGCCCAGCGTGAGGGCATCAACCTCACCGTCGCCGACAAGCTGGCCATCGCACGGCACCTGGACGAGTTCGGCGTGGGATTCATCGAGGGCGGCTGGCCCGGTGCGAACCCCCGGGACACCGAGTTCTTCGCCCGCGCCCGCAAGGAGATCGAGTTCCGGCACGCGACGCTGGTCGCCTTCGGTGCCACCCGCCGCGCCGGTACCACCGCGGACCAGGACCTCCAGGTCAAGGCGCTGCTCGACTCCGGCGCCGAGGTGATCACGCTGGTCGCCAAGTCCCACGACCGCCATGTCGAGCTCGCCCTGCGCACCACCCTCGACGAGAACCTGGCGATGGTCCGCGACACGGTCGCCCACCTCACGGCCCAGGGCCGCCGCGTCTTCGTCGACTGCGAGCACTTCTTCGACGGCTACCGCGCCAACCCCGAGTACGCCACGTCGGTCGTCCGCGCCGCCTCCGAGGCCGGAGCCGACGTCGTCGTCCTGTGCGACACCAACGGCGGCATGCTCCCCGCCCAGATCCAGGCCGTGGTCGCCACCGTGCTCGCCGACACCGGTGCCCGGCTCGGCATCCACGCCCAGGACGACACCGGCTGCGCGGTCGCCAACACCCTGGCGGCCGTCGACGCGGGTGCCACCCACGTCCAGTGCACCGCCAACGGCTACGGCGAGCGGGTCGGCAACGCCAACCTGTTCCCCGTGGTCGCGGCCCTGGAGCTGAAGTACGGCAAGAAGGTCCTCCCGGACGGCCGCCTGCGCGAGATGACCCGGATCTCGCACGCCATCGCCGAGGTCGTCAACCTCACCCCCTCCACCCACCAGCCGTACGTCGGGGTCTCCGCCTTCGCGCACAAGGCGGGCTTGCACGCCTCCGCGATCAAGGTCGATCCGGACCTGTACCAGCACATCGACCCCGAGCAGGTCGGCAACACCATGCGGATGCTGGTCTCCGACATGGCCGGCCGCGCCTCCATCGAGCTCAAGGGCAAGGAGCTCGGCATCGACCTCGGCGGCGACCGCGAACTGGTCGGCCGGGTCGTGGAGCGGGTCAAGGAGCGCGAGCTCAAGGGCTACACGTACGAGGCCGCCGACGCCTCCTTCGAACTGCTGCTCAGGGCGGAGGCCGAGGGCGGGCCGCTGAAGTACTTCGACGTCGAGTCCTGGCGCGCGATCGTCGAGGACCGCCCCGACGGCAGCCACGCCAACGAGGCCACCGTCAAGCTGTGGGCCAAGAGCGAGCGGATCGTCGCCACCGCGGAGGGCAACGGCCCGGTCAACGCGCTGGACCGCGCCCTGCGGGTCGCCCTGGAACGGATCTACCCCCAGCTGGCCGAGTTCGAGCTGGTCGACTACAAGGTCCGCATCCTCGAGGGCAAGCACGGCACCCAGTCCACGACCCGGGTCCTGATCTCCACCTCCGACGGAGCGGACGAGTGGTCGACGGTGGGGGTCGCGGACAACGTCATCGCCGCGTCCTGGCAGGCGCTGGAGGACGCGTACACGTACGGCTTGCTGCGAGCGGGCGTGGAACCGGCCGCGTAGCCACCGCCCGTCCGGCCCCGGCAGGGATACGCCCCCGGAATCCCTGCCGGTCCGCATGTCTGTTTTGAGCCGTTCGGGTTACTTTGTAGGTATGAAGGTCGCGCTGACGCGTACTCTCGTACGCCTGCTGATCGTGCCGGTGGCCGCCGCTCTGGCGGTCCTGATGGCCGGGGCGCCGGGCGCGCAGGCGGCCACGGACATCTCGGTGGTCGCCGAGAAGCTCCGTGAGAGTCCCGTCTACGTCGATCCCGAGGCCCGGGACATCCTCGCGCAGTCCGACGCCGAGGCGCTCGCCGACAAGATCGAGGACGCCGACAAACCGATCTTCATCGCGGTCCTCCCCGCGGACTACCCGACCCAGAACCTCTTCGGGAACCTGCGCACCGAGACCGGCGTGACCGGTCTGTACGGCGTCCGGCTCGGCGGCGAGTTCGACGCACGCGCCGACAGCAGCGTGCTGAGCCGGCAGGGCGTGCGCAACCTCGTCACGTCCGTGCAGGGCGCCGGGGACGCCAAGGCCCAGCTGAACGACTTCGTCGACAGCGCCCTGCGCAACACCGGCGGCGGCGCGCCGGGCTCCTGGACCGACGGGTCCGGTGAGGTCCCCGTCGGCGGGCTGATCACCGTCGGCGCGGTGCTGGCGGCCGGCGGCGCGGGCGTGTACGCGGTGACCCGCCGCAACCGGCGCCGGCACGAGGAGGAGCAGCGGGCCGCGCTGGAGAAGCTGCGGGTCGTGGTCGACGAGGACATCACCGCCTTCGGCGAGGAGCTCGACCGGCTCGACTTCCACCCGGGCGAGCCCGGCGCGGACGACGCCATGCGCGCGGACTACGCACACGCGCTGGACGCCTACGAGCAGTCCAAGTCGTACATGGCCGCGGCCCGGAAACCGGAGGACGTGCGGGCCGTCACCCAGGCGGTGGAGGACGGCCGCTACGCCCTGGCCCGGCTCGACGCCCGCCGCGACGGGCGTCCGCTGCCCGAGCGCCGCCCGCCCTGCTTCTTCGACCCGCGGCACGGCCCCTCCGTCGCCGACGCCACCTGGACGCCCCCGGGCGGCGCCGAGCGCCAGGTCCCGGTGTGCGCGGCCGACCGGGCCCGGCTCGCCGACGGCGCCGACCCCGCGGTCCGCGAGGTCGACACCGAGTACGGCCGCCGTCCGTACTGGGAGGCCGGCCCCGCGTACGGCCCCTGGGCCGGCGGCTACTTCGGCGGCGGCCTGCTGCCCGGCCTGCTCGTCGGCACCATGCTCGGCGGCATGATGGCCGGCCCCGGCTACGCGGCCGACTACGGCGCCGGTTACGGCGACTTCGGCGGCGGTGACGTCTCCGGCGCCGACTTCGACGGGGGCGACTTCGGCGGTGACTTCGGCGGGGGCGGCTTCGGCGGCGGGGACTTCGGGGGCGGCGGGGACTTCGGGGGCGGCGGCTTCTGAACGGCCGGTCCCGGACGGTTCCTCCGCGAGCCCGGACGCGAGGCGCGGGTCACCGGTCCTGCCGGGGCCATCCGCGCTCCCTCGCATAACGCTCACCGGCGGCGTGCCACCACGCCGGTGGCGGCGGGCCGCCGCCCGGGGCGGTGCCGGTCCTGGCGGGGTCCAGTCCCAGCCGCCGCAGTGCTCCGGCGTCCACCGTCACGGTGATCCACCCGTGCCACCGGCCGTCCCCGTCCCGGCCGCAGGCGTGGTCGAAGCCCAGCTCGGCCGGCGTGAACGGCATCCAGTCGACGCCCCGCTCACGCAGTCAAGCGCACAGCGCGGCCCAGGGGCCGGGGTGGCCCGGCAGGTTCTCGTACTCCACGACGGCGATCCGGTCGTGCTGCGGGTGTGTGGCGCCGGTGACGGTCATGCCCGTCATGATGCACCAAGGCCGCCCGCATAGGGGCGCCGTCGAAGGGCCGGGGCCGCTGGAACGCCGAGCGCCCGCCCTCCCCGTACGGGGCTGGGCGGGCGCGCTCAGGGGTGGCGCCCCGCGGGGCGCCGGGGCCGGCGTCAGGCCTTGCGGATCGCCGAGATGTCGAAGTTCAGCTTGATCTTGTCGGAGACCAGGACGCCACCCGTCTCCAGCGCCGCGTTCCAGGTCAGGCCCCACTCGGAGCGCAGGATCTCCGCCGTGCCCTCGAAGCCGACGCGCTGGTTGCCGAAGGGGTCGGTCGCGGCGCCGTTGAACTCCAGGTCGATGGTGAGCGGCTTGGTGGTGCCGAGGACGGTCAGGTCACCGGTGATGCGGTAGTCGTCGCCGCCGAGGGCCTCCGCCTTGGTGGTGCGGAAGGTCATCGTCGGGAACTCGTCGGTCTTGAAGAAGTCGGAGCTCTTCAGGTGGCCGTCACGGTCGGCGTTGCCCGTGTCGATGCTGTCCATCACGACGTCGATGGTGGCCGTGGACCTGGACGGGTCCGTGCCGTCGAGGTGCAGCGTGCCGGTGAAGTCCTGGAAGCCGCCCTTGACGTTGGTGACCATCGCGTGGCGGGCGACGAAACCGATCGTGGTGTGCGCCGGGTCGATCTCGTACTCACCGGTCACCGCGGCCAGGTCCGGGTTCACCTCGGCGGGGGTGGTGGCGGCGGCGGTCTCGTCGTGCTTGCGGCTGAAGATGCCCATGGTGTTCCTCCTGGGAGATCACGTTGAATGTTCAACTAACTGAACACGACCCACCGTAGACTCATTCCCTTCAAAGTTCAACATCTTTCGGGAACGTGGCGCGAATGAACCCCTGAACAGCGCGGACCTGGCCGTGAAGGGCCCGGCAACCCGGGCAGAGGCGGCGCCGTTCGCGCTCGACGGCCGGGTTCCCGACCGCACCACCGGCACACGCCTGCCCGGCTACCGCCGCGGTGAGCGGGCCGGCGCGCCCCGTCCGCCGTCCCGCGTGTGCACGTACAGCATGCGCCGGTCGCCGACGTCGAGACGCTGCGGGAGCGGCAGCTCGTGACGCACCGGACGGGCGTGGTCGGCGAGCTGCCTGCGCGGGTTGTACACCTGGTTGAACTTCCACAGCATCCGGGCGAAGTTCGTCTGCCCGTGCGCCAGATTCCGGGCGAGCACCCGCGCCGCGCCGAACGCCGTGCGCACCCCCAGGTGCTTGCGGTTGATGACCGCCTGGGTGCGCACCAGCTCCTCGTAGAACCGGGCCAGCGGCAGCGTGGTGGGCACCACCGCGTGCTGGATGTCGAAGAGGCGGTAGTCCCGGGTGGTGAGCCGGCGCGACTCGGTGTGCCAGATCTCCGTCCCCGGGTACGGCGTCATCACCGTGAAGTGCACGATCTCCGGAACGGCCAGCGCGAACTCACGCACCACCCGGAAGCGCTCCTCGTCCCACGCCGGGTCCACGATCAGATTGATCGCGACCTGGATACCCAGCCGGCGGGCGGTCTCCAGCGCCTTCAGGTTCTCGTCGGGGCTGACCCGCTTGCGGTACAGGTCGAGCCCCTCGGCGTCGATCGCCTCCATGCCGAGGAACATGTAGCGCAGCCCCAGCCGCGCCCACCGCTCGAACACCTCGGGGTGGCGCAGCAGGACGTCGGAGCGGGTCTCCAGGTAGTACCGCTTGCGGATGCGGCGCCGCTCCACCTCGGCCGCGATGGCGTTCCCGTGCTCGGGCCGGATGAAGGCCACGTCGTCCACGATGAACACGTTCGGCTCGCGGATCCTCGCCAGGTCCTCCGCCGCCGCCTCCGGAGAGGCCTTGCGGTAGCTGCGGCCGTAGAACGTCCACGCCGAGCAGAACGAGCAGTCCCAGGGACAGCCGCGGGTGAACTCGATCGAGGCGCACGGATCGAGTTCCCCGATGAAGTAGCGACGCCGGTTGCGCATCAGGTCCCGCGCCGGGAGCGGCCCGTCGATGCTGTGCAGCATCAGCGGCGCCGGACCGCGTCCGGACGTCGTGACCACACCCGGCACGCCCTCCACCCCGCCGTCGCGCACCGCCTCCAGCAGGGGTGCCATGGCCGGCTCGCCCTCTCCGCGGACGACCGCGTCGACGGCGCCCGCCGCCTGGTCGAGGACCTCCTCGGCGACGAAGGAGACGCTGTGCCCGCCGAGGAAGACGAAGCAGTCCGGCAGCTCCTGCTTCACCCGCTTGGCCAGCGCGATCGCCTCGGGGATGTTCGCCAGGTAGTTCAGGGAGATGCCGAGCGCCTCCGGCCGGAAGGACCGCACCTCCTCGCGCAGCCGCCGCACGCCGAGCACCTGGAGGTCGACGACCCGGACCTCGTGACCCGCGTCCCGGGCGGCGCCCGCCACCCGCTCCAGACCCAGGGGTTCCAGCCTGAGGAAGATCTCGGAGTACATCAGGGCGCTGGGATGGACGAGCAGCAGACGCATGGGTGACCTCGTCACGGGGGGGCCGGAGGGACCGGAAACGGAAGGTGTTCCCTTCGTAACCCGGCGGACCGTACACCGGGCCCCGCGTACGCCCGGATGGCCGCACCCCGCGCCCGCAGGAGTGATCCCGCGGCGCGGTGTCCACGGGCCGGGAGGGCCGGGCACCACGCCCCCGGCCGCGGTACGGCCCGCACCCGCCGGGCGTCCCGCGGCGGGCTCCAGCGCTGGCGCGCCGCGCCGTACCGGGGGTGTCCTGGATGAGGACCGCAGCGACTGCTCCTGGGAGACCGACTCGTGACCACCACCGGATCCGGTTCCACCTACGACCCCCCGGCGGACCCGGATCGCGGTGCCGCCCCGGCCGCGGCCTCCGCCCGCGCGGCGGCACGCGGCCACGGGCCGCCCCCGCGCACCGACCGGCGCGTCGTCCTCGTCACCGGCGCCTCCTCCGGCATCGGCGCGGCCACCGCGCGGCGCTTCGCCGCCGGCGGCTGGCAGCTGCTGCTCAGCGGACGCGACCGGCGCCGGCTGGAGGAGACGGCGTCCGGCACCTCCGCCGTCCTCCTGCCCGCCGACCTCGCCGCCCCGGAGGGGGCGAGGCTGCTCGCGGAGGCGGCGCTGCGGGCGACCGGACGCATCGACGTGCTGGTCGCCGGGGCGGGCATCGGCTGGGCCGGCCCGTTCCTGACCATGCCGCACACCGACATCGACCGGGTGCTCTTCCTCGACCTCAACGCCACGCTGCACCTCGTGCGGGAGGTGCTGCCCGCGATGGTGGCGGCCGGCCGGGGCCGGGTGGTGCTCGTCGGCTCCGTGGCCGGCGTTGTCGGCGTACGGGAGGAAGCGGTGTACTCCGCCGCCAAGGCGGGACTGGCCGCGTTCGCCGAGGCGCTGCGGCAGGAACTGCGCGGCACGGGCGTCGGGGTGACCCTCGTCGTGCCCGGTCCGGTCGAGACGGGCTTCTTCGCCCGCCGCGGCAGGCCGTACCACCGCGCCCGCCCCCGCCCCACCTCACCCGGCAGGGTCGCGGCCGCCGTGTGGGACGCCGTCTCCCGCGCCCGCGACGACACCTACGTGCCCCCCTGGCTCACCCTCCCGGGACGCGTCCGCGCCCTCACCCCGCACCTCTACCGCAGACTCCTCAACCGCTTCGGCTGACCCGTGGCCCCGGGCAGGGTCCTCGCGTTCCCACCCCGGCGCGGGGAGGGGCTCCTGGTGGGCGCGCGGTCTCGGCGACCAGCACGCCGACCGGTCCTGTCCCACCGTCGCCTCCTACCCCCTGCCCGGCATACCGTCTCCACCCGCCGCCGGCCCGACCGGGCCGGCGGCGGGCGGGCGCGCCGGAACAGAGCGGGGCGCGCCGGAACGCGACGGGCCGGGTCGGCGCCACCGCCGACGGCGAGTACGCGGTGGTCGGCCGGCACCTCAAGGGCCTCTGGCCCACCCTCGACACCCGCCTTGTGATTCTGCCTCGCGGCCGCGGTGCGCCGCCGCGGCGCCGGCATCACCTACGCCCGCTACGCTCTGCGTGAGCGGGCCGACCCGAACGGGCGAACCGGGGGAGACCGTCCGGGACCACCCGGTGCGGACGGTGCCGAAGACCCCGGACTCCATGGCAGTACTGGCCCGACCGCCCCCGGCCGCGCTTGCGCGTCACCCGGGGGGAGGCATGCGCCACCCGGGAATGTGAGGTGGCTCTCAGAGGACGTCTTTGTGTGACCCCTACAAGCATGAGGCCCTCTGAGCAGTCGGAACGCCTGCGTGTCGCCATGGTTCTGTTCAGTGGTACCAGGAAAACGCGCCGGAGACTGTGAGGAGTCGACGGCTCGCATTCGCCGGTGTGCTTCGTAAGGTCACTACATGACCGTTTTGGATGAGGCGCCGGGTGAGCCGACCGACGCGCGCGGACGCGTGGCCGAACTGCACGAGATCCGTGCCCAGGCACTGGCCGGCCCGAGCGAGAAGGCGACCCGGGCGCAGCACGCCAAGGGCAAGCTGACCGCGCGGGAGCGCATCGAACTGCTGCTGGACCCCGGGTCCTTCCGCGAGGTCGAGCAGCTGCGCCGGCACCGGGCCACGGGTTTCGGTCTGGAGGAGAAGAAGCCGTACTCGGACGGTGTGATCACCGGCTGGGGCACGGTCGAGGGCCGTACGGTCTTCGTCTACGCGCACGACTTCCGGATCTTCGGCGGTGCGCTGGGCGAGGCCCACGCCACCAAGATCCACAAAATCATGGACATGGCCATCGCGGCGGGCGCGCCCCTGGTCTCGCTGAACGACGGCGCCGGCGCCCGCATCCAGGAGGGCGTCTCCGCGCTCGCCGGGTACGGCGGCATCTTCCAGCGCAACACCAGGGCCTCCGGTGTCATCCCGCAGATCAGCGTGATGCTCGGCCCGTGCGCGGGCGGCGCGGCCTACAGCCCCGCCCTCACCGACTTCGTGTTCATGGTCCGTGACACCTCGCAGATGTTCATCACCGGCCCGGACGTGGTCAAGGCGGTCACCGGAGAGGAGATCACCCAGAACGGCCTCGGTGGCGCGGACGTTCACGCCGAGACCTCCGGCGTCTGCCACTTCGCCTACGACGACGAGGAGACGTGCATCCACGAGGTGCGCTACCTGTTGTCGCTGCTCCCGCAGAACAACCGGGAGAACCCGCCGCGGGCGGAGAGCTCCGACGCGGCCGACCGCCGCAGCGAGGTCCTGCTGGACCTGGTGCCGGCCGACGGCAACCGGCCGTACGACATGGCCAAGGTCATCGAGGAGATCGTCGACGACGGCGAGTACCTGGAGGTCCACGAGCGCTGGGCGCGGAACATCATCTGCGCGATGGCCCGGATGGACGGCCAGGTCGTCGGCATCGTCGCCAACCAGCCGCAGTCGCTGGCGGGTGTGCTGGACATCGAGGCGTCCGAGAAGGCCGCCCGCTTCGTCCAGATGTGCGACGCCTTCAACATCCCGATCCTCACCTTCCTGGACGTCCCCGGCTTCCTCCCGGGCGTCGACCAGGAGCACGGCGGCATCATCCGGCACGGCGCGAAGCTGCTCTACGCCTACTGCAACGCCACCGTGCCGCGGATCTCCCTCATCCTGCGCAAGGCGTACGGCGGCGCGTACATCGTCATGGACTCCCAGTCCATCGGCGCCGACCTCACCTACGCCTGGCCGACGAACGAGATCGCGGTGATGGGCGCGGAGGGCGCGGCCAACGTCATCTTCCGCCGGCAGATCGCCGAGGCCGAGGACCCGGACGCGATGCGGGCCCGCATGGTCAAGGAGTACAAGTCCGAGCTCATGCACCCCTACTACGCGGCCGAACGGGGTCTGGTCGACGACGTCATCGACCCCGCCGAGACGCGTGAGGTGCTGATCCGTTCGCTGGCGATGCTGCAGTCCAAGCACGCCGACCTGCCGTCCCGCAAGCACGGCAACCCGCCCCAGTAAGGAGACGCACGCCCATGAGCACACCTGACATCCGTGTCGAGAAGGGCCACGCGGAGCCGGAGGAGGTCGCCGCGCTCACGGCGATCCTGCTGGCGCGGGCCGCCACGCCGACGGCCGCTCCGGCGCACCGGGGCCGCGCCCGGGCCGGCTGGCGCCGCCTGGAACGCGAGAACGGCTTCCGAGCCCCCCACAGCTGGCGCTGACCTTTTCCCACGAGCACGACGAGGCCCCTCCACCGAACAGGAGGGGCCTCGTGCCGTACCAGGGAACACGCAGAACAGCTGACCGACCCCGTCAGGGGTGCGGGGAACCGCGCGACCGGCCGCCGCGTGCCCGCGCCCGGCATGCGACGGCCCCCGGCAGCCGGATGGCCGCGGGGGCGTTGCGTGTCTCGGGGTACCCCATCGCCCTGCGGCACGACGGCCCGCGGGCGGCGGTGGCCGTCAGCGGAGGCGGGCCATCAGCGCATGCTCCACGAGAGTGATCAGCGCCGACTTCGCGTCGGCACGATGCCGCGCGTCCGTCGTGATGATCGGCGTGTCCGGCCCGATCTGCAGTGCCTCCCGGACCTCGTCCGGGTTGTACGGCTGCTGCCCGTCGAAGCCGTTGAGGGCGATCACGAACGGCAGCCCGGAGTTCTCGAAGTAGTCGACCGCGGGGAAGCAGTCGGCGAGACGACGCGTGTCCACCAGCACGATCGCGCCGATGGCGCCGCGCACCAGGTCGTCCCACATGAACCAGAAGCGGTCCTGACCGGGCGTACCGAACAGGTACAGGATCAGGTCCTGGTCCAGGGTGATACGGCCGAAGTCCATGGCGACCGTCGTCGTCGTCTTGTCCCCGGTGTGGGTGAGGTCGTCGATGCCTGCCGAAGCAGACGTCATGACGGCCTCCGTGCGCAGCGGGTTGATCTCCGAAACGGCCCCGACGAACGTGGTCTTGCCCACGCCGAAGCCACCCGCCACCACGATCTTCGCCGAGGTGGTGGAGCGGGAAGGACCGCCGCTAGAGCTTGCGAAGTCCACTGAGCACCCTTTCGAGCAGTGTCACGTCTGGCTGGCCGCCGGCGCTCTCGTCGCCGCCGGGCTGATGGATGGCGACCAGTCCCGCCTCCGCCAAGTCGGCGACGAGGATCCTGGCCACGCCGAGGGGAATCGTCAGCAGGGCCGAGATCTCGGCCACCGACTTGATCTCCTGGCAGAGGTTGCAGATCCGCTGATGCTCGGGCAGTTGGCCCTGCATCTGGTGCGGCTGCGCGGTGGTGTGCACCAGCGCCTCGATGGCGAGCTGGTACCGCGGCCTGGTGCGTCCGCCCGTCATCGCGTACGGGCGCACCAGGGGATTGTTCGTCGACCCGGCGGGCGACGGCTCCTGGGTGCGACGCTGCGGCTGCACGGGCTGGATGCGTGGCGCCTGCGGCTGGTCGTACGGCGAAGGGCCGGGGCCCTGCGGCGCGTACGGCTGCCGGTGGTTCGGGGCGGAAGGGTAGCCGTACCCGCTCTGGGCACCGTCGTTCTGGCCCTGTGCGGGACCGTACGACCAGTTGCCCGACGACGAACCGCCTGGGGGTGTTGCCACTTTCTCCTCCTCCGACTGTGCCTGGCATCCATCACTGTGGAGCCGCGTCCCGAAACCTTACGGCCCCGGGACGCCAAACCGCACCGTTCGTCCGTTAGTTGAGCAGGCTCCCTTGGAGTTCCGCACGAAGGTCCGGTGTGAGGACCGTACCGGCACGGTCGACCAGAAGGGCCATCTCGTACCCAACGAGGCCGATGTCCGCCTCCGGATGTGCGAGAACCGCGAGCGAGGAACCGTCGGAGATGGACATGATGAACAGGAATCCCCGCTCCATCTCCACAACCGTCTGGTTCACGCTGCCGCCCTCGAAGATCCGGGAGGCGCCTGCCGTCAGAGACGTCAGACCGGAGGCGACGGCCGCGAGCTGGTCGGCGCGGTCGCGGGGAAAGCCTTCGGACATCGCCAGAAGGAGTCCGTCGGCGGAGACCACCACCGTGTGGGACACCCCCGGGGTGTTGTCCACGAAGTTGGTGATCAACCAGTTCAGGTTCTGTGCCGCCTGGCTCATCGGGCTCACACTAACGCTCCTGGTTGTAGGTGCTGTCAGGACCGAGGCCCTGGCCGTTCGTTTCACTGCCCGCGCTGCGGCCCCGTTGGACACCGCGACGCAGGTTGCTCAGCCTGCCCCGGACGTCTTCCGGGGCGCGGGAGACCTGGGGGCCTCCCTGAGGGGTGGTTTCGGCGGCTCCTTCGACCAGGTTGGCCTTGGGAACCCGCCGCGGCAGACCGGAGGATGTCACTCCGCCCGCCTTCGGCTTCCGGAGAGCCGACGCCTGCTGCCAGCGCTCGTCGTTCGCCGAACGCCAGTCGTTGTCGCCGTTGCCCTCCGCGGCGGAGGCCGGCGGCTCCTGGTTCACGCGCTGGGCGCCGCCCGTGCCGTTCGCACCGCTCGCGGTGGATCCGCGGCGGGGAAGCCCGGCGTCGGTCAGGTTCTGGTTCCCGGAGGCAGCCGGTCCCGGACGGTCGAAGCCTACGCTGTCCTGCTCCGTTGCGTCAGCGGCCTGCGCGGGTTCCGCGTCCGGGGTCTGAGCAGGGTACTGGGCCGGGTGACCGTTGTGGTAGCCGTCCGCCTGCGGCCAGTCGTCCTCCTGGCGCCGGTCCGTGAAGGAGGGGAAGCCGTCGGAGGCGGGAGCACCCGCGGCCGTGTGGTCGCCCCGGGCCGGCTCCGCGTAGGAGGCGTCCTGGTAACCGCCGTTGGACGGGAAGCCGTCGTTCTGCGGCAGGTGGCCGTTCTGCGGGTAGTAGCCCTCGCCGTACGACTGCTGCTGCTGATCGCCGTACGCCGTCTGCTGCCCGTTGTCGTACTGGCCGTAGCCGGCGCCGCGCTGCGGTTCCTGGAAACCGTCGAAGCCCTGGTTCTGGGCGTAGCCGCCCTGGCCGTCACCGTCGTAGCCCTGGGTGTCGTCATAGCCCTGCGGGCCGGCGAACTCGTCCCGGTAGCCGGCCCCCTCGGGGGCCTCCTGGGCGTTCGACGCGGTCAGCTCGGGCTGCGACTGGGACTCCAGGGCCGCCCGGCGCTCCTCGCGCATCAGCGAGCGGCCGACGGGGTCCAGGTCCCGGATGTCGTCGGGGACCTCCGCGTAACGGCTGTCGTCGAAGCCCAGCTCCGCGGCGGTGCGCATCGGCTGCTGCTGTTGCTGGTTGAAGTTCTCACCCTGGAAGTGCTGCTCAGGGATGATCTGCGAGACCGTGAACTCGTCGTGGGCCGGCTGCTGCTCGCCACCGCCACCGTGGGTGATGGCGTCCGGCAGCATGACCAGCGAGGTGGTGCCGGCCTGCTCGCCCGAGGGGCGCAGCTGGACCCGGATGCCGTGCCGGTCGGACAGCCGGCCGACCACGAACAGGCCCATGCGCTGCGAGATCGCGGCGTCCACGGTCGGCGGGTTGGCCAGCTTGTGGTTGATGTCCGCGAAGTCCTCGGCGGTGAGACCGATGCCCTTGTCGTGGATCTCGATCATCACGCGGCCGTCGGGGAGACGGGTCGCGGTGACGCGGACCTTGGTCTGGGGGGAGGAGAACGTCGTGGCGTTCTCCAGCAGCTCGGCGAGCAGGTGCACGAGGTCGGTCACCGCACGGCCGTGGATCTCGGCCTCGGGAACACCGGACAGCTCGATGCGCTCGTACTGCTCCACCTCGGAGGAGGCGGCGCGCAGCACGTCGACCAGCGGGACCGGCTGGTCCCAGCGGCGGCCGGGCTCCTCGCCGGCGAGGACCAGCAGGTTCTCGCCGTTGCGGCGCATACGGGTGGCCAGGTGGTCCAGGCGGAAGAGGTTCTCCAGCTGGTCCGGGTCGGCCTCGTTGTTCTCCAGGTCGGTGATCAGGGTCAGCTGGCCCTCGATCAGCGACTGGTTGCGCCGCGACAGGTTGGTGAAGATCGCGTTGATGTTGCCCCGCAGCAGCGCCTGCTCGGAGGCGAGCCGGACGGCCTCGCGGTGGACCTGGTCGAAGGCGCGGGCGACCTCGCCGATCTCGTCGGTGGAGGAGATCGGGATCGGCGCGACCTTGGTGTCGACCCGGCCCGGGTCGGTCCGGGAGAGCTGGTCGACCAGCATCGGCAGACGCTGCTCGGCGATGCCGAAGGCGGCGTTGCGCAGCTGGCGCATGGAGCGGCTCATCTGGCGGGCCACCATGCCGGCCAGGATGAACGCGGCGAGCAGGGCGACCACGACGGCCGCACCGGTGATGAAGGCGTCGCGCTGGGCGTCGTCGGCGATCTGGGAGGCCTCGTTCACCGCGGCGTCGGCGAGGTCCGACTCGATCTCGCGGTAGCCGTCGAACTTGAGGGTGTTCACCGCCCACCAGTTGGCGGGGGTGATGCCCTTCTCGGCGAGCTCGGCGCGGGCGGAGGGGTCCGTGGAGGACAGACGGCCGAGCTCGGAGATCATCGTCTCCGGCTTGGCGGGCGGCGGGACGTAGTCGGGGTCCTGCTGCGCGGACTCCCTGGCCATGGCGGCACCCTCGGCCTGGATCCGCTGCGAGGTCTGCTCCAGCTTGGCCGCGTCGGCCTCCGTGCCACCGCCCTTGTACTCCTCGATGGCGATGCCCTCGAGGTAGGCGTACGACGACAGGGCGACGCGCTGGCTGGCGAGCTGGCTCTCGGTCGGGCCCGGCTTCACCAGCAGGTGCATGCCGATGGCGCGCTCCAGCGACAGGGCGGCCTTGGTCAGGGAGATCGCGTAGACCGTACGTCCGTAGCTGGTGATGTTGCCGGTGCCGAGGCCGAGTTCGTTGGCGAACTCCATCAGCGGGTGGGCGACCTCGACGTAGCCCTCTTCCGTCTGCACGCCCTTGAGCTTGGAGGTGTACGCGGCGGCACGCAGGTCGGTCAGCTTCGGCTCGCCCTCCTTGAACAGCCGCAGGCGGCGCTCCAGTCCGGGCTTGGACGGCATGCTCTCGGCGGCCTCGTCGAAGGCGTCGGCGGCCTTGTCGGTGGCGGCGCGCGCCTTGACGACGTCCGGGTCGTCCTGGCCCTTGCCCTGGAGCAGCGGTACCGCGGTGACGTCGCGTTCGTTGTAGAGGGCGTTGGCGTAGACGAGGGAGGCCTGCACCAGCCGGGCGGTGTTCTCGGCGTCCTCGGCCTCGTTCCAGGTGTCTATCGAGCTCTTCACCTGGACGCCGCCCATGACCAGGCCGACCAGCACGGGTATGAGGAGGATCGCGTTCAGTCTCGTGGCCACCCGCCAGTTGCGCGGGGTCAGGCGGCCTCCGCTCGGGGTGGGCGCGGCCGTGGGTTCGGGACCTGGCGCGGGCGCCGCTGTGCGCGACGGCGGCGTGAAGTTGCCCCGGGCCGTCGGCTCGGGACTGTTCTTGCTTCGCCTCACTCGACCAACAACCTTCCGGCGGTCGGCACCTTCGTCGTGCCGCAATGTCTCAGAGCCCGGTATGTCATCGACTACTGGGGAGTACGTCTTTGACTAATGGGCAGTTCAGGCATTCCAGCATGACGACCAGCGCTCTTCCAAACATGGGAGGGCGGAGAAAGCCAGTGATGTAAGTCCCAGATAAAACGGTCATACGGAGCGACCTCCGGCAAAAGACGAGCCGCTCGTGCGCACAGCGATACCGCGCGAACGCGTCGCGTGTCGACCTCCCCCGATTCCTCTGCCGAAACGTTATGAACACCGAGGCCGGCCGTGTCAAAGGACACAGCCGGCATCAGTACATCTACGACAACCGCAGTATGCCGCTGTTGTCCCGGGCCTACCTGAGACGTGCCATGAGCGCGTGCTCGACCAGCGTGATCAGCGCACCCTTGGCATCCGCGCGGTGCCGGGCGTCCGTCGTGATGATCGGGGCGTCGGGTCCGATCTGCAGCGCCTCCCGCACCTCGTCGGGCGTGTACGGCTGCTGGCCGTCGAAGCCGTTGAGGGCGACCACGAACGGCAGCCCGCTGTTCTCGAAGTAGTCCACCGCGGGGAAGCAGTCCGCCAGCCGCCGGGTGTCGCACAGCACGATCGCGCCGATGGCGCCGCGCACCAGGTCGTCCCACATGAACCAGAAGCGGTCCTGACCGGGCGTACCGAAGAGGTACAGGATCAGGTCCTGGTCCAGGGTGATACGGCCGAAGTCCATGGCCACCGTGGTGGTGGTCTTGCCTCCGGTGTGGGTGAGGTCGTCGATGCCCGCGCTGGCGGAGGTCATCACGGCCTCGGTACGCAGCGGGTTGATCTCCGAGACGGCGCCGACGAACGTGGTCTTGCCCACGCCGAAGCCGCCCGCCACCACGATCTTGGCGGATGTGGTGGAACGGCTTTCGGAGACCGTCCCGCCGCTAGAGCTTGCGAAGTCCACTGAGCACCCTTTCGAGCAGTGTCACGTCCGGGGCGCCGGTCGTCTCGTCGCCGCCCGGCTGGTGCACGGCGACGAGGCCCGCCTCCGCCAGGTCGGCCACCAGGATCCGGGCGACACCCAGGGGCATGTTGAGCAGTGCCGAGACCTCGGCGACCGACTTCACCTCACGGCACAGGTGGCAGATGCGCTGGTGCTCCGGGAGGAGCCCCATGAGCGCTGCCGGGTCGGCCGTCGTACTGATCAGTGCCTCGATGGCCAGCTGATAGCGCGGCCTGGTCCGGCCACCGGTCATCGCATAGGGACGGACCAGTGGCTGGTCGCCCTCGTCCTCGTACGGCTCCGCGTACGGATCATGAGAGGCGGTGGGCGGGGTCATGAATCCTCCGGGCGGGACAGCAAGTCGGTCGGTCAAGCCGTCTGACGGGGCCGGTGGGGGGAATGTGGCGGCCGGACGGTGATTTGGTGAGACGGGTGGTGCCGGGGCCGATCAGTGGAGCAGACTTCCCTGTAGTTCGGCGCGCAGGTCCGGGGTGAGGACCGCGCCGGCGCGGTCGACCAGGAGCGCCATCTCGTAGCCGACGAGGCCGATGTCGCACTCGGGGTGCGCGAGAACGGCCAGGGACGAGCCGTCGGAGACGGACATGAGGAAGAGGAACCCTCGCTCCATCTCGACCACCGTCTGGGCGACGCTGCCGCCTTCGAAGATCCGGGAGGCGCCGGCCGTCAGGGAGGTCAGTCCCGAAGCGACGGCCGCGAGCTGGTCCGCGCGGTCGCGCGGGAAGCCCTCGGAGAGCGCCAGGAGGAGACCGTCGGCGGACACGACGACGGTGTGGGACACCCCGGGGGTGTTGTCCACGAAGTTGGTGATCAACCAGTTGAGGTTCTGTGCCGCCTGGCTCATCGGGCTCAACTAACGCTCCTGCTGGTGAGTGGGGTTCGGGAAGCTGCCGGTCTGGGTGGTACCGGCCTGACGACCCTGTGCGATACCCCGACGGAGATTGGTCAGCCGGCCGCGCACGTCATCTGGGGCGCGCGAGACCTGGGGACCGCTCTGGTGCGATTGCTGCTGAGCCGTGCCCGGGACGAGATTCGCCTTGGGCACCCGGCGCGGCAGGCCGGAGGTGGTGACGCCGCCCGCGGCCGGCTGCCGGACGCGTTCGGCCTGCCGGACCAGCTCGTCGTTGGGCGAGCTGGGCCAGGCAGCGGAGGTGGACCGCTGCGGGCCGGTGGGGCCCTGCGGCTGCTGGGGCTGGGACTGCTGCTGCTGCGGCTGCTGGGGCGCCGGAGCCTGACCGTTGCCCTGCTCCTGCGCCCCGCCGCTCTGGCGGAACCAGTTCGTCTCGAGCGTGTCGTACAGCGGGGTACGGCCGTCACCCGGGCCGGTCGCCGGCGGCAGCGCCCAGGCGTCGGACGGTCCGCGCCCGCCGTCGGGCCGCTGCGCGGGCTCCTGGCGGGCCGGCGGCCGCTGCTGCGGGGCCGGGGGGAGCGGGGCTCCGAGGCCGCCGCCGTGCGTGCCGTCGGCCTGCGGACGCTCGAACTGTCCGGTGACCGCCGGGTCCGCGGCCGGGCGCTCCGGGAGGGAGTACTGGCCGGTGGAGCCGTTGTCGTAGCCCTGCGGGACGGGGAACTGGCCCGTCGAGGAGGGGTCCTGCCCGCCCTGCGGGGCACCGAAGATGTCACCGCGGACGAACTGGCCGGTGTGGTGCGCACCGTTGGCGTCGGGCTGGGCGTACTGGCCGGAGTTCTGACCGCCGTTCGTACCCGGCTGGGCGTACTGGCCGGTGTTCTGGCCGTTCGCACCGGGCTGCGGGTACTGGCCCGTGTTCTGCGGGTCGGAACCGTAGGCGGGAGCACCGGTGTTCTGGCGCTCGTCGAACCTGGGGATCTCCGCCGTCGCGCCCGGGCCCTGCCGGTCGTCGAACCGCGGCATGGCCGAGGTGTGGGAGACGTCCGGCTCCTCGTGACCGCGGGGGGCGTCCAGCGAGGCGCGCGGCACCGGCGGCTGGGCGTTCTCGTCGCTCCAGCTGGGCCGCGGCTGCTGCGGGTCGCCGCCGGGCAGCTCGGGGCGCGCGCCACCGCGCGGCGGGAGCTGCGGGCGACGGCCCCGCTCGGCGTTGCCGGTGCCGCGCTGCGGCGGCACCTGACCCCGTCCGCCACCGAAGGCGTCCTGCTCCTGCTGTCCGCCGGCGGCCTGCATGCCCTGCGGGGCGCCGGGCGCCTGGCCGCCGAAGCCCGCCGGAGCGGGACGGCCCTGCGGAGCCCCGCCGGGAGCGCCCCGGTCGAACAGCGACGGCGTGGAGTTGCCCGGCTGGCCCTGCGGCCCCCGCGCTCCGTCGGGCCGGCCCGTGCCGTCCCGTCCGGGCAGTGCGGCCCGCGGGCCCTGGCCGGCACCGAGCCGGCCACCGGGCGCCCCGGCGCCGAGGGCACCGGAGGGGGACTGGCCCGCACCGGCGGCACGCCGTGCGGCCGCGGCACCGGCGGCCGCCTGCGCGGCGGCGGGGCCACCGCCGCCGGCGCCCGGCTGGCCGGGCTTGCCCTGGGGCTTCTTGCCGCCCTGGGCGACGTCGACGGGCAGCATGACCAGCGCGGTCGTACCACCGGAGTCGGACGGGCGGAGCTGGATGCGGATGCCGTGACGCTGGGACAGCCGGCCGACCACGAACAGACCCATGCGGCGGGAGACGGAGACGTCCACGGTGGGCGGCGAGGCGAGCCGCTCGTTGATCGCCGCCAGGTCCTCCGGCGACAGACCGATACCGGTGTCGTGGATCTCGATCAGCACCCGGCCGTCGGGCAGCGCGTGACCGGTGACCTTGACCTTGGTCTGCGGGGAGGAGAACGAGGTCGCGTTCTCCAGCAGCTCGGCGAGCAGGTGCACGAGGTCGTTGACGACCCGGCCGGCCACTTCGGTGGTCGGCACGGAGGACAGCTCGATGCGCTCGTACTGCTCCACCTCGGAGGCGGCGGCACGCAGCACGTCGACCAGCGGGACCGGGCGGGTCCAGCGGCGGCCGGGCTCCTCACCCGCGAGGACGAGGAGGTTCTCACCGTTACGGCGCATGCGGGTGGCGAGGTGGTCGAGCTTGAACAGCGAGGACAGCTGGTCCGGGTCCGCCTCGCGGGACTCCAGTTCGGAGATCAGCGACAGCTGGCGCTGGATCAGACCCTGGGAGCGGCGCGAGAGGTTGGTGAACATCGCGTTGACGTTGCCCCGCAGCAGGGCCTGCTCGGCGGCGAGGCGGACCGCCTCGCGGTGCACGTCGTCGAAGGCCGCGGCCACCCGGCCGATCTCGTCCCGGGAGTGCACGCCGACGGATTCCACGGACGTGTCGACGTCCTGAGGGTCGGTCTCGGAGAGCTGCTTGACCAGGTCGGGCAGGCGCTCCTGGGCGACCTTGGTCGCGGTCTCCTCCAGCCGGCGCAGCGAGCGGATCATGGAGCGCGCCACGACGAAGGCGCCGACCAGCGACACACCGAGCACGAGGAGGATCAGGACACCGGAGATGATCGCGTCGCGCTCGGTGGCGCTGCGCAGCTCACGGGCCTTCTGTTCCATCTCCTCGAGCAGCGAGTGCTCGATGTTCTTCATCTGCTGGATCTTGGTGGAGCTGTCGTCCAGCCAGTCGCGGTAGGACCGCGCGCCGACCGAGGCGAGACCGAACTCCGAGGCGAGCGCACGGCCGGCGTACTCGTCGGTGGCCTTGATCGTGGTGTTGCCCTCTTGGATCGGCAGCAGCAGCTCGGCCGCGGCGGCCTCGCCGTAGATGCTCTTGAAGCTCTGCAGCTCGGACTTCTGGCTCTGCAGCGCCGAGTCGGCGTAGAGCCGGTCGTTCTCCGAGAGGTCGCCCTTGCTGGTGTTGCTGGCGGGCAGTGCCGCGGCGAGGACCGCGCGCTGGATCGACGCGTACTCCTTGGCGGAGGAGAAGGACGCCAGGGCACGCGTGCGCTGGATCATGTCGGGGTTGCTGGTCGCCTCCGCCATGTCCTGCGAGAGTTCGATCAGGTTCTCGATCAGGCGGTGGTAGCCCTCGACGGTCTGGGTCGAGTTCTTCTCCGTCTGGAAGGCGGTGTTGCGGATCTTCTCCAGCTGGCCGAGCTCACCGGCGAGCTGCACCAGGTTGTCCCGGACGCCCTTGAGGTTGCCGTCCTTGCTCGCGGCGTCGATCGCTTCCGAGCTGTCCAGGAAGTTGTTCCGTGCCCGGTCGGTCTTCTCACGGTGGCCCTTGACCGCGAAGTCCGTGCCCTTGCCGCCGTGCGCGAGCGGGCCGGCCGACTGGTCGCGCTCCTCCTGGAGCGCGGCGGCCAGTTCGGTGGCCTGCTGGGTCATGTCCGTCAGCAGCTTCATGTTGTCGAGCTGCTGGATGTCGTCCATCGACTGCTGGATACGCAGGGCGCCCAGCGAGGTGGCGGCGACCACCGGAAGGGCGAGCAGCGACACCAGACGGGTCGAGATGCGCCAGTTGCGCAGCGCTATTCGCGGCCCGGGGCCGGTCGAGGTCTTGGGGGCGGCCGGTGCCGGAGCCGGCGGTGCCGTCGGCCCGGAGACACCGGGGCGGCCGCCGTTGGTCCCGGGCATGGTCGGGCCCTGGTTCTGGGCGTGCTGGGGCGAGGAGCTGACGGCCTTGGGGCCAGTCCCGCCCTGCGGCTCCGGCTCCGCCGAAGCGCTGCCATCCCTCTTGAAACGTCCCTGCACTAGCGTCGCAACCTCTGAACCAGGCACCCCTCCGCGTGAACGGCGAGGCACGGTGTCGGCGTCATAGGGGCGCCCTGAATACGCCCCCGTGGTGGTCGTGAGTGACCGGCGCTGGCTCCCCCTTCTCGGCCGCCACTCGGCGCGTCTGTGCGCCCCCTGTGCGCCGGCTCGATCCCTGCGGCGGTCCGTGGAATTCCAGCACAGTGCAGGATCTCCAACAAGGCCCGAGGGCTTACGGGTGGGTTACGTGACGCCGCGTGAGGGGCGGGTCACCAGGGGTAGAAAGTGATCTCGCCGATAACGGGCGCAGGTGGACGAACCGCGCGGTCGGGTCGAGTGTCCCAGTCGCCATGATCAGGAGCGGAATGGTGCCTTCAGGGAGCGAATGTCCGATTCCGGCGACCGAGAGGCGAGTCCGGATTGTGAGGTTTGTCCTACACTCCGTGAGCAAACTCACACGCGGAACGTGACTTCTCGACCCGGTCGGCAGGGAATTGCATGTTTAGCCTGACGCTTTACAGGGATGGCAGAACCGACAACCCGCGTCCGCACGGGGGTCAGCCGACCCCGCCGGACGCCCGAGAACAGGACAGGGTCAAGTAAACAGTGAAGACGACGACGATGTTCCACAAGATCGCCAACCCTCGGCGCACGACGCTGGCCCACCTCGACGGCGCCGACGATCTGCAGACGCCTCTCCAGCTGGAGCACCCCGTCGAACTCCCGGCCCAGACTGCCAACCCCAGGCGCACCGTCCTCATGGAGATCCCGGTCGCGGCGGCCGCCGCGAACTGACACGGATCCATACGCGCGCCGGCCGCGAAACGCTCAAGGCATCCGACGCGATGACGAGGGGCGCCCCACCACTGGTGGGGCGCCCCTCGTCATGCGTGAGGCCGGAGCCCCACCGCGTTAGCCTGGAGCGTCAGACTCCAGCCGACCGGTCAAGGGGACAAGCATCCCGTGCGCATCGCCAGATTCTCCATCGACGGGAACGTCGCCTTCGGCGCTGTCGAGGGCGAGAAGCAGGACGAACTCGTCCTGGACATCATCAAGGGCATCCCGTTCGCGGACTTCGAGCTCTCCGGCACCAAGGTCCCGCTGAGCAAGGTCAGGCTGCTGCCCCCGGTGCTCCCCAACAAGGTGGTCGCCTTCGGCCGCAACTACGCCGATCACGCCAAGGAGATGGGCAACGAGGTGCCCGAGGCGCCCTTCGCCTTCTTCAAGCCCTCCACCTCGGTGATCGGACCCGGCGACGAGATCCGCTACCCGTCCTTCTCCCAGGAGGTGCACCACGAGGCCGAGCTGGCCGTGGTCATCGGGCGGATGTGCCGTGAGGTGCCGCGCGAGCGCGTCAAGGACGTGATCTTCGGCTACACCTGCGCCAACGACATCACCGCGCGCGACGTCCAGAAGCGCGAGAAGCAGTGGGCCCGCGCCAAGGGCTTCGACACCTCCTGCCCGCTCGGCCCCTGGGTGGAGACGGGACTGGACGTCACCGCCGCGAACGACCTGACCGTCCAGCTCACGGTCAACGGCGCCCAGCGGCAGCTCGGCCGCACCAGCGAGATGATCCACTCCATCGAGGACCTGATCGTCAACATCTCCGAGGCCATGACGCTGCTCCCGGGCGACGTCGTCCTCACGGGCACCCCGGCTGGGGTCGGCCCCCTCCACGACGGCGACGAGGTCGCCGTCACCATCGAAGGCATCGGCACTCTCACCAACAAGGTTGTCAAGCGTGGCTAGCGCACCCGGCTCCCCCGTACGCGTCCGTTTCTGTCCCTCGCCCACCGGTAACCCCCACGTGGGCCTGGTCCGCACCGCCCTGTTCAACTGGGCGTTCGCCAAGCACCACGGCGGCACCCTGGTCTTCCGCATCGAGGACACCGACGCGGCCCGCGACTCCGAGGAGTCCTACACCCAGCTGCTCGACTCGATGCGCTGGCTCGGGTTCGACTGGGACGAGGGCCCCGAGGTCGGCGGCCCGCACGCGCCGTACCGCCAGTCGCAGCGCATGGACCTCTACAAGGACGTCGCCCGCAAGCTCCTCGACGCCGGCCACGCCTACCGCTGCTACTGCTCCCAGGAGGAGCTGGACAGCCGCCGCGAGGCCGCCCGCGCCGCCGGCAAGCCCTCCGGCTACGACGGCCACTGCCGCGAGCTCACCGACGCCCAGGCCGAGGAGTACACGGCGCAGGGCCGTGAGCCGATCGTCCGCTTCCGGATGCCCGACGAGGCCCTCACCTTCACCGACCTGGTCCGCGGTGAGATCACCTACCTCCCGGAGAACGTCCCGGACTACGGCATCGTCCGTGCCAACGGCGCCCCGCTCTACACGCTGGTCAACCCGGTCGACGACGCCCTGATGGAGATCACCCACGTCCTGCGCGGCGAGGACCTGCTCTCCTCCACCCCTCGCCAGATCGCCCTGTACAAGGCGCTGATCGAGCTGGGCGTGGCCAAGGAGATCCCCGCCTTCGGCCACCTGCCGTACGTCATGGGCGAGGGCAACAAGAAGCTCTCCAAGCGTGACCCGCAGTCCTCGCTCAACCTCTACCGCGAGCGCGGCTTCCTCCCCGAGGGCCTGCTCAACTACCTGTCCCTGCTCGGCTGGTCCCTCTCCGCCGACCAGGACGTGTTCACCATCGACGAGATGGTGGCCGCCTTCGACGTCGCCGACGTGCAGCCGAACCCGGCCCGCTTCGACCTGAAGAAGTGCGAGGCGATCAACGGCGACCACATCCGCATGCTCGACGTGAAGGACTTCACCGAGCGCTGCGCCCCCTGGCTCAAGGCCCCGTTCGCGCCCTGGGCCCCGGAGGCTTTCGACGAGGCCAAGTGGGAGGCGATCGCCCCGCACGCGCAGACCCGCCTGAAGGTCCTCTCCGAGATCACGGACAACGTCGACTTCCTGTTCCTCGCGGAGCCGGTCTTCGACGAGGCGTCCTGGAACAAGGCCATGAAGGAGGGCAGCGACGCCCTGCTCCGCGCGGCCCGCGAGAAGCTGGACGCGGCCGACTGGACGTCCCCGGAGTCCCTCAAGGACGCCGTCCTGGCGGCCGGCGAGGCCCACGGCCTCAAGCTCGGCAAGGCCCAGGCCCCGGTCCGCGTCGCCGTGACCGGCCGCACGGTCGGCCTGCCGCTCTTCGAGTCCCTGGAGGTCCTGGGCAAGGAGAAGACCCTGGCCAGGATCGACGCGGCCCTGGCGAGGCTCGCCGCCTAGCCGACGTCGGTGAAGAGGGCGCCCGGAACTCTCCGGGCGCCCTCTTCGCCGTCTCCCGCGCACCGCCGGGGGACGACCCCGGGCCCCGGGCCGACGCACGGGGTACCGTCGGTGGCATGGCGATCCGAGCCGTCGTCTGGGACGTCGACGACACACTCTTCGACTACACCACCGCCGACCGCGAGGGGATACGGGCGCACCTGGCCGCCGAGGGGCTGCTCGCCGGGTACTCCTCCGCCGAGGAGGCGCTGCGGTACTGGCGGGAGGTCACCGAACATCAGTGGGCGCGGTTCGCCGCCGGCGAGGTGGACTTCGAGACGCAGCGGCGCGACCGGACCCGGGCCTTCCTGGGACGTGAGATGACCGACACCGAGGCGGACGACTGGTTCCGCCGGTACGTCACGCACTACGAGTCCGCCTGGAGCCTCTTCCCGGACGTGCTGCCCGTGCTCGACGCGCTCGCCGCCACCCACCGCCACGCGGTGCTCTCCAACTCCAGCCTCCACGTCCAGGACCGCAAGCTGCGCCTGCTCGGCGTGCACGACCGCTTCGAGACCATCCTGTGCGCCGCCGAGCTGGGCGTGTCCAAGCCCGAGGCCGGCGCGTTCCTCGCCGCCTGTGAGGCGCTGAGGCTGGTTCCGGCCCAGGTGGCGTACGTCGGGGACCACCCGGAGATCGACGGCCGGGGAGCGGCCGACGCCGGGCTGCTGTCGGTGTGGATCGACCGCGGCGGGGCGTACGCGACCCTCGAACCGCCCGAGGGGCCGCGCCGTATCGCCTCCCTCGCCGAACTGCCGTCGTTGCTGCGCGCCGATACTCGTTTTGGAGCCCCGTCGACCTTCGGGTAATGTTCTTCCTGCGCCGCGGGGAGCGGGCCGGAAGGCCGGAACCCTCAAGCGCAGAACTAGAACGAAGGGCCTCCAGGGGCTTGCGTTCCAGTGGCCTATGGTGTAATTGGCAGCACGACTGATTCTGGTTCAGTTAGTCTTGGTTCGAGTCCAGGTAGGCCAGCTCGCAGAGCTCATCTGCACCCGCGGATCGCATCCGCAAGCCCCCGTTGTGTAGCGGCCTAGCACGCCGCCCTCTCAAGGCGGTAGCGCCGGTTCGAATCCGGTCGGGGGTACAGATCCTTCCCGCGAGGACAGTCAGGGTAGCTCCCGCTGTCCTCGAAGCAGGATCGCCAGGGCCCCCGTTGTGTAGCGGCCTAGCACGCCGCCCTCTCAAGGCGGTAGCGCCGGTTCGAATCCGGTCGGGGGTACTGACTGGTCTAAACCATCATTGGTCTATGGTGTAATTGGCAGCACGACTGATTCTGGTTCAGTTAGTCTTGGTTCGAGTCCAGGTAGACCAGCAGGATCTGCGGAAACGCATGATCCACGCCCCCGTTGTGTAGCGGCCTAGCACGCCGCCCTCTCAAGGCGGTAGCGCCGGTTCGAATCCGGTCGGGGGTACGCACGACGAAGGCCCTCCACCTCGGTGGAGGGCCTTCGCGCGCTCCCGCTCACTCGATGCCGCACCGGCGCGCCGACGCCGTGGTCGCGTTGACCCGGCGGCCGGGCGGCAACATCCCTTCCCGCAGGTAGTACTTGATCGTCGCGGGGGGACGCAGGGGAGACACGAGAGGCGGCGCCGTCGACGACGGCGGGTGAAGCCGGGGCAGGGCCCGCCGCGGCGTTGAGGCGGACCCGTTCCCGGGGGGACGGGGGACGGTCAGGAGCGGCGCAGCGCCTCGGAGAGGCGGCCGGCGGCGTCGATGACGGCCTGGGCGTGCATACGGCCCGGGTGGCGGGTCAGCCGCTCGATGGGGCCGGAGACCGAAACGGCGGCCACCACACGGTTCGACGGCCCGCGCACCGGCGCCGAGACCGACGCCACACCCGGCTCGCGCTCACCGATCGACTGCGCCCAGCCCCGGCGTCGTACGCCCGACAGGGCCGTCGCCGTGAAACGGGCGCCCTGCAGTCCGCGGTGGAGGCGCTCGGGCTCCTCCCAGGCCATCAGGATCTGCGCCGAGGAACCGGCCTTCATGGTGAGCGTGGAACCGACCGGCACCGTGTCCCTCAGGCCCGAGAGGCGCTCCGCGGCGGCGACGCAGATGCGCATGTCCCCCTGGCGGCGGTAGAGCTGCGCGCTCTCGCCGGTCACGTCGCGGAGGTGGGTGAGCACCGGGCCCGCCGTGGCGAGCAGCCGGTCCTCGCCCGCCGCCGCGGCCAGTTCGGCCAGGCGCGGGCCGAGGATGAACCGGCCCTGCATGTCGCGCGCCACCAGGCGGTGGTGTTCCAGCGCCACGGCCAGGCGGTGGGCCGTGGGTCGTGCCAGTCCGGTCGCCCCGACCAACCCCGCGAGGGTGGCCGGGCCGGACTCCAGAGCGCTCAGGACGAGGGCCGCCTTGTCCAGAACGCCGACGCCGCTACTGTTGTCCATGCAACGATACTTGCGTCTCACTCTGTGAAACGCAAGTTCAATTTTCCGTGGAACCCGCCACTCTGGAAGCACGGAAGCAACGCGGCCCGTGGACCACCGGGCCTGGCGGCGGACGCCCGGTATCAGGGGTGCGGGCGCCGTCTCCTCACCGATCTAGTTGGGCCGGCGCACCACGTGCCGGCCGGAGGGAAAGCGATGGGTAGGACACTCGCGGAGAAGGTCTGGGACGACCACGTCGTCCGGCGCGCCGAGGGCGAGCCCGACCTCCTCTTCATCGATCTGCACCTGCTGCACGAGGTGACCAGCCCGCAGGCCTTCGACGGCCTCCGCAAGAACGGCCGCCCGGTGCGCCGCCTCGACCTCACCATCGCCACCGAGGACCACAACACCCCGACCCTGGACATCGACAAGCCGATCGCCGACCCGGTCTCCCGGGTCCAGCTGGAGACGCTGCGCAAGAACTGCGCGGAGTTCGGTGTCCGGCTGCACCCGCTGGGTGACGTCGAGCAGGGCGTCGTCCACGTCGTCGGCCCGCAGCTCGGTCTGACCCAGCCCGGCATGACCGTCGTCTGCGGTGACTCGCACACCTCCACGCACGGCGCCTTCGGCGGACTCGCCTTCGGTATCGGCACCTCCCAGGTCGAGCACGTCCTGGCCACCCAGACGCTGCCGATGGCCCGTCCCAAGACCATGGCGATCACGGTCAACGGCGAACTGCCCGACGGCGTCACCGCCAAGGACCTGATCCTGGCGATCATCGCGAAGATCGGCACCGGCGGCGGCCAGGGCTACGTCCTGGAGTACCGCGGCGAGGCCGTCGAGAAGCTCTCGATGGAAGCCCGGATGACCATCTGCAACATGTCGATCGAGGCCGGCGCCCGTGCGGGCATGATCGCCCCCGACGAGACCACGTTCGCCTACCTCGAGGGCCGCCCGCACGCCCCGAAGGGCGAGGACTGGGACGCGGCCGTCGCCTACTGGAAGACGCTCAGGTCCGACGACGACGCCGAGTTCGACGCCGAGGTCGTCATCGAGGCCTCCGAACTGTCGCCGTTCGTCACCTGGGGCACCAACCCGGGCCAGGGCGCCCCGCTCTCGGCGTCCGTCCCCGACCCCGCTTCGTACGAAGACGCCTCGGAGCGGCTCGCCGCCGAAAAGGCCCTGGAGTACATGGGGTTGGAAGCCGGCCAGGAGCTGCGCTCGATCAACGTGGACACCGTCTTCGTGGGTTCCTGCACCAACGGCCGCATCGAGGACCTGCGCGCCGTCGCGGAGATCGTCAGGGGCCGCAAAGTCGCCGACGGCGTACGGATGCTGGTCGTGCCGGGCTCCGCGCGGGTGGGTCTGCAGGCTGTGTCCGAGGGCCTGGACGTGGTCTTCAAGGAGGCGGGCGCCGAGTGGCGGCACGCGGGCTGCTCGATGTGCCTGGGCATGAACCCCGACCAGCTCGCCCCCGGTGAGCGCTCCGCCTCCACCTCCAACCGCAACTTCGAGGGCCGGCAGGGCAAGGGCGGCCGCACCCACCTGGTGTCCCCGCAGGTCGCCGCCGCCACCGCGGTCCTCGGCCACCTGGCCTCCCCGGCCGACCTCGCCGACGCCGACGCCCGTACGCCCGCTGGAGTCTGATCAGTCATGGAAGCATTCACCACCCACACCGGCCGGGCCGTCCCGCTGCGCCGCGGCAACGTCGACACCGACCAGATCATCCCCGCCCACTGGCTCAAGAAGGTGACCCGGGACGGGTTCGAGGACGGGCTGTTCGAGGCCTGGCGCAAGGACCCGGAGTTCGTGCTCAACCGCCCCGAGCGCGAGGGCGCCAGCGTGCTGGTGGCCGGCCCCGACTTCGGCACCGGCTCCTCCCGCGAGCACGCCGTCTGGGCACTGCAGAACTACGGCTTCAAAACCGTGATCTCCTCCCGCTTCGCCGACATCTTCCGCGGCAACTCGCTGAAGAACGGACTGCTCACGGTGGTCCTGGACCAGAAGACCGTGGACGCGCTGTGGGAGCTCACCGAGGCCGACCCCACCGCACTGATCACCGTCGACCTCGAGGCCCGCGAAGTGCGCGCCGAGGGCGTCACCGCCTCCTTCGAGCTCGACGAGAACGCCCGCTGGCGGCTGCTGAACGGACTCGACGACATCTCCATCACGCTGCAGAACGAGGCGGACATCGCCGCGTACGAGGCGAAGCGCCCGTCGTTCAAGCCGAGGACGCTCACGGCCTGACCCGCGCCCCGGCCGAAGTCCTCCCCGCAGGTCGACTTTCGGCCACCGCTTCACCCCACCCGTACCCCCGATCTGCCCGATCGGGGGTACGGCCGTGTCTGCACCCGTTCGGCCCCGCGCGTCCGCTTGAGAGCGTTCAACTTGCCACGTTATGAAGGAGGTTGCCGGGGTACACGTGTCACGTGTGCGTGATCCCGGGGTATGCGCGGACGGCCGTCCGAGGCGGCAGTTGCCCCCTGGGCAGGCGACAACTCGCCCCAGATGGCACAATCTGTGCATGGGACACGACGGCCAACTCCAGCTCTATACGGCGGTCGCGGTCCAGCTCAAAGAAGCGCATGCAAGGGTGCGCGCACTGCAAGTCCCGGAGGGCGTACGGATGGCGCTGGCCCGGAAGCTGCTGGCCATTACGGCCGCGGCCAAGCACGATCTCGCCGGTGCGGCAAGGCGTCTGGAACGGTTCACCGCGGACCTCGACGCGGGTCGATTCCCCGAAGAGGAACGCTGAACCAGTCGAGACAGCCGAGTCCGTTGCGGCACAAGGGTGATTAGCCCGTTTCGTGTTTGATTTGCGGTATATATCTGCCTAACGTGCGAAAAAGCTTGAACACTTTCGTTCTGGCGATGTCTCCGAAGGGGAAGACGTGAACAAGGCGCAGCTCGTAGAAGCGATTGCCGACAAGGTGGGGGGCCGCCAGCAGGCCGCCGACGCCGTCGACCACGTACTGGACGCCATCGTCCGCGCGGTCGTCGCGGGGGAGCGGGTCTCGGTCACCGGCTTCGGTTCGTTCGAGAAGGTCGACCGCCCGGCACGCTACGCCCGTAACCCTCAGACGGGCGAGCGGGTTCGTGTCAAGAAGACCTCCGTCCCGCGCTTCCGCGCGGGCCAGGGATTCAAGGACCTGGTCAGCGGTTCGAAGAAGCTGCCGCGGGGTGGCGAGGTCTCGGTCAAGAAGGCGCCCAAGGGCAGCCTGACCGGCGGCGCTTCGGCGACCGTGAAGAAGGCCGCGGCGAAGAAGACCACCGCCAAGAAGGCCGCCGGAGCGAAGAAGACGGCCGCCAAGAAGACCACCACCGCGAAGAAGGCCCCCGCCAAGACCACGGCCAAGAAGGCGCCCGCCAAGACCGCCGCGACCGCGAAGACGGCCGCCGCGAAGAAGACGACCGCCAAGAAGGCCCCCGCGAAGAAGGCGACGGCCACCAAGGCCCCCGCCAAGAAGTCGACCGCGCGCAAGACCACGGCCAAGAAGACCACCGCACGCAAGAAGTAGCGGTCTCTCCCGCCCCTTCGGACACGTCGGGCGAGCGGCTCTCACGCGCCGGGCCGGACTCCTTGAAGGAGTCCGGCCCGCGGTGTGTCCGGGACCGGCCGCGGCCGGCGTCAGAACGTCTGGAGCGTCACCAGCGTGATCCGCCGGGCCTCGCCCTCACCCTGGGTCTCGACCCGCACCCGCTGCCCGGGACGCAGCAGCCGCAGACCTCCCGCGTCGAACGCCGGGGCGTCGAAGGGGACCGGGGTGCCGTCGTCCAGGAGCACCTGACCGCTGCGGCTGTCGGGGTCGTAGGTGTACGCGGTGGCCTGCATGGCGGCAGCCTACTGCTCGGTGGTCAGCAGACGCGCGGCGACCGCGGCCGTGCGGGGGCCCACACCCAGTGCCAGCGCCGCCCGCAGATCGTCCCCGGTGTCCACGTCCTGCCGTACGGAATCCACCGGGCCGGGGGAGAGTTCCACCGCCCCGGACGCCCGGTGCCGGGCCCGGGAGGCCGGACCGAAGGACGGGCGCAGTTCCCGCCCCCGGCCCGCGGCCAGCAACGTCGTGCCGAGCGCGGCCGCATCGGCGAGAAAAGCGCGCGGGAATGCGGCCGCCGCGTCCAGGACGCGGGCCAGCTCCGGCGGACGGAGAGCCGGCAGATCGGCGTTGAGGGCCGCCACGCAGGCCGTGCGCCGGGCGGAGACCACCACCGCCGCGGCGTGCGCCAGCGCCGCGTTCAGACCGTCGCGCGGCTCGTCGGCGACGATCCCGGCCCCCAGCGCCGCCAGCTCGCGGGAGGCCAGGGCGTCGTTCGTGACGACCACCACGTCCCGCACCGCCGGGCAGTCCAGCGCCGCCGCCACCGTGTCCTGGGCGAAGGCGAGCGCGAGCCCGGGGCGCAGGCCGTCGTCCGCGGTGTCCGAGAGCCTGCTCTTGGCCCGGTCCAGCGGCTTCAGGGGTACCACCAAGGTCCACTGCACGAGTGTTACGTCCCTCTCTTGTCGCCGTCATTCTCACCCGGCACCCCGGGAGGTAAGAGGGTCGGGGCGTACGGTGTTCTCGACAGACCGGCGGGCCGGGGCGACACTTGTGCGGCCCGCCTGGCCTCCGGACCGGTCCTGGGCCTGTCATTCGGAAGAGGAAGGTGTACTCGTGCCGCGCCGCAGAATCGGCTTCTGGTACCGCTTCGCCGCGGTTCTCTGCAAACCGCCGCTGGTGGTTCTGCTCAAGCGGGACTGGCGTGGAATGGAGAACATTCCGGCCGAGGGTGGATTTATCACCGCGGTCAACCACAATTCGCACATCGACCCCTTCGCCTACGCGCACTTTCAGTACAACACCGGACGTGTTCCGCGATTCCTGGCGAAGAGCGGCCTTTTCAACAAGGGATTCATCGGCGCCGCGATGCGCGGCACCGGGCAGATCCCCGTCTACCGCGAGAGCTCGGACGCGCTCAGCGCCTTCCGCGCCGCGATCGACGCCGTGGAGCGAGGCGAATGCGTCGCCTTCTACCCCGAGGGCACCCTCACCCGCGACCCGGACGGCTGGCCCATGACGGGCAAGACCGGTGCCGCGCGCGTCGCGCTGCAGACCAAGTGCCCCGTGATCCCGGTCGCCCAGTGGGGCGCCAACGAACTGCTGCCGCCGTACGCCAGGAAGCCCAGCCTGCTGCCGCGCAAGACCAGCAGGGTGCTGGCCGGGCCACCGGTGGACCTCGACCGCTTCTACGACCGGGAGATGACCCCCGAGCTGCTCAAGGAGGCGACCGAGGTCATCATGGCGGCGGTCACCGTCCAGCTCGAGCGGATCCGCGGCGAGAAGGCACCCGGGACGCCCTACGACCCGCGCAGCGAGCGGATCGAACAGCGCCGCAGGACACACAGGCAGACGCGGCAGGAGCGGACGCGCGGCGGCAGGGCCCCCGCGCGGGAGGAAGGGCTGGGTACGTGAGCAAGCCGGTCAAGGCGGCCGTCTTCGGCACCGGATCATGGGGGACGGCCTTCGGCATGGTCCTCGCCGACGCGGGATGCGACGTCGTGCTGTGGGGGAGGCGCCCCGAGCTCGCCGAAGCGGTCAACTCCACCCGCACCAACCCCGACTACCTGCCGGGTGTCGAACTCCCGGAGAACCTGCGGGCCACCGCGGACGCCGCCGAGGCGGCGCGCGGCGCCGACTTCACCGTCCTCGCGATCCCCTCGCAGACGCTGCGCGGCAACCTCGCCGAGTGGGCCGGCCTGCTCGCGCCCCGCACGGTCCTGGTGTCCCTGATGAAGGGCATCGAACTCGGCTCCGCGATGCGGATGAGCGAGGTGATCGACGACGTCGCCAAGGTCGGCCGCGAGCGCATCGCCGTGGTCACCGGCCCCAACCTGGCCCGCGAGATCGCCGCCCGCATGCCGGCCGCCTCCGTGGTCGCCTGCACCGACGGGGACGTCGCCCGGCGGCTCCAGACCGCCTGCCACACCCCGTACTTCCGGCCGTACACCAACACCGACGTCATCGGCTGCGAGCTGGGCGGCGCGGTGAAGAACGTGATCGGGCTGGCCGTCGGCATCGCGGACGGCATGGGACTCGGCGACAACACCAAGGGATCGCTGATCACGCGCGGGCTCGCCGAGACCACCCGGCTCGGTGTCGCCCTCGGCGCCGACCCGCTGACCTTCTCGGGACTCGCGGGCCTGGGCGACCTGGTCGCCACCTGCTCCTCGCCGCTGTCCCGCAACCACACCTTCGGCACCAACCTCGGCAAGGGGCTCACGCTGCAGGAGACCATCGCGGTCACCAAGCAGACCGCCGAGGGCGTCAAGTCCTGTGAGTCGGTGCTGGATCTGGCCCGGCGGCACGGCGTCGACATGCCGCTCACCGAGACGGTCGTCTCCATCGTGCACGAGGGCAAGCCCCCGGTGGTCGCCCTCAAGGAGCTCATGTCGCGCAGCGCGAAGCCCGAACGACGCTGAGCGACAGCCCCCGCCGTCCGGCTCACGCGCGGCGTTGCGGGCGCTGACTCCCGGCTCTGCCAGCGGGTACTCTCAACGCGATATGAGCACCGAGAACCTCCCCCAGAGCCCCGAGCCGCAGCCGTCCCGCAAGCCGCGTGTGGCCGTCGTGTTCGGCGGGCGCAGCTCCGAACACGGGATCTCCGTGGTCACCGCCGGCGCCGTCCTCAAGGCCATCGACCGGACCAGGTACGACGTCCTGCCGATCGGCATCACCCAGGACGGCCGCTGGGCGCTCACCGCGGACGAGCCGGAACGCATGGCGATCACCGACCGCCGGACGCCCAGCGTGGACCAGCTCGCCGACTCGACGGACGGCGCCGTGGTGCTCCCCGTCGACCCCGCCGACCGCGAGGTCGTCTACAGCGAGCCGGGCTCGGTGCCCAAGGCCCTCGGTCAGGTCGACGTCGTCTTCCCGGTGCTGCACGGCCCCTACGGCGAGGACGGCACCCTGCAGGGTCTCCTGGAGCTCTCCGGCGTCCCCTACGTCGGCTCGGGCGTGCTCGCCTCGGCCGTCGGCCAGGACAAGGAGTACATGAAGCGGGTGTTCACCTCGTTCGGGCTCAAGGTCGGCCCGTACCTGGTGATCCGGCCGCGGGAGTGGGAGCAGGACGAGTCCGCCGCCCGCAAGAAGATCATCGGCTTCGCCGGGGAGCACGGCTGGCCGCTGTTCGTGAAGCCCGCCCGCGCGGGTTCGTCCATCGGCATCACCAAGGTCGACGACCTCTCCGGCCTGGACGAGGCGATCGCCGAGGCCCAGCGCCACGACCCGAAGATCCTGGTGGAGGCGGCGCTGCGGGGCCGCGAGATCGAGTGCGGGGTGCTGGAGTTCGAGGACGGTCCGCGCGCCTCGGTGCCCGCCGAGATCCCGCCGCCCGACGCGCACGCGTACTACGACTTCGAGGCCAAGTACATCGACTCCACGCCCGGCATCGTGCCCGCGCCGCTCACCGACGAGGAGACGGCCGAGGTGCGCCGGCTCGCCGTCGAGGCGTTCGACGCGGCGTCCTGCGAGGGGCTGGTCCGCGCGGACTTCTTCCTCACCGAGGACGGCGAGTTCGTGATCAACGAGATCAACACCATGCCCGGTTTCACGCCGATCTCGATGTACCCGCAGATGTGGCAGGCCACCGGCGTGAGTTACCCCGAACTGGTGGACCGGCTCGTGCGGGCCGCGCTGCGCCGGTCGACCGGGCTGCGCTGAGCGGCCCCGCGCCACCGGGCAGCGCCGAGCGGCCCCCGGCACGCCTCAGGAGGCGATCCCCTCGGGGATCGCCTCCTTGACGCTCGGGGCGAGATCGATCAGCACGCCCGTGCTGTCCCGTCCGTCGGTCACCCGGACCTCGACGTACGCCTCGCGGTTGGCGGTGGTGAAGCGGTACGTACCGTCGTCCCGCTTCTCCATGAGCCAGTCCACGCCGTCGACCCCGCCCGGCACCGCGTCGCCGTCGCTGCCGTTGGCCACCGCGGGGTCGGCCATCTTCGGGGGCCGTTCCACCCCGCACCGCAGTATGATCGCCACGCCGCCCCATCCCGCGGTCAGTTCGGACGCGGGTTCGGGATCGTCGCGACTCTCACCGTCCACCTTCGCCGGCAGGACCTCGTCCAGGTTCTGACACAGCTCGGTGACCTTCGCGTCCGGGCTGGGAACCGCCGCGGACGCGCCGTCGTCCGCCGAGGAGCAGCCCACGGCGGTGATCAGCACCACGAGTGCGGACAGGGCGGACGGTACGGTGCGCCGGTGACGGAAGGAGTTCACCGGCCCAGGGTAGACGGGGGCTACAGATGGACGACCGGGCAGGTCAGGGTGCGCGTGATGCCGTCCACTTGCTGGACTTTGGCAACCACCATGCGGCCGAGGTCGTCGACGGTGTCGGCCTGGGCGCGCACGATCACGTCGTACGGTCCGGTCACGTCCTCGGCCTGGATGACTCCAGGGATCTTGCCGATCAGATCGGCGACGGTCGACGCTTTGCCGACCTCCGTCTGGATCAGGATGTACGCCTGTACCACGGAACCTCCAGGGCGGCCACGAGGATCATGTGGGGAAAAGGAACGCCACGGTATCGCGTCGCCGCTCGCCGCGGGGAGACCTGCGGGAACCGGGCCTTGCGCGCCGGGAGGCAGGCACGACAGAAGTTGACGGTCACACCGACCGTAGCGAGGCCCCCGGGGACTCGCGACCGGGCACGCACAGGGACAGAAGGGGCGCAAGGGTAATGAAGGGCACTGTTGGTGAGCTCGGCGAGTTCGGGCTCATCAGGGAGCTCACCTCCCGTCTCACCACCACCCCGGCGGTCCGGGTCGGACCCGGCGACGACGCCGCGGTGGTCTCCGCACCCGACCGCAGGGTCGTCGCCAGCACCGACATCCTGCTGGAGGGGCGGCACTTCCGGCGCGACTGGTCCACGGCCTACGACGTCGGCCGCAAGGCCGCCGCGCAGAACCTGGCCGACATCGCCGCCATGGGTGCCGTGCCGACCGCGCTGCTGCTCGGCCTCGTCGTCCCCGCGGAACTGCCGGTCACCTGGCCCAGCGAGCTGATGGACGGCCTGCGCGACGAGTGCCAGGTGGCCGGAGCCGCGGTCGTCGGCGGCGATGTCGTACGCGGGGACACGATCATGGTGTCGATCACCGCGCTCGGCGACCTGCGCAACCAGGAGCCCGTCACCCGGGGCGGAGCGCAGCCCGGCGACCTCGTCGCGGTGACCGGCTGGCTGGGCTGGTCCGCGGCCGGACACGCGGTGCTCTCGCGCGGTTTCCGCTCGCCGCGCGCCTTCGTCGAGGCGCACCGGCGCCCCGAGCCGCCCTACCACGCGGGACCGGCCGCCGCCGGGCTCGGCGCCACCGCCATGTGCGACGTGAGCGACGGGCTGATCGCCGACCTCGGGCACATCGCCGAGGCCAGCAAGGTGCGCATCGACATCCGCTCCGGGGCCGTCGACATCCCCTCGCAGATGAACGACATCGGCCAGGCCGTCGGCGTCGACCCGATGCAGTGGGTGCTGACCGGGGGAGAGGACCACGCGATCGTGGCGACCTTCCCGCCGGACGTGAAACTGCCCGCCCGCTGGAAGGTCATCGGCGAGGTGCTCCACCCCTCGGCGCTGCCCCAGGTGACGGTCGACGGGGCGCCCTGGACCAGCCAGGGCGGCTGGGACCACTTCGGGGACATCGAGTCATGAGCGCGCCGCCCAGGGTCCTCACCGTCGCCGGCTCCGACTCCGGCGGCGGCGCCGGCATCCAGGCCGACCTGAAGACGATGCTCGCGCTCGGTGTGCACGGCATGAGCGTGCTCACCGCGGTGACCGCGCAGAACTCCCTGGGCGTGCAGGGCGCCTGGGAACTGCCGGTGGAGGCGGTGCGGGCCCAGTACCGCAGCGTCGTCGACGACATCGGCGTACAGGCGGTGAAAACCGGCATGCTGTCCTCCGCCGAACTCGTCGAGACGGTCGCCGACTTGATCGCCGCCACCGACGCGCCCGCGGTGATCGACCCGGTGGGGGTCTCCAAGCACGGGGACCCGCTGCTCGCCTCCTCCGCGCTGGACTCCGTACGGACCAGGCTGCTCCCGGTGGCGACGGTGGCCACACCCAACCTGGACGAGGTGGCGCAGCTCACGGGCGTACGGGTCGCCGCCGAGCAGGATCTGCGGGTGGCGGCGCGGGCGGTGCTGGAGTTCGGGCCGCGCTGGGTGGTGATCAAGGGAGGGCATCTCGCGCCGGACTCGGCCGAGGCCGTCGACCTCCTGACCGACGGCACCCGGGAGCACTGGCTGCGCGCCCCCCGGCACGACAACCGCCACACGCACGGCACCGGCTGCACCCTGGCGTCGGCGATCGCCTCGGAGCTGGCGAAGGGCCGCCCGGTCCCGGAGGCGGTGGCGACGGCCAAGCGGTACGTCACGGGTGCGGTAGCGTCCGGCTTCGCCCTGGGTGCCGGCATAGGCCCGGTGCACCACGCCTGGGACCTGCGCCCGGGACATCCGGGGAGCTGAGGCGTCGCCGCCGCGGTTCGTGCCGTGCGCTCCGGTTGGTCCGGGCCCGGCGCGGCGCGGTCAGCCGTGCTCGGGCAACTGCCGGGCGAAGCGGCGGACGGCATCCGTGAAGGCGTCCGGGTCGTCGAAGTTCGCGAGGTGTCCCGCCCGCGGGATCAGTTCCACGCGGGCGTGCGGGTGTGCGCGGGCGAAGTCCCTCTCACCGGACCGGAAGACGGCGTCCTTCTCGCCGTTCAGGAGAAGCACGGGGGCCGCCACGCGGCGCATCGCTCCCGCGTCGAAACGGCCCAGCACCTCGCCCCACGCGGCCGGCAGGGTGTGGAAGGCGTAGCCGGCGCGGATGGTCGCCTCCACCACCTCGGGTGGATAGAGACGGCGCAGCAACCGGTCGTTCCACCGGGCCAGCCGGTCCGCGGGCAGGCGGGGGACGAGCCCGGCGACCCACCGGTACGGCGTGGCCCGCGGGCCGCGGGTCGAGGCACTGGCCCCCGCGAGGACCAGCCCCCGCAACCGCTCGGGGCGGCGCCGGGCGAACTCCAGTGAGGCGTACCCGCCGAGCGAGTGTCCGACGACCAGTGCCGGTCCGCACCGGAGCGAGTCCACCGCGGAAGCGATGACCTCCGTCGCGGCGGCCAGGCTCCAGGGCTCGGCGGAGCGGGCGCCGTGCCCCGGCAGATCGACGGCGGCCACCGGGAATTCCTCGTGCAGTGCGGCGAGCTGAGGGCTCCACTGGCCCGCGCTGAACCGCGTCCCGTGCACGAAGACGATGGGTGGTGCGCCCGCTGCCGTCATGGTTCCCCCGGATCGGTTCGTCCCCCGGCCGACCGGTATCGGCGGGCCGGCTCTGCCGATGGGAGACCCTACTGCCGGTCCGGTCCGACACCGGCACAGCAAGAAGCCGGTCCACCCGGAGGTGGACCGGCTGTTGCGGCGAAACCGACTACGGCCGCGCGCTCAGCGAAAGCGTCAGCGCGAGACCTTGCCGGCCTTGATGCACGAGGTGCAGGCGTTCACGCGCTTCGGCGTCCCGCCGACCACGGTACGCACACGCTGGATGTTCGGGTTCCAGCGGCGGGACGTACGGCGGTGCGAGTGCGAGATGTTGTTGCCGAAGCCCGGCCCCTTGCCGCAGACGTCGCAGTTGGCAGCCACGGGTCACTCCAAAGACTTCAGATGCACTTACGGTTGATCCCGGCATGCCGGGATCGAGATCGAGGACTCCAGGAGCCCTGTGGATCTGAGTGGCGTTGCCAGGGGGAGAGGCCCGATCAGATCGGGCAACCGGAGCAGCATACAACGGCTGCACCCGTAGAACGAAACTACCACGGCAGCTCAGGGCCCCGCCCGCGGCCCGCTTCCGGCCGGCGGGGCCCCACGCACTACGCTGCCTGCCACGGCCGGCAGCTCAGGGAGGCGCAGGTGGCGCAGGTGCCGCAGACATTCTTCGATGCTCTCGCGGTGCGCACCTGGTGCGGTCTCGCGCTCGACGCGCTGGGACGGGCCCGGGAGGAGATCGACGCGATCAACGTCTATCCCGTGGCGGACGGCGACACCGGAACCAACCTCTATCTCACCGTCGAATCCGCGGCCGCCGCGGTGGAGGCGGTGTTCGAGGGCCACGAGGCCGGCGGCGCGGGCGGAGCCGGAGGGCCGGGGCCGGCCCTGGCCGACGCGCTCCGCGCGATGGCGCACGGGGCGCTGATCGGCGCCCGCGGGAACTCCGGCACGATCCTGGCGCAGCTGCTGCGCGGCATGGCCCAGGTGCTGGCCGGTGACGAGGCTCTCGGGCACGCCGACGGCCGGGGGCTGCGCCGGGCCCTGCGGCAGGCGGCCGACTCGGCGCGTCTGGCGGTGGCCCACCCCGTCGAGGGCACCGTGCTCACCGTGGCCGCGGCCGCCGCCGAGGCCGCCGCGGCGGCGGAGGGCGACTGCGGGGCGGTGGCCCGCGCGGCCCACGAGGCCGCCCTCGCCGCCCTCGCCGAGACACCGGACCGGCTGCCCGTCCTGCGCCGCGCGGGGGTGGTGGACGCCGGCGGCAGGGGGCTGGTGGCGGTGCTCGCGGCACTCGTGGCGACGTTCACCGGCGAGACACCGCGTGACCCGCACGCCGCACCGCGTGCCCCGCACGCCCGCGCGACGGTTCACGACGGCGCCGTCGCATGCGCGGACGGCGCCGTGGCGCCGGAGGCCGAGGGACCCGCCTTCGAGGTGATCTACCTGCTGGAGGCCGACGACGACGCCGTCGCGCGCCTGCGGGAGCGGCTCGACGGACTGGGCGACTCGCTCGTCGTGGTCGGCGGGGACGGGCTGTGGAACGTCCACGTCCACGTGGACGACGCGGGCGCCGCCGTGGAGGCCGGGGTCGAGGCCGGGCGGCCGTACCGGATCCGGATCACCCACTTCGGCGCCGGGGACGTCCACACGACGGGGGCCGAGCGGGCCCGGGGGGAGCGCGCCCAGCGGGCGGTCGTCGCCGTGGTGCCCGGGGAGGGCCTGGCGGGGCTGTACGCCGAGGCGGGCGCGACCACCGTGCTCGCCCGCCCCGGGGAGCCGCCCGCGAGTGGCGAACTCGTCCAGGCCGTACGGCGGGCGCACGCGCGCGAGGTGGTGCTGCTGCCCAACGACGCGGACCTGCGCCACACCGCGGCCGCGGCGGCCGAGCAGGTCAGGGCCGAGGGCATCAGGGTGGCCCTGATCCCGACCCGCTCCGCGGTCCAGGGCATCGCGGCGCTCGCGGTGCACGAGCCGGAGCGCCGCTTCGACGAGGACGTGGTGTCGATGACGTCGGCGGCCGGCGCGACCCGCTACGCGGAGGTCACCGTCGCCGAGCACGAGTCCTGGACCATGGCGGGCATCTGCCAGGCGGGCGACGTCCTCGGGCTGGTCGACGGTGACGTCGCCGTCATGGGCCAGGACGTCACCGCCATCGCCGAGGCCGTCCTCGACCGCATGCTCGCGGCCGGCGGAGAACTGGTCACCCTCGTCCTCGGCGACGACGCCCCCGACTCCGTCGCCGCCCACCTGGAGTCCCGGGTCCGCGAGGGCTACCTCGCCGTCGACACGGTGACCTATCACGGCGGCAGGCAGGGCGCCGTCCTGCTCATCGGCGTCGAATGAACCCCGGCCCGGACGGGCGCCGCGGAGCACGGCGGGCCGCGCGGGGGAGCACGCACCGCCCCCGCCGGTGACGTCCGCCCTGAACGTCGGCGCGACGGCGGGCACCCGACCCGAAACGGTGTCCGCGGTCCCCGCGATGTCAGTGCCGTGGTGTCCAATGGATCTCGTGCCCGCACTGGAAGAACCACTGAAGAAGGTGCTCGGCCCCGCCACCGCCAAGGTGATGGCCGAGCACCTCGGCCTGCACACCGTCGGCGACCTTCTCCACCACTACCCCCGCCGGTACGAGGAGCGCGGCCAGCTCACCCACCTCGCCGACCTCCCCATGGACGAGCACGTCACCGTGGTCGCCCAGGTCGCCGACGCCCGGCTGCACACCTTCGCCTCCGCCAAGGCCCCCCGCGGCAAGGGCCAGCGCCTGGAGGTGACGATCACGGACGGCAGCGGCCGGCTGCAACTGGTCTTCTTCGGCGCCGGAGTCCACAAACCGCACAAGGAACTCCTGCCGGGCACCCGCGCGATGTTCGCCGGAAAGGTGTCGGTCTTCAACCGCCGCCTCCAACTCGCCCACCCGGCCTACGAACTGCTCCGCGGTGACAGTGAGGAGACGGTCGAGACCTGGGCCGGTTCCCTGATCCCCATCTACCCGGCCACCGCCAAGCTGGAGTCCTGGAAGATCGGCAAGGCGCTCCAGACGGTCCTGCCCAGCGCCCAGGAGGCCGTCGACCCACTCCCGGAGTCGCTGCGTGACGGCCGCGCGCTGGTCCCGCTCCCCGAGGCCCTGCTGAAGATCCACCGCCCGCACACCAAGGCGGACATCGAGGACGCCCGCGCCCGCCTCAAGTGGGACGAGGCCTTCGTCCTCCAGGTCGCCCTCGCCCGCCGCCGCCACGCCGACGCGCAACTGCCCGCCGTGGCCCGCCGCCCGAAGCCCGACGGCCTCCTCGCCGCCTTCGACGACCGCCTCCCCTTCACCCTCACCGAGGGCCAGCGGAAGGTCTCCGCGGAGATCTTCACCGGCCTCGCCACCGAACACCCCATGCACCGCCTGCTCCAGGGCGAAGTGGGATCCGGGAAGACCATGGTCGCCCTGCGCGCCATGCTCGCCGTCGTCGACGCGGGCGGGCAGGCGGCGATGCTCGCGCCCACCGAGGTGCTCGCCCAGCAGCACCACCGGTCCATCACCGAGATGATGGGCGATCTGGCCGAAGGAGGGATGCTCGGCGGCGCGGCGGACGCCACCAAGGTGGTGCTGCTCACGGGGTCCATGGGAGCCGCGGCCCGGCGCCACGCCCTGCTCGACCTGGCCACCGGCGAGGCCGGCATCGTCATCGGCACCCACGCGCTGATCGAGGACAAGGTCCAGTTCCACGACCTGGGCCTGGTCGTGGTGGACGAGCAGCACCGCTTCGGCGTGGAACAGCGCGACGCCCTGCGCGGCAAGGGCAAGCAGCCGCCGCACCTGCTCGTGATGACCGCCACGCCCATTCCACGCACGGTCGCCATGACGGTCTTCGGCGATCTGGAGACCTCCGTCCTCGACCAGCTCCCCGCCGGGCGTTCACCGATCGCCAGCCATGTCGTCCCGGCCGCCGACAAGCCCCACTTCCTCGCCCGCGCCTGGGAGCGGGTGCGCGAGGAGGTGGCCAAGGGCCACCAGGCGTACGTGGTCTGTCCGCGCATCGGCGACGAGGCGGACGACCCGAAGAAGTCCGGAGGGAGGAAGTCCGCCGAGGACGAGGCCGAGAAGCGGCCCCCGCTCGCCGTCCTGGACATCGCGGAGCAGCTGGCGCGGGGACCCCTGCGCGGGCTCCGTGTCGAGGTCCTGCACGGACGCATGCAGCCCGACGACAAGGACGCCGTCATGCGCCGCTTCGCCGCGGGCGACGCCGACGTCCTGGTCGCGACGACCGTCATCGAGGTCGGGGTCAACGTGCCGAACGCCACCGCGATGGTGATCATGGACGCCGACCGCTTCGGCGTCTCCCAGCTCCACCAGCTGCGCGGCCGCGTCGGCCGGGGCTCCGCGCCCGGCCTGTGCCTGCTGGTCACCGAGATGCCCGAGGCGAGCGCCGCCCGGCAGCGGCTGAACGCCGTCGCCTCCACCCTCGACGGCTTCGAGCTCTCCCGCATCGACCTGGAACAGCGCCGCGAGGGCGACGTGCTGGGCCAGGCCCAGTCCGGCACCCGCTCCAGCCTGCGCATGCTCGCCGTGATCGACGACGAGGAGATCATCGCCGAGGCCCGCGAGGAGGCCACCCGGGTCGTCGCCGCCGACCCGGAGCTGACCCGCCTGCCCGCCCTGCGCACCGCCCTGGACGCGCTGCTGGACGAGGAACGGGAGCAGTACCTGGAGAAGGGCTGACAGACTGGGAACGGCCACCGACCAGCACACACCGACAAGGACCGAGGACATGACTCGCGTGATCGCCGGCACGGCCGGCGGACGCCGCCTGGCCGTCCCGCCGGGACAGGGGACCCGCCCGACCTCCGACCGGGCGCGCGAAGGCCTCTTCTCCACCTGGCAGTCGCTGCTCGGCGGCCCGCTGGACGGTGAACGCGTCCTCGACCTGTACGCCGGTTCCGGCGCCGTCGGCCTGGAGGCCCTGTCCCGGGGCGCCGGACACGTCCTGCTGGTCGAGGCCGACGCCCGTGCCGTCCGCACGGTCCGGGAGAACGTGAAGACGCTCCGGCTCCCCGGTGCCGAGGTCAGATCCGGCAAAGCGGAACAGATCATCCGCACGGCACCCCCGCAGGAGCCGTACGACCTCGTCTTCCTCGACCCGCCCTACGCCGTCTCCGACGGCGATCTTCGCGAGATCCTGCTCACACTCCGCTCGGGAGGCTGGCTCACCGGCGACGCCCTCGTCACCGTGGAGCGCAGCACCAGAGGCGGCGAATTCGCCTGGCCGCCCGGTTTCGAGGCGGTCCGGGCCCGTCGCTACGGCGAGGGAACGTTTTGGTACGGTCGCGCCGCCTCTACGTGCGAAGACGCACGATGACCGGACCGGAGAGCGAGGGATCAACAGTGCGCCGCGCCGTATGCCCCGGGTCGTTCGACCCGATCACCAACGGACACCTCGACATCATCGCCCGGGCCTCCCGGCTCTACGACGAGGTCTACGTCGCGGTGATGATCAACCAGTCCAAGAAAGGCCTGTTCGAGATCGACGAGCGGATCGACCTGATCCGCCGGGTCACCGCCGAGTACGGCAACGTCCGGGTCGAGGCCTTCCACGGCCTCCTGGTCGACTTCTGCAAGCAGCGTGAGATCCCCGCCATCGTCAAGGGCCTGCGCGCGGTCAGCGACTTCGACTACGAACTGCAGATGGCCCAGATGAACAACGGCCTCTCGGGCGTGGAGACCCTCTTCGTCCCCACCAATCCCACCTACAGCTTCCTGTCCTCCTCGCTCGTCAAGGAGGTCGCGGCCTGGGGCGGCGACGTCGCCCACCTGGTGCCGCCGGAGGTCCTCACCGCCCTCACCGAACGCCTGCGCAAGGACTGACCCGGCGCGCGGGCCGTGGGCCTTGGGACGGCCGGTGTCCACCGGGCGCCCCAGGGCCGTACAGTCGTCCCGTCCGTCTCCAACACAGCTGTAGAGAGTGGCGAGCACAGGTGGACGTGCAGAAGAAACTGGACGAGATCGTCGCCGCGGTCTCCGGCGCCCGGTCGATGCCCATGTCGGCCTCGTGCGTGGTCAACCGGGCCGAACTGCTCTCGATGCTCGACGAGGTGCGCGCGGCGCTGCCCGACTCCCTCGCCCAGGCGCAGGAGTTGATCGGCGGCCGCGAGCAGATGGTCGAGCAGGCCCGCCAGGAGGCCGAGCGCATCATCGAGAGCGCCCACGCCCAGCGGGGCTCCCTGATCTCCGACACCGAGGTCGCCCGCCGCTCCCAGTCCGAGGCCGACCGGATCCTCTCCGAGGCCCGCAAGGAGGCCGAGGAGATCCGCGCGGAGGCCGACGACTACGTCGACTCCAAGCTCGCCAACTTCGAGGTCGTCCTCACCAAGACCCTCGGCTCCGTCGGCCGCGGCCGCGAGAAGCTGCTCGGCACCGGCCCGGGCCTCGACGAGCAGGGCTACGAGGACGAGGACGCCCCCGAGCGCAGCCACGACCCCGAGACCCTGCGCCGGACCGCCGACGAGTACGTCGACGTCAAGCTCGGCGCCTTCGAGGCGGTCCTCGCCAAGACCCTGGACGCGGTCGGCAAGGGCCGCCAGAAGCTGCACGGCCGGATCGCCTCCGACGACCTCGGCGCCCTCGCCGACGACCTCACGTCCGTCCAGCACTCCAGCGACGCCGACTACCTCGCGGACCTCGCGTCGGTCACCGACCGGGGCGCGCCGCCCCGGCCGTCCCAGCAGCGCGAACCGCAGCTGCCGCCGCAGCCGCAGCAGCCGCCGTACGTTCAGCCGGAGCCCGCCTACTCCCCCACCTCCGGCTACGCTCCGGCGGGAGGTGCCCCCATCCAGCAGCAGCCGGACCCCTACGCGGGCTACCAGCAGCAGTACGCCGGCGGGCAGGACCCGTACTCCTCCGGCTACGCCCCGGAGACAGGCGCCCCCGCCCAGCAGGCCGACCCTTACGCCGCCTACCAGGGCTACGACGCGCAGGGGTACGACCCCGACCAGGCGCAGGGGTACGACCCCGACCAGGCCGCCCAGCAGGCCCGGCAGGGGTACGCCCTGGACGAGACCAGCCTCTTCGACACCAGCATGATCACGCCGGAGCAGCTGCGCGCCTACGAGCGCGAGCGGGGCCTGTAGGGGCGGATTGGGCCGAGAGCGAAAGGTCCAGTATCCTGGCTCTTCGGTCGCGTGTGCGCTTGCGCTTGCCTGCGTATACGTCCGCGAACCGTGCTGCCCGGGAAGTCCGTACGGCAGCGATCCCCTGAGCTCGAAAGACCGAAAGCAGGAATGGCTCTGAACGCCCGCCTCGACCACCGCAACCCCCTCGTGTTCGACACGCACGAGCTGGGACGGCGGCCTGGTGCGCTGCAGCGCCTGACCCGCACGGTCGACGCTCCCCAGGACCTCGGCATCGCAGGGGTCATCGGAGTGCCGGAAGGCGCCCCGGTGGAGCTCGAACTCCGGCTCGAGTCGGTCATGGAAGGTGTGCTCGTCACAGGCACCGCCCGTGCGAAGGCCGAGGGGGAGTGCGTAAGGTGTCTGGAGCCGCTGGAGCAGCAGCTCCAAGCGGACTTCCAGGAGCTGTTCTCGTACCCTGACGCCGACGACCGGGGCCGTGTGATCGCGGAACCGGGCGACGACGCCGAGGACGACGAGGACAGGCTCCTCCTCGAGGACGGCCTGTTCGACCTCGAGCCGGTGCTGCGCGATGCGGTGGTGCTCGCACTGCCGATGCAGCCGGTGTGCCAGGAAGACTGCCCGGGTCTGTGTTCCGAATGCGGAGCACGGCTCGCTGACGACCCGGACCACCACCATGATGCCGTCGACATCCGTTGGGCGGCTTTGCAGGGACTCGCCGGCACCATGTCGGACGGCGAGAAGGACGAGATGAGCGGCGCCGAACCGGGCGTCGACGAGAAGCAGGAGAAGTAGCCGTGGCTGTTCCGAAGCGGAAGATGTCGCGCAGCAACACGCGCCACCGCCGGTCGCAGTGGAAGGCTGCGGTCCCCACCCTGGTTGCGTGCGAGCGCTGCCACGAGCCCAAGCAGCAGCACATCGCGTGCCCGTCTTGCGGCACTTACAACAAGCGCCAGGTCCTCGAGGTCTGAGCGGCTGGTGAGAGGCACTGTGTCCACGCCGAAGAAAAACTCTGCGGACAACCAGGCCTCGTCCCACACGCTTCTGGAAGGGCGGCTCGGCTATCAGCTCGAGTCCGCCCTTCTGGTGCGTGCGCTGACCCACCGTTCCTACGCGTACGAGAACGGCGGCCTGCCGACGAACGAGCGGCTGGAGTTCCTCGGGGACTCCGTGCTCGGCCTCGTCGTCACGGACACGCTGTACCGCACCCACCCCGATCTGCCCGAAGGCCAGCTGGCCAAACTGCGGGCCGCGGTGGTCAACTCGCGTGCGCTGGCGGAAGTGGGCCGCGGGCTGGAACTGGGCTCCTTCATCCGGCTCGGCCGCGGTGAAGAGGGCACGGGAGGCCGGGACAAGGCATCCATCCTCGCCGACACCCTCGAAGCGGTGATCGGCGCCGTCTATCTCGACCAGGGCCTGGACGCGGCGGCGGAGCTGGTGCACCGCCTGTTCGACCCCCTGATCGAGAAGTCATCGAACCTCGGTGCCGGCCTGGACTGGAAGACCAGTCTCCAGGAGCTCACCGCGACCGAAGGACTCGGTGTCCCCGAGTACCTGGTCACGGAGACCGGCCCGGACCACGAGAAGACCTTCACTGCTGCCGCCCGCGTCGGAGGCGTCTCGTACGGCACCGGCACCGGCCGCAGCAAGAAGGAGGCGGAGCAGCAGGCCGCCGAGTCCGCGTGGCGGTCCATCCGGGCCGCGGCGGACGAGCGCGCCAAAGCGGCGGCCGAGGCCGAGGAGGTCGTCCGGACCGCCGAAGCCGAAGCCTCCGGCACGGGCGCCGACGCCCCGTCGGCCTCCGCCTGACGAACAGTTCGTCCCGAGCGCCCGCCCCCGACCCGGGGCGGGCGCTCGGTGCTGGGCCCGCCCCGGCACACCGGTTCCTGGAGGGAGACCATGCCCGAGCTGCCCGAGGTCGAGGTGGTGCGGCGCGGACTCGAGCGGTGGGTCGCCCACCGGACCGTCGCCGACGCCCAGGTGCTGCACCCGCGGGCGGTACGCCGCCACCTCGCCGGCGCCGACGACTTCGCCGACCGGCTGGGGGGCCACCGCATCGGCGTCCCCAGCCGGCGCGGCAAGTACCTGTGGCTGCCGCTGGAGGACACCGGGCAGTCGGTGCTGGCCCACCTCGGGATGAGCGGCCAGCTCCTGGTCCAGCCGCACACGGCCCCGGACGAGAAGCACCTGCGCATCCGCGTCCGCTTCACCGACGCACTCGACACCGAACTCCGGTTCGTCGACCAGCGCACCTTCGGCGGCCTGTCGCTGCACGACAACACCCCCGACGGCCTGCCCGACGTCATCGCCCACATCGCCCGTGACCCCCTCGACCCGCTGTTCGACGACGAGGCCTTCCACCGCGCCCTGCGCCGCAAGCGGACCACCATCAAACGGGCCCTGCTCGACCAGTCCCTGATCAGCGGCGTCGGCAACATCTACGCCGACGAGGCGCTGTGGCGCGCCCGTATCCACTACGAACGCCCGACGGCCGGCTTCACCCGCCCGCGCACCCTGCTCCTCCTGGGGCACGTCCGGGACGTCATGAACGCGGCCCTCACCGCGGGCGGCACCAGCTTCGACAGCCTCTACGTCAACGTCAACGGCGAGTCCGGCTACTTCGACCGTTCCCTGGACGCCTACGGCCGCGAGGGGCTGCCCTGCCGCCGCTGCGGCACACCGATGCGCCGGCGGGCCTGGATGAACCGGTCCAGCTACTTCTGCCCGAGGTGTCAGCGGGCGCCGCGCGTCTCGTCGTAGCGCTCGCGGGCCCGCAGCACGGTGTCCATGCTGTCCTCGACGTACCGGATCAGGGACAGCAGACGCTCCGCCACCCCGCGGCCCAGCGGGGTCAGTTCGTAGTCCACGCGGGGCGGGTTGGTGGGCTGGGCCTCACGGTGCACCAGCCCGTCGCGCTCCAGCGCCTGCAACGTCTGGGACAGCATCTTCTCGCTCACGCCGTCGACCCGCCGGCGCAGCTCGTTGAACCGCAGCGAGCCCTCGTACAGCGCGCCCAGCGTCAGCCCGCCCCACCGCCCGGTCACATGCTCCAGCGTGCCGCGCGAAGGACACGCCCTGGCGAACACGTCGAAGGCGAGCTCCTGCTCCTCCGTACGCGGCTCCGTGGTCGTCATACCCACCAGGCTACGTCACCACAGCGCCCGTCGAAAGGATTGCGCTAACTATGAGTTAGCGCCTGTCCCGTGCGGCACGAGCGTGGGCGACCGCCATGACGAGATCCCGGGACCACGTGGAGCGCGCATCACCCACTGGCTCCGCCGCCGTGTTCGCCTAGCCTCGGGTCTCATGAACCTCGCTGTGCCACCGCCCCTGTCCGAGGCAGAGGTGGCCGAAGCCGAAGCCCAGCTCGGAGTGGCTTTCCCTCCCGAGTACCGCCGCTACTTGGTGCAGGTGAGCGCCGGCGGGGCCGTCTCCCAGCTCGAGAGGACGGAAAGCGGCTGGTGGTGGGCGGGTAACGACCCGTTTCGGCGCGACCTGTTGCCCGTTCCCTTCCCGCACCCCGACTCCTACGCGGAAGCCGACGAAGAGCTCGGCCGGCGCGAGCCGCTCGCTGAGGACCACCCGAACGAAGAAGCGTTCGCCGAGGCCGTGTCGGCCTGGGACACCGAGTGCGAGGAGTTCGAGGATCAGAAGACGGCCGGGTCCGTGGTGGCGCAGGAGCACGGTTGTGGCTTCGCGACGTTGCTGGTGATCACAGGGCCTCTGGCAGGCACCCTGTGGTGGGACGGACGGGCCACCTGCGATCTGATCGTCCCGCTGTCCCTCGACCACACCGGTGACGCCCGCCCCGTGAGCTTCGGCGAGTGGCTGGAGCGGGGCTCCTGGAACCTGCTGCCGCCAGGCTGGGGATGAGGCCGGGCGTCACCGCCGGTGGGGGAGGGCGTCAAGCCTCTGAGTGAAGACCCGGGCCGCCCTGACCCCGGCCTCACCCCGCGGACGTAACGCACCGGATGCCGTCGAGTGGGACCGGGGAGACGGGGTCGGGACTCTGACCCGCGGTTGTCTCAGTAGCCGAAGTTCTGCGTCCACCAAGGGCCGCCCGGGCCCAGGTGGACGCCCACGCCCAGGGTCTTGAAGTCGCAGTTGAGTATGTTCGCCTTGTGGCCGGGGCTGTCCATCCACGCCTGCATCACGGCCTCCGCGTCGGCTTGGCCCCGGGCGATGTTCTCGCCGCCGAGGCCGCTGACGCCGGCGGCCTTGGCCCTGTCCCACGGGGTGTCGCCGTCGGGGTCCGTGTGGTCGAAGAAGGCGCGCCGCGCCATGTCGTCGCTGAACGCCGTGGCCAGATCGGTCAGCGCGCCGGAGGCGGTGACGGGGCTGCAGCCGGCCTTGGCGCGCTCCACGTTGACCAGGCGGAGGACCTCGGCTCCCGCTGCGGTCTCCGCGGACGAGGGGGCCCGGGTGTTCGTCTTCTTCCCCGGCTCCGGCGTGGCCTTGCGGGTCGGTTCCTTCTCCGCCGTCTTCTCCGGGGTGGCCGTGGGCTTCCGCTCCTCCTGCGGCTTCTCCTCCTCTTCCGCAGTGCCCGTCGGTGCGGCGGGTGCGGAGGGCGTGACGGACGGCTGGGGCGAGGCGGCGCGGTCGGCGTCACGGCCGGCGGGGGTGCCCGCGTCCCGGCCGGGGGACTCCACGCTGCCGGACGTGCCGCCCTGCTCGGTGGGCAGGCTGGTCGCCACGTCCCCGGCCTGCACTTCCTCGCCGGGGGAGGCGTCGCCGCCGAGTTTGTAGTTCTCCAGCCCGGGCACCGCGCCCGTGGCCACGGCGATCGTGCCGATGGCCATCGCGGCGGAAACGCCGAGCAGGCCGGTGCGGACCGGTGCGGCGGCCTTCTTCTTGCGGCGCCGGCTCCCGCTCACGGGCCGGCCGGGCTCGTCGGCCATGACGCCGCGAGGGGAGGGAAAGGAGTCGCGGGGGGAGGCATAGGAGTCGCGGACCCCGCGGTCGACGGGGGCGGCGTAGGTGTCGCCCGCGGTGAAGGCCTCGTCCCGGAAGCCGTCACCGGCGACAGCGTGACCGGGCAGATCCTGGCCCGCGGAGAAGCTGCTGCCCGGGAAACCGCCGCGGGTGAAGTCGGCGGCGGTGGAGTACGCGCCGCCGTCGTCCGTCGCGTAGAGGTACGCCTCACTCCTCGCGTACGTCTCGGCGTAGGCCTCCGGGTTCAGGTACGGCGCCGTGCCCATCGTGGGCGGGCCGCCGGCCCGGTCGGTCAGGGAGTCCGGGCCCGCGTCGTGGAGGTCGTCGTGGTGGGTGACCCCGGTGGCGCGGCCCGTGGCGGCGCGGCCGGCGGCGGAGCGTCGGTGGCGTCCCATGTCCTGGCCCTCCTCGTCCGGCGGTCGACTCGTCTTCGCGACCAGCCCGAAACTCGATGATCACAAAACTCACACCAACGAGTGAGTTTCATATGAGATTCATGGGTGGGGACGGTACCGCATGGCGCCAGGGGGCGGAGTGCCCGGTGTGACTTTGTCCGGTTAGGTTGCAGCCATGAGCGAGGATGTGCGACTGGTCGCCTGGGTGCGGGGACGTGTCCAGGGTGTGGGTTTCCGCTGGTTCACCCGGGCCAAGGCCCTGGAGATCGGCGGCCTGAGTGGTTTTGCTCTCAATCTGGGCGACGGCAGGGTCCAGGTCGTGGCCGAGGGTTCCCGTGAAGGCTGCGAAGGGCTGCTGGAGTGGCTCCAGGCCGGCGACACGCCCGGACACGTGGACGGAGTCACCGAGATCTGGGACACACCCCGCGGCGGCTACGACGGCTTCGCCGTCCGCTGATCCGGACCGCCGGAGACGGGCCCCCGGGGCCCGGCCGGCCCCGGTGACGGACGGCCGCCGAGGGAAACGTCCTGGTGATTGCGGAGAACGGCTTGCCAGGGCGAGCGCGGACCGCCAAGATGATCGCCACGTCCCGAGGAACCGTGAGAGTCGCGACGCCGCCGCATCCCGGCCGTACGCACCCGGTTGTCCGCCCATACGGGGCGTGATCGTGTTGACCCTCAAACTTTTTGGTGAGACGCTGAAAGCCCCGCGCACCTTAGCTGTTTGGCATGGCTGAACGGCAGCACGATGAGCACGACTCCAGGCATGCCAGGCATCGCGGGTGCGAATCCCTCACGACCCACACCGCATCGGTCGGTCACTCATTGTGGAGGACCATCCATCATGGCAAAGGCGCTTCTCGGTTACGTCGGCGGCTCCGACCCGCGACTCCTCGCCGAGATGCGACGGCTCCAGCAGCGCGTCCAGGACCTGGAATCCGAGCTCGGACGGATCCAGGCGGAAAACGAGGCGCTGACGGCTGCCGCTTCTCACGACAGGATCATGGAGAGCGTTGACGCACACCAGGCGGAGCCTGCGCTCACCTGATCACTGCATCGCTCAACGAGAACAGCACCAGTAGCGGTCGGGCCTGCCCGTGACGACCGCCAAGCAGTCAGAATGGCAAGGGACGCCTCGGCGTCCCTTCTTTCTTTCCCGTCTCCGCGTCCTCACCCGGCGCCCCGCACACCCCGCGCGCGGCGCTCCTTGTCCCGCGCATCCTTTCACCCTCTTCAACGTCTGGTCTGCCCTCCGCGTTCACCCGCGAAACCGCACGTTCATGGAGTGAGACCTGCCCGGCGGGTAGAGTCCGGCGGCGTGCACCTGAAGGCCCTGACCCTCCGCGGCTTCAAGTCGTTCGCCTCCGCGACCACGCTCCGGTTCGAGCCGGGCATCACCTGCGTCGTCGGGCCGAACGGCTCGGGCAAGTCCAACGTCGTGGACGCGCTCAGCTGGGTCATGGGCGAGCAGGGCGCCAAGTCGCTGCGCGGCGGCAAGATGGAGGACGTCATCTTCGCCGGCACCACCGGCCGCCCGCCTCTGGGCCGTGCCGAGGTGTCGCTGACCATCGACAACTCCGACGGCGCCCTCCCCATCGAGTACGCCGAGGTCACCATCACGCGGATCATGTTCCGCAACGGCGGCAGCGAGTACCAGATCAACGGCGACACCTGCCGGCTCCTCGACATCCAGGAACTGCTCTCCGACTCCGGCATCGGCCGTGAGATGCACGTCATCGTCGGCCAGGGCCGGCTCGACTCCGTCCTGCACGCCGACCCGATGGGCCGCCGCGCCTTCATCGAGGAGGCGGCCGGCGTCCTCAAGCACCGCAAGCGCAAGGAGAAGGCGCTGCGGAAGCTGGACGCGATGCAGGCCAATCTCGCACGCGTGCAGGACCTGACCGACGAGCTCCGCCGCCAGCTCAAGCCCCTGGGCCGTCAGGCCGCCGTCGCACGGCGCGCCGCCGTCATCCAGGCCGACCTGCGCGACGCGCGGCTGCGCCTGCTCGCCGACGACCTCGTGACGCTGCGCGAGGCGCTGCGGGCGGAGATCGCCGACGAGGCCGCCCTCAAGCAACGCAAGGAGGCGGCCGAGACCGAGCTGCGCAAGGCCCTGCAGCGCGAGGCCCTCCTGGAGGACGAGGTGCGCCGGCTCAGCCCGCGCCTGCAGAACGCCCAGCAGACCTGGTACGAGCTCTCCCAGCTCGCCGAGCGGGTACGCGGCACGATCTCGCTGGCCGACGCGCGCGTGAAGAGCGCGACCTCCGCACCGGTCGAGGAGCGGCGCGGACGCGACCCCGAGGACATGGAGCGCGAGGCGGCCCGCATCCGCGAGCAGGAGGCCGAACTGGAGGCAGCCCTGGAGGCGGCCGAACGCGCACTCGAGGACACGGTCGCCCACCGCGCCGAACTGGAACGCGAACTCGCCCAGGAGGAGAGGCGCCTGAAGGACGCCGCGCGGGCCATCGCCGACCGGCGTGAAGGCCTCGCCCGGCTCAGGGGACAGGTGGGCGCGGCCCGTTCGCGGGCCGGCGCGGCCCAGGCCGAGATCGAGCGGCTGGCCGCAGCGCGGGACGAGGCCCAGCAGCGGGCCGTCGCCGCGCAGGAGGAGTACGAGGCGCTCCGGGCCGAGGTCGACGGCCTCGACGCGGGCGACGCGGAACTCGCCGAACGGCACGAGGACGCCAGACGCGGCCTCGCCGAGGCGGAGAGCGCCCTCACCGCCGCCCGCGAGGCCCTCACCGCGGCGGAACGCAAGCGCGCCGCGACCCAGGCCCGCCACGAGGCACTCGCCCTCGGCCTGCGCCGCAAGGACGGCACCGGCGCCCTGCTGGACGCCCGGGACCGCCTCACGGGACTGCTGGGCCCCGCGGCGGAACGACTCACGGTGACACCCGGCCACGAGGTCCCCCTCGCGGCGGCCTTCGGCGCGGCGGCGGACGCCCTCGCGGTGACCTCACCGTCCGCCGCGGCCGACGCCATCCGCCTCCTGCGCAAACAGGACGCCGGCCGGGCGGCCCTGCTGGTCTCGGCACCCGGCACCGACGAGCGGACCATGTCCCCACAGGACACGGAGAACCACGCGCCCGGCCACGACGAACCCACCACCGCTCAACCGGCCGAGCGGCTCGTCGACGGACCCGCCGACCTCATGCCGGCCGTCCGGCGGCTCCTGAAGGGCGTCGTCGTCGTGGCGACCCTCGAGGACGCCGAGGAACTCGTCCATGCCCGCCCCGACCTCACCGCCGTCACCGCCGAGGGCGACCTCCTCGGCGCCCACTTCGCCCACGGCGGTTCCGCGGGCGCCCCCAGCCTGCTGGAGGTGCAGGCCTCCGTCGACGAGGCCGCCGCCGAGCTGGAGGAGCTGGCCGTGCGGTGCGAGGAGCTGGCCGAGGCGCAGGAAGCGGCGGCCGGGCGGCGCCGGGACCGCTCGGCCCTCGTCGAGGAGCTCGGCGAGCGGCGCCGGGCCGCCGACCGGGAGAAGTCCTCCGTCGCCCAGCAGCTCGGCCGGCTCGCCGGACAGGCGCGCGGCGCCGCCGGTGAGGCCGAACGCGCCGGTGCCGCCGCCGCCCGGGCCCAGGAGGCCCTCGACAAGGCTCTCGCCGACGTCGAGGAACTCGCCGAACGGCTCGAGGTCGCCGAGGAGCTGCCGTACGAGGAGGAACCCGACACCTCCGTACGCGACCGGCTCGCCGCCGACGGCGCCAACGCCCGCCAGACCGAGATGGAGGCCCGCCTCCAGGCCCGTACGCACGAGGAGCGGGTCAAGGGGCTGGCCGGGCGGGCCGACTCCCTGGACCGTGCCGCCCGCGCGGAGCGCGACGCACGCGCGCGTGCCGCACAGCGCCGGGCCCGGCTGCGCCACGAGGAGGCCGTCGCCGGCGCCGTCGCCTCGGGCGCCCGCCAGCTCCTCGCCCACGTCGAGGTGTCCCTCGCCCGCGCCGAGGGCGAGCGCACCGCCGCCGAGGCGGCGAAGGCCCGCCGCGAGGAGGAACTGGCCCGCGCCCGCACCCAGGGGCGCGATCTCAAGGCGGAACTCGACAAGTTGACGGATTCAGTTCACCGCGGCGAGGTACTAGGAGCCGAGAAGCGGCTGCGCATGGAGCAGTTGGAGACCAAGGCGCTGGAGGAACTGGGTGTCGAGCCGGCGGGGCTGGTGGCGGAGTACGGCCCGGACCAGCTCGTGCCGCCCTCGCCCCCCGCCGAGGGCGAGCAGCTGCCGGAGGACCCGGAGCACCCGCGCAACAGGCCCCGCCCCTTCGTGCGGGCCGAGCAGGAGAAGCGACTGAAAGCCGCCGAGCGCGCCTACCAGCAGCTCGGCAAGGTCAACCCGCTCGCCCTGGAGGAGTTCGCGGCGCTGGAGGAACGCCACCAGTTCCTCAGCGAGCAGCTGGAGGACCTGAAGAAGACCCGCGCGGATCTGCTCCAGGTCGTCAAGGAGGTCGACGAGCGGGTCGAGCAGGTCTTCACCGAGGCCTACCGGGACACCGCACGGGAGTTCGAGGGCGTCTTCTCCCGTCTGTTCCCCGGCGGCGAGGGCCGTCTGCTGCTGACCGACCCCGACAACATGCTCACCACGGGCGTGGACGTCGAGGCGCGTCCGCCGGGCAAGAAGGTCAAGCGGCTGTCACTGCTCTCGGGCGGTGAGCGGTCACTGACCGCCGTGGCGATGCTCGTGTCGATCTTCAAGGCGCGGCCCAGCCCGTTCTACGTCATGGACGAGGTCGAGGCCGCCCTCGACGACACCAACCTCCAGCGGCTGATCCGGATCATGCAGGAGCTGCAGGAGGCCTCGCAGCTGATCGTGATCACGCACCAGAAGCGCACCATGGAGGTCGCCGACGCGCTCTACGGCGTCTCCATGCAGGGCGACGGCGTGTCGAAGGTCATCAGCCAGCGTCTGCGCTAGAGCGTCACCAAGTCTTCAATTTCTGAACACCCATCACCTCAGCACGTCTTAAAACTCACAGCAGACCGCCTATTGACTTCAAGAAGTGAAGACATAGTCTCTGCCATGTCGTTTTTACCTTCAGGTACCTTCCGCTGGACCTCGAAGGGCTGACCCCCATCCGGCGACGTTGCCGGTGGCCCGAGGAGTACACGTGACCAGCACATCGCAGGCACAGCAGTCAGGAGCCAGGACGGCTCACCCCGAACATCTCGGGCACGTCATCTTCATCGCGGCCGCGGCCGCCATGGGCGGCTTCCTCTTCGGCTACGACAGCTCCGTGATCAACGGCGCCGTCGAGGCCATCCGCGACCGCTACGACATCGGCTCCGCCGCACTCGCGCAGGTCATCGCCGTCGCCCTGATCGGCTGCGCCATCGGCGCCGCGACCGCCGGCCGCATAGCCGACCGCATCGGCCGCATCCGGTGCATGCAGATCGCCGCGGTGCTCTTCACCGTCAGCGCCATCGGCTCCGCGCTGCCCTTCTCCCTGTACGACCTCGCCTTCTGGCGCGTCGTCGGCGGCTTCGCCATCGGCATGGCCTCCGTCATCGGCCCGGCCTACATCGCCGAGGTCGCCCCGCCCGCCTACCGCGGCCGGCTCGGCTCCTTCCAGCAGGCCGCGATCGTCATCGGCATCGCCGTGTCCCAGCTGGTCAACTGGGGCATCCTGAACGCCGCCGACGGCGACCAGCGCGGTGAGCTGATGGGCCTGGAGGCCTGGCAGGTCATGCTCGGCGTCATGGTGATCCCCGCCGTCCTCTACGGCCTGCTCTCCTTCGCCATCCCCGAGTCCCCGCGCTACCTGATCTCCGTCGGCAAGCACGAGCGCGCCCGGCAGATCCTCGAGGAGGTCGAGGGCAAGGACATCGACCTGGACGCCCGCGTCACCGAGATCGAGTCGGCGATGCAGCGCGACGAGAAGTCCAGCTTCAAGGACCTGCTCGGCGGCAGCTTCTTCTTCAAGCCGATCGTCTGGATCGGCATCGGCCTGTCCGTCTTCCAGCAGTTCGTCGGCATCAACGTCGCCTTCTACTACTCGGCCACGCTGTGGCAGTCGGTCGGCGTCGACCCCACGGCCTCGTTCTTCTACTCCTTCACGACGTCGATCATCAACATCGTCGGCACCGTCATCGCGATGATCTTCGTCGACCGCATCGGCCGCAGGCCCCTCGCCATCATCGGCTCCGTCGGCATGGTGATCGGCCTCGCCCTGGAGGCCTGGGCCTTCTCCTACGACCTCGTCGACGGACAGCTGCCCGCCACCCAGGGCTGGGTCGCCCTGGTCGCCGCGCACGTCTTCGTCCTCTTCTTCGCCCTGTCGTGGGGCGTGGTCGTCTGGGTCATGCTCGGCGAGATGTTCCCCAACCGCATCCGCGCCGCCGCGCTCGGTGTCGCGGCCGCCGCGCAGTGGATCGCCAACTGGGCCATCACCGCGAGCTTCCCCTCGCTGGCCGACTGGAACCTCTCCGTCACCTACGTGATCTACACGGTCTTCGCCGCGCTCTCCATCCCCTTCGTGCTGAAGTTCGTGAAGGAGACCAAGGGCAAGGCGCTGGAGGAGATGGGCTGACGGCCCCGCCAGGACCGGGGAGAAGGGCTCGAGTCCCCGCCGCCCCTCTCCCCGCACCACCCCGCCCACCGCCCCGGTCCGGCACCCTGCGGACCGGGGCGGCGGTCTGCCCGCGCCCCGCCGGCCGGGCCGCGGCGGCGCCGCACCCGCGCCGCGCGGCACGTGCGGTCCGGCACGCGTCGGCATCGGCACGACCGGGGTACCCATGGCCGATACTGGACGCGTTATGGACATCGTCATCCTTGCTGTAGTCATCGCCGTGGTCGTGCTCGGCGCGCTCGGCGGGCTCATCGTCGGCAGTCGGCGCAAGAAGCCGCTGCCCCCGCCGCCGCCCGCCGCGCCCGACATCACCGCCCCTCCGGCCGAGCCGCACGTCGGCGAAGAGGCCGAGACGCCGCGGGAGGGACCGCGGCGCACCATCGAGGAGGTTGATCTTCCGGCGGGCGCCGGTCCCGTCGTCATCGAGGAACCGCCCGCCGCCGAGGCTCCCGAGATCGAGATCCCGGAGCCCACCGCCGGCCGTCTGGTCCGGCTGCGCGCCCGTCTCTCCCGTTCGCAGAACGCCCTCGGCCAGGGCCTGCTCACCCTGCTGTCCCGCGAGCACCTGGACGAGGACACCTGGGAGGAGGTCGAGGACACCCTGCTCACCGCCGACGTCGGTGTGCAGCCCACCCAGGAGCTGGTCGACCGGCTCCGCGAGCGGGTGAAGGTGCTCGGCACCCGTACCCCCGGGGAACTGCGTGGACTGCTCCGCGAGGAGCTGATCACGCTGGTCGGTCCCACGATGGACCGCACCGTGCACACCGAGAACGCGGCCGGCGGCCCCGGCGTCGTGATGGTCGTCGGCGTCAACGGCACCGGCAAGACCACCACCACCGGCAAGCTCGCCCGCGTCCTGGTCGCCGACGGCAACACCGTCGTGCTCGGTGCAGCCGACACCTTCCGTGCCGCCGCCGCCGACCAGCTCCAGACCTGGGGCGAGCGGGTCGGCGCCCACACCGTGCGCGGGCCGGAGGGCGGTGACCCCGCCTCCGTCGCGTTCGACGCGGTCAAGGAGGGCAAGGAGATGGCCGCCGACGCGGTGCTGATCGACACCGCCGGCCGGCTGCACACCAAGACCGGCCTCATGGACGAGCTCGGCAAGGTCAAGCGGGTCGTGGAGAAGCAGGCCCCGCTGGACGAGGTGCTGCTCGTCCTCGACGCCACCACCGGGCAGAACGGTCTGGTCCAGGCCCGGGTCTTCGCCGAGGTCGTCGACATCACGGGCATCGTGCTCACCAAGCTCGACGGCACGGCCAAGGGCGGCATCGTGATCGCCGTCCAGCGCGAGCTGGGCGTGCCGGTCAAGCTGATCGGCCTCGGCGAGGGCGCGGACGACCTCGCACCCTTCGAGCCCGAGGCCTTCGTGGACGCCCTCATCGGGGAGTGACACCCCAGGAGGACCGGCAGCCGGCGGAGCCGGCACACGCGAGGAAGCGCCCGCCCCGAACCGATCGGGGGCGGGCGCTTCGCCGTGTCAGATGTGACCTACAGACCCGATCGGTGGGACACGTACGCCAGCGTGCCCAGCAGCAGACGCGCCTCCGGCGGCCGGGAGGCCGAGTCCAGGGCGGGGGAGCGCAGCCAGCGCACCGGGCCGAGGCCACCCCGGTCGGAGGGCGGGGCCGTGATGTGCGTACCGGCGCCGAGGCCGCGCAGGTCCAGGGCGGCCGGGTCGTCCCAGCCCATGCGGTAGAGCAGCTCGGGCAGTGCGGCGGCGGCGCCGGGGGCCACGAAGAACTGGGCGCGGTCGTCCGGGGTGGCGGCGACCGGGCCGACCGGCAGGCCCATGCGCTCCAGCCGGGCCAGCGCGTGGCGCCCGACGGGCCCGGCCACCTCGATCACGTCGAACGCCCGCCCCACGGGCAGCATCAGCGAGGCTCCGGGAAACTCCGACCAGAGGGCCGTCACCTCGTCCAGCGGAGCTCCGGCGCGGATCACGGGCGCGTGACCGAGCGGGTGCGCGCCCGGTGCCCGGCAGCCGGCCCGTCCGCAGGAGCACGCGCCCGCGGCGGCGGCCCGGACGCCCGGCACCACGTCCCAGCCCCACAGCCCCGTGTACTCCGCCACGACGGTGCCGTCCGACGAGCGGCTCCGGCGACGGGAGCCGGACCGGATGTCGCGAATGCCCCGGCCGATACCGATCGTGAAGCCCATGCCCCCTCCAACGGGTCCGACGTATGACGGTTACGCAGCGGACGCACACCGTGACTCTCCGTTTCCGACTTCCCGCGCGCCGCGCCGGCCAAGCGGCGCCTCGGGGTGTCGAGGGTGGTGCGTCGGGTGCTGCGCGCCCCCGCGAGCTCCGCTGCACTCACTCGTGGCTGTCCCGTGTCAAGTGAATCGTGCGCCGGCGACGGTGAGTTCATTCGAAGGGGTGGCGAATGGTGGCGATTGCGGTTCCGCCATGGTGAGACGGGTGATCGTAGGGTTACGTTGTGTGCACGGCTTCTTGGGGCACATGCACTCGCGGGTATGCCGGAGGCAACTCGGCTTCCCGTTCGAGGGGTGACAAACCGCCGGACGGGCGGCCCCAGTGACCGGCATTCTGATAGGGCTTGGCGCATTCGGCGACAAGTGGTCTTCAGGGATGGGGGCGTTCCAGTGAGCGGCAATGGCGGTGGCGGGACGAGCGCGGCGAGTCCGGAGAAACGCGCGAACGAGCTTCTCGCCTCGTGGTTCGTCCGCAGCGGCTGGTCCAAGGGCGAGCTGGCCCGCCAAGTCAACCGCAGGGCACGCCAGTTGGGCGCCAACCACATCTCCACCGACACCTCGCGGGTGCGCCGCTGGCTCGACGGCGAGAACCCGCGGGAGCCGATCCCCAGAATCCTGTCCGAACTGTTCTCCGAACGCTTCGGTGTCGTCGTCTCCGTCGAGGACCTGGGCCTGCGCACCACCCGCCCCGCGCCCTCGGCGACCGGCGTCGACCTGCCCTGGACGGGCCCGCAGACCGTGGCCCTGCTCAGCGAGTTCTCGCGCAGCGACCTGATGCTGGCGCGGCGCGGCTTCCTCGGGAGCTCGCTCGCCGTCTCCGCGGGCCCGTCCCTCATCGAGCCCATGCAGCGCTGGCTCGTCCCCAACCAGCCCACTCCGCTGCCCCGGACCGAGCCCGACCAGACCCCCTCCGCCGCCCGTGCCCGCGGCCGGCTCTCCAAGCCGGAGCTGGACCTGCTGGAGACCACCACCGTGATGTTCCGGCAGTGGGACGCCCAGTGCGGCGGCGGCCTGCGCCGCAAGGCGGTCGTGGGACAGCTGCACGAGGTCACCGACCTGCTCCAGGAGCCCCAGCCCGAGGCCGCCAACCGACGCCTGTTCAAGGTCGCCGCCGAACTCGCCGAACTGGCCGGCTGGATGTCGTACGACGTCGGGCTCCAGCCCACCGCGCAGAAGTACTTCGTCCTCGCCCTGCACGCGGCCAAGGAGGCAGGCGACCGGCCGCTCGGCTCCTACGTGCTGTCCAGCATGAGCCGTCAGATGATCCACCTCGGCCGCCCCGAGGACGCCCTGGAACTGATCCACCTCGCCCAGTACGGCAGTCGCGACTGCGCCAGTCCCCGCACCCAGTCGATGCTGTATGCGATGGAGGCCCGCGCCTACGCCAACATGGGCCAGCCCGGCCGCTGCAAGCGGGCCGTGCGGATGGCCGAGGACACCTTCGCCGAGGCCGACGAGTGGGACGAGCCCGACCCGGACTGGATCCGCTTCTTCTCCGAGGCGGAGCTCTACGCCGAGAACGCCCACTCCTACCGCGACCTGGCCTACGTCGCCGGCCGCAGCCCCACCTACGCCTCGCTCGCCGAACCGCTGATGAAGCGCGCCGTGGAACTCTTCGGCCAGGAGGGCGGCGAACACCAGCGCTCCTACGCCCTCAACCTGATCGGCATGGCCACGGTCCACCTGCTCCAGCGCGAGCCCGAGCAGAGCGCGATTCTCGCCACCGAGGCCATCAAGGCGGCCAAGAAGGTCCGCTCCGAGCGCGTCAACACTCGTATCCGAAAGACCGTCGACACCGCCGTACGCGACTTCGGGGACCTCGCCGACGTCGTCGAACTCACCGAGCGGCTCGCGATCGAGCTGCCCGAGAACGCCGAGGCGGTCTGACACCCGAGGAAACACCGACCCCGGCCGCGGCCGGCCCTCCCGAACTGCCCGACTCGGCTCCCCCATGCCAGTCATTTCGGAGGCCGGCCGCGGTCGGCATTTCCCTCTCCCCGGCCACGGCTCACCGCCGGACACCGAAGGTTGCGCCACGATAACGATCAGCGCTGCCCGGATCCGGCAGTTCATCGACCCGTAACACGTCGGGTGCCTTCGTCACGGCGGCGAAACAGCGAGGGGCGTCCACCGAAACGGTGCTGCGCGAATCTCATGGCGCATAACCGGCCCACCCCTCAATCCGCTCAAGGCTTCGCCCGCACGGGGCCGTACCAACGACGAGGAGACGCCGATGGCACCAGCCATCACCCTGGCCGCAGACGCGCCCACGCTGTCCGCCGCCAACACAGGGTTCATGCTCATCTGTTCCGCCCTGGTGATGCTCATGACTCCCGGCCTGGCCTTCTTCTACGGAGGCATGGTCCGCGTCAAGAGCACCCTCAACATGCTGATGATGAGCTTCATCAGCCTCGGCATCGTCAGCGTCCTGTGGGTGCTGTACGGCTTCTCCATGGCGTTCGGCACCGACTCCGGGCACCTCATCGGATGGAACTCCGACTGGGTCGGCCTGAGCGACATCGGCCTGACCGAACTCTGGGACGGCTACACCATCCCGGTCTTCGTCTTCCTGGTCTTCCAGCTGATGTTCGCCGTCCTCACGCCCGCGCTGATCAGCGGCGCCCTCGCGGACCGCGTGAAGTTCACGGCCTGGGCCCTGTTCGTCGCCCTGTGGGTCACCGTCGTGTACTTCCCGGTCGCCCACTGGGTCTGGGGCTCCGGCGGCTGGGCCTTCGAGCTCGGCGTGATCGACTTCGCCGGCGGCACGGCCGTGCACATCAACGCCGGTGCCGCGGCGCTCGGCGTGATCCTCGTCATCGGCAAGCGCATCGGCTTCAAGAAGGACCCGATGCGCCCGCACAGCCTCCCGCTGGTCATGCTCGGCGCGGCCCTGCTGTGGTTCGGCTGGTTCGGCTTCAACGCCGGCTCCTGGCTCGGCAACGACGACGGCGTCGGCGCGCTGATGTTCGTCAACACCCAGGTCGCCACCGGCGCCGCGGTCCTCGGCTGGCTCGCCTACGAGAAGATCCGGCACGGCGCGTTCACCACGCTGGGCGCCGCCTCCGGCGCGGTCTCCGGTCTGGTTGCCATCACCCCGGCGGGCGGCGCCGTCTCCCCGCTCGGCGCGATCGCGATCGGCGTGATCGCCGGCGTGCTGTGCGCCATGGCCGTCGGACTGAAGTACAAGTTCGGCTACGACGACTCCCTCGACGTGGTCGGCGTCCACCTCGTCGGCGGCATCCTCGGCTCCCTCCTCGTCGGCTTCTTCGCCACCGGCCAGGGCCAGTCCGACGTCGCGGGCCTCTTCTACGGCGGCGGCCTGGACCAGTTCTGGAAGCAGTGCGCCGGTGTCGCCGGTGTCCTCGCCTACTCCCTGGCCGTCTCCGCGCTCCTCGCCCTCCTCCTCGACAAGACCATCGGCATGCGAGTCTCCGAGGACGACGAGGTGGCCGGCATCGACCAGGCCGAGCACGCCGAGACCGCATACGACTTCAGCGGCGCCGGCGGCGGCGCGGCCCGCACCGCCGCCCCCGCCCCCGCCGCCCCGGCCGAGAGCAAGAAGGTGGACGCATGAAGCTCATCACCGCCGTCGTCAAGCCGCACCGGCTCGACGAGATCAAGGAGGCCCTGCAGGCCTTCGGCGTACACGGTCTGACCGTCACCGAGGCCAGCGGCTACGGCCGCCAGCGCGGCCACACCGAGGTCTACCGCGGTGCCGAGTACACCGTCGACCTGGTGCCCAAGATCCGCATCGAGGTGCTGGTCGAGGACGACGACGCCGAACAGCTGATCGACGTCGTGGTCAAGGCCGCCCGCACCGGCAAGATCGGTGACGGCAAGGTCTGGTCGGTCCCGGTCGAGACGGCCGTACGGGTACGCACCGGTGAGCGCGGGCCGGACGCGCTCTGACAACGCACGAGCGGAACAGGAGTCGCCGGGTGACGGGTAAGGACATGCTCAACGAGGCGGACGACTCGGGACCCAGCGGCTACGCGGCGGCCCGGCTGCGCCTCCTCACCGAGGAGGCGCGGTCCGGGCCGCCGCGCCGTGCCGCCCTCGCGGACCTCACGGACACCTGGCTCGGCGGGCTCTTCGCCGCGGGCAACGGGGCCCCGCGCGGTGTGTCCCTCATCGCCGTGGGCGGGTACGGGCGCGCGGAACTCTCCCCACGCAGCGACCTCGACCTGCTCCTGCTGCACGACGGCGGCGCCCCGGAAGCGGTCGCCGCGCTCGCCGACCGCCTCTGGTACCCCGTATGGGACCTGGGCCTCGACCTCGACCACTCCGTCCGCACCCCCGCCGAGGCCCGCAGGACCGCGGCCGAGGACCTCAAGGTGCAGCTCGGACTGCTGGACGCCCGGCACATCGCCGGTGACCTCGGCCTCACCACGGCCCTGCGCACCTCCGTACTCGCCGACTGGCGCAACCAGGCACCGAAACGCCTGCCCGCCCTGCGGGAGATGGGCGAGGAACGCGCCGAACGCATGGGCGAACTGCAATACCTCCTCGAACCCGACCTCAAGGAGGCCCGCGGCGGACTCCGTGACGTCACCGCCCTGCGCGCGGTGGCCGCCTCCTGGCTCGCCGACGCCCCGCGCGAGGGCCTCGCGGAAGCCCGCCGCCGGCTCCTCGACGTACGGGACGCCCTGCACCTGACCACCGGCCGCGCCACCGACCGCCTCGCCCTCCAGGAGCAGGACCAGGTCGCGGCCGAACTCGGCATGCTCGACGCGGACGCGCTGCTGCGGCAGGTCTACGAGGCCGCGCGGGTCATCGCCTACGCCACCGACGTCACCTGGCGAGAAGTGGGACGCGTGCTGCGCTCGCGCTCGGTACGGCCACGGCTGCGCGCCATGCTGGGCGGGAAACCGGCAACCGACCGCTCCCCGCTCGCCGAGGGCGTCGTGGAACAGGACGGCGAGGTGGTCCTCGCCCGCACCGCGCGCCCCGAACGCGACCCCGTGCTCCCCCTGCGCGCGGCGGCCGCCGCCGCCCAGGCCGGACTGCCGCTCTCCCTGCACGCCGTACGGCGCATGGCCACCGGCGCCCGCCCCCTGCCCACGCCCTGGCCGGCGGAGGCACGGGAACAACTGGTGACCCTGCTCGGCTCCGGCCGGCCCACCGTGCAGGTCTGGGAGGCGCTGGAGGCGGAGGGCCTGGTCACCAGGATGCTCCCGGACTGGGAGCGGGTCCGCTGCCGGCCCCAGCGCAACGCCGTCCACCTGTGGACCGTGGACCGGCACCTCATCGAGACGGCCGTACGCGCCTCCGAGTTCACCCGGCGCGTGCACCGGCCCGACCTGCTGCTGGTCGCGGCGCTGCTGCACGACATCGGCAAGGGCTGGCCCGGCGACCACTCGGTGGCCGGCGAGGTCATCGCCGAGGACGTGGCCGCCCGCATCGGCTTCGACCACCACGACGTCACCGTGATCGCCACCCTCGTACGCCACCACCTCCTGCTCGTCGAGACGGCCACCCGGCGCGACCTGGACGACCCGGCCACCGTGCGGGCGGTCGCCGGGGCCGTCGGCACCACGGGCACCCTCGAACTGCTGCACGCCCTCACCGAGGCGGACGCCCTCGCCACCGGGCCGGCCGCGTGGTCGTCCTGGCGCGCCTCGCTCGTCACCGACCTGGTCAAGCGGGTCTCCGCCGTGCTCTCCGGCGACGTACCGGACGACCCCGCGGCAGCCGCGCCCACCGCCGAACACGAGCGTCTCGCGCTCGAGGCGGTCGCCACGGGCGCGCCCGTACTGTCCCTGCGGGCCCAGACCGAGCCGCCCGCCGAACCCTCCGGAGACCCCGAACCGCTGGGCGTGGAGCTGCTCATCGCCGTACCCGACCAGGCGGGCGTGCTCCCCGCGGTGGCCGGTGTGCTCGCCCTGCACCGGCTGACCGTGCGGACCGCCGAGCTGCGGGCGCTGGACCTCCCCGCGGGCGTCGACGGCTCCGTCCTGCTGCTGGACTGGCGGGTCGCCGCCGAGTACGGCTCCCTGCCCCAGGCCGCCCGGCTCCGCGCCGACCTCGTACGCGCCCTGGACGGCACCCTCGACGTCGCCGCCCGCCTCGCCGAGCGGGACGCCGCCTATCCCCGGCGCCGGGGTGTGGTCGCGCCCCCGCCGCGCGTGACGGTCGCCCCGGCCGCCTCCCGGCACGCCACGGTCATCGAGGTCCGCGCGCAGGACGCCCCCGGCCTGCTGTTCCGCATCGGGCGGGCACTGGAGGACGCGGGGGTGCGGGTGCGGAGCGCGCACGCGAGCACGCTGGGGGCGAACGCGGTCGACGCCTTCTACGTGACCCTGCCGGACGGCTCGCCTCTGCCCGGCGAGGAGGCGGCGTCGATGGCCCGGAAGCTGGAGGAGACGTTGCGGTCGTGACCTTTTGGCCAGGTCATGCGTTCACCTGATGTGCTCCCCGCCGACGCGGGGGTGGTCCGATGGGCAGCATCTGCAAGCTGCTAGGCATTCTCTGCTCCCCGCCGACGCGGGGATCTCGTCCCTGACCGCTCTCTGCAGCGGGCAGGGACGATTTGCTTGCCGGGCCGGATACCCTGGAGGGCAGCCCAGTTCCGCCCCCGACCCTGAGGACCGACGCCGCCGTGTTCGATACTCTCTCCGACCGCCTCAGCGCGACCTTCAAAAACCTCCGCGGAAAAGGCCGGCTGAGCGAAGCGGACATCGACGCCACGGCGCGTGAGATCCGCATCGCCCTCCTGGAAGCGGACGTGGCCCTGCCCGTCGTCCGAACCTTCATCAAGAACGTGAAGGAACGGTCGCTCGGTGCCGAGGTCTCCAAGGCGCTGAATCCGGCGCAGCAGGTGCTCAAGATCGTCAATGACGAACTGGTCACCATCCTCGGCGGCGAGACCCGCCGGCTGCGCTTCGCCAAGCAGCCCCCCACCGTGATCATGCTGGCCGGTCTGCAGGGTGCCGGTAAGACCACCCTCGCGGGCAAGCTCGGCAAGTGGCTCAAGGACCAGGGGCACTCCCCGGTCCTGGTCGCCGCCGACCTCCAGCGCCCGAACGCGGTGAACCAGCTGAGCGTCGTCGCCGGGCGCGCGGGTGTGGCCGTCTACGCGCCCGAGCCGGGCAACGGGGTGGGCGACCCGGTGAAGGTCGCCAAGGACTCCATCGAGTTCGCCAGGACCAAGGTCCACGACATCGTCATCGTGGACACCGCCGGCCGCCTGGGCATCGACCAGGAGTTGATGCAGCAGGCCGCGGACATCCGCGACGCCGTCCGCCCCGACGAGATCCTGTTCGTCGTCGACGCGATGATCGGTCAGGACGCGGTCAACACCGCGGAGGCCTTCCGCGACGGCGTCGGCTTCGACGGCGTGGTGCTCTCCAAGCTCGACGGTGACGCGCGCGGTGGTGCGGCGCTGTCGATCCGGCAGGTCACCGGCAAGCCGATCATGTTCGCCTCGAACGGCGAGAAGCTCGACGAATTCGACGCCTTCCACCCGGACCGGATGGCCTCCCGCATCCTCGACATGGGTGACCTGCTCACCCTGATCGAGCAGGCGGAGAAGACGTTCAGTCAGGAAGAGGCCGAGAAGATGGCCTCCAAGCTGGCGTCCAAGAAGGGCCAGGACTTCACCCTGGACGACTTCCTGGCCCAGATGGAGCAGGTCAGGAAAATGGGTTCCATCTCGAAGCTCCTCGGGATGCTCCCCGGCATGGGGCAGATCAAGGACCAGATCAACAACCTCGACGAGCGGGACGTCGACCGCACCGCCGCGATCATCAAGTCGATGACCCCGGCCGAGCGCCAGGAGCCGACGATCATCAACGGCTCGCGCCGTGCCCGTATCGCCAAGGGCTCCGGTGTCGAGGTCAGCGCGGTGAAGAACCTGGTCGAGCGGTTCTTCGAGGCGCGGAAGATGATGTCCCGCATGGCGCAGGGCGGCGGCATGCCGGGGATGCCCGGGATGCCGGGCATGGGCGGCGGTCCGGGCCGGACGAAGAAGAAGCAGAAGCAGGCCAAGGGCAAGCAGCGCTCCGGCAACCCGATGAAGCGCAAGCAGCAGGAGCAGGAGGAGGCAGCCCGCCGCGCCGCCGCCGCCGAGGGCGGCAGCCCCTTCGGTCTGCCGCAGCAGGCCGGCAAGGACTTCGAGCTGCCCGACGAGTTCAAGAAGTTCATGGGCTGAGGACCTCGTCCGGGCCACTGGGGCGTCCCTCTCCGCAGGGGCGCCCCAGCGGCATGTCTCAGGGGACGCGTGCGACGAGGTAGCGGAACACGTTCGGCATCCACACGGTCCCGTCCGGCCGCTGGTACGGGTGCAGGGCCTCGGCCAGCTCCTTGTCGACCTGCTGCCGGTCCGTGGCGGCGATCGCCGGATCGAAGAGTCCGGTCGACTTCAGGCCCCGCACCGCGCTGTCCGCGTCCGCGTAACCGAACGGGCAGGCCACCCGGCCGGAGCCGTCGGGGCGCAGTCCCGCCCGCTCGGCGACCCGCTCCAGGTCGTCACGGTCGGTGGGGCGCCGGCCGCCGGTACCGGGCGGCGGCTCCGCGAGTTCGCCGGCCACCCTGAGCACGGAGGCCGTGGCGCACCGCTCGGGCGGGCCCCAGCCGGACAGCACCACGGCCGCTCCTCGCACGGCGAGCGGCACCGCCTCGGCGAGCAGCCCGCCGAGGCGTTCCGCGTCCCCCGCCAGAGAGCCGATCGGCTCGAAGGCCGTCACCACGGTGTACGCGGGGGCGTCCGCGCGGGCGGCGTCCGCCGGTGAGCCGCGCACCACGCGCGCGCCCGCCCCCGCGTGCGCGCCGTCGGGCAGCAGCCGCTCCCGGGCGAGGGCGAGCCGGTCGTCGCAGGTGTCGACGCCCGCGACCGCGGCGCCGCGCGAGGCCGCCATGAGCAGGGCCAGCCCGGAGCCGCAGCCGAGGCCGAGGAGCCGGGTCGCGGGCCCCACGTCCAGCCGCTCGTAGACCGCCTCGTAGAGCGGTACGAGCATCCGCTCCTGGATCTCGGACCAGTCACGCGCGCGTGCGCGCCGGTCCACGCGGGGGGCGGCCCCCGCGTGGGGCAGGTGCTGCCGCACGAGCGTAGGTGTCATAGGTAAGCGCCCCAATCAGCCGAGAGTTGCCGCAGTGCCCGTCCCTGGCCCCCGTGCAGTGCGCCCGCACCCCCCGTATGCCAGGAAACTGCGCCCTCGACGTGTCGTCCAGTGGAATGCGGCGGCGGCTTGGTAGTCGCTCGTGCCAGTGGCAAGAATTCACGCTTCGGTCATCCGGGGCCGTGCGGCCCGCCACGGCGAAGGCGCCGGGGAAGACCGGGTCCGGCCGAGGTCGGCGGGGCCGGTGGGCGCCGGGACGGGGGTGGTGCGCGGTGCGGGTGGGGGACCGGGTAACGTCGCGGTCGTGGCGCCTCGGGTGAGCCGGGCGCCGGGCCGCCCGAAGAGCGGCCGAAACGCCTCTTGCGCGGCCGGGAACCCCACGCGTACCGGAGTCCACCAGGCGCTTCAGGCGCTGGGGCGTACGTCAGCCTACGCACCAGCTTGAGATGAGCTGTGAGGCTTCTCCGCAGATCAGCGCACCCGCCCTCGTCAGGACGCATCAGTGGCAACTGACGGGTACGTGCAAATTATTTGGGATGCCCCGGAATCGGAACACTGAGGTACCCGCGCTCGTTCTCATTACGTGAGCACGACACAGACACCACCTGTTCTCGCCGCAGAACTGGCGCAGGCGTGGGCCGACATTCAGCGGTACCACCCCGAGCTGCCCGATCTTGCCGCGCCCGAGTCCCTGATCGGGGAGTCGTCGTCCGCCTGCGGTCACGAGCTCTCCTTCGAGCGACTGCTGCACGAGGCAGTCCACGGCGTCGCCGCCGCACGCGGCGTGCGCGACACATCCCGAGCCGGCCGCTACCACAACCGCAGATTCCTCGCGATCGCCGAGGAGCTGGGCCTGGACCACCCCGAGGAGCCGCATCCCAGCAGCGGCTTCTCGCTGGTCACGCTCACCCCCGAGGCGAAGCGCCGCTACCGTCCGACGACGGAGCGTCTGCACCGTGCCCTGAAGGCGCACACCGCGGCGACCGCGGCAGACACCGCCCGCAGCTTCCGCGGCCCGGCCGCACGGCACGGCTCCTCCGGGGGCGGGGTGCGCGTCAAGGCCGTCTGCGACTGCGGCCGCAACGTCCGCGTCGTCCCCTCGGTCCTGGCCCAGGCCCCCATCGTCTGCGGCGGCTGCGGAAAGCCCTTCCGGATTCCGGAAGTAGCAGCGGCGAGCTGAGGCCCCGGCATCTCGTGGATGCCGGGGCCGGCCCGTACGCTGCCGCGTCCATCCCCCTCCCGCCACCGCTCCCGCCCGTGCCGCCCCACCGGCGCGAGCGGGCGCGACGGCACACCCGCCGTAAGGTCACCGCGACGCCGGGTGCCTCCGGCTGCCCGTGAGCGGTCCCCCCGCGGTCGGGCGCGCCCCGCGCGGTGTGGCACAATGGCTAGCTGTACTCGACAGTCGCACAGGATCCCTCTCTCCTCCGGCTGACGCGTCCATCGGGCACTCGGGTACCGCAACCCCACGCGGCAGATTCCGCCGTGCCCAACCACGTCAAAATCAGGAGAATTCACTCCCGTGGCAGTCAAGATCAAGCTGAAGCGTCTGGGCAAGATCCGTTCGCCTCACTACCGCATCGTCGTCGCCGACTCCCGTACCCGCCGTGACGGCCGGGCCATCGAGGAGATCGGCAAGTACCACCCGACGTACAACCCGTCGGTGATCGAGGTCGACGGTGAGCGCGTGGCGTACTGGCTCGGTGTCGGCGCCCAGCCGACCGAGCCCGTGCTCGCCATCCTGAAGAAGACCGGCGACTGGCAGAAGTTCAAGGGCGAGCCCGCCCCGGCTCCGCTGCTCCAGCAGGCCGAGAAGCCCGCCCGTCCGACGTTCGAGGCGATCGGCGGCGAGGACGAGGGCAAGGGTGAGGCGATCACCCAGAAGAAGAAGGCTGAGAAGAAGGACGAGGCTGCCGCCGAGTCCGCGTCGACCGAGGCCTGAGCATGCTCGAGGAGGCTCTCGAGCACCTCGTGAAGGGCATCGTCGACAACCCTGACGATGTGCAGGTCGCCTCGCGCGACCTGCGTCGCGGGCGTGTGCTCGAGGTCCGGGTCCACCCGGACGACCTCGGCAAGGTGATCGGCCGCAACGGCCGCACCGCGCGCGCTCTGCGTACCGTCGTGGGCGCCATCGGCGGCCGCGGTGTCCGTGTCGACCTCGTCGACGTGGACCACGTCCGCTGACGCCGAAGCAGCACCGGCTCGGGCCGGGGAAGGCCACTGGGCCGTCCCCGGCCCGCAGTCGTATGACAGGAGATCAAGCACAGTGCAGCTGGTAGTCGCTCGCATCGGCCGTGCCCACGGCATCAAGGGCGAGGTCACCGTCGAGGTCCGCACCGACGAACCGGAGCTGAGGCTCGGCCCCGGTGCCGTCCTGACCACGGATCCGGCCTCCGTGGGACCGCTCACCATCGAGACCGGCCGCGTGCACAGCGGCCGCCTCCTGCTGCGCTTCGAGGGCGTGCGCGACCGCACCGGCGCCGAAGCGCTGCGCAACACCCTGCTGATCGCGGACGTGGACCCCGACGAGCGGCCCGAGGGCGACGACGAGTACTACGACCACCAGCTGATCGACCTCGACGTCGTCACGAAGGACGGCGAGGAGGTCGGCCGGATCACCGAGATCTCGCACCTGCCCACCCAGGACCTCTTCGTGGTCGAGCGTCCCGACGGCAGCGAGGTGTACGTGCCGTTCGTCGAGGAGATCGTCACCGAGATCGACCTGGAGGAGCAGCGCGCGGTCATCGACCCGCCGCCCGGCCTGATCGACGACCGGGCCGAGGTCGTCTCGTCCAGGGACGCCGGGGACGAGGCGTGATGCGGCTCGACGTCGTCACGATCTTCCCCGAGTACCTGGAACCGCTGAACGTCTCCCTCGTCGGCAAGGCCCGCGCGCGCGGCGTGCTCGACGTGCACGTGCACGACCTGCGCGACTGGACCCACGACCGCCACCACACCGTCGACGACACCCCGTACGGCGGCGGCCCCGGCATGGTCATGAAGACCGAGCCGTGGGGGGACGCCCTCGACTCCGTCCTGGCGGACGGCTACGAGCGCGGCTCCCGCGAGCCGGCCCTGATCGTCCCCACCCCCAGCGGGCGTCCCTTCACCCAGGAACTCGCCGTCCAGCTCTCCGAGCGCCCGTGGCTGATCTTCACCCCGGCCCGCTACGAGGGCATCGACCGCCGTGTCGTCGACGAGTACGCGACCAGGATGCCCGTGTACGAGGTGTCCATCGGCGACTACGTCCTGGCCGGCGGCGAAGCGGCGGTCCTCGTCGTCACCGAGGCCGTGGCCCGGCTGCTCCCCGGCGTCCTCGGCAACGCCGAGTCGCACCGCGACGACTCCTTCGCACCCGGCGCCATGGCGAGCCTCCTGGAGGGCCCCGTCCACACCAAGCCGCCGCTGTGGCGCGGCCGGGGCGTCCCGGACGTGCTGCTCAGCGGCCACCACGGGAAGATCGCCCGCTGGCGCCGCGACGAGGCGCTGCGCCGCACCACCGCCCACCGCCCCGACCTCATCGAACGCTGCGAGCCCGGGGCCTTCGACAAGAAGGACCGCGAGATGCTGTCCATCCTGGGCTGGGCGCCGGACCCCGCGGGCGAGCCGTACGGTCGATTTTGGCGCAGGACCGACGGCGTGGAAGAATAGGCCGCTGTTGTGCGTCGTCCGGCGTGCGCCCCTGCCGCAGGGGGACATGACGCCCGCCCGCACCGCACCTCTGTGATCCGAAACCCTAGACGCCGTTGATGACCTGCGGCATCAGCGAAGAAAGCAGACGAAATGTCTCACCTGCTCGACTCCGTCGACTCCGCGTCGCTGCGCAGCGACGTCCCGGCGTTCCGCCCCGGCGACACCGTCAACGTCCACGTGCGCGTCATCGAGGGCAACCGCTCCCGTGTGCAGCAGTTCAAGGGCGTGGTGATCCGCCGCCAGGGTGCCGGCGTCCGCGAGACCTTCACGGTCCGCAAGGTCTCCTTCTCCGTCGGCGTCGAGCGCACCTTCCCGGTGCACACCCCGATCGTGGAGAAGATCGAGCTCGTCACCAAGGGCGACGTCCGCCGCGCCAAGCTGTACTACCTGCGCGAGCTGCGCGGCAAGGCGGCGAAGATCAAGGAGAAGCGCGAGAACTGAGCGCTTTACCGGCGACACATCGCGGCCGGATAGCATTCGGCCCCGATGGACACCGAAGCACAGCCGACGGAGCGCGACCGTTCCCTCCCCCCGCCTGGTCCCGAGGACGCCTCGGATCCACGGGGGCCGGAGGAGCGGTCGCGTTCCGCGTTGGTGCCACGTGTCTCGTCCTGGCTCCCCGGTGGGCGCATCAGCCTGACGCTGCTGCTCTGCCTGCTGTTCCTGCTGGCCCTCAACACGTTCGTGGTGCGCCCGTTCGAGATCCCCAGCGGATCGATGGAGCCCGGATTGAGGGCCGGGGACCGCGTGCTCGTAAACAAGTTGGCGTACCGCTCCGGCGACGGGCCGGACCGCGGCGACGTGATTGTATTCGACGGCACCGGGTATTTCGGTGAGGCCGACTACATCAAGCGGGTCGTCGGGGTGGGCGGAGACCACGTCGTCTGCTGCGCGGGGGAGGGGAGGATCCGGGTGAACGGCCGGTCGGTCGACGAGTCGGGATTCCTGTTCCCCGGCGACAGCCCTTCCAGTGTGCCGTTCGACGTCGTCGTGCCCGACGGACGGCTGTTCGTCCTCGGTGACCACCGCGCCGGCTCCAGCGACTCCCGCGACCGCCTCGGCTCACCCGGCGGCGGGATGGTCCCCGTGGACGAGGTGATCGGCCGCGCCGACGCGATCGTGTGGCCGCTCGACCGTGCCACCCGGCTGCACCGGCCCGACGCCTACGCGCGCGTCCCCGGCCGGGAAGCGGACACGGCCCGGCGGGCGGAGGACGGCCATGGGTAACCGGGGCAAACCCCGCGGCGTCCCCGAGAGCGCCGCCGAGAACCTGCTGCCCACCGGCTCCCGCCGCGCGACCGGCGCGTCTCCCGGGCGCAGCCGCGCCGAGCGGCGCAAGCTCCAGCGCAAGGTCAAGCGGCGCCGCCGGCGCAGCGCCGTCAAGGAGATCCCCCTCCTGGTCGGCGTCGCCGTCCTGATCGCGCTGGTGCTCAAGACGTTCCTCGTCCAGGCCTTCGTCATCCCCTCCGGCTCGATGGAACAGACGATCCAGATCGGCGACCGGGTGCTGGTCGACAAGCTCACACCGTGGTTCGGGTCCAAGCCGCAGCGCGGCGACGTCGTGGTCTTCAAGGACCCCGGCGGCTGGCTGGCGACCGAGCAGCCCACCCCGAGCAAGGACGACCCCGTCGGGATCAAGCAGATCAAGGAAGGGCTCACCTTCATCGGACTGCTGCCGTCCGAGAACGACAAGGACCTCATCAAACGGGTCGTCGGCGTCGGCGGCGACCAGGTCCAGTGCTGTGACCAGCAGGGCCGGGTGACGGTCAACGGCGTTCCCCTGGACGAGGGCGACTACCTCTACCCCGGCAACGCCCCGTCCACGATCCCGTTCGACATCACGGTGCCCGAGGGGCGCCTGTGGGTGATGGGCGACCACCGGTCGAACTCGGCCGACTCCCGTTCCCACCAGGACACCGACTACGGCGGCACCGTCTCCGAGGACGAGGTGGTGGGCCGGGCCGTGGTCATCGCCTGGCCCCTCGGCCGCTGGAGCACCCTGGAGGAACCCGCGACCTACGCGTCCGTGTCGGACTCCGCGCCGGGATCGACCGCCGCCGCCCCGCTGTCGCATAGGGTTGCCCCGGACGATCCCGAGGGAATGGTCCAGCTCCCGACCCCTGCGGAACTCCCGCTCGTTATGGGAGTGGTGGGCCTGCGCCGGGGATGGCGCGGGCGGCGGCAGAGAGTGAGGAGATGGCGTGGGGGATGCGGCGGTTGGCGCACGGTCCGGGCGCGAGGGCGAGGAGCGCCGCGGGCGTCCCGGGGAAGCGGCCTATCCGGCGGCGGACGACTCCGTGACCTCCGGGAATCACTCCTCGGCGGACGGCGACGGATCCGGGGGCGGGCAGCCCCCGACGGAGCAGGGCGGCTCGGGCCACGGCTCGCCGCGGTCGAAGCAGCCCCGCTCCTTCTGGAAGGAGCTGCCCATCCTGATCGGTATCGCCCTGGTGCTGGCGCTGCTGATCAAGACGTTCCTGGTGCAGGCGTTCTCCATCCCGTCCGACTCGATGCAGAACACCCTCCAGCGGGGTGACCGGGTCCTGGTCGACAAGCTCACCCCCTGGTTCGGTTCCGAGCCGGAGCGTGGTGAGGTCGTCGTCTTCCACGACCCCGACAACTGGCTCGCGGGCGAGCCGACCCCCGAGCCCAACGCGCTGCAGAAGGTCCTCAGCTGGATCGGCCTGATGCCGTCCGCGGAGGAGAAGGACCTGATCAAGCGGGTCATCGGGGTCGGCGGTGACACGGTCGAGTGCAAGGGCACCGGCCCCCTGAAGGTCAACGGCAAGGCGCTGAACGAGTCGTCGTACGTCTATCCCGGCAACACCCCGTGCAGCCAGGACGACCAGGGTGGCCAGTTCAAGGTGAAGGTCCCCGAGGGCCACGTCTGGGTCATGGGCGACCACCGTCAGAACTCCCGGGACTCGCGGTACAACCAGGCCGACGAGAACGAGGGCTTCGTCCCCGTGGACAAGGTCGTCGGCCGTGCCGTCGTCGTCGCCTGGCCGCTGGACCGCTGGAGCAACCTGCCGGTCCCGGACACCTTCGACCAGCCCGGTCTGAACGCCTCGTCCCCGTCCGGCGCGGCCTTGTCCCTCGCGCCGCAGGGGCTCGCGCTGGTGGGCGCGGTGCCGCTGGTGCTCTGGCGGCGCCGGCGGTCCGGCGCCGGGGAGGGCCGCGAAGAGGGCTGACCGCGTCCGGTACTGCCGGGTAGGGTGCGGGCCATGAGTGGTCAGAGCACGACGCGTACGGTCCCCGGCACGGGCGGTCCGGGAACTTCCCGGGCGGGCGGCCGCACCGGTCAGCTCCTGTCCAACGTGGCCGTCGCCCTCGGCCTGCTGATGTTCCTCGGCGGATTCGTGTGGGGCGCGGTGGTGTACCGGCCGTACACCGTGCCCACCACCTCGATGGCGCCGACGATCGGCGCCGGCGAGCGGGTGCTGGCCCAGCGCGTCGACGGCGGTGAGGTCCGCCGCGGTGACGTCGTCGTCTTCACGGACGCCACGTGGTCCAACGTGCCCATGGTGAAGCGGGTCGTCGCCGTCGGCGGTGACAAGGTCTCCTGCTGCCAGGAGGGCAAGCTGAAGGTCAACGGCGAGGAGATCGACGAGCCGTATCTCGCCGCCGACGCGGTGACCGGCTTCACCGCCTTCCCCGAGGTGACCGTACCGAAGGGGCGCCTCTTCCTCCTCGGCGACGAGCGTTCCGGGTCGGTGGACTCCACGGCCCACCTGACCGACGCCGCGGGCGGCACCGTCTCCCGCGGTGCCGTACAGGCCAGGGTCGACGCCGTCGTCTGGCCGATGGACGGCATGCTGCCCGCGCCCTCCGGCTTCGAGGAGCTCGGCGCGCTGTCCTCGCCCGGCCCGCTCAGGACCGTGACCGCGGTGGTGATCGCCGGTGCCGTGCTCGTCCTCGGCGGGGCGGCGTACGGCCCCTTCGCCCAGCGGGCGGGGGCTTCCCGGGCCCGGGGGGACGCGGGGAGCGCCGGTGCCCGCTGAGCCCCTTCCGGCGGTCGAGAGCTCCTACGAGGGCGGGCTGCGCCGGGTCGCCCGGGTCGTGCTGCTCGACCCGCGGGACCGTGTCCTCCTGCTGCACGGCCACGAGCCGGACGACCCCGCCGACGACTGGTGGTTCACGCCCGGCGGGGGAGTGGAGGGCGAGGAGACCCGTGAGCAGGCCGCGCTGCGCGAGCTCGCCGAGGAGACCGGCATCACGGACGTCGAGCTCGGGCCGGTGCTGTGGCGGCGCAGGTGCTCCTTCCCCTTCGCAGGGCGCCGCTGGGACCAGGACGAGTGGTACTTCCTCGCCCGCACCACCCAGACGGTGACCGCGGCCACGGCGCTGACCGAGCTGGAGCGGCGCAGCGTCGCCGGAGCGCGCTGGTGGACGTGCCCGGAACTGGCCGGGACGCATGAGACGGTGTATCCGACCGGACTCGCAGGGCTGCTGCGGACACTGCTCGACGAAGGTCCCCCGGCCCGCCCCGTGACCCTGGACACCGAAATCGTCCGGTGACTTCCGGGACTGGCGCACAATGGGGGGATCGCACGGCTGAAGGGGAACTGCCATGAGCGCCGAGGACCTCGAGAAGTACGAGACCGAGATGGAGCTGAAGCTCTACCGGGAGTACCGAGATGTCGTCGGCTTGTTCAAATACGTGATCGAGACCGAGCGCCGCTTCTACCTGACCAACGACTACGAGATGCAGGTGCACTCGGTCCAGGGCGAAGTGTTCTTCGAGGTGTCCATGGCGGACGCCTGGGTGTGGGACATGTACCGCCCGGCCAGGTTCGTGAAGCAGGTGCGGGTCCTCACGTTCAAGGACGTGAACATCGAGGAGCTCAACAAGAGCGATCTGGAGCTCCCGGGCGGGTGACGGAGTTGTCCACAACCGCCGGGTAACGCACCAAGATCCACTTCGTGCGGCGGAACGCGTGACGGTGGGCGCCGGAGGTGGTGCCGACATGAACGCACAACGGGCGCGCAGCGCACTCGGCAGGTACGGCGAGACCCTGGCCGCACGGCGGCTGACCCAGGCGGGCATGACGGTCCTGGAGCGCAACTGGCGCTGCGGCAGGACCGGTGAGATCGACATCGTGGCCCGGGACGGAGACGCCCTGGTCGTCTGCGAGGTGAAGACCCGCAGGGCAGGAGCATTCCAGCACCCCATGGAGGCGGTCACGCCGGCCAAGGCCGGCCGCCTGCGGAACCTGGCGGAACGCTGGCTCCACGAACACGGGGGCGGACCCCCCGGCGGTGTCCGCATCGACCTGGTCGGCGTACTGCTGCCGGCCCGCGGCGCACCCGTCGTCGAGCACGTCCGGGGGGTGGCCTGACATGGGGTTCGCCCGTACGTGCTCGGTGACGCTGGTGGGCGTCGAGGGTGTCGTCGTGGAGGTCCAGGCCGACCTGGAACCGGGCGTCGCGGCGTTCACCCTGGTGGGACTGCCGGACAAGAGCCTCACGGAGAGCCGCGACCGGGTCAGGGCCGCCGTGGTCAACTCCGGCGGCGAGTGGCCGCAGAAGAAACTCACCGTGGGCCTCAGCCCGGCCTCGGTGCCGAAGGCCGGCAGCGGCTTCGACCTCGCCGTCGCCTGCGCGGTGCTCGGAGCCGCCGAGCGGATCGATCCACGTGTGCTCGCCGACATCGTGATGATCGGCGAGCTCGGGCTGGACGGCCGGGTGCGGCCGGTGCGCGGCATCCTGCCCGCCGTGCTGGCCGCGGCCGACGCGGGCTACGAGCAGGTGGTGGTGCCCGAGTGCGCCGCCGCCGAGGCATCGCTCGTGCCGGGCGTGTCCGTCCTGGGCGTCCGCAGCCTGCGCCGGCTGATCGCCGTGCTCACCGACGAGCCGGTGCCGGAGGAGGACGCCGAGGACCGGGACCGGCCCGACCCGCTGCTGGCGGGGCTGCGTGTCCCCGGCACCGGAGCGGCCACCGGCATGCACGGCATCGGCGCGGCACAGCACGACCAGGGCCACGACCTCGCGGACGTGGTGGGCCAGCACTCGGCGCGCACGGCGGTGGAGGTGGCCGCGGCGGGTGGACACCACCTCTTCCTGGAAGGACCCCCCGGCGCGGGCAAGACGATGCTCGCGGAGCGGCTGCCGTCGATCCTGCCGCCCCTGGACCGGCAGGCGTCCCTGGAGGTGACCGCCGTGCACTCGGTGGCGGGTCTGCTGCCACCGGGCAAGCCCCTGATCGGCACGGCCCCCTACTGCGCCCCGCACCACTCGGCCACCATGCAGGCACTCGTCGGCGGAGGCCCCGGCACGGCCCGGCCGGGAGCGGTCTCCCTCTCGCACCGTGGAGTGCTCTTTCTGGATGAAACGCCCGAATTCGGCGGCAAGGCCCTGGACGCCCTGCGTCAGCCGCTGGAAGCCGGGCACGTGATCATCGCCCGCAGCGCGGGGGTCGTGCGCTTTCCGGCCCGGTTCCTCATGGTGCTCGCCGCCAACCCGTGTCCCTGCGGGCGCTTCTCACTGGTCAACGACCACTGCGAGTGCCCGCCCGCCGCGGTCCGCCGCTACCAGGCCAGACTGTCCGGGCCGCTGCTCGACCGGGTCGACCTGCGGGTCGAGGTCGACCGCGTCACCCGCTCCGAACTGACGGCGAACGCCGCGCGGGGCGAGAGGACCGTCACGGTCGCCGACCGGGTCCGCACGGCCCGGGAGCGCGCGGCCGCGCGGCTCGCCGGCACCCCCTGGCGCACCAACAGCGAGGTCCCCGGCCGGGAGCTGCGCAGCCGCTGGCACGCCGCCCCCGGCGCCATGGACGCCGCCGAGCGCAGCCTGGAACGGGGCATGCTCAGCGCCCGGGGCCTCGACCGGGTCCTCCGGGTCGCCTGGACGGTCGCCGACCTGTCCGGCCGCGACCGGCCCGACGCCTCGGACGTCGGACTCGCCCTGCAACTGCGGACCGGGGTTCCGCGCGGGGTGCCCATGACGATCGGGGCGGCGGTATGAGCGCCGCGGCCGGCTCCGGGGACGAGGTGCTCGGCCGGGTCTTCCTCACCAGGGTCGTCGAGCCCGGTGACGAGGCGGGCGGGCGCTGGGTGCGGGAACTCGGGGTGGACGCGGTGGTACGCCGGCTGCGGGAAGGGGGCGAGCCGCTGCCCGGGGTGAGCGGGAAGCGGTGGGCCGGGCTGGTGGCCCGGGCCGGGCGGGCCGAGCCGCGCCGGGACCTCGCGCTCGCGCGGGACGCCGGGGTGCGGTTCGTCCCGCCGGGAGCGGCCGAATGGCCCGGGCAGCTCGACGACCTGGGGGACGCGCGACCGCTCGGGCTGTGGGTGCGCGGCGGGGCCGACCTCCGGATGTGGGCCCTGCGCTCGGTCGCCGTCGTCGGCGCCCGAGCCTGTACCGAGTACGGCGCGTACATGGCGGCCACGCTCGCCGCGGAGCTGGCCGAGCGCGGCTGGATCGTGGTGTCCGGCGGCGCCTACGGGGTCGACGGTGCCGCGCACCGAGGAGCGCTGGGCTCCGGCGGCGCCACCGTCGCGGTCCTCGCCTGCGGGGTCGACCGGCCCTACCCGCGCGGACACGCCGGGCTCATCGGCAGGATCGCCGAACAAGGGCTGGTCCTCGGCGAGTTGCCGCCCGGGGAGCACCCGACACCGAGCAGGTTCATCTGCCGCAACAGGGTGATCGCCGCGCTCACCCGGGGCACGGTCGTCGTCGAGGCCGCCCTCCGCAGCGGCTCCCTGGTGACGGCCCGTGCGGCCCGGCGCCTGGGACGGCACGTCATGGGCGTCCCCGGGCCCGCCACCAGCGGACTCTCCGCCGGAGTGCACGAACTGCTGCGCCAGGACGCGGTCCTGGTCACCGACGCCGCCGAGGTCGTCGAACTGGTCGGCGACATGGGCGAACTCGCTCCGGAGCGCCGAGGACCCGTACTGCCCCGGGACCTGCTCGACCCGGCCGGCCGTCAGGTCCTCGCCGCGCTGCCGGCACGCGTCACGGCCCGCCCCGAGGAGATCGCGCGCGCCGCGCAGACCACCCCGGACGACGCCGTCGCGCGACTGTACGAACTACGAGCACTTGGTTACGTCGAACGACACGGCGACGGCTGGAAGTTGACGCGCCAGGCGATGATGCCGGTCCGCGATGGTCCCGAAGCCCGCTGACGGAGCGTGTTCGGCCGTCTGGGGGAACCCCCGTCCACCACGGAGAACGCGCCGGCCGGGGCACCCTGGTGATCACGCAGAGCGACGATCGTGCCCCGGTGGGACGGCTCCCGGAACGAATCTGCGTACGGTCCTACCTCGCCTCTTCGCGCACCGCGACGCCGCAGTCACGCTACGCTCACGAGGATCCGACACGGACAGGCGACTCGACATCGGACAGACAGCGAATCCGGCCAGCACCAGCCCACGGCAGAACGGCACTAGGCGACGAATGCCCCAGCACACCTCCGGGTCCGACCGGGCGGCCATCCCCCCAGCCGCCCGCGACGGTGGCAGCGTGCGGCCGCCCGCTCCCTCGACGCTCGACGAGTTGTGGCGGTCGTACAAGGCGACAGGGGACGAGCGACTGCGGGAGCAGCTGATCCTGCACTACTCGCCGCTGGTGAAGTACGTCGCCGGGCGCGTCAGTGTCGGGTTGCCGCCCAACGTCGAGCAGGGGGACTTCGTCTCCTCCGGGGTGTTCGGGCTGATCGACGCGATCGAGAAGTTCGACGTCGACCGGGAGATCAAGTTCGAGACCTACGCGATCACCCGCATCCGGGGCGCGATGATCGACGAGCTGCGGGCACTGGACTGGATCCCGCGCTCGGTGCGACAGAAGGCGCGCAACGTGGAGCGTGCCTACGCCACGCTGGAGGCACGGCTGCGGCGGACGCCGTCGGAGAGCGAGGTCGCCGGCGAGATGGGCATCGCCGTGGACGAGCTGCACGCGGTTTTCAGCCAGTTGTCTCTGGCGAACGTCGTCGCTCTGGAGGAACTGCTGCATGTCGGCGGTGAGGGCGGCGACCGGCTGAGCCTCATGGACACCCTGGAGGACACCGCCGCGGACAATCCGGTGGAAGTGGCCGAGGACCGGGAGCTGCGCAGGTTCCTGGCGCGGGCCATCAACACGCTGCCGGAGCGGGAGAAGACCGTCGTCACGCTGTACTACTACGAGGGACTCACCCTCGCCGAGATCGGCAATGTGCTGGGTGTGACCGAGAGCCGGGTCAGCCAGATCCACACCAAGTCCGTGCTCCAGCTGCGCGCGAAGCTGGCGGGCTTCGGCCGCTGATCCCTTACGGCGGAGAGCCGTCGATCCTCTGGCCGCCACGGGCGGGGCGTCCGTAAAGTGGTCGACGTGCCAAGGATTCGAGCGGCCTCCGTGGCCGAGCACCGGTCGATGCAGCGAGCCGCCCTGCTGGACGCGGCACGCTCCCTCCTGTCCGAGGGCGGTACGGAGGCGCTGACCTTCCCGGCCCTCGCCGAGCGCACCGGGCTCGCGCGCTCGTCCGTCTACGAGTACTTCCGCTCGCGGGCCGCCGTCGTCGAGGAGCTGTGCGCGGTCGACTTCCCGGTCTGGGCGGCCGAGGTGGAGGCGGCGATGGCGGCCGCCGACGGGGCCGAGGCCAAGATCGAGGCGTACGTCCGCAAGCAGCTGGAACTGGTCGGGGACCGCCGGCACCGCGCGGTCGTCGCGATCTCCGCGAGCGAGCTCGACGCCGGCGCCCGGGAGAAGATCCGCGCCGCGCACGGCGGCCTGGTCGCGATGATCGTGGAAGCCCTCGCCGGCCTCGGCCACGCCGAGCCCCGCCTGGCGGCCATGCTGCTCCAGGGAGTGGTCGACGCCGCCGTGCGCCGTATCGAACTGGGCGCGGCGGAACACCCGGACACGATCACCCAGGCAGCGGTCTCCATGATCCTCAAGGGCGTGAGCGGCTGACGAACCGCGGGGCGGGCAGGTACGGGACACCCGGTCGCCCCGGCCCGGGGCCCGGTGGGCCCTCGCCCCGCCCGGCGGGGTTCACCTGCCCGGGGGAGCGGGGCTGCCCGGGCCGGGCCGGGCTCGCGTCGAGGTAGTCCGGCGGCAGTCGGCCGGGCAGCCAGGTGGGCCGCGTCCGACCGCCCGGGTTCGATTCCGCTGGTGTCGCCAACTGATCCGCAGGGGCCTTGTGGGTCAGTGCTCCGATCCCGGCCCGGTGCCGGACGTGCGGAGCCCCCCGAGCGATGGGGGGCGCGCGGGCCTCGGACCGGTGGGAGTACCCAGACCGGCCGGAGTGCCCAGACCGGCCGGAGTGCCCGAGCGGCGGCCCGGGGCCGCGGCCCGGGGTGGCCGGACGCCGCAGGGGGCCGCCCCGGGGCGGGGTGGACGCTCGGCCTACTCCGGCAGCGGGACCCCCAGTACCGGCAGCAGTCTCGACGGTGCTCCGCGCAGCAGCCACGGGGGGAGCAGGGAGAGCGGGTCCAGGTAGGTGCCGGCCCGCAGGAGACCCCAGTGCACGCAGGGGGCCGCGCAGTGCCAGCCGGTGGCCTCCACCGTGCCGACCACCTCGCCCGCCGACACCTCGGCGCCCTCGGTCACCGAGGCGCGGACGGGCTCGTAGGTCGTGCGCAGCGGGGGATCACCCGTGCCCGTCAGCGCGACCGAGACGACGCCCCTTCCGGCCACCCGGCCGGCGAACGAGACCCGGCCCGCCGCGACCGCCCGTACCGGGGTTCCCGGTGCCGCCGCCAGGTCCACGCCACGATGGCCGGGCCCGTACGCCGTCGCCGGCGGCTCCCAGCCGCGCAGCACCCGCGGACGTGCTCCCACCGGCCACACGCTGGCCACACGCGGCGTCACACGGTCCTCGGCGGCCGGTGCCGCCGGCCGGGGCCAGGCGGAAGGCGGCGGGGCCGTCAAAGCCGTCAGGGTCAGGATCACCAGCAGGGCCAGGCGCGCGGCCACTCCCGTCCATCGACTCGTTCGCATGCCGGGAGCGTCCCGGAAAGCCGTGATCACCGCCCGGCCCTGTGGACCGGCGACCGGTTGTGGACAACGGCGTCACCCGGCACCCCGTGGTTCCCGTACACTTCTGGTGGCGACCCGGGCCACCGGGTCGACTTCGCACGCCCCGACATCGAGGCCGGTCACGGCCGGGCCCCCGATGTCAGCGCCCCTCGGTCCTTCGTGGCAACGGCGCGTCGTGGGCGTCAGGCGCGGGAGCCGTCCGGCATCCGCGGCACAACCGAGAAACTCGAGGAGATACGGCCATGGCCGTCGTCACGATGCGGGAGCTGCTGGAGAGCGGCGTCCACTTCGGTCACCAGACCCGTCGTTGGAACCCGAAGATGAAGCGCTTCATCTTCACGGAGCGCAACGGCATCTACATCATCGACCTGCTCCAGTCGCTGTCGTACATCGACCGCGCCTACGAGTTCGTCAAGGAGACCGTCGCCCACGGCGGCACGGTCATGTTCGTCGGTACGAAGAAGCAGGCGCAGGAGGCCATCGCCGAGCAGGCCACCCGCGTCGGCATGCCTTTCGTCAACCAGCGCTGGCTGGGCGGCATGCTCACCAACTTCTCGACCGTCTACAAGCGTCTGCAGCGCCTCAAGGAGCTCGAGCAGATCGACTTCGAGGACGTGGCCGCCTCCGGCCTCACCAAGAAGGAGCTGCTGGTCCTCTCCCGCGAGAAGGCCAAGCTGGAGAAGACCCTCGGCGGTATCCGCGAGATGCAGAAGGTGCCCAGCGCCGTCTGGATCGTGGACACCAAGAAGGAGCACATCGCGGTCGGCGAGGCCCGGAAGCTCAACATCCCGGTCGTCGCCATCCTCGACACCAACTGCGACCCCGACGAGGTCGACTACAAGATCCCGGGCAACGACGACGCGATCCGCTCCGTCACCCTGCTCACCCGCGTGATCGCCGACGCCGTCGCCGAGGGCCTCATCGCCCGCTCCGGCGTCGCCACCGGCGACAAGGGTGACAAGGCCGCGGGCGAGCCGCTCGCCGCGTGGGAGCGCGACCTGCTCGAGGGCGAGAAGAAGGCCGAGGAGGCCGCTCCGGCCGCCGCCGAGGCCGAGAAGCCGGCTGAGGCCCCCGCTGCCGAGGCCCCCGCCGCCGAGGCCGAGGCCGAGGCCGAGAAGCCCGCTGAGGCCCCCGCCGCCGAGGCCGAGCAGGCCTGACCTTCCGTCAGAGCCGTTGACGGCGGGAGCGGTGACACCGAAACCGCTCCCGCCGTTCACCCGTAGGCAGGCGGCGCGTCGGACACCTGCCCTCCCGCAGGTCGCTGACCCCGCAGACCTCCGACCCGCCAGACTTCGAGAAAGATTCACAGACTCATGGCGAACTACACCGCCGCCGACGTCAAGAAGCTCCGGGAGCTCACCGGCGCCGGCATGATGGACTGCAAGAAGGCGCTGGACGAGGCCGACGGCAACGTCGACAAGGCCGTCGAGGCGCTCCGCATCAAGGGCCAGAAGGGCGTCGCCAAGCGCGAGGGCCGCTCCGCCGAGAACGGCGCCGTGGTCTCGATCCTCGCCGACGACAACTCCTCCGGTGTCCTCGTCGAGCTGAAGTGCGAGACGGACTTCGTCGCCAAGGGCGAGAAGTTCCAGGCCGTGGCCACCACCATCGCCGAGCACGTCGCCAAGACCTCCCCGGCCGACCTCGAGGCCCTGCTCGCCTCCGAGATCGAGGCCGGCAAGACCGTCCAGGCGTTCGTGGACGAGGCCAACGCCAACCTGGGCGAGAAGATCGTCCTGGACCGCTTCGCGCAGTTCACCGGCGGCTACGTGGCGGCGTACATGCACCGCACGATGCCCGACCTGCCCCCGCAGATCGGTGTCCTGGTCGAGCTCGACACGTCGAACCCCGAGGTCGCCAAGGGCATCGCGCAGCACATCGCCGCCTTCGCGCCGAAGTACCTCGCCAAGGACGACGTGCCGGCCGACGTCATCGAGTCGGAGCGCCGCATCGCCGAGGAGACCACCCGCGCCGAGGGCAAGCCCGAGGCCGCGATCGCCAAGATCGTCGAGGGTCGTCTGAACGGCTTCTTCAAGGACGCCACCCTGCTGGGCCAGCCCTACGCGCTGGACAACAAGAAGTCCGTGCAGAAGGTCCTGGACGAGGCCGGTGTCACCCTGAAGCGCTTCACGCGCATCAAGGTCGGCATCTGAGTCCGTACCGCGACGGACGCGCGACCCCGATAGGGTCGACAGCAGTCGTTCGGACACGCGTCCACGCACGCGCGCGTGCCGGGCGACAGCAGATCTGACGAGGAGGCCATTGCCGCATGGGATGCGAACCACACCCCACCGGCAATGGCCTTCTTCGTATGTGCAACACGCGAAAGAGGCGGGATCCCCGATGACCACCAAGGCTGAGAAGAGCGACGACGGCAAAGTACGCGGCCGGTTCCTGCTGAAGCTGTCCGGAGAGGCGTTCTCCGGCGGTGGGGGCCTGGGCGTCGACCCCGACGTGGTGCACGCCATCGCGCGTGAGATCGCCGCCGTCGTACGGGACGGCGCGGAGATCGCGATCGTCATCGGCGGCGGCAACTTCTTCCGCGGCGCAGAGCTCCAGGTGCGCGGCATGGACCGTGCCCGCTCCGACTACATGGGCATGCTCGGCACCGTGATGAACTGCCTCGCCCTCCAGGACTTCCTGGAGAAGGAGGGCGTCGACTGCCGCGTGCAGACCGCCATCACCATGGGGCAGGTCGCCGAGCCCTACATCCCGCTGCGCGCGGTGCGGCACCTGGAGAAGGGCCGCGTGGTCATCTTCGGCGCCGGTATGGGAATGCCGTACTTCTCCACCGACACCACCGCCGCCCAGCGCGCCCTGGAGATCGACGCCGAGGCGCTGCTCATGGGTAAGAACGGCGTGGACGGGGTCTACGACTCCGACCCCAAGACCAACCCCGACGCCGTGAAGTTCGACGCCCTCGGCTACGGCGAGGTCATCACCCGGGACCTCAAGGTCGCCGACGCCACGGCCGTCACGCTCTGCCGTGACAACAGCCTGCCGATCGTCGTCTTCGAGCTCCTGAAGGAGGGCAATATCGCCCGCGCCGTCAAGGGTGAGAAGATCGGCACGCTGGTGGGTGACCAAGCCGGACGCAACTGACCGGGGGATGGACAATGTCCTGCCGGTCGGGAACCGTGCAGGAAGAAGACGCGACGCAGCCGGCCGCCGCCCCGACAGGGACGGCAGCCGGGCCTACTCAAGACACGCAGGAGCAAGTGGTGATCGAAGAGACCCTCCTCGAGGCCGAGGAGAAGATGGAGAAGGCCGTCGTGGTCGCCAAGGAGGACTTCGCCGCGATCCGCACCGGCCGTGCGCACCCGGCGATGTTCAACAAGATCGTTGCCGACTACTACGGCGCGCCGACGCCGATCAACCAGTTGGCCTCGTTCTCCGTGCCCGAGCCGCGCATGGCCGTGGTGACGCCGTTCGACAAGAGCGCGCTGCGCAACATCGAGCAGGCGATCCGCGACTCCGACCTGGGCGTCAACCCGAGCAACGACGGCAACATCATCCGCGTGGTGTTCCCCGAGCTGACCGAGGAGCGCCGCCGCGACTACATCAAGGTCGCCAAGGGCAAGGGTGAGGACGCCAAGGTCTCCATCCGTTCCGTGCGCCGCAAGGCCAAGGACGCCATCGACAAGATGATCAAGGACGGAGACGTCGGCGAGGACGAGGGCCGCCGTGCGGAGAAGGAGCTCGACGACACCACCGCGAAGTACGTCGCCCAGGTGGACGAGCTCCTGAAGCACAAGGAAGCGGAACTGCTCGAAGTCTGATGAACGACTCTTCCTGGGGAACGCCGCAGGCCGGTTACTGGGGCCCGCCCGACCACGGGCCCGGCCAGGGGGCTGCCCCGGCGGGTCCCGCGTACGATGCGCACTACGCGCAGCAGACTCGCCCCATGCCCGTCGTGCCCGACGTACCCGAACACGGCGGAAACCAGGATGTGGACCGGGGGGCCGCTCGGCTGGGCGGCCCCCTGTTCCGAGACGAGACGCCGCAGGCACGGCCCCATCCCGGGGAGGTGCCGCAGAATCCGGAGCCCATGCCCGACGCCCCGCAGCCGGCGCCCGCCCCGCACAAGAAGACCGCGGGTCGCGACCTCGGCGCGGCGATAGGCGTCGGCGTCGGGCTCGGCGTGGTGATCATCGCGTCGCTGTTCGTCGTCAAGGCCGTCTTCGTCGGGGTGGTCGCCGTCGCCGTCGTGGTGGGCCTGTGGGAGCTGACGTCGCGGATGGAGGAGCGCAAGGGCATCAAGGCGCCCCTCGTTCCGCTCGCCCTCGGCGGTGCGGCCATGGTCGTCGCCGGGTACGCGCGAGGGGCGGAAGGCGCCTGGGTCGCCATGGCGCTCACCACGCTGGCGGTGCTCGTCTGGCGGATGACGGCACCCCCCGAGGGGTACCTGAAGGACGTCACGGCGGGTGTCTTCGCGGTGTTCTACGTCCCGTTCCTGGCGACCTTCGTCGCGATGATGCTCACCGCCGACGACGGCGCGTGGCGCGTCCTCACCTTCCTCCTGCTGACCGTGGTCAGCGACACCGGGGCGTACGCCGTCGGCTGGCGCTTCGGCACCCACAAGCTCGCCCCGCGGATCAGTCCCGGAAAGACCCGCGAGGGCCTGCTGGGCGCGATCGGCTTCGCGATGGCCGCGGGCGCGCTGTGCATGCAGTTCCTGATCGACGACGGCACCTGGTGGCAGGGCCTGCTGCTCGGCCTCGCCGTCGCCGCCAGCGCCACCCTGGGCGACCTCGGCGAGTCCATGATCAAGCGCGACCTGGGCATCAAGGACATGGGCACCCTGCTCCCGGGTCACGGCGGCATCATGGACCGGCTGGACTCCCTCCTGCCGACGGCGCCGGTGGTGTGGCTGCTGCTGGTGATCTTCGTCGGATCGGGTTGACGGCGAACAGGTACTCTGGAAGGGCTCGCGGTGTTCTGCGGGCCCTTTCGTACGTCCCCGCCCCCGCGGGTTGTCTTCTGGCTCAGGCACAGCGGTGCCGTCACCCGCCCGTGCCGGGTCGCCAGGCCCCCGTCGTCCTGAGGAGTTGCCCGACCGTGGCCCGTCCCGTTCCCGGAGAGCTCACCTTCGTCGCCCCCCGCGGAGCCAAGAAGCCGCCGCGGCACCTCGCCGATCTCACGCCCGCCGAGCGGAAGGAGGCGGTCGTCGAGGCCGGTGAGAAGCCGTTCCGTGCCAAGCAGCTCTCGCAGCACTACTTCGCGCGGTACGCGCACGCCCCGGAGCAGTGGACCGACATCCCGGCCGGCTCGCGCGGCCGGCTGCAGGAGGCGCTGCTCCCGGAGCTGATGACGGTCGTCCGGCATCTGTCGACCGACGAGGGCACCACCCGCAAGACGCTGTGGAAGCTGTTCGACGGCACGCTCGTCGAGTCCGTGCTGATGCGCTACCCGGACCGGGTGACCATGTGCATCAGCTCGCAGGCCGGGTGCGGCATGAACTGCCCGTTCTGCGCCACCGGTCAGGCCGGGCTGGACCGCAACCTGTCCACCGCCGAGATCGTGCACCAGATCGTCGACGGGATGCGGGCGCTGCGGGACGGCGAGGTCCCGGGCGGTCCGGCGCGGCTCAGCAACATCGTGTTCATGGGCATGGGCGAGCCGCTCGCCAACTACAAGCGGGTCGTCGGCGCGATCCGCCGGCTCACCGACCCCGAGCCGGACGGGCTCGGGCTGTCCCAGCGCGGGATCACCGTGTCCACCGTCGGTCTCGTCCCGGCCATCCACCGGTTCTCCGACGAGGGCTTCAAGTGCCGCCTCGCCATCTCGCTGCACGCCCCCGACGACGAGCTGCGCGACACGCTCGTCCCCGTGAACACGCGGTGGAAGGTGCGCGAGGTGCTCGACGCCGGGTTCGAGTACGCGGCGAAGTCGGGGCGGCGGCTGTCCATCGAGTACGCGCTGATCCGGGACATCAACGACCAGGCATGGCGCGGTGACCGGCTGGGCCGGCTGCTCAAGGGCCGGCCCGTGCACGTCAACCTCATCCCGCTGAACCCCACCCCCGGCTCCAAGTGGACCGCCTCCCGTCCCGAGGACGAGAAGGCGTTCGTGGAGGCGATCGCCGCGCACGGTGTGCCGGTGACGATCCGGGACACCCGTGGTCAGGAGATCGACGGGGCGTGTGGTCAGCTCGCCGCGAGCGAACGGTAAGGTGACGCGAGTAAGCACATCTTCATATTCCGACAGGGGAGCGCCACAGCGCTGAGAGTGCGGCACCGGCCGCAGACCCTCCGAACCTGGCCCAGGTCATTCTGGGTAGGGAGATCGGTCACTCGAGCTGTTGCGCCCTGCCCGGGACTCCGCCCAGGGGTCCCGGGCAGGGCCGCGTCTCTTCCTGGTCCCTCCAGGAGGAATCAAGTGGGCATCACCAAGAAGGTCACGGTCCTGGCCGTCGGGCTGGGACTGGTCACGCTGTCCGCGTGCGGGTCGTCCGACGACGGCACCGCGGGCGGCGACGGCGGCGGCTCCCGGACCGTCACCCTCGTCAGCCACAACTCGTGGGCCGTGTCCGAGGACGTCGTCGCCGCCTTCGAGAAGCAGTCGGGCTACCGGCTGAAGGTCCTCGAGGACGGGGACGCTGGGCAGGCCGTCAACAAGGCCGTCCTGACCAAGGACAACCCGCAGGGCGACGTCCTCTTCGGCGTCGACAACACCCTGCTCTCCCGCGCCCTCGACAACGGGCTGTTCCAGCCGTACGAGGCCAAGGGCTCCGACCTGATCCTGCCCGAGTACCGGGCCGACGGGGACGAGCACCGGGTCACCCCCGTCGACAGCGGTGACATCTGCGTCAACTACGACAAGGCGTGGTTCGCCGAGCACGGCCTGACCCCGCCGAAGACCTTCGACGACCTGGTCAAGCCCGCGTACAAGGACCTCCTCGTCGTCGAGAACGCCTCCACCTCCTCGCCCGGCCTCGGCTTCCTGCTCGGGACGGCCGCGAAGTACGGGGACGACGGCTGGCAGGACTACTGGAAGAAGCTGAAGGCGAACGGCGTCAAGGTCGCCGGCGGCTGGGAGCAGGCGTACAACGAGGAGTTCTCCGGCTCGGCCGGCGGCAGGAAGGCCGGCGCCGACCGGCCGCTGGTGGTGTCCTACGCCTCCTCGCCGCCCGCCGAGGTGATCTACGCCGACCCCAGGCCGGACACCGCCCCCACCGGCGTCGCCGAGGGCACCTGCTTCCGCCAGGTCGAGTACGCGGGACTGCTGAGCAACGCGAAGAACCCCGAGGGCGGCAAGGCGTTGCTCGACTTCCTGATCAGCGAGACGTTCCAGGAGGACATGCCGCTCAACATGTTCGTCCACCCGGTGCGGGAGGCCGCCCAGCTGCCCGAGGAGTTCGTGAAGTTCGGGCCGCGGGCGAAGGACCCGCAGACCATGGACCCGGCGAGGATCGCCGAGAACCGTGACCAGTGGGTCAAGTCGTGGACCTCGCTCGTACTGAAGTGACGCGGGCCGCGGCGAAACGGCGCGGGAACGCGGCGCGGCTCGGCCTGATGGCCGTGCCCGTCGCGTTCTTCGCCGTCTTCTTCGCCTACCCCGTCGCCGCGATCGTCGCGCGCGGGCTGAAGACCGACGGGACCTGGCAGCTCGGGCGGATCACGGACGTACTGGCGCAGTCGGACGTCCGTCAGGTGCTGTGGTTCACCACCTGGCAGGCGCTCGCCTCCACCGCCCTCACCCTCCTCGTCGCCCTGCCCGGCGCGTACGCCTTCGCGCGCTACGACTTCCCCGGCAAGCAGGTGCTGCGCGCCGTGGTCACCGTGCCGTTCGTGCTGCCGACGGTCGTCGTCGGGTCGGCGTTCATGGCGCTGGTCGGACGCGGCGGACTCCTCGACGACCTGTGGGGCGCCCGGCTGGACACCACCGTGTGGGCGATCCTGCTCGCGCACGTCTTCTTCAACTACGCGGTCGTCGTCCGTACCGTCGGCGGACTCTGGTCCCAGCTCGACCCGCGGCAGGAGGAGGCCGCGCGGATGCTCGGCGCCTCACGGTTCGCGGCCTGGCGGACGGTCACCCTGCCCGCCCTCGCGCCCGCCGTGGCCGCCGCCGCGCTGATGGTCTTCCTGTTCACCTTCACCTCCTTCGGTGTGGTGCAGATCCTCGGCGGACCCGCCTTCTCCACCCTGGAGGTGGAGATCTACCGGCAGACCTCGGAGATCTTCGACCTCTCCACGGCCGCCGTGCTGACGATGATCCAGTTCGTCGCCGTGGGGTCGATCCTCGCCCTGCACGCCTGGACCGTACGGCGCCGGGAGACCACGCTGCGCCTGGTGGACGCATCGGTGACGGCACGCAGGCCGCGCGGCACCGGGCAGTGGGTCTTCCTCGGCGCGGTCGTGGCCACCGTCGCCGTACTGATCCTGCTGCCGCTCGCCGTGCTGGTGCAGCGCTCCTTCGGCGGCGCCGGCCTCGGCTACTACCGGGCACTGACCGAGGACGAGGGGGGAGTGTTCCTGGTCCCGCCCATCGAGGCGGTCGGCAACTCGCTGCAGTACGCCGTCGCCGCCACCGCCATCGCCGTGGTGATCGGCGGCCTCGCCGCCGTCGCGCTGACCCGGCGGGACGCGGGCCGGCTGGTGCGCGGCTTCGACGCCCTGCTGATGCTGCCGCTCGGGGTGTCCGCGGTGACCGTCGGGTTCGGTTTCCTGATCGCCCTCGACGAGCCGCCGCTGGACCTGCGGGCCTCCTGGATCCTGGTCCCGCTCGCGCAGGCGCTGGTCGGCGTTCCCTTCGTGGTGCGGACGATGCTGCCGGTGCTGCGGGCCGTGGACGTACGGCTGCGGGAGGCGGCGGCGGTGCTCGGGGCGTCCCCGTGGCGGGCGTGGCGCGAGGTGGACCTGCCGATGGTGCGGCGGGCGCTGCTGATCGCGGCCGGGTTCGCCTTCGCGGTGTCGCTGGGGGAGTTCGGGGCGACGGTGTTCATCGCCCGGCCGGAGAACCCGACACTGCCGGTCGCCGTGGCACGGCTGCTGGGGCGGCCCGGGGACCTCAACTACGGGCAGGCGATGGCCCTGTCGACGATTCTGATGATCGTGTGCGCGGTGGCCCTGCTCGTGCTGGAGCGGCTGCGCACCGACAGGACCGGGGAGTTCTAGATGCTGCTGAACCTGGAGTCGGCGACCGTCCGCTTCGGCGGGCGGGCGGTGCTGGACGCCGTCGACCTGGGCGTCGCCGAGCACGAGATCGTGTGCGTGCTCGGGCCAAGCGGCAGCGGCAAGTCGACCCTGCTGCGTGCGGTGGCCGGGCTGCAGCCCCTCGACTCCGGGCGCGTCCTGCTCGACGGCCACGACCAGGCGCGCGTCCCCGCGCACAGGCGCGGTGTCGGGCTGATGTTCCAGGACCACCAGCTGTTCCCGCAGCGCGACGTGGGCGGCAACGTCGCCTTCGGGCTGCGGATGCACGGCGCCGCACGGGACGAACAGAGCAGGCGCGTGAGGGAGTTGCTCGACCTCGTGGGGCTGCCGGGAGCGGCCGGGCGGGCCGTCGCCGCGCTCTCCGGCGGCGAGCAGCAGCGCGTCGCGCTGGCCCGCGCCCTCGCCCCCAGCCCCCGGCTGCTGATGCTGGACGAGCCGCTCGGGCAGCTCGACCGGTCGCTGAGGGAGCGCCTGGTCGTCGAACTGCGGGAGCTGTTCGGCCGGTTGGGCACCACCGTGCTCGCCGTGACGCACGACCAGGGGGAGGCGTTCGCCCTGGCCGACCGGGTCGTGGTGATGCGGGACGGGCGGATCGCCCAGTCCGGCACGCCGCTCGAGGTGTGGCAGCGGCCGGCCGACGCCTTCGTGGCGCGCTTCCTCGGCTTCGAGAACGTCGTCGGGGCGACGGTGGCGGACGGGATCGCCGTGACCCCCTGGGGCAAGGTGCCCGTGCCGGACGGAGCCCCGGGGGGCAACCGGACGCTGCTCGTCCGTCCGGCCGGTGTCCGCCTGGTCCCGGCCGGCGAGGGACTGCCCTGCACGGTGGCCGCGCGCACCTTCCGCGGCACCCATGTCGCCGTGCGCCTGCGGCCCGAGGACGCACCCCTCCTGGAGGCGGCCTGCGCGCTCAGGTCCGCGCCGGAGGTCGGGGACGAGGTCGGGGTGGAGTTCGACGAGGCGGAAATCGCCGTGCTCGGGTGACCGCCGCCTGCCTAGGGTGAGCGCCATGACCCCACTCACGCACGACCGCTACTGCCAGGAGATCGCCCACCAGATCGGACAGTTGCGCACGGTGGTGACCTCCGGCACCGATCTGTCCCGCACGGTGCCCACCACCCCCGACTGGTCCCTCGAGGACCTCCTGCGCCATGTCGGCGGCGCCCTGCGCTGGGCGGCGCTGATGGTGCGCACCGGGGCCGAGGACGAGGTCCCCGAGGAGCGGGTGCCGGGGTTCGGCGGGCCGGAGACATGGGGCGATCCCGGCGCGCTGGACGCGTGGCTGGCGGAGTCCGGCGAGCTGGTCGTCGGTGCGCTGCGGGACGCCGGTCCGGACGCCGGGGTCTGGAGCTGGGCGGGGATCTGCAACGCCGGGTTCTGGGCCCGCCGCATGACGCACGAGCTGATCGTGCACCGCGCGGACGCGGCCCTCGCCGCCGGGCTGCCCTTCGAGGTCGCGCCCGACGCCGCGGCCGACGCGATCGACGAGTGGCTGGAGATCGTGGAGTGGGCGCAGCGGACGCAGCCGGAGGACGCGGTGCACGAACTGCGCGGTCCCCGGCGCACCCTCCACCTGCACGCCACGGACACCGGGCCGGAAGGGGACGCCGGGCTGAGCGGGAGGGGGGTCCCCCCGGCCGAAGGCTGGGGGAGGCTGATCGAGCTCACCGAGGACGGTGTCTCCTGGCGCCGCGGGCACGAGAGGGCCACGGTCGCCCTGCGCGGCCCGCTCACCTGCGTGCTCCTCGCCTTCTACCGGCGTCTGCCGCTGGACTCGCCGGAGGTGGAGGTGCTCGGCGACCGGGAGCTGCTGGAGGCGTGGCTGAAACGGGCGACGTTCGGCTGAGCGCGGCTGCGGCGACGCGAACGGCCCGTCCCGCGAGGGGACGGGCCGTCCGTGGGTCCGTGGGGCGTCAGCGTTCGCTGTTCGTTCCGCGGCGGCGCATGCCGAAGAAGACGGCCCCACCGCCGACCGCGACCAGAGCGGCCGCGACACCCACGATCAGACCGGTGTTCGAGCCGGCGCCGGTCTCGGCGAGGTGGGACTCACCGGCGGGGGACGGCACGTTGCCCGAGGTGTCCGCCGCGGGGGTGCTGCCGCTCTCCGACGCCGACGGGGCCGGGGCGCCGGGCTCCTCCGCCGGGGTGGAGGACGACTGCGACGGGGTGGGCGCGGGCTGCTCGGGAGCGGGCGGCTCCTCGTCGTCCGCGCAGGGCGTCGCCGGGGTGGTCAGGTTCGGCTCGATGTCCTCGTCGACGTAGGGCGTCGCCTTGACGTGGATGCGGTACTCGGCGTTCGGCTTCCAGTCCTCCTCGAAGGTGATGGTGGTGCCCTCGCGGGAGCCCTTGACCACCTGCTCGCCGATCTTCCGGAGGTCGGCGCCGTTGTTCTGCAGGAACACGGTGACGGTCGCGGGGACGCCGGCCGGGTCGACGTCGGTGACGGTGATGACACCGTTGTCACCGACGCATTCGGCCTTGGCCGAGAACTCGTCGATGGTGCACGCCGCCGCGCTGCCGGCGATGCCGATCGTGAGCGCGGCGGACGCGGAGACGACGCCGAGGGTGCGCACGGAGCGCGTGACGGTGCGGCGGGATACGGACAGAACTGCCACGTTTGTCCTTACGGGATGCGCGAATGCGGGGGGTTGAGGGAGTGATGACGGAGCATCAGCACTCCCGTGAGGCTCCCAGGTCTATAAGCGGCGCGTAAGTAGTGTCAACGCATATGCCGATCGCAGGCTCGGGCTTTGCCCACTCGTTAACCACCCGGACGTTTCGACGCCTTCGAGTGCCTCCCGTGACACGGGGCAGGGGGCCGTCCGTCCCGCACCGGCCCCTGCCGGATCCCGCTGCCGCTCAGCCCTCCAGGGCGGCCGGGTCCATCCACGCGACCTCCCAGGTGTGGCCGTCGAGGTCGTCGAACGAGCGGCCGTACATGAAGCCGAGGTCCTGCGTCTCGCCCGCCGTCGATCCGCCCGCGGCCAGGGCCCTCTCCACCAGCTCGTCGACCTTCTCGCGGCTCTCGGCGCTCAGCGCCAGCAGCACCTCGCTGCTCTTCGTGGCGTCCACGATCTCCTTCTTCGTCAACTCCGCGTACTTCGGGCGGGTCAGCAGCATCGCGATGATCGTGTCACTGATGACGACCGAGGCGGTGTTCTCGTCGCTGAACTGCGGGTTGATCGAGTAGCCGAGGTCGGTGAAGAACCGCTTCGAGGCGTCGAGGTCGGCGACGGGCAGGTTCACGAAGATCATCTGCTGGTACATGGCGGGGGCCTCTCCCGTTCGGTTCCGTGGTGTTCGTGGTGGTAGACCGGCGTCCCCCGCGGAACTCATCGCCCGCGGGGGACTTCTCCGGCCGGTTCCCGTCCGGTCTGCGCAGGGCGCGCAAGGTGTCCCTCAACCGGTCAGCGGCCACGTCGACAGTTCGGCCACGACCAGCGACAGCGGCCCGAACAGGGCGAGCAGGACTCCCGCGCGGAGCACGGCCGCCCTGCGCAGGGTCACCGCGGGCGCCCCGAGGCGGCGGAGCGCGGCGGTGGTGTCGGCGCGGGCCTGCCGGGACTCGACGGCGGCCGTCAGCAGGGTGGCCACCGTGCAGCCGGCCACCAGCAGCACCCCGAGCGCGACGAGCGGAGCGGACGAGGTGTCCTCGCGGTCGTGCAGCGCGGCCATGGCGTACGCGGCCGACATCACCGCGCAGACCACGCCCAGCGGGCGCCCGATGCGCGTGGCCTCGGTCATGAGCACCCGTCCGGCCAGCAGCCGCAGGGCGCCCGGGCGGATCGTCTGCAGCAGCCGGCCGCACAGGTGGGTGAGGCCGGGGCCGGCGAGGGCCAGCCCGACGCACGCCAGGGCCAGTCCGAGCAGCGCGGCCGGCCGGTCGCCCGGCGAGCCGGGGCCCGGACGGCTCGCGAAGGCCTCCACGGCCAGCCCCACCGCCAGCACCGTGATGCCCCAGGGCAGCCCGGAAGGCACCGTACGCGGCGCGTCGGGCGGGGCGTCTGCGGCCACCCCGGGCGCGGCGGCCACCCCGGGTGCGGCGGCTGCGGCGGCCTCCGCGGCACCCTCCTGCTCCGGCGCCGTTCCGGCGGTGCGCCGGCCGCGCGCCGACGGTCCCGACTGCTTGCCGAACCGTCCGTAGGCCCCGAAGGACTCCAGCACCGGCGTGCGCCGGTACGCGCCGAACCGGCCGTAGGCGCGCATCGCGCGGGGAGCGCCCGCCACCGGCTCGCGCGGTCGCAGCGCCATGACGACCGCCGCCGAGGCGCTCAGCGGCACCAGCGCCAGCAGCGTCAGTGCCGCCGGCAGCGGAAGCGGCCGGCCGGCCGCGAGGAAGTCCGTCCCGGCGCTGTCGAAGGGCAGGGCGGTGAGGTCGCCGCGCATGCCGAGGAAGACCAGCAGCGCCAGCGCCGAGCCGAGCAGACAGGACGCCGCCGTGGTGGCCGCGGAGATCGCCATCAGCCGGACGGGACCGAGCCCGACCGCTGACAGGCCCGGCCGGGGCCGTGTGCCCGGATCGGTGCGGGCGACCGCGACCGCGAAGTACACCGTGGCCGCCAGCGGGGCGGTGCACCACGCCAGCCGGAGTGCCGAGACGGACGGGTCCGGGTGGGCCAGGGCGTGGCCGAGGGCGCTCAGCAGCAGGAAGCCCGTGCCGGCCGACGCGGCCGCGACGAGGAAGCGGCGCAGCTGGACGGCGGGGTGGGCGCCGAGGCTCAGACGGAGAGCGAGCACGCCGCCAGGCCTTCCGTCTCGGCCGCGCCGGGGAGCGGCGGCAGGTGGAGGGTGCGCACGCGCCGCCCGTCGAGCAGCGACACGGTGCGATCGGCCAGGGCGGCGGTCTGTGCGTCGTGCGTCGCGAGGACGACGGTGATGCCGTGCGAGCGGGCCGCGGTGGTGAGCGTGCGCAGGACGTGCACGCGGTCGGCCCGGTGCAATGGAGCGGTCGGCTCGTCGGCGAACAGTACCGAGGGCGCCGGGGCGAGGGCACGGGCGATGCACACCCGCTGCCGCTCCGCGTGCGTGAGCTCCACGGGGTGCCTGTGGGCCCTGTCCCCGATGTCCAGACGCTCCAGCCACTCCAGGGCGGCCGCCTTGGCGCGGCGCCGGCCGGTGCCGCGCAGCATCAGGGGCAGGGCGGCGTTCTCCCACACGTTCAGCTCCGCCACGAGCAGCGGGGCCGGGTCGATCCAGCCGAAGCGGTCCCGGCGCAGCCGCTCGCGGGTGACCGGGCTCATGGTGTGCACGGGCACGCTGTTGAACCAGACCTCGCCGCTCTGCGCGGGCAGCAGGCCGGACAGACAGCGCAGCAGGGTCGTCTTGCCGCTGCCGCGCGGACCGCCGACGGCGAGGATCTCGCCCTCCCGGACGCCGAGCGAGACGCCGCTCAGGCCGGGCGAGCCGTCGTCGTGCCGGAAGTGCAGGGCGCGCGCCCAGAGCACGTCGTTGTCCGGTGGGGCCACCATGGCGTACACCTCGGTTCGGATCGGAAATGCCGTGCGCGAAGCGGGAATGTCCCCCGTCCGGGGGAACGAAGGCGCGGCCGATCGGTCACAGGCACGCTAGGCAGGCCGCGGCGGGAGGCCGGACAGCACGCGGCCCCGGGCCGCCGTTTCTCACTCGAACGGGGGCACCGGGGCCGGTGTTGATCATCCAGAAGGAAGATCGGGAACCCGGACGGAGCAACGGTCCTGCAGCACGGAGCAACGGTCCTACAGCTTGGTCCACGCCTCCGAGAGGGTCGCGCGCAGGATCTGCTCGATCTCGTCGAAGGTCTCCTGGTCGGAGATCAGCGGCGGGGCGAGCTGGACGACCGGGTCGCCGCGGTCGTCGGCACGGCAGTACAGGCCGTTCTCGAAGAGCTTCTTCGACAGGAAGCCGTACAGGACGCGCTCGGTCTCGTCGGCGTCGAAGGACGCCTTGGTGTTCTTGTCCTTGACCAGCTCGATGCCGTAGAAGAAGCCGTTGCCGCGGACGTCGCCGACGATCGGCAGGTCGTGGAGCTTCTCCAGGGTGGCGCGGAAGGCGCCCTCGTTGTCGAGCACGTGCTGGTTGAGGCCCTCGCGCTCGAACAGGTCGAGGTTGGCGATGCCGACCGCCGCGGAGACCGGGTGGCCGCCGAAGGTGTAGCCGTGCAGGAAGGTGTTGTCGCCCTTGTAGAACGGCTCGGCCAGGCGGTCGGAGACGATGCACGCCCCGATGGGGGAGTAGCCCGAGGTCATGCCCTTGGCGCAGGTGATCATGTCCGGCACGTAGCCGAACTTGTCGCAGGCGAACGTCGTGCCGAGGCGGCCGAAGGCGCAGATGACCTCGTCGGAGACGAGCAGCACGTCGTACTGGTCGCAGATCTCGCGGACCCGCTGGAAGTAGCCGGGCGGGGGCGGGAAGCAGCCGCCCGCGTTCTGCACGGGCTCCAGGAAGACGGCCGCGACCGTGTCCGGGCCTTCGAAGAGGATCTGCTGCTCGATCTGGTCGGCGGCCCAGCGGCCGAACGCCTCCGGGTCGTCGCCGTGGATCGGTGCCCGGTAGATGTTGGTGTTGGGCACCTTGTGCGCGCCCGGCACCAGCGGCTCGAACGGGGCCTTCAGGGCCGGCAGTCCGGTGATGGACAGGGCGCCCTGCGGGGTGCCGTGGTAGGCCACCGCGCGGGATATGACCTTGTACTTGGTGGGCTTGCCGACGAGCTTGAAGTACTGCTTGGCGAGCTTCCAGGCGGTCTCCACCGCCTCGCCGCCGCCGGTGGTGAAGAAGACCTTGTTGAGGTCGCCCGGGGCCTCGTGCGCGAGCCGCTCGGCGAGCTCCACGGCCTTGGGGTGGGCGTAGGACCACACGGGGAAGAAGGCGAGCTCCTGCGCCTGCTTGGAGGCGGTCTCCGCGAGTTCCTGGCGGCCGTGGCCGGCCTGCACCACGAACAGGCCCGCGAGGCCGTCGAGGTAGCGCCTGCCCCGGTCGTCGTAGATGTGGGTGCCCTCGCCCCGGACGATGGTGGGGACGGGGGCGTTCTCGTACGAGGACATGCGGGTGAAGTGCATCCACAGGTGGTCGTACGCGGACTTGCTGAGATCCTCGGTGCGGTCGGTGCTCACGATTATCGGGTTCCCCACATGTAGGTCTGCTTCTTGAGCTTGAGGTAGACGAAACTCTCGGTGGAACGCACTCCGGGGACGGCGCGGATGCGCCGGTTGATGACCTCCAGGAGGTGGTCGTCGTCCTCGCAGACGATCTCGACCATGAGGTCGAAGGAGCCCGCGGTCATCACCACGTACTCGCACTCGTCCATGGCGGTCAGCGCGTCGGCCACGGACTCCACGTCGCCCTCGACGTTGACCCCGACCATCGCCTGGCGGCGGAAGCCCACGGTGAGCGGGTCCGTGACGGCGACGATCTGCATCACGCCCTGGTCGAGCAGCTTCTGGACGCGCTGGCGCACGGCCGCCTCCGACAGACCCACGGCTTTGCCGATGGCGGCGTACGGCCGGCGGCCGTCCTCCTGGAGCTGCTCGATGATGGCGAGGGAGACGGCGTCCAACTGGGGACCTCCGCCGTTCTTGGACTCGCGGGAGTCCTTCGGGTCTGCGCTTCGACTGGCCACGGGGTCACTGTGCACGACGTATCGACAGTTCTGCAAGGCGCGATCGATGAAATTCGTTGTCTGCGCGGTCCCATCGTGCGGATTTCGCAGGTACGGGGCGGGTGGGGGTGTTGAAGGGGACAGTCGTCGGTTTAGGGTGGGTGTCTCAGAAGGTGGACACCCAGACATCTCATCCCTGTACACCTCGGAAACACCCACAAGGAACACCAGGAGGGCCTGCAGTGAGCACCGAGCTGCGTCGTCTGCGCAACTACATCGGCGGGGAGTTCCGGGACGCCGCCGACGGACGGACCACCGAGGTGGTCAACCCCGCGACGGGCGAGGCGTACGCGACCGCTCCGCTGTCCGGGCAGGCGGATGTGGACGCCGCGATGGCGGCCGCCGCCGAGGCGTTCCCCGGCTGGCGCGACACCACCCCGGCCGAACGCCAGAAGGCCCTGCTGAAGATCGCGGACGCCGTCGAGGAGCGGGCCGAGGAACTCATCGCGGCCGAGGTGGAGAACACGGGCAAGCCCGTCGGGCTGACCCGCACCGAGGAGATCCCGCCGATGGTGGACCAGATCCGCTTCTTCGCGGGCGCGGCGCGGATGCTCGAGGGCCGCTCGGCCGGCGAGTACATGGAGGGCCTGACCTCGATCGTGCGCCGCGAGCCGGTGGGTGTCTGCGCGCAGGTCGCGCCGTGGAACTACCCGATGATGATGGCCGTGTGGAAGTTCGCCCCGGCGATCGCCGCGGGCAACACGGTCGTGCTGAAGCCCTCGGACACCACTCCGGCCTCCACGGTCCTGCTCGCCGAGATCCTCGGCTCGATCCTGCCCAAGGGCGTCTTCAACGTCATCTGCGGCGACCGCGACACCGGCCGCCTGATGGTGGAGCACCCGACTCCGGCGATGGCCTCCATCACCGGCTCGGTGCGCGCCGGTATGTCGGTCGCCGAGTCCGCCTCCAAGGACCTCAAGCGGGTCCACCTGGAGCTGGGCGGCAAGGCCCCGGTCGTCGTCTTCGAGGACACCGACATCGCGGGCGCCGTCGGGGGCATCTCGGAGGCGGGCTTCTTCAACGCCGGCCAGGACTGCACGGCCGCCACCCGTGTCCTCGTCCACGAGTCCATCCACGACGAGTTCGTCTCCGCGCTCGCCAAGGCCGCCGCCGACACCAGGACCGGCATGCCGGACGACGAGGGCGTGCTCTTCGGCCCCCTCAACAACGCCGGCCAGCTCGCACAGGTGGAGGGCTTCATCGAGCGGCTGCCCGCGCACGCGCGGGTGGAGGCCGGCGGCAAGCGTGTCGGCGACAAGGGGTACTTCTACGCGCCGACCGTCGTCTCGGGCCTGAACCAGGACGACGAGATCGTCCAGAAGGAGGTCTTCGGCCCGGTCATCACCGTCCAGCGCTTCACCGACGAGGACCAGGCCGTCGAGTACGCCAACGGCGTCGAGTACGCGCTGGCCTCCTCGGTGTGGACCAAGGACCACTCCCGCGCGATGCGCATGTCCAAGAAGCTCGACTTCGGCTGCGTGTGGATCAACACCCACATCCCGCTGGTCGCGGAGATGCCGCACGGCGGCTTCAAGAAGTCCGGCTACGGCAAGGACCTCTCGGCGTACGGCTTCGACGACTACACGCGCATCAAGCACGTGATGACGTCCCTGGACGCGTAGGCGCCCGCGGACGGCAGCCCCGCACCCCCTGGGGGTGCGGGGCTTTCTCGTTCCGGACCGCCTGGAGAGTTTTTGAACATGTTCAATAAGGCGTACGCTGTCGCCATGAGCGACAGAGCCGCCCTGCTCAAGGGCATTCGCGCCTGGCTGGTCTTCTTCGTGGTCTGTCTGGTGCTCAGCGGCGTCACGGCCTTCCCCCTGGTGCACGAACTGCGCTGGACCGAATCCCTGCTGGGTTCCCTCTCGGCACCTGAGCACCTCCCCGGCCTCATGGACTGGATCACGCGCGTACGGGTCGGACTCGACACCGCCGACGCCGAGTACCCCTTCCTCCTCTACGGCACCGACTGGCTGGCCTTCGCCCACCTCGTCATCGCGGTCGCCTTCTACGGCCCTTACCGCGACCCCGTCCGCAACATCTGGGTCGTCGAGTTCGGCATGATCGCCTGCGCCGGCGTCGTCCCGCTCGCGCTGATCTGCGGCCCGATCCGCGGCATCCCCTTCTGGTGGAGCGTCATCGACATGGCGTTCGGGGTGTTCGGCGTGATCCCGCTGTACGCCGTCCGCCGGAGGATCAAGCGGCTGGAGGCGCTCACGCCGAACGCGGCGCCGGCCCTTGCTCCATGAGGGCGGCCTCCTGGACGCGCTCGGCGACCGGGTTCGGCGTCGTGCCCTTCGCGTCGGTGTCGGAGAGCGCGTACACGAGGGTGAGACTCAGGTCCTCGGTGGCGGCGATCGCCGTGCTGTAGCCGGGACGGGCGCCGGTCTTGAGACAGTGGACCGTGGTGACCGCCGCCCCGAGCGGCCCTGGGCGTCACGCAGCGCGCACAGGACATCGACGCGGTTGGTGGTGATCGAGTCGACGCCCAGGGCCAGCAGCCGGCGCATCGAGCGGCGGGTGTCCGGCGTCCAGACGGACAGCAGGAAGCCGTCGTGGTGCACGCGCTCGGCGAGCTCCCGGTCGACCAGAGGGAAGCGGTAGTTGAGCCAGCGCGGGCGGATCGCCGCCAGCAGGCCCGCCCGGGCCGGGGCCCGGGTCGTCCATGTGAGCGCGATCTCGGCGGACGGGTCCGCCGCGCGGACGGCGAGCATGGCGTGGGCGCCCGCGCAGTAGTGGACGCGGTCCTGGGCGCCGCTCTCGCGCACGGCGTCCACGACCCGGCGCGCGGCACGGACGTCCGGCGTCCCCGGCAGGTCGATCATCACCCGGCTGCCGTCCGTCGCCGCCAGCGCGTCGGCGAGCGTCGGAACTCCGCCGCCGGTCAGCCCGCGCACCTCCTCCCACGACAGCGCCGACAGCGGGCGGTCGTGCTCCCACAGCCGCTTCAGCGTCGCGTCGTGCAGCAGCACCGCAACCCCGTCCCGGGTGAGCCGTACGTCGATCTCCACCGCGTCCGCGCCCCGGTGGAGCGCGGACCGCAGCGAGGCGAGGGTGTTCTCCCGCACGCGGTAGGGGTCGCCGCGGTGTGCGACGGCGGTCACGTTCTGCATGGCGGCCCTTCGCGGGTGGTCAGGAGGCGAGCCACGTGGCGGTGTAGGTGTCGATCTCGGCGGCAAGGCGCTTCTTGCCGGGGGCGTCCAGGAACGACGCCTCGACCCCGTTCTTCGCCAGCTCGGCCAGGCCCCGCTCGTCGAGGTCCAGCAGCCGGGCGGCGACCGCGAACTCGTTGTTGAGGTCCGTACCGAACATCGGCGGGTCGTCGGAGTTGATCGTCACCAGGACACCGGCGCGGACGAACTCCTTGATCGGGTGCTCGTCGAGGGTGGTCACCGCCCGGGTGGCGATGTTGGAGGTGGGGCACACCTCCAGCGGGATGCGCCGCTCGGCCAGGTAGGCGAGCAGCCGGGGGTCCCGGGCGGTGCTGGTGCCGTGTCCGATGCGTTCGGCGCCGAGCTCGTCGAGCGCGTCCCACACGGTCTGCGGACCGGTGGTCTCGCCGGCGTGCGGCACGGAGCGCAGACCGGCGGCGCGGGCACGGTCGAAGTACGGCTTGAACTGGGGCCGGGGCACGCCGATCTCGGGTCCTCCCAGGCCGAAGGAGACCAGGCCCTCCGGGCGCAGCCGGTCGTCGGTGGCCATCCGCACGGTCTCCTCGGCGGACTCCAGGCCGGCCTCGCCGGGAATGTCGAAGCACCAGCGCAGCACGGTCCCGAACTCGGCCTCGGCGGCCTTGCGCGCGTCCTCGATGGCGTCCATGAACCCCCGCTCGTCGACGCCCCGGCGGGTGGAGGAGAACGGAGTGATCGTCAGCTCCGCGTACCGCACCCGCTGCCGGGCCAGCTCACGGGCCACCTCGAAGGTCAGCAGCCGGACGTCCTCGGGGGTACGCACGAGGTCGACGACGGACAGGTACACCTCGATGAAGTGGGCGAAGTCCGTGAAGGTGAAGTAGTCGGCGAGCGCCTCGGGGTCGGCCGGGACCTTGGAGTCGGGGTGGCGGGCGGCCAGCTCCGAGACGATACGGGGGGAGGCGGAGCCGACGTGGTGGACGTGCAGCTCGGCCTTGGGCAGTCCGGCGATGAAGGCGTGCAGGTCGCGGTCCTGGCCGGTGGTGGCCGCGTCGAGGCGGTCGGTCATGGTTCCTCCCCGGGAACGGCGTCGCCGGCCGGGTCGCGGCGGGACGCGGGTGATCGGCTGATCGGTGGTCCGGGGATCATCGTAGGCCGGGCGCGCACGGGGTGGTCGCGGGCCGTAGCATGACGGGACGTCCGAGGGAGGGGGCCCCAGCGCATGGCCGACGACGCGCAGACGCCGAAGGCGCGGGAAGAGACAGCGGATGGCACGCCGCCGGGAGGTCCGCACGGAGGGGCCGCGTGGCCGGCACCGGCCGACGGGGGCGGGCAGGACACGCAGGCCCAGGACGGCTCCCTGGTGGACGCCCGGACCACCGAGACCTCCCGCCGGGCCGCCCCCGACCCCTGGGCTCTGCCGTCGGACCGCACCCCGGCGTCCGGCGGCCCCGGTGAGACGGTCGTGGCGGGCGGCACCCCGCCCTGGTCCGCACCGTCCGCGCCCGCCACGCCGTCCCCGTCCGTCCACGACCAGCAGACGGTGACGTCCTTCCCCGCGCTGGGCGACCACCCCGCCCCGGCCCAGCCGTGGACCGGTCCCTCCGCTCCCGTGCCGCCCCCCGCACCCGTCCCGGCGGCCAACCCCTTCGCGCCCCCGGCCGGGGGTGCTCCCGTCCCGCCGCCGCCCATCGGCCCCGAGGGCCCCGGACCGGCCGCCTACGGCTACCCGGGCGGCGGCGGGTACGGGGCCGCACCGGCGCCGGCGTACTCCGGCTGGGCGGGCACGGCGCCGATGCCGAACAACGGGCTGGGCGTCACCGGGCTCGTGCTGGGGATCATCTCGGCCGCCGTGTTCTGCCTGTGGCCGGTGGCCATCCTGCTGGGCGTGCTGGCCGTGATCTTCGGCGGGATCGGCCGGGGCAAGGCCCTGCGCGGCGAGGCCACGAACGGCGGTCAGGCCCTGGCGGGGATCATCTGCGGATCGGTCGGTATCGCACTGGGCATCGCCTTCGGCGTCATCGTCCTGCTCACGTAGCCGTCCGGGAGGCCCGCAGCCGCTCGCGGGCCTCCATCAGCGCGAAGCCCAGCAGGTTCGGCCCCCGCCACCGCCCCGGGTCCGACGCACCCTCGGCGTCCGCGGCGAGGCCGATGCCCCACACCCGGTCCACCGGGCTCGCCTCCACCAGCACCCGGTCGCCGGTGTTCAGCAGGAACGCCCGCAGGTCGTCGTGGGCCGCGAACTTGTGCACGCTGCCCTCCACGACGATCCCGAACCGCTCACGGCGCCAGGTCGCCTCGTCGAAGCCCCGCACCAGCCGCCCCGCCTTCTTCGCCTCGGCGGGATGCCCCGCCGTCAGCACCCGTCGCTCGCCCTCCACGTCCCCGAACAGCCGGGCCTTGGCGGCCATCATCCAGTGCTCGGCGGTCGCGTACGCCACGCCGTCCACCGTGAACGGCGACGGCCACCACTGACTCAGACAGCCCGCCCCGACCCGTCCGCCGGGCAGCGGGCGGTGCCCCCAGAAATGCAGGTACCTGACCCGCGCCCCGGCCCCCAGCGCCTCGATCAGCGCCTCCCTGGAACCGGCCGTCCGCGTCGTCCCGCTCATCGCCACCCCCCGTGATCCCGTCCCTGCACGCGATTCTGGCAGGCACCACGGACACTCCGTCCTGCCTTTTCCGTGGCCGCTCGACACCTGGTCGACAGATTCCGTCGCGTAATCAAAATTCAACAACGGAATCACTTGTTGGTGATTCATTGCTCTGTCAGGATCGGCACTCAAATCGAGCTGGAGCCACGCCGCCCCCCTCGGGGACACGGAGGAGCGCGACATGCACAACCCGGGCACCACCACCCCGGAACGATTCCCCGCCCAGGACCGGTTCGCGGACGGTGCGCAGTTCATCGCGGGCCGCCCGGCCAAGGGCACCTCGGGCCGCACCCATGCGGTCGTCGACCCGGCCACCGGCGCGGAGGTGTACACCTACGACCTCGCCGGCCCGGACGACGTGGACGCGGCGGTCGCCGCCGCGCGGGACGCCTTCCCGGGGTGGGCCGGGGCCACGCCCGGCGAGCGGTCCGAGGCCCTGCACCGGTTCGCCGCCGTGGTCGCCGACCGCGCCGAGGACTTCGCCCGGGCGGAGTCGCTGCAGTGCGGCAAGCCCCTGAAGCTGAGCCGCGAGTTCGACGTCCCGGGCACGATCGACAACATCGCCTTCTTCGCCGGCGCCGCCCGCCACCTCGCCGGCCAGTCCGCCGGCGAGTACTCCGGCGACCACACCTCCTACGTCCGCCGCGAGCCCATCGGCGTGGTCGGCTCCATCGCCCCCTGGAACTACCCGCTGCAGATGGCCGCCTGGAAGATCCTCCCGGCGATCGCAGCGGGCAACACCGTCGTGCTCAAGCCCGCCGAGCTCACCCCGCTGACCTCGCTGCTCTTCGCCCAGGCCGCCACCGACGCGGGGATCCCGGACGGTGTGATCAACATCGTCACCGGGACCGGCAAGGACGCCGGTGAGCACCTGGTGGGCCACCCCGACGTGGCCATGACCTCCTTCACCGGCTCCACCGCCGTCGGCAAGCGGGTCGCCGAGATCGCCACCGCGACCGTCAAGCGCCTCCACCTCGAACTCGGCGGCAAGGCGCCCTTCCTCGTCTTCGACGACGCCGACCTCGACGCCGCCGTCAACGGCGCGGTCGCGGGCGCGCTGATCAACACCGGACAGGACTGCACGGCCGCCACCCGCGCGTACGTGCAGCGCCCGCTCTACGAGGCGTTCGTCGAGCGCACCGCCGCCCTGATGGACACGGTCCGGCTCGGCGACCCCTTCGCCCCCGGCACCGACCTCGGCCCGCTGATCTCGCACCTCCAGCGCGACCGGGTGGCCGACTTCGTCGACCGGGCGCGTGCCTACGCGCGGGTCGTGACCGGCGGCGAGACACCCCTGGGCGAACTGGGGAACGGCGCGTACTATCGCCCCACACTCATCGCCGACGCGGCGCAGGACAGCGAGGTCGTGCAGTCGGAGATCTTCGGTCCGGTGCTGGTCGTCCTGCCCTTCGACACCGACGACGAGGGCATCGCGCTGGCCAACGACACCCCGTACGGGCTCGCCGCCTCCGCCTGGAGCCGCGACGTGTACCGCACGGGCCGGGCCACCCGTGAGATCAAGGCGGGGTGCGTGTGGATCAACGACCACATCCCCATCATCAGCGAGATGCCTCACGGCGGCTACAAGGCGTCCGGCTTCGGCAAGGACATGTCCGCGTACTCGTTCGAGGAGTACACCCAGATCAAGCACGTCATGTTCGACAACACGGCGGTGGTCCGCAAGGACTGGCACCGCACCGTCTTCGGGGACCGATAGCAGCCAGGCCGTCCGACCGCGGCCATCCTCCCGAAAGGGCACCACGCGCATGGAGCAGTACGAGCCCGACCGCCTCTCGCCGGCCCAGGAGGCCGCCGTCCGGCGCAGTTTCCGCAACGGAAGGGCGGCACTCACCCGCCGTTCCCTGCTGCGCGCCTCCACGGGCGGCGCGCTCGCGGTGGGCGGACTCGGCGCACTGAGCGCCTGCGGCATCCCCGCTGCCGGGAACACCCGGGGCGGCGTCCCGGCGGAGGACCACTCGAAGGAGGAGAAGTCGGTCAACTTCTCCAACTGGACCGAGTACATGGACATCGACGAGACCGGGCGCCGGCACCCCACGCTCGACGCGTTCACCGAACGCACCGGCATCAAGGTGAAGTACACCGAGGACATCAACGACAACACCGAGTTCTTCGGCAAGATCAAACCGCAGCTCGCCGCCGGTCAGGACACCGGCCGCGACATCGTCGTCCTCACCGACTGGCTCGCCGCCCGCCTGATCCGGCTCGGCTGGGTGCAGAAGCTCGACCCCGCCAACCTCCCGAACGCCTTCGCCAACCTCTCGCCCCAGTTCCGCAGCCCCGACTGGGACCCCGGACGCGCCTACTCCTATCCCTGGCAGGGCATCGCCGCCGTCATCGCCTACAACAAGAAGGCCCTCGACGGCGTCGAGGTGAAGACCCTCTCCGACCTGCTGGACAACCCGAAGCTCAAGGGACGCGTCGGTCTCCTCACCGAGATGCGCGACACCATGGGCCTGACCCTGCTCGACATGGGCAAGGAGCCGGAGAAGTTCACCGCCGACGACTACGACGCGGCGCTCGCCCGGCTGCAGAGGGCCGTCGACAAGGGCCAGATCCGCCGCTTCACCGGCAACGACTACACGGCCGACATCAGCAAGGGCGACTTCGCCGCCTGTGTGGCCTGGGCCGGGGACGTCGTCCAGCTGAAGGCGGACAACCCGGACATCGACTTCCTGATACCGGACAGCGGCTACATGATGTCCAGCGACAACCTGCTGGTGCCGAACAAGGCCCGCCACAAGACCAACGCCGAGCGGCTCATCGACTACTACTTCGAGCCGCAGGCCGCCGCGGAGCTCGCCGCCTACATCAACTTCGTCTGCCCGGTCGAGGGAGTGAAGGACGAGCTCGCGAAGATCGACGAGGACGCGGCGAACAACCCGCTGATCCTCCCCGACAAGGCCATGCAGGCCAAGTCCCGTGCCTTCCGCTCCCTGAGCTCCAAGGAAGAAACGGAATTCGAAGAGAAGTTCGCGAAGCTCACTGGGGCGTGACGAGATGAAGACCACCAAAGACACCACCGCGCCCGGCAACGGCGGGGACGTCCGCCTCACCGGCATCGGCAAGACCTACGGCTCCTTCACCGCCGTGCACCCCCTCGACCTGACCGTGCCGGAAGGTTCCTTCTTCGCCCTGCTCGGCGCGTCCGGCTGCGGCAAGACCACCACCCTGCGCATGATCGCCGGCCTGGAGGAGCCCTCCACCGGCACCGTCCACCTCGGCGACCAGGACGTCACCGCCCTGCCGCCGTACAAACGGCCGGTGAACACGGTCTTCCAGTCCTACGCCCTCTTCCCGCACCTCGACATCTTCGAGAACGTCGCCTTCGGCCTGCGCCGGCGCGGCATCAGAAGCGTCAAGAAGCAGGTGGAGGAGATGCTGGAGCTGGTCCAGCTCGGCGAGCAGGCCCGCAAGAAGCCGCACCAGCTCTCCGGCGGCCAGCAGCAGCGCGTCGCCGTCGCCCGCGCGCTGATCAACCACCCCAAGGTGCTCCTCCTCGACGAGCCGCTCGGCGCGCTCGACCTGAAGCTGCGCCGGCAGATGCAGCTGGAGCTCAAGCGCATCCAGACCGAGGTCGGCATCACCTTCGTGCACGTCACGCACGACCAGGAGGAGGCCATGACCATGGCCGACACGGTCGCCGTGATGAACGCCGGCCGTGTCGAGCAGCTCGGCGCGCCCGCCGACCTCTACGAGAACCCCCGCACCACCTTCGTCGCCAACTTCCTCGGCACCTCCAACTTCATCGAGGCCGAGATCGACTCGGCGTCCGGCGGAGAGCTCGTACTGAAGGCGGGCGGCGGCAAGCTGATCCTGCCCGAGGCCCGTACCAGTGCCCCCACCACGACCGGCGGCAGGGTGCTGGTGGGTGTGCGCCCGGAGAAGATCTCCCTCACGCACGCCGACGACGCCGGCGAGATACCCGGGGGCCGCAACCGCATCACCGGCCGGATAGCCGGCGCCGGCTTCATCGGCGTCTCCACGCAGTTCGTCGTCGACAGCCCCGTCTGCACCGACTTCGAGGTCTACGTCCAGAACATCGACCGCGACCCCCGGCTGGTGCCCGGCGCCGAGGTCGTCCTGCACTGGAACCCGGCGCACACCTTCGGCCTGGACGCCACGCAGGACATCGACGCCGGTGTGGAGACCGTCGAGGAAGAGGTCGCCTGATGGCCACGCTCACCCAGGCGCCCCCCGTGGCGCCGCCGCCCGCCCCGGAGAGGAAACCCCCGCGCGGACGGGGCCGCTGGACGCCGTACCTGCTCCTGCTGCCCGGCCTGCTGTGGCTGCTGGTGTTCTTCGCGCTGCCGGTGATCTACCAGGCCTCCACGTCCGTGCAGACGGGCTCCCTGGAACAGGGCTACGAGGTCACCTGGCACTTCGCGACGTACTGGGAGGCGCTCTCCGAGTACTGGCCGCAGTTCGTCCGCTCGGTGCTTTACGCGGCCTCCGCGACCGTGCTGTGCCTGCTGCTCGGCTACCCGCTGGCCTACCTGATCGCCTTCCGCGCGGGACGCTGGCGCAACCTGATCATGATCCTGGTGATCGCGCCGTTCTTCACCAGCTTCCTCATCCGCACCCTCGCCTGGAAGACGATCCTCGCCGACGGCGGCCCGGTGGTCGACGCCCTCAACGCCCTGCACGTCCTGGACGTCACCGCCTGGCTCGGCTGGACCGCCGGCGACCGGGTGCTCGCCACCCCGCTCGCGGTCGTGTGCGGTCTGACGTACAACTTCCTGCCGTTCATGATCCTGCCGCTCTACACCTCTCTGGAGCGCATCGACCCCCGGCTGCACGAGGCGGCGAACGACCTCTACGCCAAGCCGTCGACCACCTTCCGCCGCGTCACCTTCCCGCTGTCGATGCCGGGCGTGGTCTCCGGCACGCTGCTGACCTTCATCCCGGCGTCCGGCGACTACATCAACTCGGACCTGCTCGGCTCCACCGACACCCGCATGGTCGGCAACGTCATCCAGTCGCAGTTCCTGAGGATCCTCGACTATCCGACCGCCGCGGCACTCTCCTTCATCCTGATGGCCGCCATTCTCGTCATCGTCACGCTCTACATCCGCAAGTCCGGGACGGAGGACCTGGTTTAAATGGCCTTCGTCACCTGGCTCAAGCGCCACCTCGTCGTCATCGCGGGGCTGCTGACCCTCGCCTACCTCCTCCTGCCGAACGTCGTCGTCACCGTGTTCTCCTTCAACAATCCGAAGGGCCGCTTCAATTACACCTGGCAGGAATTCTCCACCGAGGCGTGGCAGGACCCCTGCGGTGTCTCCGGGCTCTGCGCCTCGCTGTCGCTGAGCCTCCAGATCGCGCTGTGGGCGACGCTCGGCGCCACCCTCCTCGGCACGATGATCGCCTTCGCCCTGGTCCGCTACCGCTTCCGCGCCCGCGGCGCCGTCAACTCGCTGATCTTCCTGCCGATGGCGATGCCCGAGGTCGTCATGGCCGCCTCGCTGCTCACCCTCTTCCTCAACATGGGCGCCCAGCTGGGCTTCTGGACGATCCTGATCGCCCACATCATGTTCTGCCTCAGCTTCGTGGTGGTCGCCGTGAAGGCGCGCGTGATGTCGATGGACCCCCGCCTCGAACAGGCCGCGCAGGACCTGTACGCCGGCCCGGTCCAGACGTTCCTCCGGGTCACCCTGCCGATCGCCGCCCCCGGCATCGCGGCGGGCGCGCTGCTCGCCTTCGCGCTCTCCTTCGACGACTTCATCATCACCAACTTCAACGCCGGCTCGACCGTCACCTTCCCGATGTTCGTCTGGGGTTCGGCCCAGCGGGGAACCCCCGTGCAGATCAACGTCATCGGGACGGCCATGTTCGTCATCGCCGTGTCGCTGGTCCTGGTCTCCATGCTCATCGGCAGTCGTCGCCGGAACCGGCAGCAGGCGTAGCCACACCTCCGCAGTCCCCCGTAGGGAGTTGACATCATGGCCCCTGCCGCCATGAGCCGTTGGACGAGATCCCTTTCCGAGGCCCGGCCGGTCTCCTACTGGCTGGACGACCCCGGCAGGCCCGACCCGGAGCCCGCCCTCACCGGGCCCGAGACCTGCGACCTGCTGGTCGTGGGCGGCGGCTACAGCGGACTGTGGACCGCGCTGATCGCCAAGGAGCGCGACCCGGCCCGGGACGTGGTGCTGGTGGAGGGCCGCGAGGTGGGCTGGGCCGCCTCCGGCCGCAACGGCGGATTCTGCGCCGCCTCCCTCACCCACGGCCTGCCCAACGGACTGACCCGCTGGCCGGACGAGATCCGCACCCTTCAGCGGCTGGGTGACCGCAACCTCGACGCCATCGAGGAGACGGTCGCCCGCCACCGCATCGACTGCGACTTCGAACGCACCGGTGAGATCGACGTTGCCACCGAGCCGTACCAGGCCCGGGAGCTCAGGGACTGGTACGACAGGATCCGGTCCGAGGGCCTCGCCGAGGGCATCGAGTACCTGGACACCGACGCCGTACGGGACCAGGTGAACTCCCCGACCTTCGAGGCCGGCCTGTACGACCGCCGGGGCGTGGCGATGCTGAATCCCGCCGGGCTCGCCTGGGGACTGAAGCGGGCCTGCCTGGACCTGGGCGTCCGCGTGTACGAGCACACCCCCGCCCTCGGCCTGCGGCCGCACGGCGGCGGCATGGCCGTCCGCACCCCGTACGGGGCGGTCCGCGCCCGCACGGTGGCACTCGGCACCAACGTCTTCCCCAGCCTGGTGCGGCGGGTCCGCCCCTACACGGTCCCGGTGTACGACTACGCCCTGATGACCGAGCCGCTCACCGACGGGCAGCTCGCCTCGATCGGCTGGAAGAACCGCCAGGGCCTCGGGGACGGCGCCAACCAGTTCCACTACTTCCGGCTGTCCGCCGACAACCGGATCCTGTGGGGCGGCTACGACGCGATCTACCCCTACGGCGGCCGGGTGCGTGCCGAGTACGACGACCGGCCGGAGACGTACGCCAGGCTCGCCGGGCACTTCTTCACCTGTTTCCCGCAACTGGAGGGGGTGCGCTTCACCCACGCCTGGGGCGGCGCGATCGACACCTGCTCCCGCTTCTCGGCGTTCTTCGGCACGGCGCACGCGGGCCGGGTGGCCTACGCGGCGGGGTACACGGGGCTCGGGGTGGGTGCCACCCGCTTCGGCGCCGAGGTGATGCTGGACCTGCTGGCGGGGGAGCGGACCGAGCGCACGGAGCTGGAGATGGTGCGCAGGAAGCCGCTGCCGTTCCCGCCGGAGCCGTTCGCCTGGACCGGCATCGCCCTCACCAAGTGGTCCCTGGCCAGGGCGGACGCCCGCAGTGGGCACCGCAACCTGTGGCTGCGGACGATGGACAGGCTGGGACTGGGCTTCGACAGCTGAGGGAAGCGGCCGTCAACGGCGTCGACCACGGCAGCCGTCCGCGGGGGCGGGCACGCCCGTGCGTCCGGCCAGCAGCCACAGACCGGTCAGCAGCGCCGCGCCGAGGCACCAACTGGCCACCACGTCCAGCGGCCAGTGGTAACCCCGGCGCACCAGTCCGTACGAGGCGCCCAGCACCAGGACGCCGCAGAGCGCGACCAGCCCGCCCCGCACGGCCGGCGACCGCAGCAGAGGAAGGAGCAGCAGCGTCGCCGCGCCGTATGCCACGACGGCGGTGGCGGTGTGCCCGGAGGGGTAGTAACCGACCGCCGGGGGCACGGCCGGAGTGCCCGGGCGGTCGGTCCACTCCTTCAGCGGCGCGACCAGCGCCGGCACCAGGGCCATCGCCACCGCCCCGGCGAGGGGCGGCAGCCACCAGCGGTCACGGCCCCGCCGGCGCCCGTGCCACGCGGCCATGGCCAGGGCGAGCGCGAGGACGGGCACGGCCACCTGGATGTTGCCGATGTCGGCGAGCAGTTCGGAGACCCCGTCCGGCCGGACCAGGTCCTCGCTCAGCCGCTCGTCGAGGTCCACCAGCGGCCCGTCGACGACGACCTGCCAGGTGATCAGCGCGAAGAGGAGCAGGGGCGGTCCGAGCAGCAGCATGCCGCCCAGCTTCGCAGGTCGGCGGGCCCGTAGGCTCACTGCCCGTGAAACCCATGAGACGCATACGGGAAAAGGCACGACGCGAGCTCTTCGCCCGGCTCGAGGACCTCTTCGCACAGGGGGAGTACGAGGAGGTCGAGGCCACGGCACGCGCGCTCGCCGAAGGCGCCAGGAGCGCCTGGCGGAAGCGGGCCCTGCCCGAGTGGCAGGCGCGGACGCTGGCCACGATGGCGGCCGTCGCGCACGGGCGCCAGGCGGAGGTGCTGGGCGAGCTGGAGACGCTGATCGCCGAGCTGGCACCGGTCGACGTCGAGACGCAGGTCCTGCGGTTGGTGGTGCGCAGGAACCGCGTGGTGGTCCTCTCCGGCCAGGAGCGGTACGAGGAGGCCGAGCGGGAGGCGCTGGACATCCTCGGTGAGATCTCCCGTCTCGCCCACCTCATCACCCTGTCGAAGCTGGAACTGAGCGCCCTGGGCCTCCTGGCCGGGGCCCTGTGCGGGCAGGGCCGTTTCGAGGAGGCGGAGGCCATCACCCGCGGCAACCTCTCCCGCGCGGGCGACGGCGCGGCGGTCCCGCGCCTCACGCTGGCGCGCAGCCTGAACGGACAGGGCAGGTACGAGGAGGCCCTCACCGAGTCGCGAGGCATCACACTGCCACCGGACCGCAAGGACAGCGGACTCCTCGACCTGGTGACGGCCGAGGCCCTGCTCGGTCTCGGGCGCCGTGAGGAGGCGGAGGCCGGGGCCCGCCGGGCGCTGGCCGACTGCGAGCGGAGTCTGCATCCGGCCCATCCCCGCATCGGGACGGCCCGCGCCCTGCTGGCGCGCGTCACCGGGGAGGAACCCCGTCCGTGAACACCGAAGGGCCGGCGCAAGGGGGGTGAGCGCCGGCCCTTCGGAGAACGGCTTGCCGTGTGAGGTGCCCGGACGGCCGTCCGGACCGGAACGTCGCGCGCCCCGGGGGGTCTGGGGCGGGCGACCGTCCGATCCTGAGGAGACCCGAAGCCTCAAGGCCCCGGTTGTGTGCGCGAGGGCACGGCCAGGTCGAAGCTGGGGAGGCCCCGGCCTGAGCCGTCCACGGTTCCCCGTGGACGGGGTGTGTCTCTCATCCGGGGAGAAACCTACGGCAGGGGGTGGCCCGGCGACAGGGCCGACGGCCGCTCGCCATCCACCCCGCACACGTTCTTCACACGCTGCGTCGTCCGCCGCCGCCGCGGGGCGGGGCAGGCGGCTCACCTGCCCCGATGCCGGCTCAGATGCGCGCGAACGCCTGCTCGATGATGTCGAGTCCCTCGTTCAGCAGGTCCTCGCCGATGACCAGCGGCGGCAGGAAACGCAGCACGTTGCCGTAGGTGCCACAGGTCAGGACCAGCAGGCCCTCCTGGTGGCAGGCCTTCGCCAGGGCGGCGGTCGCCTCCGGGGCCGGCTCCTTGGTGTCGCGGTCCTTGACCAGCTCGATCGCGATCATCGCGCCGCGGCCGCGGACGTCGCCGATGAGGTCGAACTTCTCGGCCATGGCGGCGAGGCGGCCCTTCATGACCGACTCGATGTGCTTCGCCCTGGCGTTGAGGTCCAGCTCCTTCATCGTCTCGATGGCGCCGAGCGCGCCCGCGCAGGCCACCGGGTTCCCGCCGTAGGTGCCGCCCAGGCCGCCCGCGTGCGCGGCGTCCATGATCTCCGCGCGGCCGGTGACGGCCGCCAGCGGCAGTCCGCCCGCGATGCCCTTCGCGGTCGTGATCAGGTCCGGGACGATGCCCTCGTCCTCGCAGGCGAACCACTGGCCGGTGCGGCAGAAGCCCGACTGGATCTCGTCGGCGACGAAGACGATGCCGTTGTCCCGCGCGAACGCGCTGATCGCGGGCAGGAAGCCCTTCGCCGGCTCGATGAAGCCGCCCTCGCCGAGCACCGGCTCGATGATGACCGCGGCCACGTTCTCCGCGCCGACCTGCTTGGAGATCTGGTCGATGGCCTGCGCGGCGGCCTCGGCACCGGCGTTCTGAGGGCCGGTCGGCCAGCGGTAGCCGTAGGCGACCGGGACGCGGTACACCTCGGGCGCGAACGGGCCGAAGCCGTGCTTGTACGGCATGTTCTTCGCGGTCAGCGCCATGGTGAGGTTGGTGCGGCCGTGGTAGCCGTGGTCGAACACCACGACCGCCTGCCGCTTGGTGTACGCACGCGCGATCTTGACAGCGTTCTCGACGGCCTCGGCGCCGCTGTTGAACAGCGCGGACTTCTTGGCGTGGTCGCCCGGGGTCAGCTCCGCGAGCGCCTCGGCGACGGCGACGTAGCCCTCGTACGGCGTGACCATGAAGCAGGTGTGCGTGAAGTCGGCGAGCTGGGCGGAGGCTCGGCGCACGACGGCCTCGGCGGAGGCGCCGACGGAGGTCACGGCGATGCCCGAGCCGAAGTCGATCAGCCGGTTGCCGTCGACGTCCTCGATGATCCCTCCGCCGGCCCGGGCGGTGAACACGGGCAGTACGGAGCCCACCCCCTGCGCGACCGCGGCGGTGCGGCGGGCCTGCAGCTCCTGCGACTTCGGGCCGGGGATGGCGGTGACGACGCGGCGCTCCTGCGGAAGTGCGGTCATGCGGGGCTCCTGGGGGGTGTGACGGACGCCTGGGTAACGGACGCTTTTTCCTTCTTTTCTCGCAGGTTAGGGCCCCGGGAGAGGGCTGGGCATGCTCCATGTGGGCGCTGTGCGGGGTCTCCCGTTGTCCGCGGTGGACATAGCGGGGTGGGCCGCCCTCACCGCGTTCGCCGGGCGCGAGTGCCCGCGGCCGGACTGCGCAATCGCTGGACTCGACCTGCCGGGGCGTTAGATTGGCTCGCTGATGGCGGATGGCGCGGCTGCTCAGGGGGCAAGGGCGATGGACAGCGACGGTACCCAGGACGCGCGGGGCACGCATGCCGGCCCCGTGCCGCGCCCGGCCGGACCACCGGACGTACCGGCGGCGCCGCCCCGGCCGAGCGGCGCCCCAAGCCTGCCACCTCTCCCCGCGCAGGCTCCCCGCCCCGCGTCCGCGGTCGCCGCCTGGCTCGACACGGCGCGGCCGGCCGCCCGGCCCGGGATCTGGCGCTACGGCTACCGTCCGCCCAAGCAGGCCGCGTCGGAGCGGCTCGCGCCGGTGACGGTCGCCGGCATGCTGGTCCCGCTCGCCCTCGCGGCACTCGTCTGGTCGCTCTGGCAGCGGGGCGTCACCTCCTACCAGATGGCCCCGCTGCGGGCCTTCACCCCGGACGACTGGTGGTGGGCCGGCACCGTCGTCTCGCCCAAGGTGTTCGCGGGCGAGCCGGTGCCGTCCCCGGGGGCGGAGGCCCTCGTGGTCTACGAAGGCGTCTCCTTCGCCGTGCTGGCCGTCGCGGTGGCCGTCCTCGGCAGCTGGCGCGCCATCGTCCGCCACTACGTGGCCCGCCGGCCGCAGCCCGCGCGGGCCCTGGTCGCGGCGCTCCTCGCCCTGGTCGCCCTCAGCCTGGTCTTCCCCGACGCGTTCCCGCTCGCCGGATGGTCCCCGGTGCCGGTCGTCGACCCGCTGCTGTCCCTCACGGTGCTGATCACGGACGGCTACGACCTGATGGCGTCGTCCTTCTTCACGAACACGCTGTACACCGTCGTCACACTGCTCGTGGTGTGGCCGTTCGCCCGCCTCGGCGGCTGGCTGCCGTACGCGAGGCACCTGCTCGCCACCCGCCGGGAGAGCACAGGCCCCGGCGCCGAGGCGGCCGAACGCCCCCGCTCCCAGTGGCCGGACCTGCGCGACGCGGGCCTCGGGGAGGCCGCGGACCGGCTCACCGCCGAGGTGGCCGGCGGCCGGATGAACGACGTCGACTGCACCCGCATCGGGCACGCCTTCGCCGTCGCACGCCGCGGCGGCACGCAGGCCGCCTTCCGCGACACCGTCCTGCGGCAGGCCGGCGCGGCCTGGACCCACCCCTCCGGCGCCCGTGACCTGCCACGCCGCAGCGCCCGCCACGACCTGCTCACCGAGCAGGTGCGGATCGGCAGCTGGGTGGCGGCCGACCGCGCCCCGGAGCCCTACCGCGGCGCCGGGGCGGCCCTCGGCCCGGACGCCCTCGGCACCTCGCTGCTCGCCGTCGGACCCTCCGGGTCCGGCAAGACCCGCACCCTCGTCGAGCCGGTCACCGAGGCGCTCGCGCTGCAGGCACTCACCGGGAGCTGCGCCGTGGTCGCCGTCTCCGCCGCCGGGAGCCCGCTCGGCGCGGACGACTCCTTCGACGTGATCGTGCGGATCGGCGACCCGTCCTCGGTGCACGACCTCGACCCGTACGCCGAGTCCGACGACCCGGACGAGGCCGCCGCCGTACTCGCCGAGGCGCTGGCGGGTGACCTCGACACGGCCGGCACGCGGAGCGCCGCCACCACGCTGGCCCAGCTGCTCGGCCCGTTCCGGGCGGTGCACGCGCGCTTCCCCACCCTGCCGGAGCTGCGCGAACTGCTGGAAGGGGACGAGGCGGCGCTGACCCGGCTGCGGGAGGCGCTCGCCGTGAGCGGCGACGACGTCATGCGGCGCGAACTCGACGCGCGCGCCCGGCAGACGGGAGCGCCGGGCGACACGGGGCGGACCCTCGCCGACCGGCTGGCCCTGCTCGACCGGCCGGTGTTCGCCGGCTTCTTCGGCGGGGGCGGCCCCGGCAGACCGTTCTCCCTGCGCGCCATCGCCCACCACCCCCTGCGGGTGCGGATCGACCTGCCCGAGCGCGGCCACGAGGAGGCCGGCCGGCTGATCACGCGGCTGGTCCTCGCCCAGTTCCACGCCGTCGTACGGGAGGGCCGGCGCGCCCACTTCGCCTGCCTGGTCCTGGACGACGCGACCGGCACCGTCACCGTCGAGTCGGTGCGCCGCATCCAGCGGCTGCGGTCGCAGAACGCGGGCGTGCTGTTCGCCCTGCGCACCGTCGCCGACGTCCCCGAGGCACTGCACGGCCCGCTCTACGGAGCCGTGGGCTGCCGCATGGCGTTCTCGGGGGTCACCACCTGGGACGGCGACCGGTTCGCGCGGACGTGGGGCACCGAGTGGGTGGAGACCACCGAGGTCGCCCAGCACACCGTCTTCGCCGACCAGCCGATGACCCGCGCCCTGCACGCGCTGCGCAAGCTGGTGACGGGCAAGGCGGTCACCACGGACGCGGTGACGGTACGGCAGGTCGAACGGGAGCGGTGGTCCGCCTCCGAACTCGCCCACGCGGTGCCCGCGGGCCACGCGGTGCTCTCGCTGACGACCGTCGGCGGCGAACACGCGCCCCCGCTCCTGGTGGACCTGCGGGGGTGAGCGGCCCGGGCGGCCGGTGACCGTACAGTGAGGCAGAATCGACATGGGCCGTTCATACGCGGCGGCCAAAAGATCACCGAGTCCTCACGCCACCCGGCGCTGACCCGAAGGCCCAAGGCTCCGATGCCCCCGACGCTCGCCTCGCTCGTCCACCACTCCGCGCTCAAGCTGACCGTGCGCGCGGGTCAGGACCGCCTCGACGCGCCCGTCCGCTGGGCGCACGCCAGCGAACTCGCCGACCCCGTGCCGTACATGGAGGGCGGGGAACTGCTGCTCATCACCGCGCTCAAGCTCGACGCGGAGGACCGGGAGGCGATGCGCCGCTATGTGAAGCGGCTGGTGGGGGCCGGCGTGGTCGGGCTGGGCTTCGCCGTCGGCGTCCACTACGAGGACATCCCCGACGCGCTCGTCGACGCGGCCCGCGCGGAGGGCCTGCCGCTGCTGGAGGTGCCGCGCCGCACCCCCTTCCTGGCGATCAGCAAGGCCGTGTCCGCCGCCATAGCCGCCGACCAGTACCGCGCGGTGACCGCCGGCTTCGCCGCCCAGCGGGAACTGACCCGGCAGACCCTGACCGACGGCCCCGAGGGTCTGCTGGCCGCGCTGGCAGGCCAGGTCGACGGCTGGGCCGCGCTCTACGACGCCTCCGGCGCCCTCGTCGCCACGGCACCGGAGTGGGCGGCCCGGCGGGCCGCGCGGCTCACCGCGGACGTGACCCGGTTGCGGGAGCGACCCGCGCCCGCCTCCTCCGTGGTGGCCGGCCCCGACCACGAGGACCGGGTCGAACTGCACTCCCTCGGCACCGGACGCCGCCCCCGTGCCGCGCTCGCCGTGGGCACGGCGGCCGCCCTCGGCACCGCCGAACGGTACGCCGTACACTCCGCCGTCGCCCTGCTCACCCTCACCACGGAACGCTCCCGCTCCCTGCACGCGGCCGAACAGCGCCTCGGCGCCGCCGTGCTGCGCATGCTGCTCGCCGGGGAGCCGGACCACGCCCGCGCGGTGGCCGGAAACCTGTTCGGAACCCTCCTCGACGCCCCTTTCCGGATCGTCGTCGCCGTCGGCGGTGAGGCGGGTGGTGACGGTCTCGGGGCCCTCGCCGAGACCGCGGAGTCCGCCGCCACCCGCTCCGGCGAGGCGGTCCTGGTCGTGCCGGAGGGGGAGAGGCTGGTCGTCCTGGCCGCGGACGGCGGCGCCGCGGTGGCCGCCGTCCGCGAACACGCCGCCGCGCGGGAGACCGCCCGCAAGGCCGACGACGACCTGGTGATCGGACTGTCCGCCCCGGCCGGGCCGATCGCCGCGTCCGCCGCCTACAAGCAGGCCGAACAGGCACTCTCGGTGGCCAGGCGGCGCGGCAGGGTGCTGGTGGAGCACGAGCACATGGCGGCCGGGTCCGTCCTGCCGCTGCTCGCCGACGACGCGGTCAGGGCCTTCGCCGACGGGCTGCTGCGCGCCCTGCGCGAACACGACGCGACCGGCCGCGGCGACCTCGTCGCCTCCCTGCGCGCCTGGCTCTCCCGGCACGGCCAGTGGGACGCCGCCGCCGCCGACCTCGGTGTCCACCGCCACACCCTGCGCTACCGGATGCGCCGGGTCGAGGAGATCCTCGGCCGCTCCCTCGACGACCCGGACGTCCGTATGGAGCTGTGGCTGGCTCTGAAGGCGACGTCGTCCGAGACCGGTTGAGCGGTGACTTGCCGGCCCCCGTCCGCGGGGACGGCGAACCCTGTCGGGGTGCTGCCACTGCCGCACCGGCGGGCCCCCGGGCGACGGTGGTGGCGTGGTGCGGCGGGCCCGGGCGACGCGGTGGGCCGTGGTGCGGACGGTTGTGTCCGGCCGGGCGGTCGCGTGCTGGACGTCCGAGCCGCGGGGCCGTCGCGTCGCGGTGGTCTCCCGTGGTGCCGTCCCCCGCTTTGTGCCGATGCGGCGCACTGGGGGCCCGCATCCGTACGTGCCGGACAAGCGCCCGTCCGCCGAGGCGCCCCTACCGTGGACCCCAGAAATCCAGTACACCCCCTACGCGGAAGGGCCGGGACTCCACATGACTTCCACCCACGCCTTCTGGCTCGCCGGCCGCCGGGCCACCGGTGAGGCCGCCTTCGACGTCACCTCCCCCTGGGACGGCCGGGTCGTCGGCAGCGTGAGCGTGCCGACCGACGCCCAGGTCGAGGAGGCCGTGGCCGCCGCGTACGCGGTACGGGAGGAGTTCGCCGCCACCCCCGCCCACGTCCGCGCCGCCGCCCTGGACCACGTCAGCCGGCGTCTCGCGGAGCGCACCGAGGAGATCGCCCGGCTGATCTCCGCCGAGAACGGCAAGCCGATGAAGTGGGCGCGCGGTGAGGTCGGCCGCGCGGTCTCCGTGTTCCGCTTCGCGTCCGAGGAGGCCCGCCGCTTCAACGGCGGTCAGGCGCAGCGGCTGGACACCGACGCCGGCGGCCAGGGGCGGCTCGCGCTCACCCGCCGCTTCCCCAAGGGCGTCGTCCTCGGCATCGCGCCGTTCAACTTCCCGCTGAACCTGTGCGCCCACAAGATCGCCCCGGCCATCGCGGCCGGTGCCCCGATCGTGCTGAAGCCGGCGCCCGCCACGCCCCTGTCCGGGCTGATCCTCGGTGAGCTGCTCGCCGAGACCGAACTGCCCGCCGGCGCCTGGAGCATCCTCCCGGTGCCCAACGACCGCATGCCCGCCCTCGTCCAGGACGAGCGGCTGCCGGTGATCTCCTTCACCGGTTCCGAGAAGGTCGGCTACGCCATCATGGACTCGGTGCCGCGCAAGCACTGCACCCTGGAACTCGGCGGCAACGGCGCGGCGGTCGTCCTCGCCGACTTCGGAGGCGACGAGGACCTGGACCGGGCCGCGCAGCGCATCGCGACCTTCTCCAACTACCAGGGCGGCCAGTCCTGCATCTCCGTGCAGCGGGTGATCGCCGACGCCTCCGTGTACGACCGGCTGCTGCCGCGCATCGTCGCCGCCGTCGAGGCGCAGGTCACCGGTGACCCGAACGACGACGCCACCGACGTCGGCCCGCTGGTCAGCGAGGAGGCCGCGCAGCGCGTCGAGGCACGGGTGCAGGAGGCCGTCGAGGCGGGTGCCACCCTCCACACCGGCGGCAAGCGCGACGGCGCCTCCTACGCCCCGACCGTGCTCACCGATGTGCCGGCCGATGTGACGCTCTCCTGCGAGGAGGTCTTCGGGCCGGTGCTGACCGTGCAGAAGGTGGACGGCGAGGCCGCCGCCTTCGCCGCCGTCAACGACTCCAAGTACGGCCTCCAGGCGGGCGTGTTCACCCACGACCTGCAGACCGCGTTCCGGGCGCACCGCGCCCTGGAGGTCGGCGGTGTGGTCGTCGGTGACGTGCCCTCCTACCGCGCCGACCAGATGCCGTACGGCGGTGCCAAGCAGTCCGGGGTGGGCCGTGAGGGCGTCCGGTTCGCGATGGAGGACTACACCTACGAGCGGGTGATGGTCCTCACCGGTCTCGACCTCTAGGCGAGACGTCCCGCCCGTACGGGAAGGGGCCCGGCACCGACAGCGTCGAAACCGTCGGTGCCGGGCCCCTTCCGTCGTGCCGGCCGCCTTGAGGACCCTCAGCCGGAGAAGCCGGCCCGCGCGAGCCGCAACGGGCCGCGCAGCCGCAGGCGCACATCGTGCACACCGCCGACGACCGTGCACGACGCACGGAGCGTGGTGTAGTCGTACGGCCCCGGCGTGGGCGCCTTCGTCGACAGCGAGGCGAGCACCGGGCCGTCGGCGAGCGAGACGTCGACGGTGCCCTCGCCGGACACGTCCACCGTCACCTGTGTCACGCCGGCGCCGAAGTCGCAGCGCCGGAAGAGCAGTTCGCCGTCCTTTCCGGTCACGGCGGTGACCGAGTCGCCGGCCGTCCTCGTCCGGTCGACGATCACCGTGCCGCTCTGCTCGTCGAAGTCGGCGGCCTCCAGGCCGTGTTCGACGACGGGACGCGGGACGGCCGGCTCGCCCTCCAGGGTGAGGGTGGTGCGCACGCGGACGTCCTCGCTGGAGGCCCCGGCCAGCAGCTCGTACGCCCCCGGCTCCACCCGCCACCGGCCGGCCGCCACGTCCCGGAACGCGAAGGCGGACAGCGGCAGCACGAAGGACAGTTCAGCCGTCTCCCCGGGCGCCAGCGTCACCCTCCGGTGGGCCAGCAACTCGCGCCGCGGGCGGGGCACCGACGGGTCGACGGCCCGGACGTACAGCTGCGGCACCTCGTCGGCGGTGACGTCACCGGTGTTGGTGACCTGGAACCCGGCCCGTACCGTCCCGTCCACGACCCGGGCGGTCAGCTCCCCGTAGGAGAAGGACGCGTAGGACAGGCCGTGTCCGAACGGGAACAGCGGTGCGCCCTCGAAGTACAGGTAGGTCTGCCGGGAACCGATCACGTCGTAGTCGAGGAGGTCCGGCAGGTCGGCGTCGTCGGCGTACCAGGTCTGCGGCAGCCGGCCGGCGGGGGAGACGTCACCGGCGAGCACCCGGGCCAGGGCGGTGCCCGCCGCCTGGCCGCCGTGGGCGGTCCACAGGACGGCCGGGAGGTCCGCCGGGTCCACCGCGTACGGGTAGGCGGAGACCAGTGCCAGCACCGTGTTCGGGTTGGCGGCGCGGGCCGCGCGCAGCAGCGCCTCCTGCTGGGCGGGCAGGCGCAGCGTCGTACGGTCCTCGGTCTCGCGCCCGTTGATGTGCGGGTCGTTGCCCGCGACGACCAGGACCACGTCGGCGCCGGCCGCGGCACGCGCCACCGCGTCCTGCCCGCGTTCGACGACGACCAGTTCGAAGACCTCGGGTTCCTCCTCGGCAACCTTCACGCCGTCGGCGGCGACCTGCACATGGCGTCCCGTTCCCATGTGCCTGAGGAGGTGACCGTCCCCGTGCGGTTCCAGCCGGAACGTCTCCTGCACGACCCAGCCGCCCGGCTGGTCGGCGGAGGCGCGGACGTACCCGTCCTCGGCGACCGAGAGGTAGCGGCCGTCGGGCGCCCGCAGGGTGAGCACGCCCCCGCCCCAGTCGACCAGGGCCAGTTCGGTGCCCGCCTCACCCGCGGTGAGCGGCGGCAGGTCGGTACGGCCGGCGAGCAGCGCCGGGTCGAGGGCGCCCTCGGTGCCGCGCGCCTCCCCGGGGGCACCGGAGGCCGGCGGCACGTGCAGGCAGGCGCCGGTGGAGGTCTTCAGCAGGACCCGGTCCACACCCTCGGCGAACTCCACGCGGTCCGCGCCGAGCCGCTCGTACAGGCCCTCCAGCGGTGTGGAGCGGTGGATGAGGCTGCCGCTGTACCAGTCGAGCTTGCACTCGTCGGCGAGCAGCCCGACGACGGCGACGCGGGTGTCCGGGGCGAGCGGCAGGAGGCCGTCGTTCTTCAGCAGGACGACCGCCTGCTCGGCGGCCTCCAGGGCGAGCGCCCGGTGTTCCGGGGTGTCGAAGGACTGCTCCCCGGCGTAGGGGTCCGCGCCCGGGTCGAACTCGCCCAGCCGGAACCGCACCGAGAGCTGCCTGCGGACGGCCGTGTCGATGTCGGCCTCCGTCAGCAGGCCCCGCTGCAGCGCGCCCTTCACCCGTCCGATGATCTTCGAGCTGTCGGTGCCGTGGTCGGTGAAGCTGTCGACCCCGGCCCGCAGGGCCGCCGCGGTGGCTTCCTCGTGGGTGTCGAAGTAGTGCTCGGAGTCGACCAGGTTGGACGGCGCGCCCGCGTCCGAGCAGACCAGCAGCTCCTCCCCGGTCCAGGAGCGCAACTGCTCCCTCAGGTACGGCGAGACGTGGTTCGGACGGCCGTTGACCAGGTTGTACGCCGGCATCACCCCGGCCACCGTGCCCGCCCCGACCGCCTCACGGAAGGCGCGCAGGTCGTACTCGTGCAGGACGCGGGGGCGAACGGAGCTGGACGAGGTGTCGCGGTCCGTCTCGTTGTTGTGCGCCAGCCAGTGCTTGAGGACCGGCGCCGTGCGCCAGTACACCGGGTGGTCGCCGCGCAGCCCGTGGGTGTAGGCGGTGGCGATCGCGGAGGTGAGCTTCGGGTCCTCCGAGTAGCCCTCCTCGTTGCGGCCCCACAGCGGGTGGCGCAGCAGGTTGACGGTCGGCGCCCAGACGTTGAGGCCGACGCGCTCGTCCCGGGCGCGCATGGCGCGTGCCTCCCGGGAGACGGCCTCGCCCACCCGGCGCACCAGCTCCTCGTTCCAGGTCGCGCCCAGACCCACGGCCTGCGGGAACACCGTCGCCGGCCCCATCCAGGCGACCCCGTGCAGTGCCTCCTGGCCGGTGCGGAAGGCGGCGATGCCCAGGCGCTCGACGGCCGGTGCGAACTGGTGCAGAAGTCGGGTCTTCTCGTCGAGGGTCAACCGCGACAGAAGGTCGTCGATGCGCTTCGCGAACGGCAGTCCCGTATCGCGGAAAGGCGGCGTGGGCGGCGGTGGTGCGGTCACGTGGAGTTCCCCTCGGGGTGGAGCGGCGAGGCGCTTTCGAAGCGCTTCGATGCTCATTCGAGGCAGGGGCGGGTGTCAAGTGATCCCGGGCCACCGGATCGGGCGCTTCTCCAGCGGCCCTCCTCTCTCACATGTGCGTCGCGATCACGTATACATCCGAGGAATCTTGGATGTGGCCCTTGTGTGCCCCTGGGTGTTCACTTAACCTCGCAGCAACATCGAAGCGCTTCGACTGGGAGGCCCCGCCCCGTGCGGCGCAGCTCCCGCCGAACGACCGCTTCGGCTCAGCCAGTTCCACTGAAGACACCGCAGCCGACGGCCCCCTGCCGGGTGTCCTGGTGCGCCACGAAGGGTTGACGCAATGACGCCGAACGCCTCCCACTCCTCCGGACCCAGCCGGAGAAGCTTCCTCGCCTCCACGGCGGTCGCCACCGCAGCGGTGGCGGGGGGAATGCCGCTGCTCGCGGCATGCGGTGGATCCGACGCGGGTTCGCGGGACGGCACCACGTCGGGCAAGGACGCCAAGAAGATCCTCCCGGCGTACGTGGCGAGCAACGTGGTCACCCCCGACATCCCCAGCAAGAACGGTTCCGCGGTCGGTTTCACCGGCAAGCTCGACCTGGCGGGCCTGAAGACGTCGGTGCCCGAGAAGCTCGGCAAGGGCGGCAAAATCACCGTGATGTCCCCGTTCTGGGGCTCCCCGCCCAAGGCCGGCAACACCTACTACACGTCGATGAACGACCTCATCGGCGTCGACGTGGTCTGGCAGAACCAGGACGGCAACACCTACGACCAGAAGCTCGGCGCGGTGCTCGCCTCCAGTGAGGTGCCCGACGTGGTGGTCGTGCCCGGCTGGAACATGTCGGGCAAGATCCCCAGCGCCATCATCAGCAAGTTCGCCGACCTCGGCCCGTACCTGTCCGGTGACGCCGTCAAGGACTACCCGAACCTCGCGGCGATCCCCACCGACGCCTGGCAGCGGTCCATCTTCGGCGGCAAGCTGCGCGGCCTGCCCATGCCGTCCTCCTACGTCACCGGCATCGTCCCGCTCTACCGCCAGGACATATTCGAGAAGGAGGGCTACGAGGTCCCCCGCTCGTGCGACGAGTTCATGGCACTGGCCAAGGAGGCCACCAGCGCGAAGGCCAAGCGCTGGGCCTGCCTGGACATGAAGTGGACCGCCTTCAACGCCTTCGGTGTGCTCTCCGGCGAGGAGAAGTCGCTCGGCTGGAACGAGGTCGACGGCAAGCTGGTCTACCGCATCGAGACGGAGGAGTACCTCGAGGCGCTGGAGTGGACGCGCAAGCTGTTCGCCGCCGGCGTGGTGCACCCCGACGCAGCGCTGGGCAAGAGCAACGCCAACGACCCCGGCCCCAAGTTCGCCGCCGGCGAGTTCCTCATCTACAACCAGGACTCCTCGCAGTGGTGGAGCCGTACCGCGGAACAGGCCGTACAGAACCCGGAGTTCAAGATCTGGGGCATGGACGTCTTCGGTCACGACGGCGGTGACCCCACGCTGTGGGCCAAGAACCCGGCCGGCATCTTCGCCTTCGTCAACAAGAAGGCGTCCGAGGCCGTGATCCGTGACGTGCTGGCCGTCGCCAACGTCACCGCCGCGCCGTACGGCACCAAGGAGTACATGGCCACCAACTACGGCGTGGAAGGCACCCACTACACCGTCAAGGACGGCGTGCCCACCAAGACCGAGCAGGGCAACATCGACGTGATGAACGCCTTCGTGATGATCGCGAGCCCCGCCCCGACCATCGCCCACCCCGACTTCCCCGAGGTCGCCAAGGGCCAGGTGGAGTGGCAGCAGCGGATGGGCGCCTTCACCAGGAAGTCGTCCTTCTACGGCATGCAGATCACCGAACCCACCCGCTACACCAACCTCTCCAACGACTTCGAGCAGCTGGAGGACGACGTCGTCCGCGGCCGCAAGAAGATCAGCGACGTGCAGCAGGCCGTCTCCGACTGGAAGAGCAAGGGCGGGGACGAACTGCGCGACTGGTACAAGAAGATCCTCGACGAGAACGGTACGGCGGCCGGCTGACCGGGCACCGAGGCAAGGAGAACCGCCGTGTCCCACAGCACGGTGCCTCGGACCGACACCGAGGCCGAAGCGAAGGAGAACCCCCCGGGGGCGCACGGCGGCGCCACCGGGGCCACCGGGAAACCACCCGCCGGGAAGCTCGGCCTCCGGCTGAGGTTCAGGCGCGACCGCGTCCTGCTGCTGATGACGCTGCCCGCCGTGCTGCTGGTGCTGCTCTTCAACTACGTGCCGATCCTCGGCAACGTCGTCGCGTTCCAGGAGTACGACCCCTACATCAGTGACAACGGGGTCGTCTCCATCCTGCACAGCCCGTGGGTGGGCCTGGAGAACTTCCAGCGGATCTTCGAGGACTCCGCCTTCTGGAACGCGGTGCAGAACACGCTGGTGCTGTTCTTCCTCCAGCTGGTGCTGTACTTCCCCATCCCCATCCTGCTCGCGCTGCTCATCAACAGCGTGGTCAGGCCACGGGTGCGGGCGATCTCGCAGGCCATCCTCTACCTGCCGCACTTCTTCTCGTGGGTGCTGGTCATCGCCGTGTTCCAGCAGCTGTTCGGCGGCGCCGGGCTGCTGTCCCAGCTGCTGCGCGACCACGGGTACGACGGGCTCAGCCTCATGACCGACCCGGAGACCTTCAAGTTCCTGGTCACCGCGCAGAGCGTGTGGAAGGACGCCGGCTGGGGGATCATCGTCTTCCTCGCCGCGCTGGCCTCGGTCAGCCCCGACCTGTACGAGGCCGCCGCGATGGACGGCGCGAACCGCTGGCGCCGCGTGTGGCACGTCACGCTGCCCGCACTGCGCCCGGTGATCGCCCTGCTGCTGGTGCTGCGCGTCGGCGACGCCCTGACGGTCGGCTTCGAACAGATCCTGCTCCAACGCGACGCCGTGGGGCCGGCGGCCTCGGAGGTCCTCGACACCTTCGTGTGGTGGAACGGCGTGCGCAACCAGGACTTCGGTTACGCGGCCGCCGCGGGGCTGGTCAAGGGCGTCATCAGTCTCGGCCTGGTCCTGGTGGCGAACAAGGTGGCCCACCTCATGGGCGAGCAGGGGGTGTACAAGAAGTGACCGCCGTCATCGACAAACCCGCGCGCACACCAGGTCGCTGGGCCGCCCCGCCCCGGCCGGTGTGGGAAGAGAAGCCCAGCCGGGCCGGGATCGCGGGCAAGGGGCTGGTCCTGCTCCTCGCCTGTCTGGCCATCCTGTTCCCGCTGTGGATCGTCGTGGTCACCAGCCTGTCCACGCGCAAGGCCATCGACGAGGCCGGCGGGCTGGTGATGATCCCGACGGACATCACCTTCATCGCCTACCAGGAGCTGCTCAGCGGCGGCCAGGTCACCCGGGCCGCGCTCGTCAGCATCGGCATCACCCTCGTCGGCACCGCGTTCTCGATGACGGTGTCGGTGCTGTGCGCCTACGGCCTGTCCCGCAGCGGCTCGCTCGGCCACCGCTGGATCCTCATGGTGCTGCTGGCCACGATGTTCTTCAGCGCCGGCCTCATCCCCACCTACCTGCTGGTGCAGTCCCTGGGCCTGACGGACACCTACCTCGCCCTGATCCTGCCCAGCGCGATCAGCGTCTTCAACATCCTCGTGCTGCGCGGCTTCTTCATGGGCATCTCGCAGGAGCTGATCGACAGCGCCCGCATCGACGGCGCGGGGGACCTGCGCGTCCTGTGGCAGATCGTGCTGCCCCTCTCCCGCGCGGTCGTCGCGGTGATCACCCTGTTCTACGCCGTCGGGTACTGGAGCGCCTGGTTCAACGCCTCCCTCTACCTGAACGACCAGGACATGCTGCCGCTGCAGAACGTCATGATCCAGCTGGTGCAGAAGCAGGAGGCGCCGGTCGGTCTGGGCCAGGCGATCAAGACGGGTGAGCTGTCCGGTCTCGCGGTGCAGATGGCCGTGATGGTGATGGCGCTGCTGCCGGTGGCCGTGCTGTCGCCGTTCGTCCAGAAGCACTTCAAGAAGGGGATGCTCACGGGCGCCGTCAAGGGCTGACGCCCGTGCCGTCCGGGGAGCTGCGTCGTCCTTCGGCCGCGGGTCTCCCGTGGCCGGCCGCGCAGTTCCCCGCGCCCCTTCCGGTTTCCTCACTCCCCCCCCCTCACAGGCGAGGTTCTCCCATGCTCACGTCCTCCCCGAGCCGGCGTGCCGTTCTCGCCGGTGCCGCGGCCGTCGCCGCTGCCGCCGGTGTGCCCGTCCTCGCCGGACAGGCGCAGGCCGCCGGACCGTCCGGCTACCGCTGGCGCAACGTCGTCATCGGCGGGACCGGGTTCATCACCGGTGTGCTGTTCCACCCGCGGGTGCGCGGGCTCGTCTACGCCCGGACCGACATCGGGGGCGCCTACCGCTGGGACGGCCGGCGCGAGCGCTGGGTCCCGCTGCTCGACCACATCGGGTGGGACGACTGGAACCTGCTCGGTGTCGAGGCGATGGCGGTCGATCCGGCGCACCCGGACCGCCTCTACCTGGCCTGCGGCACCTACGCCCAGTCGTGGGGGAGCGACGGCGCCGTGCTGCGCTCGGACGACCGCGGCGCCACCTGGCGGCGCACCGACCTCACCGTGAAGCTCGGCGCCAACGAGGACGGACGGGGCACCGGCGAGCGGCTGCTCGTCGACCCCCGGGACAGCGACACGCTGTGGCTGGGCACCCGGCACGACGGACTGCTCAGGTCCACCGACCGGGGCGCCACCTGGGCCCCGGTGAGCGGATTCCCGGCCACGCCCTCCGCCACGGGCCAGGGCGTCACGTTCCTCGTCGCGGCGGGGCGCACCGTCTACGCCGGCTGGGGCGACGACGGCGACGCGAACCTGTTCCGCACCTTCGACGGCACGAGCTGGGAGGCCGTCCCGGGACAGCCCTCCGGTGCCGCCGCGCGCGTGCCGATCCGTGCCGCCCACGACCGGCACGCCCGCGAGCTGTACGTGACCTACGCCGACGCGCCCGGCCCGAACGGCCAGTCCGACGGCAGCGTGCACAAGCTGCGCACCGCCGGCGACGAGTGGAGCGAGGTCACCCCGGTGAAGCCCGACGAGGGCTCCGCCGACACCTTCGGCTACGGCGGGGTCGCCGTGGACGCCCGCCGTCCCGGCACCGTCGTCGTCTCCACCAACAACCGCTGGGCGGCGGTCGACACGCTGTACCGCTCCACCGACGGCGGCCGCAGCTGGCGCTCGCTGAAGGACACCGCCGTGCTCGACGTCTCCGAGACGCCCTACCTGAAGTGGGGTGAGGACGAGCCCAAGTTCGGCTGGTGGATCCAGGCCCTCGCCCTCGACCCGTACGACTCCCGCCACCTCGTGTACGGCACCGGCGCCACCCTCTACGGCACCCGCGACCTGCGCCACTGGGCGCCGCGGGTCCGCGGCCTGGAGGAGACCTCCGTGACCCAGCTGGTCTCGCCCCCGGCCGGGCGGGCGCACCTGATCAGCGGGTCGCGGGACATCGGCGTGATGTACCACGAGCGGCTCACCTCGTCCCCCGCCGCGGGCATGGCGACGAACCCCGTCTTCGGATCGGCGACGGGACTCGCCCAGGCGGCGCGCAGACCGTCCTACGTCGTCCGGGCGGGCTGGGGCGATCACGGCAACGGCGCCGCCTCCCACGACGGCGGGCGGACCTGGGCGCCGTTCGCCTCCCAGCCCGGCATCGCCAAGGACGCACCGGGTCCGATCGCCACCAACGCCGACGGCAGCGTGCTGCTGTGGTCCTTCGTGCACTGGGACGGCACCGCGCACCCGGCCCACCGCTCGGCGGACGGCGGCGCCACCTGGACCGAGGTGGCCTCCTTCCCGAAGGGGGCCGTGCCGGTCGCCGACCCGGTCGACCCCGCCCTGTTCTACGCGTACGACACCGTCACCGGGACGCTGCTCGCCAGCACGGACGGCGGCCGGTCCTTCGCCGCCCGCGCCACCGGACTGCCTTCCGGTGACAGCCAGTTCAAGGTGGTGGCGGCGCCCGGCCGCACCGGCGACCTGTGGCTGAGCACCAAGGGGAACGGGCTGTACCGCTCCACCGACGGGGGCGGGAGCTTCACGAAGGTGGAGAGCTGCCGGGCCTCCTACACCCTCGGCTTCGGCAAGGCCGCCGACGGCGCCGGATACCCGGCTGTCTACCAGGTCGGCTCGACCGGGGCGATCACCGCCGTGTACCGCTCCGACGACGAGGCGAGGACCTGGGTGCGCATCAACGACGACGACCACCAGTGGGGCTGGACCGGCGAGATGATCACCGGCGACCCGCGCGTGTACGGCAGGGTCTACCTCGCCACCAACGGGCGCGGCATCCAGTACGGGGAGCCCGCCTGATGCCGGACCTGAACGACGTCACCCGCGGCCGCGTCCTCTACGGCGGCGACTACAACCCCGAGCAGTGGCCCGAGGAGACCTGGCACGAGGACGTCCGCCTGATGAAGCGGGCCGGCGTCAACACCGTCACCCTCGGCGTCTTCTCCTGGGCCAGGATCGAACCAGCTCCGGGGAGACGGGAATTCGGCTGGCTGGACCGGCTGATGGACCTGATGCACGCCCACGGCATCGGGGTCGTCCTCGCCACCCCCACCGCCTCGCCGCCGCCCTGGATGGGCCACCTCCACCCCGACACCCTGCCCCGCGACGCCGACGGCCGGACCGAGTGGTGGGGCGGACGCCAGCACTTCTCGCACTCGAGCGCCACCTACCGCCGCCTCGCCGCCGCCGTCACCGAGGACCTCGCCGGCCGCTACGCCGGCCACCCGGCCCTCACCCTGTGGCACATCAACAACGAGTACTGCACCTACGACTGGGGCGACGAGGCCGCCGCCCGCTTCCGTGACTGGCTGCGCCACCGCTACGGCACCCTCGACGCCCTCAACACCGCCTGGGGCACCGCTTTCTGGAGCCAGGGATACGGCGACTGGGCCGAGGTGCTGCCGCCCCGGCACGCCCACTACATGAAGAACCCCACCCAGGTGCTGGACTTCAAGCGCTTCACCTCCGACATGCTCCTGGAGTGCTACACCGCCGAACGCGACATCGTCCGCCGGCACACCCCGCACCTGCCGGTCACCACCAACTTCATGCCGTTGTGGGCCGGTCAGGACGCCTGGCGCTGGGCCGAGGAGGAGGACGTCGTCTCCGTCGACCTCTACCCCGACCCGCGCGACCCGTCCGGCGCGCAGAGCGGAGCCCTGGTCCAGGACATGACCCGCTCCCAGGCCAGGGGCCCGTGGATGCTCATGGAACAGGCTGCCGGACCGGTCAACTGGCGCCGGGTGAACCATCCCAAGCCGCGCGGCCTCAACCGGCTGTGGTCGCTCCAGGCCGTGGCGCGGGGCGCGGACGCCGTCTGCTACTTCCAGTGGCGCCAGTCCCGGCAGGGCGCCGAGAAGTTCCACTCCGGGATGGTCGGCCACGCGGGCGAGCGGGGGCGCACGTACCAGGAGGTCGAGCGGCTCGGCGCGGACCTCGCCCGGATCGGCCCGCGGGTGAGCGGGAGCGGCGTCACGGCCGACGTCGCCGTGCTGCACGACTGGCACTCCTGGTGGGCGGGCGACCAGGAGGGCCGCCCCTCCCTCGAGGTCGACTACACGGAGGTCCTGGGCGCCTGGCACCGTGCGCTGTGGCAGGCGCACCTCACCACCGACTTCGCCCACCCCGGACACGACCTGTCCGGCTACCGGCTGGTCGTCGTCCCGCAGCTCTACCTCCTCACCGACGCGGCCGTCGACAACCTGCTGGCGTACGTACGCGGCGGCGGCACCCTGGTCTGCGGGTTCCTGACCGGGGTCGCGGACGAGGACGACCGGGTGCGGCCCGGCGGCATGGACGCCCGGCTGCGCGAGCTGTTCGGCATCCGCACCCTGCACGAGTGGTGGCCGCTGGAACCGGGAGAGACCGCCGTGTGCGAGGGCGGCCTGCGCGGCACCCTGTGGTCCGAGGAACTGGAGCCCGACGGCACCGCCGAGGAGATCCTCGCCTACGAGGGCGGCGAGCTCGGCGGACTGCCCGCCGTGCTGCGCAAGGGACGCGCCTGGTACGTCTCCACACTCCCCGAACCGGATTCGCTGCGAGCGCTGTTGGCCCGTATCGCCGCCGACGCCGGGGCGCGGCCGGTGCTCGGCGGCCTCCCGGACGAGGTCGAGGCGGTACGCCGGGGCGAGCTGTTGTTCCTGCTCCACCACGGCCGGGAGCCGGTCACCGTGGACGTCCCGGGCACCCACCGAGACCTCCTGACGGAGACCACCGTGACCGACCGGATCACCCTGGGCCGCTACGGCGTGGCGGTGCTGGAGTCATGAGCGCCACGCCCGTCCACGGAACGTGGGAGCCACGCCCGGCCGCCCGCTGGGAGGACGCCTTCCTGAGCGGCAACGGCCACCACGGCGCCCTGGTGTTCGGCGACCCGGACGACGACCGCACCGTCGTCACCCATCACACCCTCGTCCGCCCGGGCGAGGGCGACGGCCGGTACCGGCTGCCGCCCTCGCTGGCCGGCCGGCTCGAAGGCCTCCGGGACCGGCTGCTCGCCGGGGACACGGCCGCGGCCGAGGAGTTCACCGACGGCCGCCCCCTGCAGTGGGTGCGCCCCTTCCACCCGGCCTTCCAGATCCGTGTGCGCCGCGAGGGGAGCGAGGGGGACCCCTCCGGCTACCGCCGCGGGGTCGACTTCGCCACCGGTGTCGCGGAGGCCACCCACGACGGCTGGACCAGCCGCGTCTTCGTCTCCCGCGCCGACGACGTGATCGTCCAGTGCGTCACCGGCGCCGGTCTCTCCCTCGGCCTCTCCCTCGACCACCGGCTCCCCGGCGCCCCCGCCGGCCTGGGCGTCGGTCACGGAGCCGTCCTCACCCCCGAGGGTGCCCTGCTGAGCCTGCGCGCCCGCTACCCCGGCAGCGACCTCGCCTACACGGGCGTCACCCTCGTCGTCGTCACCGGCGGCACGACCGCCCTCGCCCCGCCCGGCGTGCGCGTCGAGGGCGCGCGCTCGGTGCTGCTGCTCACCCGGGTGCGCCGGCACACCGGGGAGGCGGACGTGCCGGCCGAGGGCCGCGCCCTGCGCGACCTCCTCGACGAAGCACCCGGGACCCCGTACGACGGCCTCCTGGCCCGCCACCTGCCCCCGCACCGCACCGCCTACGAACGCGTCACCCTCGACCTGGCCGCCGACCCGGACGAACGCGCCCTTCCTGGATCCGAGTTGCTCGCCCGGCCACGCAGCGCCGCCCTGCTCGAACGGCTCTTCGCCGCCGGCCGCTACCACCTGCTGTCCTCCAGCGGTCTGCTGCCGCCCCGGCTCACCGGACTGTGGACCGGCGACTGGGACACCGCCTGGTCGGGCGCCTTCACCCACGACGCCAACCTCAACCTCCAGACCGCCTCCGCCGCCGCGGCCGCCCTCCCCGAGGTCACCGAGGCGCTGGCCGCCCTGATCCAGCGCCAGTTGCCCGACTGGCGGGACAACGCCCGCACGGTGTTCGGTTCCCGGGGCGTCGTCGCGCCCGCCCACAGCGACGGCGAGTCCGGGCACTCGTACCACTTCAGCCGCGAGTACCCCCTCCACCTGTGGACGGCGGGCGCCGACTGGCTGCTCAAGCCGCTCGTCGACCACGACGAGACCCGGGGCGAACGCGACCCGCGCACCGCCGCCGCCCTCGACGAAGTCGCCCTGTTCTACGAGGACTTCCTCAGCCGTACCGACGACGACGGCCGACCGGTCGTCGTGCCCTCCTACTCGCCGGAGAACCGGCCCGCCAACGCGAGCTGGGGCACCGTCAACGCGGCCATGGACCTCTCCGCCGCCCGCCACGCCCTGCGGACGGCCGCCGCCTACGACGCCGGTCGGGCCGACCGCCGGCGGGCCCTCGCCGACCGCCTCCCCCCGCACCGGATCAACGCCGACGGCGCGCTCGCCGAATGGGCGTGGCCCGGCCTGGAGGACTCCTACGACCACCGCCACCTCAGCCACCTCTACGGCGTCTGGCCCCTGGACGAGATCACCCCCTACGACACCCCGGACCTGGCCGCCGCCGCCCACCGCGCCCTCGAACTGCGCGGCGCCGAGAACGACTCCGCGCACGGACACCTGCACCACGCGCTGATCGCGGCCCGCCTCCGGGACGGCGAGCGGGTCACCCACGCGCTCGGCCAGGTCCTCGACGGCGACTTCTTCCACGACTCCCTGATGAGCGCGCACTACCCGCACCGTCACGTCTACAACGCCGACGCCGCGCACACCCTGCCCGCCGTGCTGATCGAGGCGCTCGTCCAGTCCACCCCCGACCGGCTGGTGCTGCTCCCCGCCCCCCTCCCCGCCTACCCGACCGGGCGCCTGACGGGCATCCGCACGCGCTTCGGGGCCGTGCTCGACCTGACCTGGTCCCCGGACGACGCCACCGCCGTCGTCCGGCCGACCCGCACCCACCGCATCACCCTGTGGACTTCCGCCGGCGCCGAAGCACTCGACCTGGTCGCCGGAGAAGACCGCGTCCTCCCGCTGAAGACGCGGTGAACCCCGCAATCCCCCCACCCATGGAAGGACCACCATGGCAACAGGCACCCTGAGCAGGATCACCAAGGTCCTGCTGGCCCCCGCCCTCGCGCTCGGCGCGACGGCCGGCCTCGCCTCCGCCCCCGCGCACGCCGCCGTCTGGAGCACCTGCGACCAGTGGGGCAACACCGGCCTGAACGGCTACACGCTCTACAACAACATCTGGGGCTCGGGCTCCGGAGCCCAGTGCTTCTGGGCCAACTCCGGCACCGACTGGGGCGTGTGGGCCGACCACCCCGACACGGGGGGCATCAAGTCCTACCCGAACTCCAAGAAGGTGATCAACAAGCCGATCGCCTCCCTGGCCTCGCTCACCAGCAGCTACAACGTCACCGTCCCGTCCTCGGGCGCGTACAACACCTCGTACGACATCTGGGACACCGACTACGACTACGAGATCATGCTGTGGGTCAACCACAACGGGGCCGTGGGCCCGCTCGGCTCCCCCCAGGGCACGGTCAGCCTCGGCGGGCACACCTGGAACGTCCACAAGGGCAGCAACGGGCACAACGAGGTCTTCTCGTTCCTGCGCACCTCGGACTCGGACTCCGGCACCGTCGACATCCTGCCGATCCTCAAATGGATCAAGGACACCAAGGGCTGGATGGGTAACGAGACCATCGGTGACGTGCAGTTCGGCTTCGAGATCACCTCGTCGTCCGGCGGACTGGACTTCCGCACCAACAACCTCACGGTGTCGGGCGGTTAGGCACCGATTCCGCCCGCCGCCCGCCCCGGGCGGGCGGCGGGCGGCCCCGGGGCGTCCGGCGGCACACGCCTTCCATAACGCCGTACAGGGGCCGGGACGGGAGCTGCCTCCCCGCCCGCCGGCGCGGCTACGTTGGCCGGCGTTCACCCGGTACGCCCCCCACCGAGGAGACCGCCATGACACCGTCCGCTCCCGACGAACCCGGCGCCGACCGCCGGATCAGCCGCAAGAGCCTGCTCAGGGCGGCTGTCGCCGCCGGTGCCGCCGTCCCGCTGCTCGCGACGGGCACGGTGGCACTCGCCAGGGACGCCGGCTCCCAGGGACGGGACCTCGTCCCGACACCGTTCTGCGACGACGGCGACGACCCCACGATTCCCCAGATGGAAGGCCCCTACTTCAAGCCGGGATCCCCGCTGCGCACCGGCCTCGTGACACCGGGCGCCCCGGGCACGCCGCTCACCGTCAGCGGCTACGTCTTCGGCCGGAACTGCGTCCCGCTGCGCGGGGTCCTGCTCGACTTCTGGCAGGCGGACCACGCGGGCGCCTACGACAATGTCGGGTACACCTTCCGCGGGCACCAGTTCACCGACGCCTCCGGCGCGTTCACCCTGCGGACGATCGTGCCCGGTCTCTACCCGGGACGCACCCGGCACATCCACGTCAAGGCCCAGGCACCCGGTGAGCCCGTCCTGACCACCCAGCTGTACTTCCCGGGCGAACCCCGCAACAGCACGGACACCATCTTCGATCCGGCGCTGCTGATGAACGTCCGCGGCGCAGGCGGCGGCAAGGAGGCCACCTTCGACTTCGTGCTCGATGTGCGGGGCGGCCCCACCGATCCGCCCACCGATCCGCCGACCGACCCGCCGAGCGGCAGCTGGGCGCCCGCCCGCGCCTACAGCGCGGGCGACAGGGTCACCCACAGCGGTGCCGGATACCGCTGCCTCCAGGCGCACACGTCCATGACGGGCTGGGAGCCCCCCCATGTTCCGGCCCTGTGGCGCCGCGAGTAGGAGCAGCGCCGCTCGCGGACGGTACGGGCCCTGCGGAAGGACGGGTGGTCACGGCTGCAGGGGTGCGGGGCCCGAGCTCGCCCGGACGGTGAGCTCGGGCGGGAGCAGGACGACCTTCTCACCGCCGCGGCCGTCGAGCTTGGCGACGAGCTGCTCCACAGCGTGCCGGCCCATCTCCTGGGCGGGGACGGCGACCGACGTCAGCCGCACCGACGCCTGCACGGCGACCTGCTCCGGACAGACCGCCACCACGGACACGTCCTCGGGCACGGCGCGGCCCTGCTGGCGCAGCAGGGCGAGCAGCGGTTCGACCGCCGCCTCGTTCTGCACGACGAAGCCCGTGGTGCCGGGACGCTCGTCGAGGATCCGGGCGAGCGTCACCGCCATCGCGTCGTACCCGCCCTCGCACGGGCGGTGCAGCAGCCGCAGCCCCAGCTCCCGCGCCCGGCCGCGCAGTCCGTCCAGGGTGCGTTCGGCGAAGCCGGTGTGCCGCTCGTAGACCGCCGGGGCCTCGCCGATGACGGCGACGTCCCGGTGCCCGCGCTCGGCCAGGTGCTCCACACAGAGTGCGCCGGTGGCCCTGAAGTCGAGGTCGACGCAGGTCAGGCCCTCGGTGTCGGCGGGCAGACCGATCAGCACCGCCGGCTGCCGCGCCCCGCGCAGCAGCGGCAGCCGCTCGTCGTCCAGCTCGACGTCCATGAGGATCATGCCGTCGGCCAGTCCGCTGCCCGCCACCCTGCGCACCGCGTCCGGGCCTTCCTCGCCGGTGAGCAGCAGCACGTCGTACCCGTGGGTGCGGGCGGTGGTGGCCACCGCGATGGCGATCTCCATCATCACCGGCACGTACATGTCCGTGCGCAGGGGGACCATCAGCGCGATGATGTTGGACTTGCTGCTGGCCAGGGCGCGGGCCCCGGCGTTCGGGTGGTACCCGAGCTCGCGGATGCTCCGCTCGACCCGCTGGCGCGTGCCGGCGGAGATGGACCGCTTGCCGCTGAGGACATAGCTCACCGTGCTCGCCGAGACTCCGGCGTGCTGGGCGACCTCGGCGAGGGTGACCATGCACGTTCTCCAAGTGTGTGAAGCGCTTCGACAAGGGGCCGGGGCGGACCGGGTAGGGAGAGTGTGCTCGACAGTAGCCGTACAGGACAACGGGTGTCCAGAGGCTGTCGAAGCGCTTCGACACTTTTCTTTCGGCGGTCGACATGGTGCGCCCCCGGAGACGCTCCGCGGGAGAAGTGTCCCTCAGCGGCGGATGATGCCGAGCCCCAGGGCCGCGGCGACCGCGGCGGTGCGCGAGTCGACCCCCAGTTTGGCGTAGACGTGCGCCAGGTGGGACTTCACCGTGGCCTGGGTCAGGTGCAGCCGCTCACCGATGCCCTGGTTGGACAGCCCTTCGGCGACCAGGGTGAGCACCTCCGTCTCGCGCCTGGTCAGCGACGTGTGCGGTGCGCGCAGCCGGTGCATCAGCCGGTCGGCGACCGCGGGCGCGAGCGCCGTGCGTCCCGCCGCCGCGGTGCGCACCGCGGCGGCCAGCTCCTCGGGCGGCGCGTCCTTGAGGAGATAGCCGGTGGCCCCGGCCTCGATCGCCGGGAGCGTGTCGGCGTCGGTGTCGTAGGTGGTGACGACCAGCACACGCGGCGACCCGGGGCGGGCGGTGATGGCTGCGGTGGCCTGCGATCCGTTCATGCCGCCGCCGAACTGCAGGTCCATGAGCACGACGTCGGCCCCGCCGGACGCGGCGAGCTCCACGGCCTCCTCGGCGGTGGCGGCCTCGGCCACGATGACGAAGTCCGGCTCGGTCTCCAGTACCGCGCGCAGCCCGGCCCGGACCACCGGGTGATCGTCGGCGATCAGGATGCGGATGGGAAGGTCGTCCACCTAGGCCTCGTCCTCGTCCGGCGCGTCGGAGCGCCGCTCCGCGGCGTCCAGGGGGAACCGTGCCGACAGCGCCGTGCCGCCGCCCGGGCACGACTCGAGGGCCAGCGTGCCGTGCAGGGCGCGCGCCCGGGCGCGCATCGCCGCGATGCCGAACCCGCCGGCAGCCGGGTCCGGAGCCGGAAGCCGCCCGGGGTCGAAACCGGTGCCGTCGTCGACCACGTCGAGCCGCACGCCGTCCTCCAGGTGGCTCAGGGTGACCTCGCCGGTGGAGGCCCGCGCGTGCCGGACGGTGTTGGACAACGCCGACTGGGCGATGCGCAGCAGGGCCACCTCGACGGAGGTGGACAGCGCGCGGGGTGTGCCCGTGAGGCGGAAGCGCACGGCGACGGGGTGCTGGGCGCTGGTGGTGGCGCACAGCCGCTCCAGGGCCCCCGCCAGCGTGGTGCCCTCCAGCGCGGGCGGGGTGAGGGCGGCGACGAACCGGCGGGCCTCGGCGAGGTTGCCCACGGCCGCCTGCCTGGCCTGCACGACGTGGGCGGCGGCCGCCCCCGGCCGGTCGGGCAGGGCCCGCTCTGCGGCGCGCAGCAGCAACTGGATGCTCGACAGCCCTTGCGCCAGGGTGTCGTGGATCTCCCGGGCCAGCCGTTCACGCTCGGCGAGCACACCCGCGGTGTGCTGCGCGGCGGCCAGATCGGCGCGGGTGGCGGTGAGCTCCTCGATCAGCCGGCGGCGGCGCTCGCTCTCCCCGTACAGGGCCTGGTACCCCCACACCACCGCGACGGCGACGGCCGCCCCGAGCGCGGGCCCGATGGCCACGGCGGGGGAGAACGACCCCCGGTGCGCGGCGAACGCGGCGATCGCGGCGACGGCGATGGCCACCACCGCCGTCAGCCCGCCGCGCCGGGACAACAGGTGCAGCTGCAGGAAGTACAGCGGGAACGCCAGCCACACCCCGTCCGGGGTCAGCGCCAGCAGCAGCAGCCAGCCACCGCCCAGCGCCGCCAGCCACCACCGGGCGGCGCGGCGGGAGGCGGAGACGGCCGGGGTGAGCGGCCCGGCCGCGTAGACGCCCGCCAGTGCCGCGCACACAGCGATCACGGCACCCGTGTGCGCCAGGCCCTCCGTCGCCGCCCGCACGGCGGCAAGGGCCAGCAGCCCCGCCACGAGCAGGTGGAGGGACCGGTCCAGGGCCCGGGTCGTCGGAGTGAGGCTGTTCATCGACCCCACTCTACGGAGAACCGCGCATACCGGGCATCGATCAAAAGGTGGAGACCGGCACCGACCCTTCGATTCGCAAAGTCCCCTCATGGGTGCGATGCCCCCGCACCCAGCCGGACGCGACGGTGGGAGCACACCGTTTCCACCGATCGAAGGGGCAGGTCAGGGCATGTACGTCGGCTGGAGGGACCTCACATACGCCAAGGGGCGATTCGCCTTGATGGGCGCCGTCGTCGTCCTGATCACCCTGCTGGTCGGTCTGCTGTCCGGGCTGACCGCCGGACTCGCCCGGGAGAACGTCTCCGCCGTCACCGGGCTGCCCGCCGACCGCGTCGCCTTCGCCGCCCCCGCCGACGGCCAGGACCTCTCGTACGCCGACTCCACCGTCACCGAGCCGCAGTGGCGGCGGTGGGCGAACACCCCCGGAGTGACGCGCGCGGAACCCCTCGGCATCACCACCACCAGGGCGACCGCCGGCGCACGCACCACCGGCGTCTCCGTCTTCGGTGTGCTGCCGGGCTCCCCGCTGGCCCCCCACGGCACCCGGATCGCGGACGGCACGGTGGTCGTGTCGGCCGCCGCGGCCGAGGCGCTCGGCGTCGGCGCGGGCGACCCCGTCACCCTCGCCGGCCGGAAGCTGACCGTCGCCGCCACGAGCGGGCGGGCCTCCTTCAGCCACACCCCCGTCGTCTGGACGTCCCTGCGCACCTGGAACGCCGTCGCCCCGCCCGCCGCCGCCCCCGACGGCGAACCCGCCGCCACCGTCATCGCCCTGGACACCGGCCCGGGCGCCGACCTCCCGGCCGCCGACCGCGCCGCCGGCACCCGGACCGTCACCAAGGACGACTCCCTCTCCGCGATCGGCTCCTACAGCTCGGAGAACGGCTCGCTGCAGCTGATGCGCGGCTTCCTGTTCGCCATCTCCGCCCTGGTCGTCGGCGCCTTCTTCACCGTCTGGACCATCCAGCGCGGCGCCGACGTCGCCGTGCTGAAGGCACTCGGCGCACCCACGCGCCGACTGCTGGCCGACGCCCTCGGCCAGGCCCTGGTGCTGCTCACCGGGGGAACCCTGGCCGGCACCGCCCTCGCCGCCGCGATCGGCGCCGCCGTCTCCGGCTCCGCGATCCCCTTCGCCCTGACCCCCGCGACCGTGCTGGTCCCCGCCGCCGTCACGGTCCTCCTCGGCGCGCTCGGGGCGGCCCTGTCCGTCCGCCGCATCACGTCCGTCGACCCGCTGACCGCCCTGGGGAGCGTCCGATGAGCCTCGAACTGACCGGCATCACCCTCACCTACCCCGACGGCGACACCCGGCTGACCGCCCTCGACCGGGTCACCCTGCACATCCCCCGCGGCAGCGTCACCGCCGTCGTCGGACCCTCCGGTTCCGGCAAGTCCAGTCTGCTCGCCGTCGCGGCCACCCTCGTCACCCCCGACTCCGGCACCGTCACCGTCGACGGCACCCCCACCACCGGCCTGGGCCGCGGGGACCTCACCGACCTGCGCCGCCGCGCCATCGGCATCGTCTTCCAGCAGCCCAACCTGCTGCCCTCCCTCACCGCCGTCGAACAACTCCAGGTCATGGCCGCGATCGACGGCCGCTCACCGCGCCGCGCCCGCGGCCGGGCGATGGAACTGCTCGACGCCGTCGGCCTCGCCGACCGGGCCGGCCGCCGCCCCCACCAGCTCTCCGGCGGCCAGCGCCAGCGGGTGAACATCGCCCGCGCCCTGATGAACGACCCCACCGTCCTGCTGGTCGACGAACCCACCAGCGCCCTCGACCACGAGCGCGGCGCTGCCGTCGTGGACCTGCTCACCCGGCTCACCCACCAGCGTGCCACCGCCACCGTCCTGGTCACCCACGACCGCGGACTGCTCACCGCCGTCGACCGGGTCGCCGAGGTCCACGACGGCCGGCTCACCCTCCCGGCGCCGGCCCCCTGAGCGGACGTATCGGCCGAACGGCCGCACGAAGGGTGGTGGGGTCGCTACGAATCGGGTACATACGATCGGGTAGCACCAGTCAGTAACGCACGACTCCGCACGACTCCACCCACTTCGCGGCGAGGTGAGCCTCATGTCCGCAGTACCCGAGTCCCCGTCCCGGCCCACGGTCACCGAACGGGAGGCCCGCGAGGTCGCGGAGGCCGCCCGCGAGCAGGACTGGCGCAAGCCCAGCTTCGCCAAGGAACTGTTCCTCGGCCGCCTCCGGCTCGACCTGATCCACCCCCACCCCCTGCCCGCCGACGACGACGTCCAGCGCGGCGAGGAGTTCCTCGCCAAGCTCCGCGACTTCTGCGAGACGAAGATCGACGGCGCCACGATCGAGCGCGACGCCCGCATCCCCGACGAGGTGGTCACCGGACTCAAGGAGCTCGGCGCCCTCGGCATGAAGATCGACACCAAGTACGGCGGTCTCGGCCTCACCCAGGTCTACTACAACAAGGCCCTCGCCCTGGTCGGCTCCGCCAGCCCGGCGATCGGCGCCCTGCTCTCCGCCCACCAGTCGATCGGCGTCCCGCAACCGCTGAAGATCTTCGGCACGCGCGAGCAGAAGGAGACGTTCCTCCCGCGCTGCGCCCGCACCGACATCTCGGCGTTCCTGCTCACCGAGCCGGACGTCGGCTCCGACCCGGCCCGCCTCGCCACCACCGCCGTCCCCGAGGGCGACGACTACGTCCTCGACGGTGTGAAGCTGTGGACCACCAACGGCGTGGTCGCCGACCTCCTCGTCGTCATGGCGCGCGTGCCCAGGTCCGAAGGCCACCGGGGCGGCATCACCGCGTTCGTCGTGGAGGCCGCCTCCGAGGGCGTCACCGTCGAGAACCGCAACGCCTTCATGGGCCTGCGCGGACTGGAGAACGGCGTCACCCGCTTCCACCGGGTGCGCGTTCCGGCCTCCCAGCGCATCGGCGAGGAGGGCCAGGGCCTGAAGATCGCGCTCACCACGCTGAACACCGGCCGGCTGTCGCTGCCCGCGATGTGCGTCGGCTCCGGCAAGTGGTGCCTGAAGATCGCCCGCGAGTGGTCGGCGGCCCGCGAACAATGGGGCAAGCCGGTGGCGCTGCACGAGGCCGTCGGCTCCAAGATCGCCTTCATCGCGGCCACCACCTTCGCCCTGGAGGCCGTGGTCGACCTCTCCTCGCAGATGGCCGACGAGGACCGCAACGACATCCGCATCGAGGCCGCCCTCGCCAAGCTGTACGGCTCGGAGATGGCCTGCCTGATGGCGGACGAACTGGTCCAGATCCGCGGCGGACGCGGCTTCGAGACCGCCGAGTCCCTGCGCGCCCGCGGAGAACGCGCCGTCCCCGCCGAGCAGATGCTGCGCGACCTGCGCATCAACCGCATCTTCGAGGGCTCCACCGAGATCATGCACCTGCTGATCGCACGCGAGGCCGTCGACGCCCACCTGTCGGTCGCCGGTGACCTGATCGACCCGGACAAGTCCCTCGCCGACAAGGCGAAGGCCGGCGCGGGAGCGGGCCTCTTCTACGCCAAGTGGCTGCCGAAGCTCGTCGCCGGACCGGGTCAGCTCCCCACCTCCTACGGCGAGTTCAAGCACGGCGTCGACCTGTCCGCGCACCTGCGCTACGTCGAACGCACCTCCCGAAAGCTGGCCCGCTCCACCTTCTACGCCATGTCCCGCTGGCAGGGGAAGATGGAGACCAAGCAGGGCTTCCTGGGCCGGATCGTCGACATCGGCGCGGAACTGTTCGCGATGAGCGCCGCCTGCGTCCGCGCGGAACTGCTCCGCGGCCGCGGTGAGAACGGCCGTGAGGCGTACCAGCTCGCCGACGCCTTCTGCCACCAGGCCCGCATCCGCGTCGAGGAACTCTTCGGCCGGCTGTGGTCCAACACCGACGACCTCGACCGCAAGGTCGTCAAGGGCGTGCTCTCCGGCACCTACGCATGGCTCGAGCAGGGGGTCGTCGACCCCTCCGACGACGGACCCTGGATCGCCGACGCCACCCCGGGCCCGTCCGAACGCGAGAACGTCCACCGGCCGATCCGCTGACCCGCGCGGCCCGCACCCCCTTCCGGCGGTGCTCCCCCGGGCAGGGCGGCATCCGTACGACCGGATTCCCCCGCCCGGGGGAGCAGGGGAACGCCGGGCCGGGAGCCGGGGCGGGGCCCCGGCGGCGGGCGGGACCCGACACAATGGGGGCCATGACCGACGCTCCAGCCCCCCTCGCCGATCCGCACCTGGTGTACGACCCCGTGGTGGGAGACGGCCCGAAGGACGTGGTGATCCTCGGCTCGACCGGGTCGATCGGCACCCAGGCCATCGACCTCGTGCTGCGCAACCCCGACCGCTTCCGGGTCACCGGCCTGTCCGCCAATGGCGGCAGGGTCGCCCTCCTCGCCGAGCAGGCCCGCCTGCTGCGGGTGCGCACGGTCGCCGTCGCCCGCGAGGACGTCGTACCGGCGCTGCGCGAGGCGCTGTCCGCGCAGTACGGCACGGGGGAGCCGCTGCCGGAGATCCTCGCCGGACCGGACGCGGCCACCGAGCTCGCCGCCTCCGACTGCCACACCGTCCTCAACGGCATCACCGGCTCCATCGGCCTCGCCCCGACCCTCGCCGCCCTGGAGGCGGGCCGCACCCTCGCGCTCGCCAACAAGGAGTCGCTCATCGTCGGCGGCCCGCTGGTCAAGGCGCTCGCCGAGCCGGGCCAGATCATCCCGGTCGACTCCGAGCACGCCGCCCTCTTCCAGGCGCTGGCCGCCGGCACCCGCGCCGACGTCGCCAAGCTCGTCGTCACCGCCTCCGGCGGACCCTTCCGCGGCCGCACCAGGGAGCAGCTGGCCTGCGTCACCGTCGAGGACGCCCTCGCCCACCCCACCTGGGCGATGGGCCCGGTCATCACGATCAACTCCGCGACCCTCGTCAACAAGGGCCTGGAGGTCATCGAGGCGCACCTCCTCTACGACATTCCCTTCGACCGCATTGAGGTCGTCGTGCACCCGCAGTCGTATGTCCACTCGATGGTTGAGTTCACGGACGGATCGACACTGGCCCAGGCGACGCCCCCCGACATGCGCGGGCCCATCGCCATCGGCCTCGGCTGGCCCGAAAGGGTCCCGGACGCGGCCCCGGTCTTCGACTGGAGCAAGGCGTCCACCTGGGAGTTCTTCCCCCTCGACAACGAGGCCTTCCCCTCGGTGAACCTCGCCCGGCACGTCGGCGAGCTCGCGGGAACGGCCCCGGCGGTGTTCAATGCGGCGAACGAGGAGTGCGTCGAGGCCTTCCGCTCCGGTGCGCTGCCGTATCTCGGGATCATGGAGACGGTCACCCGGGTCGTCGAGGAACACGGCACCCCGGCGACGGGAACCTCCCTGACCGTGTCGGACGTCCTCGAAGCGGAGACCTGGGCCCGGACCAGGGCCCGGGAACTGACAGTCCGGACGGCGAGCGCGGAGGCGCGTGCATGACGATCGTGATGTTCATCCTCGGCATAGTCGTCTTCGCGGTCGGCCTGCTGTTCTCCATCGCCTGGCACGAACTCGGGCACCTGTCCACGGCCAAGATGTTCGGGATCCGCGTGCCCCAGTACATGGTCGGCTTCGGACCGACCCTGTGGTCCCGGCACAAGGGCGAGACCGAGTACGGCGTCAAGGCGATCCCCCTCGGCGGCTACATCCGCATGATCGGCATGTTCCCGCCCGGCCCCGACGGCCGGGTGGAGGCCCGCTCCACCTCACCGTGGCGCGGCATGATCGAGGACGCCCGCTCCGCCGCCTTCGAGGAGCTGCGGCCCGGCGACGAGAAGCGGCTGTTCTACACGCGCAAGCCGTGGAAACGGGTCGTCGTGATGTTCGCGGGCCCGTTCATGAACCTGATCCTCGCGGCCGTGCTGTTCCTCACGGTGCTGATGGGCTTCGGCATCCAGCAGCAGACCACCACCGTGAGCTCGGTCTCCCAGTGCGTCATCTCACAGAGCGAGAACCGCGACGACTGCGAGAAGTCCGACCCGCAGTCCCCGGCCGCGGCGGCCGGCATGAAGGCCGAGGACCGGATCGTCGCCTTCGACGGCGTCAGGACCGACGACTGGGCCACCCTCTCCGACCTCATCCGGGACAGCGCCGGCAAGAGCGTGCCGATCGTCGTGGACCGCGACGGCCGGGAGGTCACCCTCCAGGCGAAGATCGCCACCAACCTGGTCGCCAAGAAGGACGGCAACGGCGCCTACGTCGAGGGCGAGTACGTCAAGGCCGGCTTCCTCGGCTTCAGCGCGGCCACCGGCGTCGTCAAACAGGACCTCGGCGACTCCGTGGTCTGGATGACCGACCGGGTCGGCGACGCCGTCGACTCTCTCGCCGCCCTGCCGTCCAAGATCCCCGCCCTGTGGGACGCCGCCTTCGGCGACGGCCCGCGCGAACAGGACTCCCCCATGGGGGTCGTCGGGGCCGCCCGGGTCGGCGGCGAGATCGCCACCCTGGAGATCCCCGCCTCACAGCAGATGGCCATGTTCGTGATGCTGCTCGCGGGTTTCAACCTCTCCCTGTTCCTGTTCAACATGCTCCCGCTGCTCCCACTCGACGGCGGACACATCGCGGGCGCCCTGTGGGAGTCGCTGCGCCGCAACCTCGCCAGGCTGCTGCGCCGCCCCGACCCGGGACCGTTCGACGTGGCGAAACTGATGCCGGTCGCCTATGTCGTGGCCGGGATCTTCGTCTGCTTCACCCTCCTCGTCCTGATCGCGGACGTGGTGAACCCGGTGAGGATCTCCTGACGCCCGCCCCCGCCACCCGCCGTTCACGACGGCCTGGAACCCTTGGGTTCCGGGCCGTCGCCCGTTGAGCGGGTTCACGGGCACGATGTGCCCGGGCGGCGGTCGGTACCGTAATCTCGGAGCCCGGGGCCCGCTGCTCACGGGGAGCCGGAGCTCGAACCACGACTTGGGGTTGCACAGCAGATGACCGCGATTTCTCTCGGCATGCCGTCCGTTCCGACCAGGCTCGCCGAGCGCCGCAAGAGCCGGCAGATCCAGGTCGGGTCCGTTGCGGTAGGCGGGGACGCCCCCGTGTCCGTGCAGTCGATGACGACCACGCGCACGTCCGACATCGGCGCCACCCTCCAGCAGATCGCCGAGCTCACCGCGTCCGGCTGCCAGATCGTCCGCGTGGCCTGTCCCACCCAGGACGACGCCGACGCCCTCCCGGTGATCGCCAAGAAGTCGCAGATCCCGGTCATCGCCGACATCCACTTCCAGCCCAAGTACGTCTTCGCGGCGATCGAGGCCGGCTGCGCCGCCGTCCGCGTCAACCCGGGCAACATCAAGAAGTTCGACGACCAGGTCAAGGAGATCGCCAAGGCCGCCAAGGACCACGGCACCCCGATCCGCATCGGCGTCAACGCCGGCTCACTGGACCGGCGCCTGCTCCAGAAGTACGGCAAGGCGACCCCCGAGGCGCTGGCCGAGTCCGCCCTGTGGGAGGCGTCCCTCTTCGAGGAGCACGACTTCCGGGACATCAAGATCTCCGTCAAGCACAACGACCCGGTCATCATGGTCGAGGCATACCGGCAGCTCGCCGCCCAGTGCGACTACCCGCTGCACCTCGGCGTGACCGAGGCCGGCCCCGCCTTCCAGGGCACCATCAAGTCGGCCGTCGCCTTCGGCGCCCTGCTCTCCCAGGGCATCGGCGACACCATCCGCGTCTCGCTGTCGGCCCCGCCGGTCGAGGAGATCAAGGTCGGCATCCAGATCCTGGAGTCCCTGAACCTGCGGCAGCGGGGACTGGAGATCGTCTCCTGCCCGTCCTGCGGCCGCGCCCAGGTCGACGTGTACAAGCTCGCCGAGGAGGTCACCGCCGGCCTCACCGGCATGGACGTCCCGCTTCGCGTCGCCGTCATGGGCTGCGTCGTCAACGGCCCCGGCGAGGCCCGCGAGGCCGACCTCGGTGTCGCCTCCGGCAACGGCAAGGGCCAGATCTTCGTGAAGGGCGAGGTCATCAAGACCGTGCCCGAGTCGAAGATCGTGGAGACGCTGATCGAGGAGGCGATGAAGATCGCCGAGCAGATGGAGAAGGACGGAGTGGCCTCCGGCGAGCCCGAGGTCTCGGTCGCCGGCTGACGGCCGCGCCGGGCGCCGGCCGGGGCGGACAGCCCGCTCCGGCGCCCGGGGACCAGCCGGCCCGGGGCCGGACCGGGGCGGCGCTGCCCGGCTTCCGCGGGTACAGTGCGGAAATCAGGCAGACCCCTTTGTGTGAGGCCCCCGCTTTTGTTGACGCAGACCACTTCACGGGTCCTCGAGCCGAGCGACCTGGCCGCAGCCCTCGCCGTCCTCGACCGCGAGCCGGTCGCGAACGCCTTCGTCACGGCCCGGGTCCAGATCGCCGGCCTGGACCCCTGGCGGCTGGGCGGCGAGATGTGGGGATGGTACGAGGGGGGCGTCCTGACCTCCCTCTGCTACGCCGGCGCCAACCTGGTGCCGATCTGCGCCACCCCCCGGGCCGTGCGGGCCTTCGCCGACCGCGCCCGCCGGGCCGGACGCCGCTGCTCCTCCATCGTCGGCCCGGCCGAGCCCACCGCCGAACTGTGGCGGCTGCTCGAACCCCAGTGGGGCCCGGCCCGCGAGGTCCGCACCCACCAGCCCCTCATGGTCACCGACCGCATGCCCCGCACCGTCGCCCCGGACCCCTCCGTCCGCCGCGTCCGCAAGGACGAACTGGAGACGATCATGCCGGCGTGCGTGGCGATGTTCACCGAGGAGGTCGGCATCTCCCCGCTGGCCGGTGACGGGGGCCTGCTCTACCAGGCCCGGGTCGCCGAACTCGTCGGCGCCGGCCGCTCCTTCGCCCGCTTCGACGCCGACGGCAAGGTCGTCTTCAAGGCCGAGATCGGCGCCGCGACCGACCGCGCCTGCCAGATCCAGGGCGTGTGGGTGGCCCCCGAACACCGGGGCAACGGCGTCGCCGCCCCCGGCATGGCGGCCGTCCTGCGCTACGCCCTCACCGACGTCGCCCCCGTGGCGAGCCTCTACGTCAACGACTTCAACACCCCCGCCCGCAGGACGTACGAGAGGGTCGGCTTCCAAGAGGTCGGAGCCTTCATGAGCGTGCTGTTCTGACCGGCGCGTCCCTGTAGTCTCCCCGGCATGCTGCGCTTCCCCGGTCACGACCGCTCCGAGCCCGACGACATCGTGATCGGCCCCCTCGACCTGCCCGGTCACGTCGACGAGGCACTCGCGGTGCAGGCGGTGGCGTTCGGGCTCGGCCCGGACGAGGTGGCCGTCCGCCGGCAGATCGTGCTGCGCCACATGACCTTCCCCGGCGCCCGGGCCTTCGGCGCCACGGTCGGTGGCCGCCTCGTCGGCTTCGTCTACGGCATGCCCAACGACCGCACCCACTGGTGGTCCACCGTCGTCGAGCCCTATCTGCGCGCCCGCGGCCACGGCGACTGGCTCGACGACTCCTTCGTCATCACCGAGCTGCACGTCCACCCCCGCTACCAGAAACACGGCATCGGGCGCGCGCTGATCACCACGATCACCGACGGCGCCGAACAGCCCCGCTCGATCCTCTCCGCCATCGACACCGAGAGCCCCGCCCGCCACCTGTACCGCTCCCTCGGCTACCAGGACCTCGCCCGGCAGGTCCACTTCCCCAGCGCCGCCATGCCCTACGCGGTCATGGGCGCCCCGCTGCCGCTGCCGCGCGGGTAGCGGACGGCAGACAATGGATTTCCGCCGCCGCGTCCCGCCCGGCTAACCTCCCTGTCATCGACCCGCCCCCACTCTCGGCTGCGCTCGAGCGGGGGGACCCCCAGCAGCAGGAGTACGAGAACCATGGCGAACGCACCGGTCCAGCGCATGTCCCAGTTGATGGCGAAGACGCTGCGCGACGACCCGGCGGACGCCGAGGTCCTCAGCCACAAGCTGCTGGTCCGTGCGGGCTACGTGCGCCGTACCGCCGCCGGCATCTGGACGTGGCTGCCCCTCGGCAAGAAGGTCCTCGCCAACGTCGAGCGCATCGTCCGCGAGGAGATGGACGCCATCGGCGCCCAGGAGGTCCTGCTGCCCGCCCTGCTGCCGCGTGAGCCCTACGAGGCCACCGGCCGCTGGGACGAGTACGGCGCCGAGCTGTTCCGCCTCCAGGACCGCAAGGGCGGCGACTACCTCCTCGGCCCCACCCACGAGGAGATCTTCACCCTGATGGTGAAGGACCAGGCGTCCTCCTACAAGGACCTGCCCGTGATCCTCTACCAGATCCAGACCAAGTTCCGCGACGAGGCCCGCCCCCGCGCCGGCATCCTGCGCGGCCGCGAGTTCCTCATGAAGGACTCCTACTCCTTCGACCTCGAGGACGAGGGCCTCGCCCAGTCGTACGCCCTGCACCGCGCCGCCTACCAGAAGATCTTCGAGCGCCTCGGCCTCGACTACCGCGTCGTCGCGGCCACCGCGGGTGCCATGGGCGGCTCCAAGTCCGAGGAGTTCCTCGCCCCCGCCGAGGCCGGCGAGGACACCTTCGCCGACTGCCCGAACTGCGACTTCGCCGCCAACACCGAGGCCGTCGCGTACGACCTGAAGGCGGTCGACGGCTCCGCGGTCCCGGCCGCCGAGGACATCCCCACCCCCGACACCCCGACCATCGAGACCCTCGCCGCGTCGCTCGGCGTGCCCGCCTCCGCCACGCTGAAGAACCTGCTGGTCAAGGTCGATGGCGAGATCGTCGCCGTGGGCGTGCCCGGTGACCGCGAGGTCGACATGGGCAAGGTCGAGGCGCACTTCGCCCCGGCCGCGGTGGAACTGGTCACCGAGGCCGACTTCGCCGCCCGCCCCGAGCTGGTGCGCGGCTACGTCGGCCCGCAGGGCCTGGACAAGGTGAGGTACATCGCCGACCCGCGCGTCGCACCCGGCACCGCCTGGATCACGGGCGCCAACAAGGCCGACACGCACGCGAAGAACGTGGTCGCCGGGCGCGACTTCGAGGTCGACGCGTACGTGGACGTCGTGGTGGTGCAGGAGGGCGACCCCTGCCCCATGTGCGGCACGGGCCTGCGCCTGGACCGCGCGATCGAGATCGGCCACATCTTCCAGCTGGGCCGCAAGTACGCCGACGCCCTCAAGCTGGACGTCCTCGGCCAGAACGGCAAGCCGGTCCGCGTCACCATGGGCTCCTACGGCGTCGGCGTCTCCCGCGCGGTGGCGGCGCTCGCCGAGCAGACCGCCGACGACAAGGGCCTGTGCTGGCCCGCCGAGGTCGCCCCGGCCGACGTGCACGTGGTCGCCGCCGGCAAGGCGCTGCAGACGGAGCTCGCGCTCGACGTCTCCGAGAAGCTGTCCGCCGCCGGACTCCGCGTCCTGGTCGACGACCGCGCGGGCGTCTCCCCGGGCGTGAAGTTCACCGACTCCGAGCTGATCGGCGTCCCGCAGATCCTGGTCGCCGGCCGCCGCGCCGCCGAGGGGATCGTCGAACTCAAGGACCGCCGCACCGGCGAACGCGAGGAACTCACCGTCGAGGAAGCGGTAACCCGCCTGACGGCCTGACCCGAGCCGCGGGCAGCCGCCCGCAGCCAGCAGAGCAGCACCCCCGCAGGCTCGGGGCCGCACCCATGCGGTGCCGCCCCGAGCCGCGGACAGCCGTGCCGCCCGGGCGACGGGGGAGGGCGGGCCCGGCGGTTCCCCCGCACGCACCGGGCCGCGCCGACACCCCCCCCGGGCCGCACCAGCGCCCAGGCGCGCGCAACCGCGGGCAGTCGTGCCGCCGGGGCGATGGGGCCCCCGGTCGAGCGCAGCCGAGCATGGGGGAGGGTGGGCGCGGCGGCACCCCGTAGGCGCCGGGCCGCGCCGCTACCCCCGGCCAGCACCAATGCGCCGCCCACTCACAGCCAGGCGGCGAACTCCAGCAACAGCTCCGCGTCCCGCTCGCGCCGCACCCGTCGGGCCCGCACACCGGACTCCACCGCACGGAACAGCGTCCAGCCGCGCAGCCGGTCACGGTCGACGTCCAGGGACTCCGCGAGCCGCTTCACCCGGCGGCGCGTCGTCGTCGCGCCCGACGGCTGGGCGATCAGGTCCTCCACGCGGTCGCGGACCAGCCGGGCCAGGTCGAAGGCGGGCTCGCCGACCACCGGGTCAGGGCCCACCGCCAGCCACGGCATCCGCTCCCCGGCGAGCACCTTGCTCTGCCGGAACGTCCCGTGCAGCAGACGATGCTCGGGCGGCGCGGCCAGCAACTCCTCCCGGGCCGTCAGCGCCGCGTCCACCAGCGGCGCCACCTCCGGGTCGGCCACCGCGCTCGCCCGCATCGCCTGCGCCTGCCGCCCCGTCCGCTCGGCGACCGTCTCGAAACCGTGCCCCTCCGGCGGGTCCACCCACAGCCGGCGCAGCGTCCCCGCCGCCTCCAGCAACGCCCGCGCCTCCGGCAGCGTCCGCACCGACACGTCCGGATGCAGCCGCTCCAGCAGCAGCACCCCCTCGGCCCCCGGCGAGGAGGTCTCCTCCAGCAACTGGACCGCTCCCAGCCCGTCCCACCGGGCCAGCGCCGCCCGCTCACTTGCCGGGCGGGCCCGGCGCGGCGCCAGCTTCAGCACCGCGGGCTTCCCGCCGGCCGTGCGCACCAGCACCACCAGGCTGCTGCGCCCGCCCGGCACCTGTACCCGCTCCACGGTCAACTCGCGCTGCGCGACGGCCTCGTGCGCCAACTCCGGCAGCTTCTCCAGCCAGTCGTCACCCTCGGGCGCCGCCTCACCGAGCGCCCTCACCAGACGCTGCGGCGGTTCGAAAACCATGCGCGAGTCGCTTCCTTCCTGCTGTACGCGGTGCCTGCCGCCCCGTCACGTCACGCGGACGGCGCCGGTGTCCCCGATGCCGTACCGCCCCGCTCGGCGAGCCCAGGGAAGGCTACGCTCTTCCCGCTCCAGCGCACCGACCGCACCGCCGCCTCCCGCATCGCCTCGGCCGCCCCGCGCCGCCGCTCGCCGGTACTCGCGCGCACCAGATCGGCGTACACCCCGGCCACCCTGCCCTCCAGCTCCGCCGCCAGCCGCACCGCCGCGGCCGCGTCCGGCACCGGGAACGGCAGCGCGTACCCCGCCGCGGCGGCGACGGGCGCGCCACCCGTGTCGCGTACCGCGCGAGCCAACGCGTCCCTGCGCGCCCGGTGCGCGTCGTACGCCGTCCGAGCCTCGGTGCGCCGTTCCCTGCCGACGCGCCCGCCGACGACCCCGTAGCCGTACACCGCCGCGTGCTCCGCGGCCAGGGCCGCCTGGAGGGCCCGCAGCTCCCCGTCCTCCGCGTCGCGCGTCTCGCTCACCGTCCGGCCTCCGTCAGCAGATAGACGTGCGCCGCGCCCGCCGCGGCCACCGAGGCCAGCAGCCGGGCCAGTTCGTCCGGCGCCTCCAGCAGTTCCCGCGTCCGCCGGTCGGCGATCCGCCGCTCCGCGGCCGCCAGTTCGGCGAGGGCGTCCTTCTCCCTGACGGGCACGGCGGCCCGGGCGGGAGCCGGGGACGAGGCGGCGGCCGTCCCGGAACCGGACGGTGACGGCGAGGCCTTCGCCGCATCGCCCTCCCCGAACGCCCGCGCGTGCGCGGCGACCTCCGCGCGCAGCGGAGCCAGCCGCCCCGTCAGCCCGGGATGCGCGGCGACCACCGCGTCGTACCGCTCGGCCAGTTCCCGGCTGTCCCCGGCCGCACGCGCGCGGACCCGGTCGGCGGCCGAGGGACGGCCGCCGCCGCTCTCCGGCTTCTCGGACCCGGCGGAACAGCCCGCCGCCAGCAGGGTTGCCGGGGCGACGGCGAGCAGGATCCTCCTGCGCGGCCCCGAACGGGCGGGCGGAGACGAGGGGAACGGCACGGCAGACGTCCTCGGGGACTCGTACGAACGTGACGACGGAAGGGAAGCGGACCGCTGGCCCGCGATCACGGTACCCGGGCGTCCGCCCCGCAGCCGTCAGCGGCACCCTCCGTGACCGGGGTGGACGGCAACACCCCCCGCGACCGGATACCCTTTGATCCAGACACGCGCACCGTCCCACAACAGCACACGCGGCCGAGGAGTCACCCGGATGAGCACCACCCAGAGCGAGAGGCTTCGAGAACTTCTGGAGCCGCTCGTCAGCTCCCAGGGCCTGGACCTCGAGGAGATCGCCGTGGACGCGGTCGGCCGCAAGCGGGTGCTGCGCGTCGTCGTCGACTCCGACACCGGTGCGGACCTCGACCGGATCGCCGATGTGAGCCGCGCGCTCTCGGCGAAGCTCGACGAGACGGACGCGATGGGCAGCGCCGAGTACACCCTCGAGGTCGGCACCCCGGGCGCCGAACGCCTGCTGACCGAGCACCGCCACTACGTGCGCGCCACCGGCCGCCTGGTGCGGTTCCAGCTGGCCGGTGGCGACGAACTCGTCGCCAGGATCACCGAGGCGGACGACGAGGGACTCGACGTCGAGGTGCCCGGGGTCAAGGGCCGCAGGCCCACCGCGCGCAGACTCGCCTTCGCCGACATCACCAGGGCGCGCGTCCAGGTCGAGTTCAACCGCAAGGACGACGCGTCCGACAAGAAGAACGACACGAAGGAAGAGGAGGCGTAATCGTGGACATCGACATGAGTGCTCTTCGGCTCTTGGTACGGGAGAAGGAGATCTCCCTCGACCTGCTGGTCGAGGCGATCGAGTCGGCCCTCCTCATCGCCTACCACCGCACCGAGGGAAGCCGCCGGCGCGCGCGCGTGGAGCTCGACCGGGAGACCGGACACGTGACCGTGTGGGCGAAGGAGGACCCCGAGGACCTCGAGGAGGGCCAGGAGGCCCGCGAGTTCGACGACACCCCGTCCGGTTTCGGCCGTATCGCGGCCACCACGGCCAAGCAGGTCATCCTGCAGCGCCTGCGCGACGCCGAGGACGACGCGACGCTCGGCGAGTACGCCGGCCGTGAGGGCGACATCGTCACCGGCGTGGTCCAGCAGGGCCGCGACCCCAAGAACGTGCTGGTCGACATCGGCAAGCTGGAGGCCATCCTGCCGGTGCAGGAGCAGGTGCCCGGCGAGACCTACCCCCACGGCATGCGGCTGCGGTCGTACGTCGTCCGGGTGGCCAAGGGGGTGCGCGGCCCGTCCGTCACCCTGTCGCGTACGCACCCCAATCTGGTGAAGAAGCTGTTCGCCCTGGAGGTGCCGGAGATCGCCGACGGTTCGGTGGAGATCGCCGCCATCGCCCGCGAGGCCGGTCACCGCACCAAGATCGCCGTCCGGTCCACCCGGTCGGGTCTGAACGCCAAGGGCGCTTGCATCGGCCCCATGGGCGGCCGTGTGCGCAATGTCATGGGCGAGCTGAACGGCGAGAAGATCGACATCGTCGACTGGTCGGACGACCCGGCCGAGATGGTGGCGAACGCGCTCTCCCCGGCCCGGGTCTCCAGGGTGGACGTCGTCGACCTGGCGGCCCGCTCCGCCCGGGTCACCGTGCCGGACTACCAGCTGTCCCTGGCGATCGGCAAGGAGGGGCAGAACGCCCGCCTGGCCGCCCGTCTGACCGGCTGGCGGATCGACATCCGGCCCGACACCGAGCAGACCGGGGAATAGATCCAGGCCGCGGTGGGCTGAGTTCACGACAGCTTTGTCCGCGCGGTGGTGTTCGATTCTTGCCCCGAAGGGGTGAGGTCGGTCCGGGGAGGTAGACTAAGGAGTGTCTGGCCGGACACGAGCTGGCGTATGCCCCGAGCGCACCTGCGTGGGGTGCCGGGAGCGAGCGGTCAAGAACGAGCTGCTGCGGATCGTGGCGATCGAGGACGCGTGCGTCCCGGATCCTCGCGGTACGCTGCCCGGCCGGGGTGCGTACGTGCACCCCGCCCCGGTCTGTCTCGACCAGGCGGTACGCCGCAGGGCGTTCCCCAGGGCGCTGCGCGTCCCGGGACCGCTCGACGTAAAGGCGTTGCGCCACTACGTCGAGCAGGCACAAGGTTGCTGAGCAGCGGCCCCGCGCCGACTGGGCAGGCAACACGGCACGAACATGCCGCACGGAAACCTCCGTACGGTCTGGTACCTCGCGAGTCGAAAGCAGGTCGAGATTGCGATGAGCACTCGATGAGTACGCGATGAGTACGCCCATGAACTAGCGACGGTCCGGACGCAACCCGGACCTCAGAGGAGCGAAGTGGCTAAGGTCCGGGTCTACGAACTCGCCAAGGAGTTCGGTGTGGAGAGCAAGGTCGTCATGGCCAAGCTCCAGGAACTCGGTGAATTCGTCCGTTCGGCGTCTTCGACCATCGAAGCGCCCGTAGTACGCAAGCTGACAGACGCCTTCCAGGGCGGCGGCAATGGCAAGTCCGCCGCCAAGCCCGGTGCGCCCAGGAAGGCCGCCCCCAGGCCCGCAGCGCCGTCCCCGGCGCAGGCGGCACGTCCGGCTGCCCCGAAGCCGCCGGCGCCCAAGCCCGCCGCGGCCCAGCCGCCCGCGGCCCCGTCGGCGCCTTCGCCGGCGGCCTCCGGTCCGCGCCCGACGCCGGGCCCGCGGCCCGCGCCGCGTCCGGCTCCGGCGGCCCCGGAGTTCCAGGCCCCGCCCGCGGCGGCGGCCCCCGCTCCGTCCGGCCCGAAGCCCGCCGGCGCGCGTCCCGGTGCCCCCAAGCCCGGTGGCCGTCCGGCCGGTCCGGGCCAGGGTCAGGGTGGCCAGGGCGGCCGTCCGGCCGGCCAGGGTCAGCGTCCCGGTGGCGGCGCTCCGCGTCCGGGTGCCCGCCCGGCCGGTCCCCGTCCCGGCAACAACCCGTTCACCTCCGGTGGCTCCACCGGCATGGCCCGTCCGCAGGCCCCGCGCCCGCAGGGGCAGCGTCCCGGTCCCGGTGCCCCCGGCGCCGGTCCCCGTCCCCAGGCCCCCGGTGGCCAGGGCGGCGGTCCGCGTCCGCAGGCTCCGGGCGGTCCGCGCCCGACGCCGGGCTCGATGCCGCGTCCGCAGGGCGGTCCCCGTCCCGGCGGCGGCCCCGGCGGCCCGCGTCCCAACCCCGGCATGATGCCGCAGCGTCCCGCTGCCGGCCCCCGTCCCGGTGGCGGCCCCGGTGGCCGCGGTCCCGGTGGCGCGGGTCGTCCCGGCGGTGCCGGTCGTCCCGGTGGCGGCGGCGGCTTCGCCGGTCGTCCCGGTGGCGGTGGCGGTGCCGGTCGTCCCGGTGGCGGCGGCGGCTTCGCCGGCCGTCCCGGTGGTGGCGGCGGCTTCGGTGGCGGCGGTGGCCGTCCCGGATTCGGCGGCCGTCCCGGCGGTCCGGGTGGCCGTGGTGGCACGCAGGGCGCCTTCGGTCGTCCCGGTGGTCCCGCGCGTCGCGGACGCAAGTCGAAGCGGCAGAGGCGCCAGGAGTACGAGGCCATGCAGGCCCCGTCGGTCGGCGGCGTGATGCTGCCTCGCGGCAACGGCGAAGCCATTCGCCTGTCGCGCGGTGCCTCGCTCACCGACTTCGCGGAGAAGATCAACGCCAACCCGGCGTCGCTCGTCGCGGTCATGATGAACCTCGGCGAGATGGTCACCGCGACCCAGTCCGTCTCCGACGAGACGCTCCAGCTCCTCGCGGACGAGATGAACTACACGGTTCAGATCGTCAGCCCGGAGGAGGAGGACCGCGAGCTGCTCGAGTCCTTCGACCTGGAGTTCGGCGAGGACGAGGGCGACGAGGAGGACCTGGTGGTCCGCCCGCCGGTCGTCACCGTCATGGGTCACGTCGACCACGGTAAGACCCGCCTCCTCGACGCCATCCGCAAGACCAACGTCATCGCGGGCGAGGCCGGCGGCATCACCCAGCACATCGGTGCCTACCAGGTCGCGACCGAGGTCAACGAGGAAGAGCGCAGGATCACCTTCATCGACACCCCGGGTCACGAGGCGTTCACCGCCATGCGTGCCCGTGGTGCGCGGTCGACGGACATCGCGATCCTGGTCGTCGCGGCCAACGACGGCGTCATGCCGCAGACGGTCGAGGCGCTCAACCACGCCAAGGCGGCCGAGGTCCCGATCGTCGTCGCGGTCAACAAGATCGACGTCGAGGGCGCCGACCCGACCAAGGTGCGCGGTCAGCTGACCGAGTACGGCCTGGTGGCCGAGGAGTACGGCGGCGACACCATGTTCGTCGACATCTCCGCCAAGCAGGGTCTGCACATCGACAGCCTCCTCGAGGCCGTCATCCTCACCGCGGACGCCTCGCTCGACCTGCGGGCCAACCCCACGCAGGACGCGCAGGGCATCTCGATCGAGTCCCGGCTCGACCGCGGCCGCGGTGCCGTGGCGACCGTCCTCGTCCAGCGAGGCACGCTGCGGGTCGGCGACACGATGGTGGTGGGCGACGCCTACGGCCGCGTGCGCGCCATGCTCGACGACAACGGCAACAACGTCGCCGAGGCCGGCCCGTCGACGCCGGTCCAGGTCCTGGGCCTGACCAACGTCCCGGGTGCGGGCGACAACTTCATCGTCGTCGACGAGGACCGTACGGCCCGTCAGATCGCCGAGAAGCGCGCCGCCCGTGAGCGCAACGCCGCGTTCGCCAAGCGCACGCGCCGCGTGTCGCTCGAGGACCTGGACAAGGTGCTCAAGGCCGGCGAGGTCCAGCAGCTGAACCTGATCATCAAGGGTGACGCTTCCGGTTCGGTGGAGGCCCTCGAGTCCTCCCTGCTCCAGCTGGACGTCGGCGAAGAGGTCGACATCCGCGTCCTGCACCGCGGCGTCGGTGCGGTCACGGAGTCCGACATCGACCTGGCGATGGGCTCGGACGCCATCGTGATCGGCTTCAACGTGCGCGCCGCCGGGCGTGCGCAGCAGATGGCCGAGCGCGAGGGCGTGGACGTCCGCTACTACTCGGTCATCTACCAGGCGATCGAGGAGATCGAGGCGGCCCTCAAGGGCATGCTCAAGCCGGAGTACGAAGAGGTCGAGCTCGGCACGGCGGAGATCCGCGAGGTCTTCCGCTCGTCCAAGCTGGGCAACATCGCGGGTGTGCTCATCCGCTCCGGCGAGGTCAAGCGGAACACCAAGGCCCGCCTCATCCGCGACGGCAAGGTCATCGCGGAGAACCTCAACATCGAGGGCCTGCGTCGCTTCAAGGACGACGTCACCGAGATCCGTGAAGGCTACGAGGGCGGTATCAACCTCGGAAACTTCAACGACATCAAGGTCGACGACGTCATCGCGACGTACGAGATGCGCGAGAAGCCGCGGGCGTAACACCCCACGGTTCACACCGGCCGGCGGGACCACGGTCCCGCCGGCCGGCTCGTGTGTGCGGGGACCGCGTCGCGCTCCCGGGACGATCTGGGCAGGTCCGGGGAACCCCGAGGGGCGCGGAGGGGGCGCCGGCGGGCGCAATATCCGTCGATCGCCACGCCCCCTTCGATGTACGGTTCTGGTGTCCCTGCCCACCACGGATGGCGGGGCCACCGATCCCGTACCGGCGGGTGAACCGGTTGCACATGTATGTGGGGACGCTGTCCTTCGACCTCCTCCTCGGCGACGTACATTCGCTGAAGGAGAAACGCTCCGTCGTCCGCCCGATCGTCGCCGAGCTCCAGCGCAAGTACGCGGTGAGCGCGGCCGAGGTGGACCACATCGACCTCCATCGCAGGGCCGTCGTCGGCCTGGCCATGGTGTCCGGTGACGCGGGGCACCTGAGAGACGTACTGGACCGGTGCGAGCGGCTGGTCGCCGGGCGCCCCGAGGTGGAGCTGCTGTCCGTCAGGCGGCGCTTCCACGGCGAAGACGACGACTGACGACCACAGCCCCAAGACACGCAGACAGGAAAGAACGGGAGACGGACCAGTGGCCGACAACGCGCGGGCGAAAAGGCTGGCGGACCTCATCCGAGAGGTGGTGGCCCAGAAGCTGCAGCGCGGGATCAAGGACCCGCGGCTCGGCTCGCACGTCACCATCACGGACACCCGGGTCACCGGTGACCTCAGGGAGGCGACCGTCTTCTACACCGTGTACGGGGACGACGAGGAGCGGAAGGCCGCAGCGGCGGGCCTGGAGAGCGCCAAGGGGATCCTGCGCTCCGAGGTGGGCCGGGCGGCGGGCGTGAAGTTCACGCCGACCCTGACCTTCGTCATGGACGCCCTGCCGGACACGGCACGCAACATCGAGGACCTCCTCGACAAGGCGCGCCAGTCCGACGCCAAGGTGCGCGAGGCGTCCGCGGGCGCCCGGTACGCCGGCGACGCCGACCCGTACCGCAAGCCGGAAGACGACGAGACGGACGACACCTCCGAATGACCCAGAAGCACACCACGCCCGACGGCCTTGTCATCGTCGACAAGCCGTCGGGCTTCACTTCGCACGACGTGGTCGCCAAGATGCGCGGCATCGCCCGCACCCGGCGCGTCGGCCACGCCGGCACCCTCGACCCGATGGCGACGGGAGTCCTCGTCCTCGGCGTCGAGAAGGCGACCAAGCTCCTCGGCCACCTGGCGCTGACCGAGAAGGAGTACGTCGGAACCGTCCGGCTCGGCCAGAACACGCTGACGGACGACGCCGAAGGGGTCATCACCTCCTCCACCGACGCCTCCGCGGTCACCCGCGAGGCCATCGACGCCGGCGTCGCCCGGCTGACCGGCGACATCATGCAGGTGCCGTCCAAGGTCAGCGCCATCAAGATCAACGGGGTGCGGTCCTACAAGCGCGCACGGGAGGGCGAGGAGTTCGAGATCCCCGCCCGGCCGGTCACCGTCTCCTCCTTCTCCGTGTACGACGTCCGGGAGGGCGTCGCCGAGGACGGCACCCCGGTGCTGGACCTGGTGGTCTCGGTCGTCTGCTCCTCCGGCACCTACATCCGCGCCCTCGCCCGCGACCTCGGCGCGGGCCTCGGCGTCGGCGGCCACCTCACCGCGCTGCGCCGCACCCGCGTCGGCCCGTACAAGCTGGACTCCGCGAAGACGCTGGACCAGCTGCAGAAGGAGCTGACGGTCATGCCCCTCGCCGAGGCCGCCACGGCCGCCTTCCCGCGCTGGGACGTCGACGAGCGGCGGGCCAGGCTGCTCACCAACGGGGTGCGGCTGGAGATGCCCGAGGAGTACGCCGGATCCGGAGCCGTGGGCGTCTTCGGCCCCGGGGGCCGGTTCCTGGCGCTCGTCGAGGAGCAGCGGGGGAAGGCGAAGAGCCTGGCCGTCTTCGGCTGACCGGAGCGACCGGAGCGGGGGTCCGCCCGTGGAGCGGCGTCACGGGATGGACATGCCGCCGCTCCACGGCCCCCCTCGGTTCCCCCACCCCCAGGGTCTGTCCCGTCGCGTCCGCCTGTTCACCCGTAGGTGCGGGCGCTCGGAGTGAACCGGGGGAGCGGAAGGGGGCGCGTTCGCCGACGGATCTGTCCCGCTGATCATTTCGGGCCTAATGTCACAGACCAGGGCACGGATGTACGGCGGGAGGCTCGAGGATGCCGTCACGAAGCGGATCCCGCGAGGAGCGGGACGTCCCGGGCAGCCCCTCGGTTTCCACCGGGGCCCCGGTCACCTGCGGCTTCCCGCGACCGCGGGAGCACACTGACCCCGTCGGCGGCGAGAGGGCCCCGGGGCGTGCGGAGCCGTCCGGGCGCCCCCGGCCCGCCCGCGCCCTCCCGGAGCCGTCCGGCGGGGCCCTCGTGAGCCTCCGGGACGCCTCGGGGGCCTTGGCCGCCCCTCCCGTCGCTCCCGGCCTCGCGGATCCCTTCGGCGGTCCGCTCGGCCCCGGCAGTCCGCTCGGCCCCGGCAGTCTGCCGGGCGGCAGGCCCGGCGCGCCGGGTGAGCCCGTCGACGACGGTCTCGTCCGGCTGCACGATCTCGCCGGCCGCCCGCGCGGCACCGGCTTCGTCGCCGACCGCCACGGCACGGTGATCACCAGCCATGAGGCGGTCGACGGCCTGCCCCGACTCGTGCTGTACGGGGCCGGGAACCGCCACTGCGTGGTGACCGCCGACGCCGTCACCCCGCTTCCCGCGCTCGACCTGGCCCTCGTACGCACCGACGGGCTGGGCGTGGCACCGCTGCCCGTCTCCATGCGGAAGGACGTCGAGAGCGGCACCTACGTGCGGATCCCCGCCGGAGGCTGGCGCGAGGCGCGGGTCCTGGGCACGGCCGCCGTCACCTACACCGCCACCGACCGCCCGTACCCCGTCGCCGACGCCCTGGAGCTGGCCGTCGGCACCGCCGGCCGGGACGCGCTGCGGCTCGGCGGCGGAGCCGCCGGCGGCCCGGTGCTCGACGCCCGCACCGGCACCGTCCTCGGCGTCCTCGGCACCGCCCTCCGCTCGGCCGACAGCGAGGTGGGCTTCGCCGTGCCGCTTCCCCCGGCTGCTCCGGCACTCGCCGCACTCCTCGCCGAGAACGCGGCCACCGTCCCCGCCCACGGCGCCGACCTCAACCTCGCCGGGCTGGTGGAACTGACGGCCACGTGGAACGAACTCCCGCCCGGCGAGCAGGGGTTCACGGCCGCGTCCACGGCGGGGCCGGCCGTGGACACGGCGCTCGCCGGATCCACTCCGGGCGCCGCACACCAGGCGGTCACCGCAGCCGGGTGCGTGGCCGCCCCGGGACAACTCGTCCCGCCCTACCCCGGGTTCGGTCCGGACGCGGAGGGCGCCGCCGTCTCGCACGCCGCACCGGCGGCCACCTCCGCGCGAGGCGAGGGAGCACGCGGGGCCACCGCGGAACCCGTCGAACGGCACGCCGTCCTCGCGGAGTTCGCCGCCTTCGAGCGGGGCGGCGCCACCGTACTGGGCCTCGTCGGGCCCCCCGGCAGCGGCCGCAGCACGGAGCTCGCGGCGCTCGCCGCCCGCCGCCGGCGGGCCGGACGCCCCACCCTCATGCTGCGCGGCGCCGATCTCCGCGAGCACGACCGCTCCCTCGCCGACGCCGCCCGCCGCGCGCTGGACCGCGCCGCCGCGGTCGTCGCCACCTCCCGCGTCCCCTTCCCAGCCACCCCGGACGCACTCGGCGACGTGAGCCCGGAACATCTCGCCCGGCTCGCCCACACCGCCGGCCACCCCCTGATGCTGCTCCTCGACGACCCCGAGCACATGCCGCCGGAGCTCTTCCACCGCCTCCCCGAATGGACCGCCGGCACCGCGCGGTGGCTCGGGGCCACGGGCCTGCGGCTGGTGGTGGCGTGCCGCGCGGAGCACTGGGAGGCGGCGGCATTCCCCGCGGAACTGCTGCACCCCGCAGCGCTCCGCCCGGACGGGCTCCCCCCGTGCGTGGCCCTCGGCGACCTCACCCCCGGAGAGGCCCGCGACCTCCGTGCCCGCCACGGCATCCCCGAAGACGCCGTCGCCGGCACCGACGCCCGCCACCCGCTGACCCTGCGGCTGATGGCCGAGGTGAGGTCCGCTCTCGCCGACGACGCCCCCGACGCCCCCGTCCACCGCGAGGACGTGCTCGCGGCCCACCTGGACCTGCTGTGCCTGCGCACCGCCACCCGCCTCGCCGCCGGGGAAGGACTGCGCGGCACCGCCGTGCGGCGGCTGGCGGCCCAGGTGGCCGGACGGGTCCACGAAGCCGCCCGGCGCGGCCTCGGCACCGGGCACGGCGCACTGGACCGGGAGGCGTTCGAGGACCTGTTCCCGGCCGGTCCCGTCCCCGGACGGCCCGCGGGGCACGGCACCGGCTGGGCCGCCGCCGTACTCGCCGAGGGACTCCTGGTCCCCGCCGGGACCGGCTACCGGTTCGCCCACGAAGAGCTCGCCGACTGGCTCCAGGGCCTCCACCTCGACCTGGACGGCGCCCTGCGCGCCCTGGTCCACCACGGCCACCGCACCCCGCCGCACACCGAGCCCGTCCCGCACCACCGCATCGGGCCCGTCGTCGAGGCCCTGCTGCTCCTCACCCGCCGGCACGGTGCCGGCCGCCTCGCCTCACGCCTGGCTGACCTCGTCCACGGCCTCGACGCCGACCCCGGCTCCTGGTGGGCCGCCCGCCTGCTCACCACGACCCTCGCACGCGTACCCGACGCGACCCCGTACACGGACGTGCTGCGCCTGCTGACCGACCGGATCGTGGCGTGGCGGGAACAGCGCCGGACGGTCCCGCCGGAGCTCGGCCCCGCCTTCTGGACCGCGCTCCGGCTGCCCATGGAGACCCGCTGTGCCCTGCTGCGCCGCCTCGTCCACGCCGACGGCCCTCCGTGCGAGGGCGGCCCCCGCTTCCTGGACGCCGCCGCCCGGCTGCTCACCGCCGACCCCGTCGCCGTACTGCCGTACCTGGTGCGCTGGTTCGAGGACGAGCGGCCGCTGCCCGCCACCCCGCACGCGACCGTCGCGACGGCCGCGCAGGCGCTGCTGCACACCCACCGCCACCAGGCCCTGGACGCGCTGACGGAAGCCCTCGCCGACAGCACCCACCGGCGCGCCGACCAACTGCTCACCGTACTGACGCACGAGGAGCCGGCGGCGATGTGCCGGGCCGCCGACCGCTGGGCGCGTGACGAACGCCCCGCGCGCCGGGCCGCGGCGATCACCTACGGCCTGCGGGCCGCGCCGCACGCGCGGGACGCCGCCGACCGCACCCTGCTCAGATACGCGGCCCTCTCCGTGCTCGTCCGCGCCGCCGACCGGGACCTGCACGGCGGGGCGCTCGCCCTCCTCGTCCGCGACCCCGACAGCAGGGACCGGCACCTCACCCGTGCCCTGGCCCACTTCGCGGACGGCGACCCCCACCTCCCGCCGAGCGCGCTGACCGACGCCCTCGAAACCCACCCGGGACCCGTCCTGGACGCCTTCCGCACGAGGCTGGCACGGGCGGCCGACCCGGCCGGCACCTTCCACGCCCTCGCCGACGCCACCACCCCCGCCCTCGCCCGGCCGGTCGCCGCCGTCCTGCGGGACAGCGCGGAACGGCGGCCCGAACTCACCGGGCCCATGGCCGCTTACGCCGACCGGAGACTGGACCACGGCGGCCCCGCCGACCGTGCCGTACTGCGGGCCCTGCTCACCGGCCTGCTCGAGGACGGTCCGCAACCACTCCGGCTGGTCCTCGCCGGGGTCCTCACCGCCCCCGGCACCCGGGCATCCCGCCCGCTGCGCCGCGAACTGCTGGACGGCCTCCTGGCCCGCGAGTCCGACCCGGCCGTCCTCGAGGCGGTGCTGCGCGCCGCCGTCCGCACCACCGGCCCCGAGCCGCGTGTCCTCGTCCACCGCACCGGGCTGCTCCTCGGCCGCACCCCGGAGGGAGCCGTCCGTTTCGAGCGCTGCCTTACCGACCTGTGCCGCCACGTCCCCGGGTTCGCCGTCACCGTGGCGGGCTGGCTCACGGACTCCCCGCGTGCCTGGGCCCCGCTGGTGGGCCCCGCCACGCGGCGGACCGTCGAGGACCTGGCGGGCGCGGGAGTCCCCGCCTGACCCGCCCCGACGTGCGGCCCGTCACACCGTGACCATGCCGATGCGGGCGGACCGCATGCGGCATGGCACCCTTAGACCTGCGCAGAGCAGTCCGCGGACCCGGGTCCGTCCGGCAAGGTTTCGACAAGGAGCAGGCACAGTGCAGCGCTGGCGTGGCTTGGAGGACATCCCCCAGGACTGGGGGCGCAGCGTCGTCACCATCGGCTCCTACGACGGAGTCCACCGCGGGCACCAGCTGATCATCCGGCATGCCGTGGACCGGGCCCGCGAGCTGGGCGTACCGGCCGTCGTCGTCACCTTCGACCCGCACCCCAGCGAGGTCGTCCGCCCCGGCAGCCACCCCCCGCTGCTCGCCCCGCACCACCGGCGCGCCGAACTCATGTCCGGCCTCGGGGTGGACGCGGTCCTGATCCTCCCCTTCACCACCGAGTTCTCGAAGCTGTCCGCGGCCGACTTCGTGGTCAAGGTCCTCGTCGACAAGCTGCACGCCAAGGCGGTCGTCGAGGGCCCCAACTTCCGCTTCGGCCACAAGGCCTCGGGCACCGTGGACTTCCTCGCCGAACAGGGCGAGGTCTACGACTTCGACGTGGAGGTCGTCGACCTGTACGTCAGCGGTGAGGCGGGCGGCGGCGAGCCGTTCTCCTCCACGCTCACCCGCCGCCTGGTCGCCGAGGGCGAGGTCGGGGGCGCCGCCGAGATCCTGGGCCGTCCGCACCGGGTGGAGGGCATCGTCGTCCGGGGCGCCCAGCGCGGCCGCGACCTGGGCTTCCCCACGGCCAACGTCGAGACGCTCCCGCACACCGCGATCCCCGCCGACGGCGTCTACGCCGGCTGGCTGCACGCCCAGGGCGAGGCCATGCCGGCCGCGATCTCGGTCGGCACCAACCCCCAGTTCGACGGCACCGAGCGGACGGTCGAGGCGTACGCCATCGACCGCGTCGGCCTCGACCTGTACGGCCTCCACGTCGCCGTCGACTTCCTTGCGTTCGTGCGCGGGCAGGCGAGGTTCGACACGATCGAGGCGCTGCTGGAGCAGATGGCCGAGGACGTCGAGCGCTGCAGGGAGCTCGTCGCCGCGGCCGAGCAGCAGGGCGCGGGGCGGACGGCGTAGGAGCGGGTTCTCGCCGGTCCGGCCGGACGTGCGGCGGGTCCGGCCGTCCGTCCGGGCCGAGGACCGTGTGGCCGTCGTTCAGGCTCGAAGCCGGTGAGTACTCCCGGCTCCGCCGTCGCGAGCCGCTCTCACGGCGCGCGTGCCGTCAGGCGAGGTCCTCGGGCCGTGTCCGCAGCTTTTCGGCGATGCGGGCGAGGGCGCGCTGGTCCGTGGGACTCAGTGGTCCGAGGACCAGTCTGCGGACCGCCCGCACATGCGTGGGCGCGGCGGCGACGACGACCTGGTACCCGGCGTCCGTCAGGGCGGCGATGGTGAAGCGGCCGTCCTCCGGGTCGGGATAGCGCTCCACCCACCCCCGCGCCTCGAACCGCTTGACGACGTTCGACAGCCGGGAGAGCGAGCCGTTGGCGAGGTAGGCCAACTCGCTCATGCGCAGGCGGTGTTCGGGCGTCTCCGACATGTGGCTGAGGGTCAGGTACTCGAAGAGCGTCAGGCCCGCCTCGCGCTGCAACGGGGCTTCGAGCCGTCCCGGCAGCAACAGCACGAGCGAGGCCAGGCCGGTCCAGGCCTCCTTCTCGTCGGGAGTGAGCCACTGGGGTTCGCCGGGGGAGTCGTCGCCGGCATCCAGGGGCGCGGAACTGGTCATCCCGTCACAGTACCAAGCGGTCTTTGACTTCATGCTTGAAGTCATCCGTGGTACGTTCACTTCAAGAATGAAGTCAATGAGAGGATGTGGCCATGTCCGCCACCACCGAGCAGCCCCCGGCCCCGCGGTTCTTCCTCACTCCCGGCTACGGGGAGAAGCATCTGGCGCTGCTGCACTACAGCCAGGCCGTACGCGTGGGTGACCGCGTCGAGATCTCGGGTCAGGGCGGCTGGGACGACGACACGAACTTCCCGGAGACGCTGGAGGACGAGATCGTCCGGGCGTTCGACAACGTGGAGAAGACGCTCGCCGAGGCAGGAGCCACCTGGGGAGACGTCATCGCCGTGGATTCCTACCACGTGCCCACCGACGCCGACTCCATCGGCGAGGCGCACAACCGCGTCATGGTCGAGCAGTTCCGCCGGCGCATGGGTGAGCGCGCGCCCATCTGGACACAGATCGGGGTGGCGGCGCTGGGCGCCCCGGGCATGAGGGTCGAGATCCGCGTCACCGCCGTCGTCGGCCGGGACGACTGACCGGCCCGTGGCGGAGGCGGCGGCCCCTCGACGGGCCACCGCCTCCGCCACGCCACGGTCCTACTGCTGCGGGGGCGGCTGCTGTCCGGGCTGCTGCCCCTGTCCCGCCTGGGGGTAGCCGTAGCCGGCCGGAGGCTGCCCGGGCTGGGGCTGGGCCGGCGTCTGGGGATAGGGCTGGGCGGGCTGCTGGTGCGGTGGCGCGTACGGCTGCCCGGGCTGGGCCTGGGGTGCCCGGGCCGGGGGCCGGCCCGGTGCGCCGTACGGCTCTCCGGGCTGCGGCTGCTGCGGATACGCACCGGGCCGGCCCGGGACGGGTTGACCTGGGACGGGCTGGCCCGGCAGCGGCGGGGCGGCGACCGGCGGCGGGTTGCCGTCGGAGGTCCACAGGCCGTGCGACTGTTGGTGGCGGACGAAGTCCTCGGCGACCAGCGCGGCGAGGTTGAAGTACGCCTCCCGCACCTTCGGCCGCATCATGTCGAGGTCGACCTCCGCACCGGCGGCCAGGTGCTCGTCGAACGGTACGACGAGCACACCCCGGCACCGGGTCCGGAAGTGCGCCACGATGTCGTCGACCTTGATCATCTTGCCGGTCTCGCGCACCCCCGAGATGACGGTGAGGGACCGGGAGACGAGGTCCGCGTAGCCGTGCGCGGACAGCCAGTCCAGCGTCGTACTGGCGCTGCTCGCACCGTCGACCGACGGCGTGGAGATGATGATCAGCTGGTCGGCGAGGTCCAGCACGCCGCGCATGGCGCTGTAGAGCAGACCCGTGCCGGAGTCCGTGAGGATGATCGGGTACTGCCTGCCCAGCACGTCGATCGCGCGCCGGTAGTCCTCGTCGTTGAACGTCGTGGACACGGCGGGGTCGACGTCGTTGGCGATGATCTCCAGACCGGAGGACGCCTGCGAGGTGAACCGCCGGATGTCCATGTACGAGTTGAGGTACGGGATCGCCTGGACCAGGTCACGGATGGTGGCCCCGGTCTCGCGCCGCACCCGGCGGCCGAGCGTACCGGCGTCCGGGTTGGCGTCGATCGCGAGGATCTTGTCCTGCCGCTCGGTGGCGAGCGTGGAACCGAGCGCGGTCGTCGTGGTCGTCTTGCCGACACCGCCCTTGAGGCTGATGACGGCGATGCGGTAACAGGACAGCACCGGCGTGCGGATCAGTTCCAGCTTCCGCTGCCGCTCCGCCTCCTCCTTCTTCCCGCCCAGCTTGAAGCGTGACCCGGCGGACGCGGGCCGGCTGCTCTTCGCCTTCTGCTTCTTGCTGTTGAGCAGCCGGTCCGACGACAGCTCCACGGCAGCCGTGTAACCGAGCGGCGCGGCCCCGGGGTTGGTGGGCTGCCGCTGATCGTGCCGGATCGGCTGCGGCCAGGCGGCCCCGGCCCGCGGATCGACGGGCTGCTGAGGCACCTGCTGCGGGGGCTGTGCCTGCGGGGGTTGTGCCTGCTGCGGCACCCCGGGGTGCCGCGGCTGCTGGGGGAAGCCGTAACCACCGGGCTGGGCCGGGGGAGTCGGGGCGGCACCGGCGGGCGGGAAACCGTAACCGGCCTGCGGGACGGACGGATTCCCGGCCGGCGGCTGGGCGGGCGGCTGCTGGGGCGCGGGAGCGCCCGGCTGCGGCACGCCGTAACCGGTCTGGTGGGGCGAGGCCGGGTTCGCGGCCGGGGGAGCGGGGGGCTGGGCCGGGGTCCCGGGCTGGGGGAAGCCGTAACCGGCCTGCGGGTCGGGCACGGGCGGGTTCTGGGGGTGCTGCGGCGCGGGCGGCTGCCGGACCGCACCTGCGGGCGGGAAGCCGTACCCGGCCTGCGGGGCCTGCGACTGCACGGGGGGTTGCTGGGCGGCGGCGTCCGGCTGCGGGAAGCCGTAGCCGGGCTGCGCCGGACCGGCGGGCGGCGGGTTCCAGGCGGCGGGCGCGGGCTCGGGCGCCTGCGGCTGGAACGGCGGCTGCTGAGCCGGGACCGCCGGCTGGTCCTGCGCCGCCGCGGGGTGCGGCTGCCCGGGCGCCTGCGGCGGCTGTACGGGCCACTCGGCCGCGGGCGCGGGCGCGGCGGGGTACGCCGACGGCGGGGCCGGGGGCACCTGCGGCGCCGGGGGAGTCCAGGCGGGCACGGCGTCGGCCGGCGCCGGGACGGCGTCCCGGGGGATCTCGTCCTCGTCGGCCCTGGCGGGGGCCTCACCGGCGGGCGCCGGGTCGGTCACGACCGGCTCGGCGTTCTCCGGCTCGAGCGCCGCCGGTACGTCCTCCGCGGGCGCCACCTCCTCGGGCTCGCCTTCCGGCTCCGCCGCCGAGGCGTCGTCCTCCGCCGAGTCGGTGCCGTCCGTCACCGACGACCCCGCGTCCTGGTCCTGCCCACCGGCATCCCCCACCGCGTCCCCGGTGGGCGAGACGCCACCGGCCGCGGCACCGGAGGGCTCCTCGGCCTCCGCGACCTCCTCGGCGCCGCCGGACCCGTCAGCGGAGGAATCCGCGGCATCCGCGGCCCCTGCCCGGGCGTCCTCGTCGGCGGACGCCGTGCCTTCGGCCCCAGCCGCTGTCCCGGCATCCGCTGTAGCGCCGACATCCGTTGTGGCGCCGGCATCCGCTGCGGTCCCCGCGTCCGCGGGTGCTTCGCTGTCCGTCTCGCGCTGTGCGATCTCCCGCTTCAACGCGGCGGCGGAGAAGCGGATCGTGGCACCGCTCTCCAGGTCACCGTTGCCGGTCGTGTCCGGCTGAGGCTGCTCCGGCTGCGCGGGGGAGGCCTGCGGCGCGGACCACGGCGCCGGACTCCCGCCCCCGGGAACGTCCGGCGCACCCGCGGGTGAAGCCGCACCGGAATCCGGGTCCGCGGCGTCCGCCGCAGCCTCCGGGTGCTGCGGCTCGAACCCGCTTCCCACCGGAAGCCTGGGCACGGCGACCGGCGGCCCGGTCGGCGGCGCGGGAGGAGCGAACGGCGCACCCGGCACCGGCGACGGGTCGGACGCCCCCACCGGAGGCGCCGGCGGAGTCGGTCCGGGCAGCGGCGGAACGGGCCCCCCGGCCGTAGGCGCCGCCGGCGGCGGGACGGGCGAGGAACCGGAAACGGGAGAAGAGGAGGAAGCGGCGGAACCGGCGGCGTCGGAGGGACCGGAGGAGGCGGACGACGCTCCCGCACCCGAACTCCCCGCGGCATTCTGCGTGTACCAGGCCGGCGGCGCGTAGTCGATGGTGAACTCGCCCGTCGTCTCGATGGCTGACTCCGCGTCGGGCTGGTCATCGCCGGGTGTCGCCCAGCCCCCGCGCGTCCCGTCCCGATCGCTGCTCACAGTTCCTCCTGATTGGTCGTGCACCCTCATGCCGCGCTGGGGCGACCGTGTCCGTCGTCCGAAGTGCTCCGCAGTGCGCCGAAGCCGCTCGAGGTCGTGCGAGATCCTCCGGCGCCGCCGGACTTCCCCGCCCTACCCGGGGACGCCGCCGCCCGGTTCACGGGTTCCGACGTCACGCCCACTCCCAGCCTAATCACCACACGCCCCACACCGGCAGGCCCGTCCACCCACCACCATCGGCCCTCCGGGCCCCCGACGGAACACCCCGGGGGCCGGCCGTCCGACATCCGCCTGCAAACCGGGCAAGCCCGGCGGTCGTGTGACCATGCGGTGAAATCCGGGTGAGGAAACGACGCCGCGCGTCCCGTCCCCGTCAGTCCATCCGCCGCGGCATGCCCAGCAGTCCGGTCTCCGCGTCCGTGGGCCGGGTCGTCACGTACTGCCGGTCGCCGTCGGCGCACCAGAGCGTCACACCGTCCGCGAGGGTGGGCAGGGACTCCACCTCGGCCGGTGTCAGCCCCATGGTGCGGCCCAGTTCCGCCGCCTCGTCCGGAGAGACCCGCTGGATGCCCGCCAGCCGGGCACGCCGCAGCAGCCCGGGAGCGACAGGACTCAGATACGGCAACAGGGTCAGCAGCGACTGCCAGGGACCCGAGACGACCCGCCCCCGGGGCGGCCGCATCCCGCAGTCCCGCACCACCAGCACGGGCGTCCCCGCGGACGCGCCCTGGGGCGGCACACGGCCCACGTCGTACACCGCCAGACCGTTCTGCCCGCCCCCCATCGCGTGGAGCATCTGCAACCAGGCCTGTGGGCGGCCCGTCTCCACCGCGACACGCGCACCCGTCGCCGCCGCCCGCAGCGCGAGCACCTGTGCCGTCCACAACCCGCCGATCAGGACGACGTCGTAGGGCGTGGGCCGGTTGAGCCCCAGCACCGCGGGCCGGCCCTCGGCATCCACCCCGGCGATGACCCCGTCGTCGCCGATCGGCAACGCCAGCGCGTCCACCTCGTCCACGGGCAGCGTGTGCCGCCCGTGCCGCGGCCCGAGCAGCCCGAAGCCGCTGAGCAGTCGGCCGGCCCCCACCCTCCGGTCCGCGGGCGGGGCGCCCCCGTCCGGGGAACCCTGCGCCGACGACCCGTCGGCCGGATCCGTCGTGGTCGTCGTCACCGCGCACCTCCTAGTGGCAGCGTGGCCAGCATGCCGGGCAACTGCTCCCGGTCCAGGCGGGCCAGACCCGCCCCCGACCGACGGGCCGCCTCCTCCAACGCGTGCCGTGCCGCCACCAGTTCGTCGTCACTGCGCCCCGTCACCCGCAGGTGCCCGCACAGGGAGACGTCCCGCCCCTCCCCGCGGGACAGCGTGAGACTGAAGGTCGTGGCGAGCGCGGGCACCGCCGTCACGCGGGCCACGAACTGGGGCAGCGACGGCCCGTCACCGCCACCGGCCCCCGGCCACCGGCGTATCCAGTACGTCGTGTGTCTGCGGTTGTCGCAGCGCCAACTGCGCCCGGACTCCTCGGTCCGCCGCTCCCTCGTCTCCGTCCGCCCCGCCTCCGCCGTCACCAGCGGATTGGCGCACGCCGACGTGGCGAGGGCCGCGACCAGCTCCTCCTCGTCCAGCACGGCCGCCCGGAAACCGGCCCCCGTCAACCGGCTGGCGAGATGATGAGCCGCACGGGCGACACACTTCTGCGCCCCCACCCGCCCACCGCCCCGCGCGGCCACGGCGTCGGGACACAACTCGGGGTCCAGCTTCAGCGCGACCCACGTGATGCGCACCGCCGGTGCCTCGATCTGCTCCTGCAGCGGCGCGTAGTTGGCGACCGCCACCGACTGCCGGGGCAGATGCAGCGCGGGAGCGGGCTGGGTGTGCAGCACGATCTGCGCCGACTCCAGCCGGATCCCGTCCACTTCCAGGGCGTCCCGCACCAGGGCCAACGGCAGCGGCTGCCTGCTGCGCTGCGCGCGGAGCGCGGTGAAGTCCGCCTCCACGTGCACGACCGCCGTGACGAAGGTGCCGTCGCCGATGATCCCCACCGGCCGCCGGTCCCGTGCCCCGTGCGCGTACGTGCGCAGGGCCGGAGCGCATTCGAGCACCGGCACCAGCCCCGGCTCGGTCCCCGGCGGAACCTCGAGCGCCGCGGCCCGCTGACGCCGCGCACGCAACGCCCGCGCGGTGGCCAGCCATTCGGGCAGCGAGCGGCCACGGCGACGGACCACGGCCAGCGCCACCAGCACCGCGGCGACGACCGCGGCCGGTACCAGGCCGACCGGACCGGTCACCCAGCCGACGAGCAGCACCGCCGCGGCGATCTCCAGCAGCACAAGCCGTTGCAACCGGAACGAACCCCCCTGTCCCGGACGCGCCCTGAGACGCGGCTGCCCTCGCGAGGGCTCCCCGGCCGCCGCCGGCGGCCCCGCCCCCTCGGGCCCGCCCGCGGACGGCCCCCGCACTCCCGCCGGGCCACGCACCCGCGTCCCCGAAGCCCTCACACCATCCCCCGATCTGCTCACGACACCCCGGGCAACTGCCCCGCCACGGCCCGGAAAGAGCCCGAACCCTACCTGCTCCACGCACGCCGACGATCACCAGGCATAGTAGGGGGCCGGTCCGACAACGGACGGCCCGGGACTCGGACCCCGGGGGCGGTAACGGGGAGCGGCAGTCACTCATGGCATCACGGCGGGACGAACTCAACGCCTACACGTTCGCGAAGCGGCGCATGCTCGCCGCGTTTCTCCAGCCCTCACCCTCGGGATCGGAGGAGGGAGCCCCCCGGCCGCTGCGCGCGGTCGTACCCAGCCTGGTGGTCGGCGCACTGGTGCTCGGCGTGTTCGGGGCCTGGGGCATGTTCAAGCCCACCGCCCCGCCCGACTGGGACGAACCCGGCACGCGCGTGATCGTCGGCAAGCAGTCGACGACCCGGTACGTCGTCCTGAAGACGGACGGCGACACCCGCCTGCACCCGGTGCTCAACCACGCCTCCGCGCGCCTGCTGATGAAGGACGCGCAGTACAAGGTGGTTCAGGTCGACGACAAGATCCTCGACTCCGGCAGACTGCCGCGCGGACCCATCCTCGGCATCCCCTACGCCCCCGACCGCCTGCCCTCCGCGGAGGAGGCCGGGCGGGCCAAACGCTGGGCCGTCTGCGCGCAGCCCGGCGGCAAGGACGGCAACAGCACCGTCCAGGAAGCGACGTTCGTGCTCGCCGACGCCGACAAGAAGAAGACCGAGGGATCCGGCCGGCTCACCGGCGGCGACACCCTGTACGTCAAGACCCGCGGCGGCGAGCGCCACCTCGTCGACGCCCGCGGAACCTCCTACGCCGTCACCGGAGCGGAATCCGACCCGCTGACCATCGCCCTCGTCGGCTCCCGCAAGCCCCAGCTCGTCTCCGAGGAATGGCTCGCCACCCTCCACAAGGGCGATCCCATCCGCTTCCCGCGGCTCCCCGCGGGCGTCGGCGACCCGGCCGGCGTCCCGGGACAGCTGTCGGCGGACGAGAACAGGGTCGGCACGGTCCTCAGGGCGGAGACCGGCGAAGGGACCCGGCACTTCGTCGTCCTGCCCGGAAAGGTGCAGCCGGTCAGCGAGTTCACCGCCTGGCTGCTGATCTCCTCGCCGCAGACGGCCGTACTGAACATGAACGGCAAGGCCCGCACCGTGGGCCTGCAGGACTTCACCGCCGACCCCGAGCCGTTCGCCGGACAGCCCGCCAACTGGCCCGAACTGCGAGCCCAGCAGGTCAACTCCCCCGACGGCGGCCGGAACACGGTGTGCAGCGTGCTGCGCGACGTGGGCAAGGACAACACGACGGTGCTCAGCACCTGGGCGGGCAGCGGCTACCCCGTCGAGATCACGGCCGGCGGCACCAGCACCTACGTCACCCCCGGAACCGGCCAGCTCTACACGCAGATCCAGGGCACCGCCGCCGACGCCGGTTCCCTCTTCCTGGTGACGGACACCGGACTGCGGTACGCCGTCCAGGCGAACGGGGACAGCGACAGCGACACCTCCGACATCGGCGCGGGCACCACGGACCAGAAGGACGCGGGCCAGGAGCAGGACACCGCACCCGAACCCAGCGAGGCCCAGGTCAAGCTCGGCTACCAGAACGTCAGGCCGACGAGGATCCCGCTGGCCTGGTCCGAGTTCCTCGCCAAGGGACCACGCCTGGACACCAACAGCGCACGGCAGCCGCAGGGTTCGTGATCCGGGACTCCCAGGCGGACACCCGCCGACCCCGGACGCACGGACCATGGACGACGGACAAGAGAGGGACCGCACCGGTGTCGCCCACCAAGGCCGCCCTGCTGGCCACCGCCGTACTGCTGACCGCACTCGGCGGCACGCCGCCCACGCCCGCCCACGGGGCGCCCGAACCGCCGCGGGAGCCCCTCCGGCTGGCCGGCAGCGGAGAGTGCACCTACCCCAGCAAACAGCAGTTCAAGGCCCGCCCGTGGGCCCTGCAGCGCGTCCTGCTGGACGAACTCTGGCAGGGCACCAACAAGGGCAAGGGCGTCCGGGTCGCCGTCATCGACACGGGCGTCGACGACAGGAACCCCCAGCTCACCGCCGCCGTCGACAAGGCGGCCGGACTGGACCTGCTCACCTCGGGCACGGGTGCCGACCCCACCAACGACGAGGTGGGACACGGCACGAAGGTCGCCGGCATCATCGCCGCCCGCCCCCGCGAGGGAACCGGCTTCGTCGGCCTGGCACCGGGCGCCACCATCATCCCGATCCGCCAGAACGACGCCGACAGCAGCGGCGACTCCGACAGCATGGCCCGGGCCATCGACCACGCCGTGGCCCGCGGCGCCGACGTCATCAACATCTCCCAGGACACCGCCAAGCCGCTCTCCGCCACCTCCGCCCTCGCGGAGTCGGTCCGCAAGGCCATCGCCCGCGACGTCGTCGTGGTCGCGTCGGCGGGCAACGACGGCCTGGACGGCAAGGCCAAGAAGACCTACCCCGCCGCCTTCGACGGCGTCCTCGCCGTGGCCTCCTCCGACCGGAACAACGAACGCGCCGCCTTCTCCCAGGCCGGGGACTTCGTGGGAGTGGCCGCGCCGGGAGTCGACATCGTCTCCACCGTCCCCGGCGGCGGCCAGTGCACCGACAGTGGCACCAGCTTCTCGGCGCCCTTCGTCGCCGGGGTGGCCGCCCTCCTCAAGGAGAAGCACCCCGACTGGACCCCGGCCCAGATCGTCACGCGGATCGAACAGACGGCGGAGCGTTCGGTCAACGGCCACGACAACTTCGTCGGGTGGGGCGTGGTCGACCCGGTCCGCGCCGTCCAGGAGTCCGACCTCGCCGACCCCCCTTCGTCCCCCACGCCCGACCCCGGGGTGGCCCGGGCCCAGTCACCCGACGTCCCCCCGTTCTCCCTCGCGGAGACCCCGGCGGAACGCGACGAACGGCACGCCACCTACGCCCTGGGCATCACCGCGGTCCTGGTCACCGTCATCGCCGGCTGCGCGGTGGCACTGCGCGACCTGCGCCGCCGCCGGGCACAGCGGGAGACGTGACCACCCTCCCCGCTCAGTCGCCGGCGGCCGCGTTCCCCGCCGACGGCTCCAGGTCGAACTCCCCGTCCCGCGCCCCCAGGACGAAGGCACGCCACTCCGCCTCCGTGTAGCGCAGCACCGTCTCCGGATCCAGCGACGACCGCATGGCCACCGCGCCGTCGGGCAGATAGGCGATCTCCACCCGCTCCTCGTGCTCCTCCGTACCCGGAGCGGAGTGCCACTCGACGCCGGAGATGTCCAGCGCGTACAGCTCGTCCCGTTCACGCTCCTTGCGCGCCTTGATGTCCTCGGGCGTCTCGCGCTCCCGGTCCGGCAGATCAGCCATGGCGGAACGGTGTCCTTTCGTCACGTACGAACGATCCCCGGCCACAGTACTGGGCACCCCCTCGGGGCATGTCCGTTCCGTGACCGGATCACAACGGTTCCGGCGGACAGTACCGGCCGCGAACTGACCCGTGGGCGCTTTGCAGTTGGAACACCCACAGCAAGTGACTAAAGTGGCTCCCGGTGCCACGCGTGTGGTACCGCACGGGGGCGGCGCGACGCTGCGACCACGAGTCGCGCTGGGAGGCAGCGGTTCTTGCCCGCCAGGACACCTGGACAACCGTCCACGGCGACCCGTCACGGTGGCGACGGCCACCAGCACTTCACCAGGAGGGCAAGAGACACATGAGCGTCGACTACAGCGACTCCGACCTTACGGATCTCGCCAACAAGATCCAGGACTTCCACACGGACGTGAGCAAGAGGGTGACGTCCCTCAACACGGTCGTCGACATGATCCAGGCGGGCTGGCAGGGCGCCGCGGGCAAGGAGTTCGACTCCGTCCAGCGCGGGGTCAACCAGCACCTGAAGAAGCTCCAGGACGACCTCGTCGACCTCGAGGACGTCATGCGGATGAGCGTCAAGGGCTTCAGCGCCAACGAGCAGGAGCGCGTCTCCGAGATCCGCCGGGTGGACAACTCCTACCAGGTCTCCAGCCGCATCACCGACCTCGCCTGACCGACACCGCCGCATCCGGGAGAAGCACACAGTGAGCGTCAACTACGACCGCACGGCGGTCAACTTCGACACCGTCACCCAGGCCGCCATGGACGTCCGCAAGACGGCCAAGGAGATGAGCGAGCAGCTCGACATCCTCATGCGCCAGGTCAAGGCCGTCGCCGAGACCTGGCAGGGCGAGGCCAAGACTGCCTACACCGAGATCCAGCGCAGCAGCAGCGTCGAGATGGACCAGATGTGCCAGAAGCTGGTCCGCATCGCCCAGCTCCTCGACGAGTCCGTCGTCGGCTACAAGGACACCGACCACGGCAACGCGGCCCGCTTCCGCATGCTGATGGGCTGACCCGCACCCCACGGCACCACACCGGCCACGAAGGGGGCGGCCCGATCCGGGGCGGCCCCCTTCACACGTGTGCTTCACCACGCGCCGGGGCGGCGGAACCGCATAGCGCGCCCGGACTACGTGTGCGATCTTCTTCCTCATGCGTGCGAACGGGGGCGGCGCCGACATGACCACGATCAGCGGCACGGGCGCGGCGGGACACGAGCCGGTCGAACTGGCGGAGACCGTGCGACGCGCGAAAGCCGGAAGGGCCTCCCCTCAGGACGTCTTCGACGCCTTCCTCCGAGCCCGGGTCCACTGCGAACGACCGGAGGACCCAGGCTTCTTGACGGTCACCGCACCCGGTCACACCGCCGACGACACGCAGCCGCGCTCCCGCATCCTCGACCTGGCCAGCACCATGACCGACTCCGCGCCGGCACCGGCCCGGCTGCTACCGGTGTTCACCTCACTGGAACAGTTCGCACGCTTCACCGGCGGGGGAGCCTGGTTCTCGACGACGGGTGCCGACGTCCTGGACCTGCTCCCCGCGGGACTCGACGTGTGGCTCGACCCGGCCGCCGAGCACTCCGTACGACTCGTGACGGCCGCCACCGCCGTGCAGCCGGTGCTGCACGTCTCTTACCGACCCCGGAGGACCGTGGCGTGAGTGACGCGCAGGGCTGGCTGATCCCGCGGGGAGCGGACGGCGGCGAATTCACGTGGGAGGTCCAGTTTCTCCAGTCGATCGCGCAGCCGCTGGAAGAGTCCACGGCCGCCGCCCGGAAGATCGCGGGGGACCGCGCGGAGCAGCGGTTCGACGACGTCTTCCAGGTCACCGAGGACACGACCGGCGCCGGTGCGGTGACCACGGCGGTCAACGACTTCCTCGACAAGTGGTGCCACGGCCTGGGCTGCATCGCCGACGACGCCGATGTGATCGTCTCCGCGCTCAGCGCGACGATCAACGACTTCCTCGTCACCGAGACCAGGACCCGGTACAAGGCCATGATGCTCGAGCGGCAGCAACAGCACGAGGACGACCACCCCGTCACCACGTGGCTGGAGGAGCACGGCGTCGCCGCAGAGGAGAAAAAGGAGTTCCGAGCCCGCCTGGATCCCGTGAACCCCGACGGCCAGGACGTCCGGACCCCGAAGTAGGCAGGAGCAGGAAGACCCGGCATGACGGAAAAACGGTCCCTCTTCCGCCGTATCTGGATCGGCCCCGACGACACCGTCCAGGACTGGATCCCGGGCAAGCCCACCGAACTCGACCGGCTCATCAAGAAACTCGCCGGCGCCGCGGCACACTTCGGCGAGGGCGCGGAGCAGCTGCGCAAGCTCGACACCGACCCCTGGCAGGGCGAGGCCGCCGAGGCGTTCCGCAAGACGGTCAAGAAGCTGCCCAAGGAACTCGACGGCGCGCTGGACGCGTTCGTCGAGGCGGGCGCCGCCGTACTCGCCTACCGCGAGGTGCTCGACGCGGCCCAGCGCCTCACCCAGCGGATCCTCGACCACGAGGCACCCGTCGCCCGCGACCTCTCCCGCCAGTACGCCAAGGCCGTCGACGACTACAACGCGGCGATCAAAGCCGGCGCGACGACGCTCCCCACCCGGCCACCGGAGACCGACCCGGGCCGTACCACGATGGCCGAACTGGTCGAAAGGATCAACGGCGCCCAGGGGAACGTCGAGGAAGCCGCCAGCGCCGCCCAACGGATTCTCCACAAGGCAGCCGGAAAAGCGCCCGAACGGCCGAGCGGCTGGCAACGCATGACCGACGGCGCGAAGGAGGGCTGGAACGACCTCGTCGAATTCGGCCTCGCCGTCAACCCCGGCAGGCTCCTGACCGAACCCAAGGCCTACGTCCACGATGCGGCCATGGTCATCGACGGAGGCGTCGGCGCGGTCAGGGACCCGGTCGGCTTCTCGAAGGACGTGTACCAGGGCGTCTCCTCCACCTGGGACGAGTTCCAGAAGGACCCGGCCCGCATGCTCGGCTACATGGCGCCCAGCCTCGCCGGCGGAGCGGCCTTCAAGGGTGCGGGAAGCCTGGCACGCAGCATGGACGGGCCCAACGCGCTCGGCAGCCCGACCGGCCTCGGCACGGCCGGCGCCCACCTCGACGCCAGCCGTCCCGGTAGCCACAGCGATGGCCACGCCACCCAGAACAACCCCACCGACCCGGTCGACCTCGCCACCGGCAAGATGTACATGCCGCAGACCGACGTCGCTCTCCCCGGAACACTTCCCCTGGTGTTCATACGCCGTGCCGAGTCCGGTTACCGCGCCGGCCGCTGGTTCGGCCCCTCCTGGTCCTCGACCGTCGACCAGCGGCTGGAGATCGAGGCCGACCGCATCGTCCTCGTCCACGAGGACGGTCTCATCCTGGCCTACCCCCACCCGGCCCCCGGCGGCACAAGCCTGCCGACCGAGGGTCCTCGATGGGTACTGCGCGCGGAGCCCGAGGGCTACACGATCACGGACCCGGCAGCCGGACGCACCTGGCACTTCACCCGACACGCCGACGACCACGCGCTCCTGGAACGGATCGACGACCGCAACGGCAACCGCATCACGTTCGAACACGACACGGACGGCACGCCCACCGCCATCACCCACAACGGCGGTCACCGCATCCGCATCACCACGGAGGCGCACAGAATCACAGCCCTCCACCTCGCCGGCGCCGCTCCGGGCGGGGACGACCAGGAACTGATCCGGTACGGCTACTCCGCGGCGGGCGATCTCACCGAGGTGGTGAACTCCTCCGCCCTGCCGCTCCGCTTCACCTACGACGAAGCGGGCCGCATCACCTCCTGGACCGACACCAACGACCGCGGTTACACGTACGAGTACGACGACCACGACCGCTGTATCGCCGAGGGCGGCGCCGAAGGCCACATGAGCCTGCGCATCGAGTACGCCGACCAGGACGCCGAGACGGGCCTTCGCACCACCACCGCCACCACGGGCAACGGACACGCCTACCGGTACTTCGTCAACGACCTGTGCCAGGTGGTCGCCGAGGTCGACCCGGTGGGCGCGATGACCCGCTTCGAACGGGACCGCTGCAACCGCCTGCTCGCCCGCACCGACCCCCTGGGCCACACCACCTGCTTCAGCTACGACGAGGCAGGGAACCTCACCTCTGTCATACGTCCCGACGGTCGCGAGTCCCGAGCCGACTACAACGACCTCCACCTCCCCACAACGGTCCGCCACCCGAACGGCACCACCGCCCACCAGACGTACGACTCCCGCGGCAACAGAACCTCCCTCACAGCGCCGACGGGCCACACCACCCACTTCAGCCACGACGAGCGGGGCCGCCTGACGGCCGTCGTCGACCCCTTGGGCCACACCACAACGATCGCCTGCGACGACGCGGGCCTCCCGGTACGCATCACGGACCCCCTCGGCGCTACGACGTCGTACGAACGTGATGCCTTCGGCCGCCCGGTCACGATCACCGACCCCACAGGCGCGGTGACCCGCTTCGAATGGACCGTGGAGGGACGCCTGTCCCGCCGCACCGCCGCCGACGGCACGACCGAGTCCTGGACCTACGACGGCGAGGGGAACTGCACGACCCACACCGACCAACTCGGCGGCACCACACACTTCGAATACACGCACTTCGACTTGCTGACGGCCCGCACCGGCCCGGACGGAGTGCGCTACGAATTCGAGCACGACACCGAGCTGAACCTCACCAAGGTCACCAACCCGAAGGGCCTGACCTGGAACTACACCTACGACCCAGCCGGCCGCCTGACCACGGAAACCGACTTCGACGACCGCACCCTCACCTACACCTACGACGAGGCCGGCCGCCTGACGTCCCGCAGCAACGTGCTGGGCCAGGCCCTGACGTACGAGCGCGACGCACTGGGCCAGGTGAACACCAAGCGCACGCCCGACGGAGTCACCACCTACGCGTACGACACGAACGGCCGGCTGATCGAAGCCAACGGCCCCGACGGCACGAACTTGACCATCGACCGGGACATCCACGGCCGCGTCCTCTCCGAAACGGTCGACAGCCGCACCCTCGCCTACGCCTACGACGACCTCGGCCGCCGCACAGCCCGCACGACCCCCACCGGCGCGACCAGCACCTGGACCTATGACGCGACCGGCCGCAGCACGGGCATGACGGTCTCGGGCCGCACCATCGACTTCACGTACGACCAGGTCGGCCGCGAACTGAAGCGCCGCATAGGCGAAACAGTCACCCTGGACCATGCTTTCGACCCCCTGGGTCGCCTGACAACCCAGTCAGTGACAGGCACGCACGGCCGCTCCGTGCAGCACCGCGCGTACACCTACCGCGCCGACGGCAACCTGATCGGCATCGAGGACCAGCTCGCAGGCCCGCGCCGCTTCGACCTGGACCCGACGGGCCGGGTTACGGCCGTACACGCCGCGAACTGGACGGAGCGCTACGCCTACGACGGGTCCGGCAACCAGACGTCCGCGTCATGGCCGACGTCACATCCGGGCGGCGAAGCAACCGGTTCCCGCGACTATGCGGGCACCCGCATCACCCGGGCCGGCCGCGTCCGCTACGAACACGACGCCCTGGGCCGCACCACCCTCCGTCAGAAGCCGCGCCTGTCCCGCAAGCCGGACACCTGGCACTACACCTGGGACGCGGAAGACCGCCTGACCGCGGTCACCACCCCCGACGGCACCCGCTGGCGCTACACCTACGACCCCCTGGGCCGCAGAACGGCCAAACTCCGCCTGGCCGACGACGGCGAAACCGTCACCGAACAGGTCCTCTTCACCTGGGACGGCACAACCCTCTGCGAACAGACGACGACCTCCCCGTCCCTCCCGAACCCGGTCACCCTGACCTGGAACCACCGGGGCCTCCACCCCATCACCCAGTCGGAACGCATCACCGCCGCGGACGCCCCCCAACACGAGATCGACTCCCGCTTCTTCGCCATCGTCACCGACTTGGTCGGCACCCCCACCGAACTCATCGACGAGCAGGGCGGCATAGCCTGGCGCACCCGCAGCACCCTATGGGGCACAACAACCTGGCCAACCTCCAGCACGGCCTACACCCCCCTCCGCTTCCCCGGCCAGTACTACGACCCGGAAACAGCCCTCCACTACAACTACTTCCGCCACTACGACCCGGAAACGGCGCGATATCTGACGCCGGACCCACTCGGTCTGGCGCCCGCACCCGATCCACAAAACTTTGTCCGTAATCCACATACGTGGGTGGATCCTTTTGGACTGGCGCCAGATGCGTGCCCGCAGGGAGAGTGGCGCAATGGAGCTGACGGACCCCACAATACTGCGAATGGTGAGCGCCTTCGTGAGCAACTTCGTGTTGAAGCCGGACCCGTGGGGTCAATTCAGGGAATTGACGACATCATGCGGGACCCCGATGTGCTCACTGGAGGGGTAACGCCGGACCAGATTCGCGGTGCACTGGTGAACACACCGGGCTGGAGGGAGGAAAGCTTGGGTAAGGGCGATCACGCAGGCCAGGGTTGGGTTCTACGCGAATACAACGACCGAGGGCACCCAACAGGCCGTATGCTTCGGTGGCACCCCGGTGGCGGGCATCACGGCGACGGAGCATACTGGCGCGTTCTGGATATGGAGGGTGTTGTCGGAGGCGACGCGGAAGGGATTATCAGATGACAGCTGAAAGAGTTTCACGGCAGTTGCGGAACGCGCTGACGCATCTGTCGTGGGAAGCAGAAAGTCAGATCGACTACATCAACCGGCTCGCTGTTGGCGCCGATGAACTTGCGCTCGAATTCGACGATTCCTTCCGTGTCGCCGCAGGCATGGTAAGTGAAGGGCTACTGCCGGTATCACTCGGTAGGATCCTGGCCCCAATCGATGAAATCTTGAGTGAGATGACGCGCTCGCGCGGGGATGAGTGGAGCATCGATGCCCTACGCCATTCATCGGCGTGGGACGAACTGAGGATTCTCGCCACGGAAGCTTTGCGTTATCTCGATGAACGAGATTGGGCGGGCGGCGAAAGTCCTCTCTCATGACACGTGGAATGCTGCAATGACACATTCCGGAACAGGTGCGCTGTGAGGAGCTCATCAAGGTCGCTGCGCGTGCTGTCTTGCAATGCCAACACCATCTTGCAACCTTATTGAATTGCACGCAGTATGCTGCCTCATGAGTCACCGTCGAGGAATAAAGAATGAGTTTCGTGCCACCCCCTCCCGGCTACGCACCATCCGTACCACCCTCTTGGATCCCACCAACGGAGGTTGAGCGAGCTCTCGTCGAGAGCAAAACACGGGGCGACTGGACGGCCTACTACGAGACTCTGGCTCAGGTACGGCTGTACTTCGTCGCGCCCCGGAAGTGGGCGGACGAGGCCCCTCACCAAAACCATTGGGCCTTCGGTCGGGACCCGCTCACTTCAGCTCCGAGGTACGAGGCATTCACCGACGGCATGCTGCCCGCTCCTGAGCCGGACCGGATATACACAGCGGCCCGGCTCTGCTGGGTCGCGCGCCAATGGAGTCCCGAAGCCCCTCAAGTTCTCGTGATCAACCCGGGTAGCCCTGCCGAGCTCACGCTGCCCTTCGGCCCTCCGGGATCGACGGAGTGGTCCCAAGTGGCCGCACGGGTGGGCGAGCCTCCCCTCGGCATGCGGCTGCGAGGCCTCAGCGTCGGAGGCGTCCTCTCCGGCCCCGTCGCACACGGCCTCGCCCTCGGTGCCCTCCTGTGCGTCAACAACGGCTCGTTGTGGAACGCCATGGGGTGGCACGGCACGGGCTACCCCGCGGAGCGCTCGCGGCTACGCGAGTGGTGGGGCATCCGCAGCCGCGAGGACTGGCAACACCACACCCGCAACCTCCTCGCCTGTGAAGCATCGAGCTCCACCTGGACGTTCGTCCTGCGCGTGCGTCGGACCATCGCCCGGAACTTCGGTGGACACGTGGACGTCGGCTACTGGCGGCAGACCGTCGCCCAGGTACTGCGATCCGGCGTCGAGGGCCGGACCGTACTCGGTCCCGACGGAGTCACGCGGACCGAACCGATCTCCGAGCCCGAGTCAGAAGCACTGATCGAGGGGACGCAGCGACTCATCGGACGCATCACCCGCTACGAGGCCCGAATGCGCGCCGACGGCGTGCTGGACGAGAACCGCTACGTGACATCCGTGGACGCGTGGGACCTCGGGCGTGTCTCGAAGATGGCGCGGTGGGGAGTCGGAGCGCGCTATGCCACAGTCCAGGAAGCGGAGGCCGTCGTGGTCGAGGCCGGCCGCAGCGCCTCCCTGTCCTACCGCTCCTGGCAGGACTTCTCAGCCGGCTACATCCTCGGACGCAGCCTGCACTTCGACGAGGAGGAGTTCGGAGAGTGGTACGAGAGCATGATCTCGGCCCACCGCATCCTGATGTCCGACCCGGGCAGCCCATGGCTTAACCTACCGTTTCGGTAGAGGACTGAACGCCGACTATCCGGGCTGCAAGGCCGTAGTGGCCTCCGTTCCCGGGCAGTCGCGCCGGTCAGGCAGCGGCGGACAGGTTGGTGACCAGGACCTCTTCACGCTCGGCGTGCGTCGGCACCGTGTCCTCGAGGTGATTGTGGATGTGGGTGCAGGCGCTCAGCAGCGCTTCGGCCTGAGAGGGCCGGCTGTCCCATACGCGCTACATGACGGGGTTGATCTTGAAGCCTTCCTCATCGAGGTCGAACGCGTCCCTCTCGAAGCCGTGGTAGAGCTCCTGCGTCTCGTTTCTCACGGCCTTCAGGTCGGGAGACGTCACCGTGTAGTCGCTGCCTCCCGATCCGCCGCCTCCGGATGCCGCCAGCTGGTTCAAGCGTGTGCTGCTCTGCTGGCGTGTGAGGGCGTTGTCCCGGGCCTGGCCCCACATCTCGTCGACTGACACGTCGGTTCCTTCGTGCTCGGAATCGGTGGCCTCAGCGCCGTGGGCCTTGCTCGGGTCCGGGCCCGGGTGGTGGTCCGTAGGCCGGGGGCTGCTGTGGCGGGGCGTAGGGGGAGTGAGGTGGTGGGAAGGGAGGTGCCGCCGGTACCTGGGTCGAGCGTCGGCGGCGGGCGCGGAGGGTGAAGACGGCGACGGCACCCGCTAGCAGCGCGGCTGCTGCCAGGCCCGATGCCACCCACGCCGGGTTGATGGCGTCATCGTCGGCGGAGGCCGTGGTTGTGGGCTTCGGTTTGGCGGTTGCCGCGTTGTCGCCGCCTCCCGCGCCTGCGGATGGTGCGGCTTCGTCCGACGGGGGAGTCGAGGCTGCTGCTTCGAGATCGGGCAGCGGGTACTCGTCCGCCGGGCCCGGGTCACCCGGATCTTTCAGGGCCGCGCGCGGTCGGACGATCCCGTAGCCGAACTCGTCATTCCGGGTCCAGCTCTCTTCGTTGCCCTTCATCGTGTTGATGAGAACGCGGAGCACTTGGTGGTTGGTCCATTCAGGATGTTTCGACCAGATGAGTGCCGCGGAGGCGGACGCGATGGCAGTGGCGTCGCTGGTGCCTTCGGATCGGCAGACCCGGGTCTCGGAGAGACACGCGGAGACCATGTTGTGGCCTGGGGCCGTGACGTCGACTTCTGCTCCACGCTGTGAAATCGGGAGTCGTTGGATCTTCTCTGTGATGGCCCCTACGCCCACGACGCCTGGCGTGGAAGCTGGATATTCCGGGATATTCGATGCATTGCCCGTGTTGCCGGCTGCGGCGAAGATCAGCTTGCCCTTGGCGATGGCGTACTGGACTGCAGCAGAGAGTTCCGGCGTCCCAACGTTCTTTCTGCCTGGCGCGTTGGAGCTGCCCATGGAAATATTGATGATCCGGGCGTCGGTGTCCGCCGCGTAGCGAATCGCCTGTGTCAGCACGCGTGAGTATTCGGCCTTGTTGTCGACCTGACCGTAATCCTCAATGGCGTAACGCATTCGAATCGGCAGGATTTTGGATCCAGGCGCGAGACCGTAAGAGCCCTTGTCCGATCCTCGCGCTCCCGTAGCCGCGATCAAGGCCGCGATCGACGTCCCATGGCCGTCTATGTCGGTGTGCTCGTTGCCACGTTGCTTGGAGTAGTCCCTGCCTTCCAGGACCTGACCCTTCAGGTCGGCGAGGGAGTTGTCGACGCCGGAGTCGATGACGGCGACGGTGATCCCCTTCCCGGTGCTGACCTTCCACATTTCGTCCGCGTTCATGGCGTCGAGGTGCCATTGCATCGCACGAACCGATTCGGCGTGGGCGGGTGTGGCGGCAACGCCCACCAGCAGCAGGCCGAGAGCAGCCGAAGCAACTGAGAGAGGCAGCCGTGATCGCTTGCTGCTAGGGCGCATGTGCCTTCCTGGGGGGGACTGAGGTGATCTTGGAGGGTCAGTCGACGACAGGCGGAACCGAACGACGGTCCCTACGGACCCAGGTCTCTTCCTCTTCCTCGAGGTAGTCCGGTCGCTGCCCCTGCTCCTGCCGATTGTCCCGACGGGAGACCGACTGAGGGGCTGGGTGCGCGCCACCACTCGCACGACCGGTCGGACCGGGGGCAGACCCGCCGGAGTTCGACTGCCGCACCAGGCCTGCGCCACCCGGCGTGAAAGGTCGTGCGCCGACGGGTCCAGGCTGAGCTGGTCGACTGCCGATGACACCACCCGTGTCCGATGCGAGGCGCCGTGCTGTGCTCGCACCGCTTTGTCCAGAAGCTGTGCCTCCACCGGACGTTACTCCGGGAGTTAGAGCACGGCCTACGGGCGCGTGGTTCTGTGTTCCACGCCCGTGGCCGAGATCGGCGCCGATCACGGTGCCTCGTGGGATGCCGGTGGATAGCCGTCCCGTACCGGGCGTCACCGGACGTCCTCCGACGATGCCGGTTTCGCCGGGAACACGCAGTCGGTTCCCGGCGGGCGCCCCCTGACCCGGCAGCAGAGAAGGCCGAGCAGTGGGGGTGCTCTGCTGAGGACTGGGGACACCGCCACGGCTGGGCACCGTGGATGGGACGACCACAGGCTGAGATGCGTACCCGACATCGGCACGTGAGCTGGTGATGGCCTGAGGCAGTGCCGGATTATTGGGTGCTGGGGAGCGACTGTCGGGCATGATGGTCACACCGTCAATGTCCATGGCGACCGGCCGTTGGAGTGTCTGCTCCCCATGGGATGCCGGGATGCCACCGGACGAGGTCGGGTAGATGCCAGCCGGTCTCGTGGCGGGAGTGCCGATCTGTGTTTCGGGCACGCCAGCGCCGGGAGACGAGGCCGGCGCTGCCGAAGAGCCCACGGACACGGCGACGGCTTGATCCGGCCTCCGCCACTCCTTCGAGTCGAGGTGGTTGGCCGGTGGTGAGAACGTGGGCGGTGGCACGCTGTTCACCTGCTGGGCCGAGTACTCGTACGTCTGCGCCAGCTTGCGCAACTGCTGGATGGCTTCCGCGCGTGCTGCTTCCATCCGCTGCTGCGCGGCGGTCGCATCGGATTGGGCGGTCTGCGCCAGCTTGCGGGCGTCGGGGTCATTGCGGGCACCCGGGTCCTGGGTCGCTGCGATGGTCTTCCGCGCGTCGGCGAGCTCAGCCTTCGCCTGAGTTGTCTCGGAAGTGGGGGGCATTGCCGCCTTGGCCTCGGCGACCGCCTGCGCCACCGTGGCCATCCAGCGCGACGCCACTTCGGTGTACTCGCCGAGACGCAAGGTGGCGCCGGCCGCTTGGCCGCCCCAGTCCCGGAAGGCGTCACCGCCCTCACCCTGCCACTCAAGGCCCTTGGTGTACGTCATCAGGTCGTCGCCGATCTTCGTGATCGTGGACGAGGCCTTGGACAGCTTGGCGGCGAGGAGGGAGGCGCCCTCCGAACTCGCTGAGTCGATGAGCGAGGCCAGTTGTTGGTGCGTCATGGACTCGAAGTCCGTACGGGCGAGTGCCGGCTCCTGGCGCCCGGGCTGATCAGCCATCAGAGACCCTCCTCGCCCTCACCGGCGGGTGCCTGCGTGCTGCCCCGCTGCTCCACATACGGATCCCGCTCCACCACGTAGTACTTCTCCGCCTCCGCGTTGACCGCCCTCATCCGCGCCTTGATGTCCGCGTCCAGGTTCTCGTAGCCCACCCGGGACGCCTGCACCGCCAGGCCCATGCCCTCGATCTGCGCGCCCAGGGCCTTGGAGAGCTTCTCCAGCTCGTCGTGGACGATGGCGTACGAGTCGTAGAGGAACTGTGCTTCCTTGAACTCCGCGGCGCCCAGCTGCGCGCGCTTGAGGCGGTCCTGGCCGACCTTGGCCGGTGCGGCCTCGGACTCGTCCAGTTCCCGCAGCAGGTCGTCGACGCGCTTCTTGAAGCCCGCCATCGCGCTGTGCTGGATGTCCAGTGCCATCGCCGGATTCACATGGGCCAGCGTGTCGAACGACGTGCCCGTGTCCGGCGCGCCGCCCGTGCCTCCGCCGCCCCCGTTCGAACTCACGTCTACTGCCTCCCCGTTACTTCCCGAACGCCCCGTGCCGGCGCTCAGTCGATCACCCTAGTGCCGTTGCGGAAGCAAGCCCACCTGAATCAGCGGCGTCCCGCGCTTGCGGGAGACGAACACGCCACGTCCCGGCGGCATGGGGCGGGCCCGCACGTTGCCGAGGATGTCACCCTCGCCGGGGTCACCCGAAAGGACGATGCCCTGGGCGCCCAGTCCCTTCAGGCGCTGCATGAACGTCTCGAACATCGCGCGGGAGGCGCCGGCGGAGCTCCGCGCGATGACGAACTTCACACCCACGTCCCGCGCGAAGGGCAGGTGCTCCACCAACTGGGACATCGGGTTGCCGGAGTTGGCCGCGACCAGTTCGTGGTCGTCGACCAGGATGAACAGCTGAGGGCCGCTCCACCAGCTCCGGTCGCGCAACTGCTGCGGTGTGATGTCCGGCTTGGGTGTCCGCTTCTCCATGAACTGCCGTACGGCGTCCATGTGCACCTGCATCGCGGACGCCATGGGCGCGTACTCGAGCAGGTGGCTCTCCGGTACCGCCTCCAGCATGGTGCGCCGGTAGTCACCGACCACGATGCGGGCCTCGGCCGGGGTGTAGCGCTCGGCGATCTGCTTGGCGATCAGGCGCAGCAGGTTGGTCTTGCCGGACTCGCTCTCGCCGAAGACGAGGAAGAAGGGGTCGGTGTCGAAGTCGATGAACACCGGCTCCAGGTTGGCCTCGTCGATGCCGATCGCGATGCCGTGCTGCGGGAACTCGAACCCCTTGGGCAGCTGGTCCGCGGGCAGCTTGCGGGGGAGCAGCCGCACGGTCGGGGCCGGCGGGCCCTGCCAGCCGTCCTTGACCGTGCGGACCAGCTGGGCCGTGGCGTCGGCGAGGCCGTCCGGAGCGGACGAGGCGTCGATCCGCGGCATCGCCGTCATGAAGTGCAACTTGGCGGGAACCTGACCACGGCCGGGCACGCCCGCCGGCACGTTCATGGCGACCTTGCGGTCGAACTCGGAGTCCATGGCGTCGCCGAGCCGCAGCTCCAGGCGGCCCAGGATCTGGTCCTTGAGGACCGCGCGCACCTCCATGTAGCGCGAGGCGGCGAGGACGACGTGGACGCCGTGACCCAGCCCCCGGGCGGCGATGTCGTTGACGATGCCTTCGAGGCCTTCGTAGTCGTTGCGGAAGTTGCCCCAGCCGTCGATGACCAGGAAGACGTCCCCCCACTGCTCGCCCGGGAGTTCGCCCGCCGCGCGACGCCGGCGGTAGGTGGCGACCGAGTCGATGCCGTGCGCGCGGAAGAACATCTCGCGGCGGTTGAGGATGCCGGCCACCTCGGCGACCGTGCGCCGCACCCGCTCGGGATCGAGGCGCGAGGCGACCCCGCCCACGTGCGGCAGGTCGGCCACCGCGGACAGGCCGCCCCCGCCGAAGTCCAGTGCGTAGAACTGCACTTCGTGCGGGGTGTGGGTGAGGGCGAAGGAGGCGATCAGGGTACGCAGCAGCGTCGACTTGCCCGACTGCGGGCCGCCGACCACCAGCATGTGGCCGGCCGCGGCGGAGAAGTCCTGGAACAGGATCTCCCGCTTCTGCTCGAACGGCTTGTCGATCAGCCCGAGCGGAACCGTCAGGCTGCCCGGCACCGGATAGTCCGCCGGGTGGACGCCGCGCTCCGGGGAGACGGCCAGGGCGGGCAGCAGCTCGTCCAGCGACGGCGCCCGGTCCAGCGGCGGCAGCCACACCTGGTGTGCGGGCACGCCCTGCCCCTCCAGCCGCCGCACCACCACGTCCAGGACGGAGTCGGCCAGCGCGTCGTCCTCCTGCCGCCGGTCGGGGACGGGAGACGGGTCCGGGTCGGGCGTCGCGTACGTGACCGGCACCGGGGCGGCGGTGAACAGAGCGGGCCGGCGCTCGACGGGCAGCCTGTCCCCGCGACCGGTGTCCGCGCCGCCCGCGCGGTACGTCCCCGACACGTACGCCGCCTTGAAGCGCACCATCTCGTCCGTACCGCTCTTCAGGTACCCCGAGCCGGGCACCGACGGCAGGTGGTAGGCGTCCGGCACGCCGATGGCGGTCCGGGACTCGGCGGCCGAGAACGTCCGCAGACCGATCCGGTACGACAGGTAGGTGTCCAGCCCGCGCAGCCGGCCCTCCTCGAGCCGCTGCGAGGCGAGCAGCAGATGCACACCCAGCGAACGGCCGATACGGCCGATCTGGATGAACATGTCGATGAAATCGGGCTTGGCGGTGAGGAGTTCACTGAACTCGTCGATCACGATCACGAGCGAGGCCAGCGGCTCCAGCGGGGCGCCGGCGGCGCGCGCCTTCTCGTAGTCGTGGATGTTGGCGTAGTTGCCGGCGGCGCGCAGCAGCTCCTGGCGGCGCTGCAGTTCGCCGCGGATCGCGTCGCCCATGCGGTCGACGAGGGTGAGGTCGTCGGCGAGGTTGGTGATCACGGCGGCGACGTGCGGCATCCGGGACATGCCCGCGAAGGTGGCGCCGCCCTTGAAGTCCGCCAGGACGAAGTTCAGCGTTTCGGAGGAGTGGGTGACCGCCAGTCCCAGCACCAGCGTGCGCAGCAGCTCGGACTTGCCGGAACCGGTCGCGCCGACACACAGGCCGTGCGGGCCCATGCCCTCCTGCGCGGCCTCCTTGAGGTCCAGCATCACGGGCCGGCCGTCCTCGCCGACACCGATCGGCACCCGCAGGCGCTCCGGGACGGACCTGGGCCGCCAGGTGCGCTCGACGTCCACGGCCGCCGCGTCCCCCAGGCCGAGCAGCTCGGTGAAGTCCAGGTTGGCGAGCAGGGGTTCGTCGTCGTCCCCGCCCCCCAGGCGCAGCGGCGCCAGCTGCCGCGCGAGCGCCTCGGCGGCGGGCAGGGACAGGCCGTCGGGTTCACCCTCGTAGGCGATCCCGGCCCCCGAGTCGAGCCACAGCCGCTCCGGACGGACGACGACGGACAGGTCTCCGCGCGGCTGGTCCAGTTCACCGGAGACGACCTCGACGATCGTCACCCCCTGAAGGCCCTCGGCGGCCGCGAACGCGGACATCGGGGGGACCATGCCGCCGTCGAGGACGATCAGGATGTGCGGCTGGTCCAGCAGCGGCCTGCCCTCCCGGCTGAAGCGGGGCCGGCCGTCCAGCGGACCCGCCAGGAGCTGTTCCAGCTCACCCAGGTCGTCCCCGAAGAGCCGGCGGGTACCGGCCCCGTCGAACGACCCCGGCACCTGGCAGTGCGGCAGCCACTTCGTCCAGTCCCACCGGCCCACCGCGCCCGGCGCGGTCACCACGGCGAGCATCAGGTCGTCGGGGGAGTGCAGCGTGACGGCCTGGGCCACCAGCGCGCGGGCCGCGGCCTGGGCGCGGTCCGGATCACCGGAGACCGTCACGTGGTAGAAGGCACGCAGGGACACGGCGACCGGCAGGCCGTCCAACTGGCCGTGTACGGCGAGGAAACGCTGCATGGCGCCCGCACACAACGGCTCCAGCTCGTCGACCGGGGCGGTCTGCGGCGCGGCCAGCGGAGTGGCCAGCTGCTGCGGGCCCAGACCGAGCCGCACCTGACCGAAGTCGGCGTCGCCCACGCGCCGTTCCCACACCCGGCTGCCCTCGGCGACCACCGCCCACAACTGCTCGGGCGCGGGATGCAGGTACAACTGCGCGTCCCGCTGCCGGCGAGCCGTCCCGCGGACCCTGCGCCGGGTCTGCGCGAGATAGCGGAGGTAGTCACGGCGCACATCGGCCATTTGCCCCTGCGTACCGCGGCGGTGACGGATGATCTGGGCGACGACCATCGCCACCGTCGACACCAGCATCACCACGCCCATGATCCGCATGAACGGATGGGCGTTGGGGGACGCGAAGTAGAACACCACCGACGAACCCATGCCGAGCGTCGGCAGCACCTGCATGAGCATGCCCTCCTGCTGCCCGCGCGGCAGTTCGGGAGGATTCTCCAGTTGCAGCTCGTCCGAGGGCACTTCGGGCGGCAGGGTACGCGGAGGGCGCTTGATGACGATCTGGCTCACCGGAGCATCAATCCCCCTGTGCGGACGATCGGTTGCACACCGCACCCCCGTGGTGACGGTCGTCTCCGCACTCGGGCGATCCTACGTGCCACCACCGGCACCGCCAGTCGGTAGGGTGGCCCGGCGCAGCGTACGCATCCGCGAAGCAGGGGGGCAGTGAAGGTGAGTACGACCACGGCGACGGGGTTCTGCCGAGTGACGGTGGTGGCACCCGACAGCCGTATCGACGTGGCGCTCCCGGTCGACATCCCGGTCGCCGACGTCCACCCGGAGATCCTGAGGCTGACCGGCCAGACCCAGGAGGCCGGCACACCGACCGGCTACCACCTGGTGCGACGCGACGGCCGGGTCCTGGACGGCGCCCGCACACTGGCCGACGAGCGGATCCTCGACGGCGACGTCCTCAGCCTGCGGCCCTTCGCCCAGTCGCTGCCGCCCGCCGTCCACGACGACGTGCCGGACGCGGTCGCCTCCGCGGTCGTCCGTGACCGGCACCTGTGGAGCGACGGCCTGCTGCGTGCCGCGGGCCTCACCGGCGGCGCCGTCCTCCTGCTGATGCTCGCGTTCGTCCTGTGGTCCGCCGACCCCGTGCGCCACGACATGCACGGCCTGCCCGGAGTCGTCGCCGGAGGTCTCGGCCTCCTGCTCACCGCCTTCGCCGGTGTCCGTGCGCGGGTCTACGACGACCGGGCGTCCGCCGTCGCCCTCGGCCTGAGCGCCCTGCCCCTGCTCCTGATCGCCGGGTCGGGCATCGTCGCGGCCCAGGACGGACAGGGGCCCGGCCGGCTGCAGTTCATGCTGGGCTGCGCCGTCGTGCTGGTGGCGTCGGTGACCCTGCTCGCGCTCGCCCCCGGATCGGACGCGCCCTTCGTGGCCGCCACGTTCGTCGCGGCCGTGGGCACCCTGGCCACCTTCCTCGTCATCGCCACCGAGGCGTCGGCGAGCGACGCCGCGGCCGTGTGCGCACCCTGCGCCATCGGTCTGGTCGCCTTCCTGCCGGGCCTGTCCGCGCGATTCGCGCGGCTGCCGATCGGCTACGCCGCCCCCCGGTCCGCCCTCGCCGACGAATTCGACCCCGACCCCTCCCAGGCGGACGACGCCGAGGCCCTCGACGCCGAACGCATCGCGGCCCAGGCCCGGCGCGGCCACGAACTGCTGCTGGGCCTGGTGGGCGGAACCGCGGCCGTCGTCGTCGCCTCCGCCGCCGTCCTCGGCTTCTCGGACAACGTCTGGGGGCAACTGCTCGCACTCGCCGCCGGCCTGTCGATGCTGATCCGCGCCCGTCTGTTCCGCTACACCTCGCAGGTGGTCTGCGCGCTGGTCGCCGGGCTCGGCGCCATCGCCGCCCTGCTGCTGGGCCTGGTGCTCGACCCGCCGTCCGAGGCCCTGAACGAGTTCCTCCTGCACGGCGACCGTGGAGCGCTCGACCTGCGGACGATCTGGCTGACGGCCGCCGTCGCCGCCGGCGCCGCGCTGATCACCGCCATCGGCCTGGTCGTCCCGCGCAAGGGACTGACCCCCTTCTGGGGCCGCTTCCTCGACCTCACCGAGTCGGCCGTGCTGCTGACCCTGGTCCCGCTGTGCCTGGCGGCGCTCGGCGTCCTCACCGCCGTACGGGCCCTGACCGGCTGAGACCCGCGCGCACCCCCGGCCGGCGCGCGGACCGGGAGAGGCCGATGCCCTGGTACCCTGGCTGACGGCCGTTTGTGTACGCACCCCCGGAGCGAGCTGTCGCCCTGGAGGCCGCGCCCAGCGGATCCCCGCCTTCCGAGTCGTGGAAGACCCCCCGAGACGCAGACCGGGGGCACTCGGTGGCCACTCACAGACTATGAGGAGTACGCGTGTCGCTCGACGCCGCAGTGAAGAAGCAGATCATCTCCGAGTTCGGTACCAAGGAGGGTGACACCGGCTCCCCCGAGGTCCAGGTCGCGCTGCTCTCCCGTCGGATCTCCGACCTGACGGAGCACCTCAAGACCCACAAGCACGACCACCACTCCCGCCGTGGTCTGCTGATCCTGGTCGGTCAGCGCCGCCGGCTGCTGCAGTACCTCGCCAAGAAGGACATCCAGCGCTTCCGTGCGCTGGTCGACCGCCTCGGCATCCGCCGTGGTGCGGCGGGCGCCAAGTAGGACGCCGTGAAGGGAGCGGTTCCCGGGACAAGGGGGCCGCTCCCTTTGCCGTACGTGCGGACTGTCACCGCGCCTTTGTAGTGTGGTAGCACAACGCAAGAGACACGACACGGTGTGATGCTCCGCCCCGCATGGGTATGCGGGCTTACGGGGCACCACCCCACCGACGTCACCGGACGTCACGACGTACGAGGAGAAGCGCACCTCGCCGCCGCCGGTCCTCGGTAGTGGCCCCCGGGAGAGTGAACCCCGGGTGCTTCGATCGAAGACCGGCCCGCACCAGTGGAGCGCTTCTCCGCCACCGTCCCCCCGCCACACGGGCGGGCAGGGACGAAAGACGACAAGTAACGGAGAATTCGCTGGTGGAGAACGAGACCCACTACGCCGAGGCCGTCATCGACAACGGCTCCTTCGGCACCCGCACCATCCGCTTCGAGACGGGCCGTCTGGCCCGCCAGGCCGCCGGCTCCGCCGTGGCCTACCTGGACGACGACACCATGGTGCTGTCGGCCACCACCGCCTCCAAGAACCCCAAGGACCAGCTCGACTTCTTCCCCCTCACGGTGGACGTCGAGGAGCGGATGTACGCGGCGGGCCGGATCCCCGGTTCCTTCTTCCGCCGCGAGGGCCGGCCGTCCGAGGACGCCATCCTCACCTGCCGCCTCATCGACCGCCCGCTGCGCCCGTCCTTCAAGAAGGGCCTGCGCAACGAGATCCAGGTCGTCGCCACGATCATGGCGCTCAACCCCGACCACCTGTACGACGTCGTGGCGATCAACGCCGCCTCCGCGTCCACGCAGCTGGCCGGCCTGCCCTTCTCCGGCCCGATCGGTGGCGTCCGCGTCGCGCTGATCCGCGGCCAGTGGGTGGCCTTCCCGACGCACACCGAGCTCGAGGACGCCGTCTTCGACATGGTCGTCGCGGGCCGCACCCTGGAGGACGGCGACGTCGCGATCATGATGGTCGAGGCCGAGGCCACCGAGAAGACCATCAAGCTGGTCGAGGGCGGCGCCGAGGCGCCGACCGAGGAGATCGTCGCCGCCGGTCTGGACGCCGCGAAGCCCTTCATCAAGGTGCTCTGCCGGGCGCAGGCCGACCTCGCCGCGAAGGCCGCCAAGCCCACCGGCGAGTTCCCGGTCTTCCTGGACTACCAGGACGACGTCCTCGAGGCGCTCACCGGCGCCGTCAAGCCCGAGCTGGCCCAGGCGCTCACCATCGCCGGCAAGCAGGAGCGCGAGGCCGAGCTGGACCGCGTCAAGGCGCTCGCCGCCGAGAAGCTCCTGCCGGAGTTCGAGGGCCGCGAGAAGGAGATCTCCGCCGCGTACCGCTCGCTGACCAAGTCCCTGGTCCGCGAGCGCGTCATCAAGGAGAAGAAGCGCATCGACGGCCGCGGTGTCACCGACATCCGCACCCTGGCCGCCGAGGTCGAGGCCATCCCGCGCGTGCACGGCTCCGCGCTGTTCGAGCGTGGTGAGACCCAGATCCTGGGCGTGACCACCCTCAACATGCTCCGCATGGAGCAGCAGCTGGACACCCTCTCCCCGGTGACCCGCAAGCGCTACATGCACAACTACAACTTCCCGCCGTACTCCACCGGTGAGACCGGCCGCGTCGGCTCCCCGAAGCGCCGCGAGATCGGCCACGGCGCCCTCGCCGAGCGCGCCCTGGTGCCGGTCCTGCCGACGCGTGAGGAGTTCCCCTACGCGATCCGTCAGGTGTCCGAGGCCCTGAGCTCCAACGGCTCGACGTCCATGGGCTCCGTGTGCGCCTCCACCATGTCGCTGCTGAACGCCGGTGTGCCGCTGAAGGCCCCCGTCGCCGGTATCGCCATGGGTCTGATCTCGCAGGAGATCGAGGGCGAGACGCACTACGTCACCCTCACCGACATCCTCGGTGCGGAGGACGCCTTCGGCGACATGGACTTCAAGGTCGCCGGCACCAAGGAGTTCGTGACCGCCCTCCAGCTCGACACCAAGCTGGACGGCATCCCCGCCTCCGTCCTGGCCGCCGCCCTCAAGCAGGCCCGTGACGCCCGCCTCCACATCCTCGACGTGATGATGGAAGCGATCGACACGCCGGACGAGATGTCCCCCAACGCGCCGCGGATCATCACCGTGAAGATCCCGGTCGACAAGATCGGCGAGGTCATCGGCCCCAAGGGCAAGATGATCAACCAGATCCAGGAGGACACCGGCGCCGAGATCACGATCGAGGACGACGGCACCATCTACATCGGTGCCGCCGACGGCCCCTCCGCCGAGGCCGCCCGCACCACGATCAACGGCATCGCCAACCCGACGATGCCCGAGGTCGGCGAGCGCTACCTGGGCACGGTCGTCAAGACGACCACGTTCGGCGCGTTCGTCTCCCTGCTGCCCGGCAAGGACGGTCTGCTGCACATCTCGCAGATCCGCAAGCTGGCCGGCGGCAAGCGCGTGGAGAACGTCGAGGACGTCCTCGGCGTGGGCCAGAAGGTCCAGGTCGAGATCGCCGAGATCGACTCCCGCGGCAAGCTCTCCCTGATCCCCGTGGTCGAGGGCGACGAGGGCGACGCCGACACGAAGGACGACACCGCCAAGTGACGTCTCGTAACGCCAAGGCGACGGCCCGCACCTCCTCGGAGGCGCGGGCCGTCGCCCGTACCCAAACCCTGATCAAGGGCGAGAACGGCATCGGTACGGTCCGCAGGACCACCCTCCCCGGTGGCCTGCGCATCGTCACCGAGACGCTGCCCTCGGTCCGTTCGGCGACCTTCGGCATCTGGGCCCACGTCGGCTCCCGCGACGAGACCCCGGCGCTCAACGGCGCGACCCACTACCTGGAACACCTGCTCTTCAAGGGCACCTCGCGCCGGTCCGCCCTGGACATCTCCGCCGCCCTCGACGCCGTCGGCGGCGAGATGAACGCGTTCACGGCGAAGGAGTACACGTGCTACTACGCGCGAGTGCTCGACACCGACCTGCCGCTCGCCATCGACGTGGTGTGCGACATGCTCACCGGCTCGGTGATCCGTGAGGAGGACGTCGACGTCGAACGCGGCGCCATCCTCGAAGAGATCGCCATGACCGAGGACGACCCGGGCGACTGCGTGCACGACCTGTTCGCGCACACCATGTTCGGCGACAACCCCCTCGGCCGCCCGGTCCTCGGCACGGTCGACACGGTCAACGCCCTCACCGCCGACCGCATCCGCCGCTTCTACAAGAAGCACTACGACCCGACCCACCTCGTGGTCGCCTGCGCCGGCAACGTCGACCACAACAAGGTCGTCCGCCAGGTCCGTACGGCCTTCGAGAAGGCCGGCGCGCTCAAGGACCCCGCCGCCGAGCCGATCGCCCCGCGCGGCGGCCTGCGCACCCTGCGCACCGCCGGCCGGGTCGAACTCGTCGGCCGCAAGACCGAGCAGGCACACGTCGTCCTCGGCATGCCGGGCCTCGCCCGCACCGACGAGCGGCGCTGGGCCCTCGGCGTGCTGAACACCGCCCTCGGCGGCGGCATGTCCTCCCGGCTGTTCCAGGAGGTGCGGGAGAAGAGGGGCCTCGCCTACAGCGTGTACTCGTACACCTCCGGCTTCGCCGACTGCGGCCTGTTCGGCGTGTACGCGGGCTGCAGGCCCTCCCAGGTGCATGACGTGCTGAAGATCTGCCGCGACGAACTCGACCAGGTCGCCGAGCACGGACTGCCCGACGAGGAGATCGAGCGCGCCATCGGCCAGCTGAGGGGCTCCACGGTCCTCGGCCTCGAGGACACCGGCGCGCTGATGAACCGTATCGGCAAGAGCGAGCTGTGCTGGGGCGAGCAGATGTCGGTCGACGAGATGCTGACCCGGATAGCCTCGGTGACCCCGGACGATGTCCGCGCGGTCGCCCGTGACGTCCTGGGCCGGCGGCCGTCCCTGTCGGTCATCGGCCCGCTCAAGGACAAGCAGGCGTCCCGCCTGCACGACGCCGTCGCCTGACCCCTCCCGTAAGGAAGCAACGAACATGAGCAAGCTGCGCGTGGCGGTCTTCGGCGCCCAGGGCCGGATCGGTTCCGAGGCGGTACGGGCCATCGAGGCCGCCGAGGACATGGAGCTGGTGGCCGCCCTCGGCCGGGGCGACAAGCTGGAGAACCTCGTCGAGCAGGGCGCCCAGGTCGCCGTCGAGCTGACCACCCCCGCCTCGGTCATGGGCAACCTCGACTTCTGCGTGCGTCACGGCATCCACGCGGTCGTCGGCACGACCGGCTGGACCGACGACCGCCTCGCGCAGCTCAGGGGCCTGCTGGACCAGTCCCCGGAGACGGGCGTGCTCATCGCGCCGAACTTCTCCATCGGCGCCGTCCTCACGATGAAGTTCGCGCAGATCGCCGCCCCGTACTTCGAGTCGGTGGAGGTCGTCGAGCTGCACCACCCGAACAAGGTGGACGCCCCCAGCGGCACCGCCACCCGCACCGCCCAGCTCATCGCCGAGGCCCGCCGCCGGGCCGGCAGCGCCCCCGCCCCGGACGCCACGGCCACCGCCCTCGACGGCGCCCGCGGCGCGGACGTCGACGGAGTCCCGGTGCACGCGATCCGGCTGCGCGGGCTCCTCGCCCACCAGGAGGTCCTGCTGGGCGGCGAGGGCGAGACCCTCACCGTCCGCCACGACTCCCTGCACCACAGCAGCTTCATGCCGGGCATCCTGCTCGGCGCCCGCCGCGTGGTGACCACTCCCGGCCTCACCTTCGGCCTGGAACACTTCCTCGACCTGAACTGAGCACCGGCCAACCCATGCGCGCCAAGATCTCCTACGCCATAACGGCCGCCGTCCTGGTCGTCTACTTCGTCCTGGTCGGCAGCCGTGGTGTGCTGCTCATCGAGGCCGGTACGCCCCTCACCGTCACCTTCGGGGTGGCGGTGCTGATCCTGCCGGTCATCGGTGTCTGGTTCCTGTGGAAGAACACCGAGTTCGTCCGCGCCGCCAACCGGCTCGCCGCCCTGCTCGACGCGGAGGGCGGTCTGCCCGTCGACGAACTCAAGCGGCTGCCAAGCGGCCGGATCGACCGGGACTCGGCCGACGAGGTCTTCGCCCGGCGCAGGGCCGAGACGGAGGACGCCCCCGACGACTGGCGCAGTTGGTTCCGGCTCGCCGTCGCCTACCACGACGCCCGCGACACCCCGCGCGCCCGCAAGGCCATGCAGCGGGCGATCACGCTGCACAAGACCTCGTCCTGAGCGCCGGGGTCGTGCGGAGGGCTCAGGGGCGCCGGTACTCGGCGGCCCAGGCCTCCACGGTGTCCGCCGCCCGGTCGAAGGCCAGCTGGTCGCGCCCCAGGAAGTCCGCGTTGTGCGAGGTGAGCAACGGCGGCAGCGACTCCGTCGAACGCCCCTGCCGGTCGAGGACCAGCGCCTGCCCCTGCACCGTCCGCGGCAGCCCCAGCCAGCGCACCGGCTGCTGCACCGTGCGCACGGAGACGACCTGGTCCCAGCCCGTGGTGCGGGTGCTGACGAACGCCACATGACGCAGACCCCGGGCACCGACCCACACGCCCATGCGCAGCAGGCGCAGCGCGCAGGCGACACCGACCAGCGCGATGGCGAACACCGTCCCGGCGGACGACACCGACGCCGTCGCCGCGATGATCACCGCGGCGAACAGCACGAACGACGCGAGCAGCAGCAGGAGCGCCGCCGCTCCCACCCGCCAGGGCCCGGGACGGTACGGGCGCCGCCAGCGGTCCCGGTCGTCGTACGGCAGGGCGACGTCGTCCGCCGTGTCGAAGGCGCGGTCGGCCGTCAGGAAGGGCAGGGGCACGGCTGGTCCTCACTCGATCCATGCGTGGGCAGTGCCCGGTGAGGCTACCGATCTGTGTCACCCGTCACCACCCTCGGGGGTCCGGATGGCGCCGCCGCGTCCGGCGGTGGGGCTCAGCGCCCGTCGGTGGCCTGTGACTGCTCGGTCTCCGCTCCCGACGGGGCGGCGGACATCGCGGGCGTCCCGAGGACCAGGGAACCCACCAGGCCGGCGACCAGGGTCAGCCCGAGCAGCCAGCGCCCGGCTATCTGACCCGCGGAGGCCCGCTCACGGGGCGGCGGGGCGACATTGCTGCGGAACCTGTCCGCCTCGGCGACGAAGGCGAACGGTACGGGTTCGCGCCGACCGAACATCGGGATGCGTCTCCCCTCGGGATCGAACGAATCACTGTCACCGATACAGACGAGCGGATGCCCCAAAAGGTGCCCCGCACGCGAAATCAGTCACGGCAGGGCACTTCCCGCACGGCCCCGGGCGCCCCGTAGAGTGGGCGCCGCACAGCAGCCGCGATGGGAAGGACCCCCTTGACCTCCGCCGACGATCCCCAGCCGTCAACGCGCACCGACGTCACCCTGCGGAGCGACGTCACCGTCGAGCTGGTGAAGTCCAGCGCCTCCGACTCCGACGTCCTGTTCGCCGCCCGCGTCTCCACGCTGGGGGAGCAGTCCATCGGTGAGCTGCAGAAGGACCCGGAGCGTTCCAAGGGACTGATCAACTACCTGATGCGGGACCGGCACGGCAGCCCCTTCGAGCACAACTCGATGACCTTCCTCATCAGTGCGCCGATCTTCGTGTTCCGCGAGTTCATGCGGCACCGGGTCGGCTGGTCCTACAACGAGGAGTCCGGGCGCTACCGCGAGCTCCAGCCGGTCTTCTACGTGCCCGACGCCGCCCGCAAGCTCGTCCAGGAGGGCCGCCCGGGCAAGTACGTCTTCGTCGAGGGCACCCCGGCGCAGCACAAGACCGTCCAGGACGTGCTGCGCGACTCCTACCACCAGGCGTACGAGGCCTACCAGAAACTGCTCGCCGAGGGCGTCGCCCGCGAGGTCGCCCGTGCCGCGCTGCCCGTCGGCCTGTACTCCTCGATGTACGCCACCTGCAACGCCCGCTCGCTGATGCACTTCCTCGGTCTGCGCACCCAGCACGAGCAGGCGAAGGTCCCTTCCTTCCCGCAGCGGGAGATCGAGATGGTCGGCGAGAGGATGGAGGCCGAGTGGGCCCGCCTCATGCCGCTCACGTACGCCGCCTTCAACGCCAACGGACGCGTCGCGCCGTAACGCGCCCGGATCCCACCGGCGAGCACAGATGTACGGATCAGCCGTGCGAAGTGTCCGTATTGCGGCATTTCATGAACTTCATCTAGCCTGATCGCACGGGCCCGGCACTGCCTGAACCCCCGAGCAGGCAGTGCCGGGCTCACCCTCTGCCCACGTTGTCTCCTCCCCCGAGGGAAGACCCCGACCTGAGCAACGAGTAGCGTGTAACCCATGGCTCCGACCTCCACTCCGCAGACCCCCTTCGGGCGGGTCCTCACCGCCATGGTCACGCCGTTCACGGCGGACGGCGCACTCGACCTCGACGGCGCTCAGCGGCTCGCCGCCCACCTGGTGGACGCAGGCAACGACGGCCTGATCATCAACGGCACCACCGGCGAGTCCCCCACCACCAGTGACGCGGAGAAATCGGACCTCGTACGGGCGGTCGTGGAGGCCGTCGGTGACCGCGCCCATGTCGTGGCCGGTGTCGGCACCAACGACACCCGTCACAGCACCGAGCTGGCGCGGGCCGCGGAGCGCGACGGCGCCCACGGCCTCCTGGTCGTCACCCCGTACTACAACAAGCCGCCGCAGGAGGGCCTCTTCCGGCACTTCACGGCCGTCGCCGACGCCGCCGAGCTGCCGGTCATGCTCTACGACATCCCCGGCCGCAGCGGCGTCCCGATCAGCACCGAGACGATCGTCCGTCTCGCCGAGCACCCGCGCATCGTCGCCAACAAGGACGCCAAGGGCGACCTCGGCCGCGCCGGCTGGGCCATCGCCCGCTCCGGCCTCGCCTGGTATTCCGGCGACGACATGCTCAACCTGCCCCTGCTCTCCATCGGGGCGGTCGGCTTCGTCTCGGTCGTCGGCCACCTCGTCACCCCCGAGCTGCGCGCCCTGGTCGAGGCGTACACCTCGGGAGACGTCCAGAAGGCCACCGAGATCCACCAGAGGCTGCTTCCGGTCTACACGGGCGTGTTCCGCACCCAGGGCGTGATGACCACCAAGGCCGCGCTCGCCCTCAAGGGCCTGCCCGCCGGTCCCCTGCGCGCCCCCATGGCCGAGTGCACGCCGGAAGAGATCGAGCAGCTCAAGATCGATCTTGCTGCCGGCGGGGTACAACTCCAGTAATCAGACTTCGCGCGCCGGCTCGCGCAGATGTACTTCACAACTGAACAGGCGGGACACCGGTGCCCGCACCCCACAACGACAACTGCTTCTGCACGAACGTCACGCGCGCCACGTGCCCACCGGTACGTGGCGCGCGTGTGTGAGGAGAGTCTTTTGAGCCATCCGCATCCTGAACTCGGCCCGCCGCCGCCCCTGCCCGAGGGCGGCTTGCGCGTCACCCCGCTCGGCGGTCTCGGCGAGATCGGCCGCAACATGACGGTCTTCGAGTACGGAGGCCGCCTGCTGATCGTCGACTGCGGCGTGCTCTTCCCCGAGGAGGAGCAGCCCGGGATCGACCTGATCCTGCCGGACTTCTCGTCCATCCGGAACCGCCTCGACGACATCGAGGGCATCGTCCTCACCCACGGCCACGAGGACCACATCGGGGGCGTCCCCTTCCTCCTGCGTGAGAAGCCGGACATCCCGCTGATCGGCTCCAAGCTCACCCTCGCCCTCATCGAGGCGAAGCTCCAGGAGCACCGCATCCGTCCGTACACCCTCCAGGTGACGGAAGGGCAGCGTGAGCGCATCGGGCCGTTCGACTGCGAGTTCGTCGCGGTCAACCACTCCATCCCCGACGCCCTCGCCGTGGCCATCCGCACCCCCGCCGGCATGGTGGTCCACACCGGTGACTTCAAGATGGACCAGCTTCCGCTGGACAACCGACTCACGGACCTGCACGCGTTCGCCCGGCTCAGCGAGGAGGGCATCGACCTCCTGCTCTCCGACTCCACGAACGCCGAGGTCCCCGGCTTCGTTCCGCCTGAGCGCGACATCTCGGGCGTGCTGCGCCAGGTCTTCGCCGGCGCCCGCAAGCGGATCATCGTGGCCAGCTTCGCCAGTCACGTCCACCGCATCCAGCAGATCCTGGACGCTGCCCACGAATACGGCCGCCGGGTCGCCTTCGTCGGCCGCTCCATGGTCCGCAACATGGGCATCGCCCGCGACCTCGGGTACCTGAAGGTTCCTCCGGGCCTGGTCGTGGACGTCAAGACGCTGGACGACCTGCCGGACAGCGAGGTCGTGCTGGTCTGCACGGGCTCCCAGGGCGAACCGATGGCCGCGCTGTCCCGTATGGCCAACCGCGACCACCAGATCCGCATCGTCCACGGCGACACGGTGATCCTGGCGTCGTCGCTCATCCCGGGCAACGAGAACGCGGTCTACCGCGTGATCAACGGCCTGACCCGCTGGGGCGCCAACGTCGTGCACAAGGGCAACGCCAAGGTGCACGTCTCGGGCCACGCCTCGGCCGGCGAGCTGCTGTACTTCTACAACATCTGCCGCCCGAAGAACCTGATGCCGGTGCACGGCGAATGGCGCCACCTGCGGGCCAACGCCGAACTGGGTGCGCTGACCGGGGTCCCGCACGACCGCATCGTCATCGCCGAGGACGGCGTCGCCGTCGACCTCGTCGAGGGCAAGGCCAAGATCTCCGGCAAGGTCCAGGCGGGCTACGTCTACGTCGACGGCCTGTCCGTCGGCGACGTCGGTGAGCCGGCCCTCAAGGACCGCAAGATCCTCGGCGACGAGGGCATCATCTCGGTCTTCGTCGTCATGGACTCCTCCACCGGCAAGATCACGGGTGGTCCGCACATCCAGGCACGAGGCTCCGGCATCGAGGACTCCGCCTTCGGCGCGGTGATCCCGAAGATCACGGAGGTGCTGGAGCGTTCGGCTCAGGACGGGGTCGTCGAACCCCACCAGATGCAGCAGCTCATCCGCCGCACGCTGGGCAAGTGGGTCTCCGACACCTACCGGCGCCGGCCGATGATCCTGCCCGTGGTGGTCGATGTCTGACGGTCTGTCGGGCACGACGGGCAGCTGAACAGGGAGCGGGGCGCCTCGATTTGCATCGAGGCGCCCCGCTCCAGTACGTTTACAGCTCCCCCGGATCGGGCACCCGGACGCTTCACGCGCCGGAACCAGTCCCGAGAGGGATGGGAAAACCGGCTCAGAATCTCTGATAAAGTCGGAACCGCCGGAAAGGGAAACGCGAAAGCGGGAACCTGGAAAGCACCGAGGAAATCGGATCGGAAAGATCTGATAGAGTCGGAAACGCAAGACCGAAGGGAAGCGCCCGGAGGAAAGCCCGAGAGGGTGAGTACAAAGGAAGCGTCCGTTCCTTGAGAA
>NZ_JBVIYR010000010.1:0-354605 GCF_055592385.1 Streptomyces sp. NPDC041124
CGTTCCTGCGACAGGGCCGCGTACTCGTCCACGTCCCGCCGGGAGAACCCCTCGATCGTCGCGATCAGATCCGCCCCGATCCCCTGCGGCACGAAGTTGACGGCGAGGTTGGTCATCGGGTCGTTGAACCAGGCGCCGCCGTCGGAGGCCATCGGGACGCGGGACATGGACTCCACACCGCCCGCGAGGATCAGGTCCTCCCAGCCGGAACGCACCTTGGCGGCGGCCAGGTTGACGGCCTCCAGACCGGAGGCGCAAAAGCGGTTCTCCTGGACGCCCGCCACAGTGTCGGGCAGCCCGGCCGCGATGGCGGCGATACGGGCGATGTCGGAGCCCTGGTCACCGACCGGCCCGACCACACCGAGGACGATGTCGTCCACGGCCGCCGGATCCAGACCCGGGAAACGGTCACGGATCTCGCGGATCAGCCCGACCACCAGGTCGATGGGCTTGGTCCCGTGCAGGGCGCCGCTCGCCTTGCCGCGCCCGCGCGGGGTGCGGATCGCGTCGTACACGTACGCTTCGGTGCTCACGAGGAGGCCTTTCGCTGGGAGGGGGAGGGCTCGGAGGAGTGCGAGGGGGCCGGGTCCGGCGGTCGGGGCAGGTCCCAGTCGCGGGCCACGTCGTCGGCGCCGGCGCCCGGCAGGGCGGGTCCGGAGCGGATGCCGGCCGGGGTCGCGGAGAACCGCGGGGCCGGTGCGGGCTGGGTGAGGCCGCCGTGGTCGGTGAAGGTGCCGCGGGCGGCGAGGTGCGGGTGATGCGGGGCCTCGCCGAGGGACAGCACGGGCGCCACGCAGGCGTCGGAGTCCTCGAAGACGGCCGTCCACGCGTCGCGGGTGCGGGCCTTGAACCGGGCGGTGACCCGCTCGCGCAGCTCCGGCCATCGGGTGACGTCGCTGTGGGCCCCGGCCAGGTCGTCGAGGCCGAGCAGGCGCAGGAACTCGGCGTAGAACCGCGGTTCCAGGGCGCCGACCGCCATGTGCCGTCCGTCGGCCGTCGCGTAGGTGCCGTAGTAGGGGCAGCCACCGTCGAGGAGGTTGGCGCCGCGCCGGTCCTGCCAGGCACCGGCGGCGAGCATGCCGTGGATCATGGCGGAGAGGTGGGCCGTGCCGTCCACGATGGCGGCGTCGACGACCTGTCCGGTGCCCTTGGCGCGCGCGTGATGCAGGGCGGCGAGCACACCGACGACGAGGTAGAGGGAGCCGCCCGCGTAGTCGCCGAGCAGGTTGGCGGGGACGGCCGGGGGCCGGTCCGGGTCGCCGATCATGCCGAGGGTGCCGGTGAGGGCGATGTAGGCGATGTCGTGTCCGGCGCGGTCGGCGAGGGGCCCCTGCTGGCCCCAGCCGGTCATGCGTCCGTAGACCAGACGGGGGTTGCGGGCGTGGCAGTCGGCGGGGCCGATGCCGAGCCGCTCGGCGACGCCCGGGCGGTAGCCCTCGATGAGGACGTCGGCGCGTTCGGCGAGGTCCAGGACGCGTGCGGGGCCGTCGGGGGCCTTGAGGTCGATGATCACGGAGCGCTTGCTGCGGTTGGTGACGTCGCGGGCCGGGTCGATGCCCAGGCCGGGGCCGCCCGGGCGGTCCACGCGGACGACGTCGGCGCCCAGGTCGGCCAGGAGCATGGCGGCGAACGGACCCGGCCCGATCCCGGCCAGTTCCACCACGCGCACGCCGGCGAGCGGGCCGTGCCCCGGCGTCTTCGCCTCCGTCATCGAGCCCCCATCGGCTGTGACACTACTGGTGTAACACCTGTGATGTTAGGAACGCGGTCCACCCGGCACAAGGCCGGGCGAGCAAGCGCTTGGCCACTGTACGGGGCGGTGCGTCCGCCGGGCCGGTCAGTGGGCGTCGAGCTGCGCGGCCAGCCGCTTGGGGGCGACGGTGCGGTAGCTCTCCTCCACCCAGTCGCACAGCAGGTCCGCCCGCGGAGCGCCCTTGGCCTCCAGCGGGATCCTCACCCAGCCGGCCCTGCCCAGGCCGTAGCCGGCGGGCTCGGCACCGGGGCAGGCCAGGGCGTGGGCGTGCGCCGTCTCGTCCGTGAGCTTCACCGTCACCCCCAGGGGGTAGCTGCCGTCGTGGACGCCGAGGAAGACGAACACCTTCTTGTTGACCTTGGCGACGCTCTCGCCCCAGGGGTGTTCCTCGGCGGCTCCGGGCAGACCCAGGGCGTGGTCGCGCACTTTTTCCCACTTCTTCAGGGCGTTCGGGGACACGGCCATCGGCTTCCTCCGGGCTCGTCGTCGGGCTCCGCACCCCTCACGCTAGCCTCGGCCACCGACAGCGGCGCGGCTGCACGACCAAGGGGTGTCATGAGCAGGCTGAACACAGACCGTCCGTACGACATCGTGCTCTTCGGAGCGACCGGCTTCGTCGGGACACTGACCGCGGAGTACCTCGCCGCCCATGCCCCCGACGGACTGCGCTGGGCGATCGCCGGCCGCGACGGCGGCAGGCTGGAGCGGCTGCGCGAGCGGCTGCCCGGCGGCGCGGGGATCGGAGTGCTGCGGGCGGACGCGTCCGCCCCGGCCTCCCTGCGGGCCCTCGCCGAGCAGGCGCGGGTGGTCGCCACGACCGTGGGCCCCTACGTGGAGTACGGCGAGGAACTCGTCGCCGCCTGCGCGGACACGGGGGCCGACTACGTGGACCTCACGGGTGAACCCGAGTTCGTGGACCTGACGTACGTCCGTCATGACGCACGGGCGCGGGAGACGGGGGCGCGGCTGGTGCACGCGTGCGGCTTCGACTCGGTGCCCCACGACCTGGGCGCGTACTTCACCGTGCGGCAGTTGCCTGAGGGGGTGCCGCTGACCGTGGACGGGTTCGTCACCGCCGACGCGGCCTTCTCGGGCGGGACGTTCGCCTCGGCGCTGAACCAGTTCGCCCGGCACCGCGGTCTGCGCGCGGCGGCCCGCGAGCGCAGGCACCACGAACCGCGGCTGGTGGACCGCCGGGCCTCGGCGCCCCTGGGAGCGCCGCGCTACGCGCCGGAGGTCGGCGCCTGGGCCCTGCCGCTGCCGACGATCGACGGGCAGGTCGTGCGCCGCTCGGCGAAGGCGCTCGACCGGTACGGACCGGACTTCCGCTACCGGCACTACGCGGCGGTGCGCCGTCTCCCCGTGGCGGTGGGCGGGGTGGCCGCCGTGGGGGCGCTGGTCGCGGCCGCCCAAATCCCGTCGTTGCGGCGACGGCTCTCCGACCGCCTCAAGCCCGGTGAGGGGCCGGGACCGGAGAAGCGCGCCCGGAGCCGGTTCTCCGTCCGCTTCGTCGGTGAGGGCGGTGGCCGGCGGGTGTACACGGAGGTGTCGGGCGGCGACCCCGGCTACGACGAGACGGCGAAGATGCTGGCGGAGGGCGCCCTCAGTCTGGCCTTCGACGACCTGCCGCCGACGGCGGGGCAGGTCACGACGGCGGTGGCGATGGGCGACGCGCTGATCGACCGGCTGCGGACGGCGGGCATCCGCTTCCGGGTCGCCGCGACCCGCTGAGGACGCGGCCGGCCGGGAGGGTCACATCGGCCACGCCACCAGGGTGTAGATCATTCCGGCGATCCAGCCCACCCCGGTCAGTACGGCGAGGGCGAGCCCGACGGTCACGGTCCGCCCGACGGGCCGTCCGTCGACGGCAACGGGCCTGGCTGCACGGTGCGTTGTCATGCGGCCAGCCTGCCGGGGCGGGCGGGGGACGAACATCCGTACGCGTACTCAGTTCGCCCCGGGTACCGCGCGGTCGGCCCGTGGCGGCCGCCCACGACTCGGGTGTCCGCCCGAGCGGGGTGTCTCCTGAGCGGCGGGGGTGATCTCCGCCAGCGCGCGGCGGCACAGGGCGTCCGCTCTGCGGGTGGTCTCGGGGAGGCGGTAGGCGGGGGTCAGGGCGAGGGTGTGGGCGCAGGCGTTGTCGAGGCTCACCCGGTGGCCGACGGAGACGAAGACCGGCTTGACGGCGTCCCGGGTCCGCAGGGCCCTGCCGACCTCCTCACGGCCGGCGAGCAGCGGCGAGGTGCTGCCGCGCGGGGTGCCGGGCTCGTCGTGCGTGAAGGTGAAGGGGTTCTTGGCCACGCCGATCGTCGGCAGGCCGGTGAGGACGCCGAGGTGGGAGGCCAGCCCGAAGCGGCGCGGGTGGGCGAGGCCGTAGCCGTCGCAGACCACCAGGCCGGGCGGGCACGGCAGGGCCTCCAGGGCGGCGAGCACGGTGGGGATCTCGCGGAAGGCGAGCAGTCCGGGGACGTACGGGAAGGAGATCCGGCCGACGGCCGTGGACTCGGCGACGACGTCCAGGGTCGCCGGGTCCAGGACGACGGCCGCGGCGGCGACCAGGTCCCGCTCGTCGTCGTACGCCACGTCCACCCCGGTGACCCGGCCCGTCCCGGGCGGCGGGCCCGTCTCGTCGAGCACCACCCTCGTGCGGAGCGCGTCCTGGACCGCGCGGGCCTCTGGTTCGTTGACGGGCCAGCCGGCGGGTGTGGGTACGGTCGTCATGGTGTGCCCGAGCCTACGCGGCGGGCGCGCCCCCGCGCGGAGGATGTCCCCGGGCCGGGGGCCTGCGCGCGGGGGGCGGTCTCACTTGCCGAGCGCGCGCTGGAGCTGGCTCTTGTTCATGCTCGAACGGCCCTCCACGTTCCGCTTCCTGGCCTCTTCGTACAGCTGGTCGCGGGTGGGGCCCTGGGAGCCCTGGCCGGAACGCCGGCCGCCGCGCTTGCCGGACGACATGTCCTGGGTGGAGGTGCGGCTGGCGGTCCTGGACTCGCCTGCCCGGGCACGCTCCTTGTTCACCGTCCGGGCGGCGATCTCCTTGGCGCGTCCGGTGCTCTCGCCCCGGTCCTCGGCGCTCTCCTTGATGTGCTCGTACTGACGCTCCCGCTTGGGGCTGGAACCGCGTGGCATGTCCGCTCACTTCCTCTCGCGTACGGCGAACGGGTACCCAGGTTGTCGGTGACGATGGCCCGTCGCATGCGTCAGCGCTCCAGGCGGGCAACCCGCCCCTTCTCCCCCGCAGCCCAGCAGCCGTCGTCGCGGGCGCAGTCGACGGTGTCGTACGAGCCGGTGCCGACGGTCCGCCAGGTGCGGCCGGCGTCGGTGGTGCGCAGGACGGTGCCCCGGCTTCCGGCCACCCAGGCCGTCCCGCGGCTGACGGCGGCCCCCCAGGCCGTTCTTCCCTACGTCGCGTCCGTCGCGTCCGTCGCGTGTGTCGCGTCCGTCGCGTCCCTCGCCTGGCCCCCGAGCGCCTCATGGCGGGCGAAGCCGGTCCACGGCGAGGGCACCGTCCGGAGGGCCTCCGGGCGGCGCGGGTGTGATGGGGAGGCTCGGGGAGAAGCATGTCACTCGGGTGCATGAAGGCGGTGACAGAGGTCACTCGCTGTTCGTGTGCACGGATTGGCGGATTCCGTCGTCTCATGCAGTAGTCGCACGGATCCGCCCGGAAGCCCGTCCAGCCGTCACGAGGGAGCAAGGCGTTGTCCACCGTCATCGAGCAGCCCGTAGAGGCCCGTCTGGTCGCCGCCGCGCCGCGGATGCCGAACATCCCCGCCACGCTGCACTACGACCGCGACGACCCGTTCGCCGTCCGCATGACCTTCCCCGCGCCCGCCACCCTGGAGGGCGTCGAGGTCTGCTGGACCTTCGCCCGGGAGCTGCTCGCCGCGGGACTGCGGGGACCCGAGGGGTACGGCGACGTACGGGTGCGCCCGTACGGGTACGACCGCACCGTGCTGGAGTTCCACGCGCCCGAGGGGACCGCCGTGGTGCACGTCCGCTCGGGTGAGGTGCGCCGGTTCCTCGAGGCCACCAGCGACCTGGTGCCGGCCGGCCTGGAGCACCTCCAGCTCGACCTGGACCACCGCCTCGCGGAACTGATGCGCGAGGCCTGACAGGGAGTCAGCCGACCTGTGCCATCAGCTCGCTGAGCGTTCCGTACGCCAGGCCGCCGGTCTGCGCGTCGTACGTCCCGGTCCCGAGCAGCTCCCGCGCGGCGCGGCGGACCAGACCGTACGCCGCCTCGGCGATACCGGACCCGACGCTGATGCGGGCCGCGCCCAGGGCGGCCGGTTCACCGACGGGCGGGGCGCCGGGGCCCGCTGGCGCGTTGAGCGGGGCGTGGATCCCGTCGGCGAGTTCCTTCACGGTCCCCGGCTCGACGGCACCGGGGACGAAGATCCCGTCGGCGCCCGCGGCGAGGCAGGCGGCGGCGCGGTCCAGGGTGTCGTCCACTCCCCGGCGCCGCGCAGGAAGGTGTCGACGCGGGCGTTGACGAACAGCGGGACGCCCCTCGCGTCGGAGGCCGCGCGGGCGGCGGCGATCCGCTCGGCCTGTTCCCCGGCCGGACGCAGCGGCGCGGTGCCGTGCGGGCCGGTGCCGTGCGGGGCGGCGTCCTCGATGTCACCCCGACCGCGCGACGCGACACAGCGGCCGGGCGACGGTGTCGTCCGGGCGGGTCAGCGGCCTCTGGTCAGTGCCGACAGCGGTGCCGCCTCGGTGAGGCCGGTGCGCAGGTCGCGGAGGACGGCGTCGAATCCGGGGGCGGACGCCGCGGCGCGACGGGTCAGGGCCTCGGCGCGGGCGTCGTCGAAGGAGCCGTGCGGTGCGGGCGGCAGACCCGCCGCGGTCGCCAGGGCGAGGGCTGTCGCGATCGGCTGGGGAACCTGTTCGGCCGGTGCCGGCCCGGTGAGGATCTGCCGGGCCTCACGGTGCAGGCCGTCCGCGCGGGCGGTGTCGGCCAGGACGTGGTCCACCGACGGGAACACCCCGAGCACCCGGTGTTTCTCGGCGCGCAGGGAACCGTCGGCCACCAGCTGCTCCCGGACCGCGTCCAGGGTGTGCCGCGCGTACAGGGTCACCCAGGCGCGCCAGCGGTGCGGGAGGGATTCGCTGACCAGTTCCAGGAGGCCGTCGAGGACCGGGTCCCCGGTGCGGGAGTCCAGGTCGAGCGGAGTGACGATCCCGTCGTCGTCGGTCAGCAGACCGCGCCGGGCGAGTTCGGCGAGGGCGCCGGCCCGCACCAGGGGGGCCAGCCGTTGCGGGTCGGTGTCCCAGGCCGCCAGACAGAGACGGGCCGGCAGGGACAGCGGGCCGTTGGGCACGGGGCCTCCTCGGGGGCGGTGACGTCGCGGTCCGGAAATGGCGTTGACAGCGCATTCGGCCGCTCGTAGCGTTTGCGTCGGTTCTGTTGCCGTCGAATGGAGAAGGACGTTGCTCGTCTGAGGTTCTGAGACACCGCGTCACACCGGTCAGGTGTGTGCGCTGCGTGCGACCTCGGCGTTCGAGCCGTCCTTGCGGTCCCTTCGGAACAGGGCTCTTCTTCTGCCCACGTTCTCCCTCCGGCTGCCGGTCGTCGTCCCGCGGTGTCTCGATACGCGTGTGCCCCTGATCGCCCCGAGCAACCGCGGAGGCCCGTATGTCACCATCCCTCACCTGTACCTCTCTCGCCTTCTCCTGGCCCGACGGCACCGCCGTCTTCGAGGGCCTCGACGTCGCCTTCGGCCCCGGCCGCACCGGGCTCGTCGGCGTCAACGGGTCGGGCAAGTCCACCCTGCTGAAACTGATCGCCGGTGAGCTCACCCCGACCGACGGCGCCGTCCGGGTCGCGGGAGAGGTGGGCTACCTCCCGCAGAACGTGACGCTCGACACCGCGCTGCGGGTCGACGAGGCGCTCGGTATCGCCGCCCGCCGGGCCGCGCTGCACGCCATCGAGGCGGGCGACGTGGCCGAGGAGCACTTCGAGACCGTCGGCGACGACTGGGACGTCGAGGAACGCGCCCTGGCCACGCTCGGCGAGCTCGGCCTCGGACACATCGGCCTGGACCGCACGGTCGGAGAGGTGTCGGGCGGCGAGTCGGTGCTGCTGCGGCTCGCGGCACTGCTGCTGCGGCGCCCGGACGTCCTGCTGCTCGACGAGCCCACCAACAACCTCGACCTGTACGCCCGCAGACGGCTGTACGCGGCCGTCGCGGACTGGCCGGGCGTCATGATCGTGGTCAGCCATGACCGCGAACTGCTGGAACTGGTCGACCAGATCGCCGATCTGCGCGCCGGTGAGATCACCTGGTACGGCGGCAACTACTCGGCGTACGAGGATGCCCTGACCGTCGAACAGGAGGCCGCCGAGCGCATGGTGCGCGTCGCCGAGGCGGACCTGCGCAAGCAGAAGCGCGAACTGGTCGACGCACAGGTCAAGTTGGCCCGCCGCAAGCGGTACGGGCAGAAGATGTTCGAGCAGAAGCGCGAGCCGAAGATCGTCATGGGGGCGCGCAAGCGCGCGGCGCAGGAGTCCGCGGGCAAGCACCGCATCATGCACGAGGAGAAGCTGGCCGAGGCCAGGGGACGCCTCGACGACGCGGTGGAGGCCGTGCGGGACGACGACGAGATCCGCGTCGACCTGCCGTACACGGCCGTCCCGCCGGGCCGTGGCGTGCTCTCGCTCATGGACCTGGAGCTCGCGCACGGCTCCCGGGTGCGCGGCGGCTTCGATCTGCGCGGCCCGGAGCGGGTGGCGCTGATCGGACGCAACGGCGCGGGCAAGACGACGCTGCTGCGGACGATCGCCGGGGAGCTGGAGCCGGTGTCGGGCGAGGCGAAGGTGCAGGTGCCCCTGCGGTTCCTGCCGCAGCGCCTCGACGTCCTCGACCCGGAGCTGACCGTCGCCGAGAACGTGGCCCGGTTCGCCCCCGGCGCCACCAACAACCGGGTCAGGGCCCGGCTCGCCCGGTTCCTGTTCCGGGGCGCCCGCGCCGACCAGAAGGCGGAGACGCTCTCCGGCGGTGAGCGGTTCCGGGCGGCGCTGGCCGCGCTGATGCTGGCGGAGCCCGCTCCGCAGCTGCTGATGCTGGACGAGCCGACGAACAACCTCGACATGGCGAGCGTCCGGCAGCTGACCACGGCCCTGGAGTCGTACGAGGGAGCCCTGATCGTGGCCAGCCACGATCTGCCGTTCCTGGAGTCGGTCGGCATCACCCGGTGGGTGCTGATGGAGGAGGGAGAGCTGAAGGAAATCGGGACAGAACCTGTCGGGTATTCCGCCTAGCGTCGGCCGTATGAGCCAGTCCAGCGAGTTCATCACCCTCACCGGGGCCCGGGAGAACAACCTCAAGGACGTCACGCTCCGCATCCCGAAGGGCCGGCTGACCGTGTTCACCGGCGTTTCGGGGTCGGGGAAGTCGTCGGTCGTCTTCGAGACGATCGCCGTCGAGTCGCAGCGGCAGCTGAGCGAGACGTTCACCTGGTTCGTCCGCAACCGGCTGCCGAAGTACGAGCGGCCGCACGCGGAGGCCATGGAGGACCTGACGCCGGTGATCGTCGTCGACCAGCGGCCGGTCGGCGGCCACTCGCGTTCGACGGTCGGCACGATGACGGACGTGTACGCGGTGCTGCGAGTGCTGTTCTCCCGGCACGGCGCACCGAGCGCCGGACCGGCGACCGCGTACTCGTTCAACGACCCGTCGGGCATGTGCCGCACGTGCGACGGACTGGGCCGGACCGTTCGGCCGGACTGGGACCGCATCCTGGACGCGGACCGCTCCCTCGCCGAGGGGGCGGTCCGCTTCCCACCGTTCGCCGCGGGGACCTGGCAGGGTCAGGCGTACACCAACAGCGACGAACTGGACCCGCACAAGCCGGTGCGTGACTTCACCGCGGCCGAGCGGGAGTTCCTGATGCGCGGGCGCCCCGGCAGCAAGGTCACCGTGAAGGGCACGGGCGGCACCTGGACCACCGGGTACGAAGGGCTCGCCGACCGCTTCGAACGGCTCTACCTGAAGCGGGACCTGACGGGGATGAGCCAGAAGACCCGTGACACGGTGCGGGAGTTCCTGGCCGAGGGCGTCTGTCCGGCCTGCGGGGGCGCGCGGCTGAACGAGGCGGCGCTGGCCACCCGGATCGGCGGCCGGTCCATCGCGGACTGTGCCGCCCTGCAGGTCACCGACCTCATCACGGTACTGCGGGAGGTCGACGATCCGGTGGCCGGGGCGGTCGCCGGGGCCGCGGTCGCCGCGCTGGAACGGATCGAGGCGATCGGACTCGGCTACCTGAGCCTGGACCGGGAGACGAGCACCCTCTCGGGAGGCGAGGGGCAGCGGCTGAAGACCGTGCGGCACCTCGGCTCGAGCCTGACCGGGATGACGTACGTCTTCGACGAGCCCAGCGCCGGACTGCACCCGCGCGACGTGCACCGCCTCGGCGAACTGCTGCTGCGGCTGCGGGACAAGGGCAACACCGTGCTGGTCGTCGAGCACGACCCGGACGTCATCGCGCTCGCCGACCACGTGGTCGACATGGGTCCGGGGGCGGGCACCGGGGGCGGCCGGGTGGTGTTCGAGGGGACCCCGCGGGAACTGGCCGCCTCCGGCACCCTGACGGGGCGGTGCCTCGGACGGCGCACCGCCGTCAAGGAGGCGGTGCGGGAGGCGACGGGCGAGCTGTGGGTGAAGGGGGCCGACCGGCACAACCTGCGCGAGGTCACCGTGCGCTTCCCGGCCGGGGTGCTGACCGCCGTGACCGGGGTGGCCGGTTCGGGCAAGAGCACCCTGGTCGCCGAGTTCACCGCCGTGCACCGGGACACCGTGGTGGTCGACCAGTCCTCGATCGGCATCTCGGCGCGGTCCACCCCGGCGACCTACCTCGGGATCATGGACACGGTCCGCAAGATCTTCGCGCGGGAGACGGGGGCAGAGCCGGGGCTGTTCAGCTTCAACTCCGACGGCGCCTGCGGGACCTGCGAGGGCCGCGGGATCCTGTACACCGACCTGGCGTTCATGGACCCGGTGACCACGACCTGCCCCGCCTGCGAGGGGCGCCGGTTCAAGGACGAGGTGCTGGGGCTGACGGTGGGCGGCCGCTCCGTCGCCGATGTGCTCGGGATGACCGCCGCGGAGGCGCTGGACTTCTTCCACGACACGGGCGTACGGCGCCGGCTGCGCGCCCTGCGGGACGTGGGGCTCACCTACCTCGCCCTGGGACAGCCGCTGTCCACGCTGTCGGGCGGCGAACGCCAGCGGATCAAGCTGGCCACCCGGCTGCACCGCAAGGGCGCGGTGTACGTGCTCGACGAGCCGACGACCGGGCTGCACATGGCGGACGTGGACGGGCTCGTCGGCCTGCTGGACCGGCTGGTGGACGCGGGCAACACCGTGATCGTGGTCGAGCACCACCTTGACGTCGTCGCCCGCGCGGACTGGGTGATCGACCTCGGTCCGGACGGGGGGAGGGACGGCGGCCGGGTGGTGTTCGAGGGCACGCCGGCCGAGTTGCTCCACGCCAGGGGGTCCTTCACGGGGGAGCATCTGCGGCGGGCCGGCCGCTGAGGCGGTTACCGGTGGTACATCTCATCGCGGTCCGGGGTGGTCCTGTCCGGATTCGCCCTGCATGATGGCTGCGCCGACACCCGTGGGAGGCCGGCCGTTCCCCGGACTCCCCGGTCACGGCCGAGCCCTGCCCGTCCCGTCCGAAAGGCGCACCCGTGCCCAGCAAGAAGGCCCTCGTCCGCCGTCCCTCACCCCGTCTGGCCGAAGGGGTGGTGACGCACATCGAACGGGAGGGCGTCGACGTCGACCGCGCGGTGGAGCAGTGGGAGGCGTACACGGAGGCGCTGCGCACCCACGGCTGGGAGACGATCGAGGTGGACCCCGCCGACGACTGCCCGGACTCGGTGTTCGTGGAGGACACGGTGGTGATGTACCGGAACGTGGCGCTGATCGCCCGCTCCGGTGCGGAGTCCCGGCGCGGGGAGACCTCCGGGGTCGAGGAGGCCGTGGCCGCGCTGGGCTGCTCGGTCAACTGGGTCTGGGAGCCGGGCACGCTGGACGGCGGCGACGTGCTGAAGGTCGGCGACACGGTGTACGTGGGCCGTGGCGGGCGGACCAACGCGGCCGGGGTGCGGCAGGTGCGGGCCGCGTTCGAGCCGCTGGGGGCGCGGGTGGTCGCGGTGCCCGTCGCCCGGGTGCTGCATCTGAAGTCGGCGGTCACGGCGCTGCCGGACGGGACGGTCGTGGGGCACGTCCCGCACATGGACGCGCCCTCGCTGTTCCCGCGCTTCCTGCCCGTCCCGGAGGGGTCCGGGGCGCACGTGGTGCTGCTCGGCGGGAACAGGCTGCTGATGGCGGCGAGCGCGCCGAAGACGGCGGAGCTGTTCGCGGATCTCGGCTACGAGCCGGTCCCGGTGGACATCGGTGAGTTCGAGAAGCTCGAGGGCTGTGTGACGTGCCTTTCGGTACGCCTGCGGGAGCTGCACGCCTGACCGGCACCCTCATCACCCGTACGGCGCAACCACCTGCGGCTGGGGGCGCCCAGCGGCGCCACGCTCACCCATAAGGACCCCCGCTGATCAGCGGTCTTTACGGCAGTCTTAACCTACGGCTACGTAACCTACGGCTACGTAGCCTACGATTCCGTAGGTTCCCGGCACCGCTCGCCGGACCTCCCCGTGTCACCGTCCCCCTGGAGTCACCCGTGTCGCTCACTTCTCCCCACCTGGGCAGCCCTTCCGTCTGGACCGACGCCCGACTGTTGTACGCACTGGAGGAAGTGGTCGAGAAGGAGCTCAACCGGCATCTGAAGGTCACCAAGGACTGGATGCCGCACGAGTACGTGCCGTGGAGCGACGGCCGCAACTTCCCGGGCTTCTTCGAGGACGGCGAGGCCTGGGACAAGGAGCAGTCGAAGGTCACCGAGGTCGGCCGGATCGCCCTGGTGGTGAACCTGCTGACCGAGGACAACCTGCCCAGCTACCACCACGAGATCGCCACGCTGTTCGGCCGGGAGGGCGCCTGGGGCACCTGGGTGCACCGCTGGACGGCCGAGGAGGGCCGGCACGGCATCGTGATGCGGGACTACCTGCTCGCCTCGCGGGCGGTGGACCCGGACAAGCTGGAGCAGTTCCGCATGTCGCACATGAGCGAGGGCTTCGAGTCGGACAACCGGCACTCGATGCTCCACTCCATCGCCTACGTCGCCTTCCAGGAGCTGGCCACCCGCATCTCGCACCGCAACACCGGCCACCAGTCGGGTGACCCGGTCTGCGACCGCATGCTGGCCCGCATCGCGACCGACGAGAACCTGCACATGGTGTTCTACCGCAACCTGCTGAAGTCGGCCTTCGAGCTGGCCCCCGACCTCACGATGCAGGCGGTGCGCGACGTCGTGGTGAACTTCCGGATGCCCGGCCACGGCATCCCCGGCTTCGAGCGGGCGGCGGCGCAGATGGCCATCGGTGAGGTGTACAACCTGCGCATCCACCACGACGACGTGCTGCAGCCGGTGCTCCGCTTCCTGAAGGTCCTGGAGATCGACGGGCTGGGCCCGGAGGGCCTCAAGGCCCAGGAGGAACTGGGTGCGTTCATGGGCGGCCTGGACGCGGAGGCGGCCAAGTTCGACGAGAAGCTGGCGGCCCGCAAGGCCCGGATGGCGGCCCGCGCCGCACACTGAGGCCGACGAGGACGGGCGGCTGGATTCGAGCCAGCGTGCTCCCGGTTGTGGCGACCCGGCGCGTCGGCCTCTGCGCCACGGCCCCGCCCTCGGGGCTCAGCGCACCGGCCCGCTGCCGGGTCTCACCCGTCACGACGGCCGGACCGGGTCACCACGCCGCCTCGCCCGGACACGGACCGGCGTGCCCCGTGCTCGTGGAGGCGCGCCTGCAGCTGGGCTGCGTCGCGCTGTCGACCCCCGTGCGGCCCGGACGACCGGGTGCGAACCGGCATTCCGCAGGAGCAAGGGGTGCGTCCGACTGTGCGTCACGTCCGGCCGCGGACAGATCCTCACCAGCAGGTCCACTCGGCCGTACCGGTTTCGTCCAGTTGCTCGCCCAGCGGGAACTACCGTGCCGTGCGCCGGAGGTCCAGACGTTCCTTCTCCGACAGGCCACCCCAGACGCCGAAGCGCATGTCGTGGGAGAGGGCGTACTCGAGGCAGGTGGCGCGTATCGGACAGAGACCGCAGATGCGCTTGGCCTCACGGACCGAACTGCCGGGCTCGGGGAAGAAGAAGTCCCCACCCGTCTGGGCGCACAACGCCTCGTCCTGCCAGGTGAGGTCGGGCGACGGGAATGTGTCGGTGTGCATGGCCGGAAGCGTGCCCGACGGTGAAAAACGTTCGATCAACGCCGCATCAACGCGGGATCGACGCCGGGCCGGGCCGCCCGGCCTGGCGACGGCACGATGATGGCCTGAAGGACTCCGCCGCACACGGCGGCGCGCCGGAGGTCAGGTCTGTCGCGGATCGCCCTTCAGGACGGCGAACCGCGCTCCGTACGGGTCCTCCAGTCGGGCGAGCCGGCCGACACCGGCGAGGGACGTGGCGGGCATCCGCACCGTGCCGCCCAGCTCGACGGCCCTGGCGACGACGGCGTCCGTGTCCTCCACTCCGATGTACGGCAGCCAGAAGGGGGGTCCGGTCTCCGCCTCGACGGGGTCGTCGGCCGGGGGGACCATCCCGCCGAACATGCCCTCCTCGCCCGTACCGGCGGGGTTGAGGGAGGTGTAGACCCCACCCGGGAAGTGCACCGCCGAGGTCTCCCAGCCGAGGGCCGAGCGGTAGAAGGCCGCGGCGCGGGCGATGTCCGGGGTGTGCAGCTCGACCCAGCACAGGGCGCCGGCTTCACCGGCCGCTTCGATGCCCTTGCGCCCCGCCGGCTGCCAGATGCCGAAGGGGGCGCCCGCGTGGTCGGCGAGGACCGCCGCTCTGCCCTGCTCGCTCACGTCCGCCGGAGGCATGGGCACGCTGCCCCCGGCGTGCGCCGCCGCCCTCGCGGTGGCGTCCGCGTCGGGGCTCTGGAAGTAGACGGTCCACGCGGGCGATCCCTGCTCCGGTGTGACGCGCATGCCTCCGGCGACGATCCGCCCGGCCAGCTCGAAGAAGCCGTAGCCGCCGGCGTCGGGTCCCGCCGAGCGGAACGTCCAGCCGAACAGGCCGCCGTAGAAGGACGCGGCGCCCTCGATGTCGGTGGTGCCGACGTCGATCCAGCTCGGGGCGCCGTCGACGAAGCGGGTGGTGAGCATGGTGCCTCCTCCGGGAGTTCCCGTCGCCTGCCGTGCCGAGTCTTCCACCGCCCGCCGGCCGTCACCGCGAGAGCACCCGGACGGGTGTGTCCCGGACCCGGGCCCGGTGCCGCGGAAGGCCACACCCCCCGCCTGTCGCGGCACGGAGCGCGAGGTCCGGCGCTCGCGAGCCACGGGCCGGGGCGCCCGCTCAGGCCGAGGCGCGGCGGACCAGGGTCGTCGGGAGGACCACGCTGGAGGGGACGACGCCGGCGTCCTCGTCCGTGGTGGCGGGGTGGTCGAGGTCGCGGAGCAGGAGACGGGCCATGAGGCGGCCCATCCCCTCGATGTCCTGGCGGACCGTGGTGAGCGGCGGCTCGGTCTGTTCGGCGATCGGCTGCATGTCGTCGAAGCCGACCACGGCCACGTCGTCCGGCACCCGCCGCCCGTGCTCGCGCAGCACGCGCAGGGCGCCCGCCGCCGTCAGGTCGTTGGCGGCGAACACCGCGTCCAGGTCGGGACGGCGGCCGAGGAGTTCCCGCATCGCCCGCTCACCGCTGGCCGCGGTGAAGTCGCCCTCCACGACCAGCCCGGGATCGGTGTCCACCCGGACGTCCCGGAAGCCGTCGAGCCGGTCCACCGCCGAGGTCTGGTCGAGCGCGCCGGTGATGTGGGCGATGCGGCCGCGCCCGAGGCCGAGCAGGTGCCGGACGGCGTCGCGGGCGCCGCCCCGGTTGTCGCTGTCGACGTAGGCGACGCCGTCCGGGCCGCCGCCGGAGTCGGGCCGGCCGCCGAACACCGTCGGCAGTCCCGCCTTCCGGATCAGTTCGGGCAGTGGATCGTCGATGTGGAGCGAGAAGACCAGCGCGCCGTCCACGTGTCCGCCGGCCAGGTAGCGGCCGACGCGGGCGTGGTCGTCGCGGTCCTCGGTGAGCAGCAGGACGAGCTGGTTGTCGTGCGCGGTCAGTTCCTTGCTGATGCCGCGCAGTTGCCGGGCGAAGAACGGGTCGGCGAAGACCCGGGTCTCCGGTTCGGCGACGATGACGGCGATGGCGTCGTGCCGCCTGGTCACCAGGCTGCGGGCCGCCTGGTTCGGCACGTACCCGAGTTCGTCCACCGCCCGCCTCACCCGTTCGGCCAGGGGTTCGCGTACCCCGTCGGAGCCGTTGACCACGCGGGAGACCGTGGCCCGGGAGACCCCGGCGCGCGCGGCCACGGCCTCCAGCGTGGGACGCGGCACTGTCTCGGTCACTTGGGCGCTCCTCACCTGCGGCTGCGGGAAAGGATAGCCCCGGCCCGCCCGGGCGGGAGAGCGCTCTCGGATCAGGTCCGGCGCGTCAGTGCCCGTGCTCCGGCCGCTGCTCCGGGGTCTGCCCGTGGGCGTGCTCGTGCGGGTCGTACCCGGGGATCGTGCCGTCCGGCTTCTTCACCAGGAACAGACCGACCATGCCCATGTCGGAGTGGCTCTGGACGTGGCAGTGGTACATCCAGGCACCGGCGCCGACCCCCTCCCCCGCGATGATCTGGAAGCCGAAGGAGTCGGCCGGTCCGCAGATCTTGTTGTCGACGACCTGGCTGGGGTCGTCGGGGCCGGTGAGCATGCCGGTGCGGTTGTCGGCCCAGCGGTGCCCGTGCATGTGGAAGGTGTGGTAGTACTCGCCGTGCGTGATCATGACGATCTCCACGCGGTCGCCCACGGTGGCCTCGAAGTTCGGGCCGGTGTGGGCGGGCCTGTTGTTGATCGTCATGTCGTTGAAGACGATGGTGTGGGTGGCGTCGGGCAGGACGTCGCCCTTACGGCGCACGATCACCGGCCCGTACAGGCCGTTGCGGATGCCGCCGGTGCCGTGCTCCGTGCCGACGACGTGGTCGTGGTAGTGCCAGTAGCCCGCGCTGCCCGCCCGCCAGGTGCCGTCGGCGCGCCGGCCGGGTCTGTGGGTGCGCCAGGTGTAGGTGCGGGTGCCGCCGGGTTCGACATGGCTCTTGTTCTGTTCGGTGCCGTCGCTGGAGATCTCGTAGTCCAGGCCGTGGACGTGCAGGCTCACCGGTACGTCCATGGTGTTCTCGAACTCGACATGCAGCGTGTCGCCCTCGTTGAGCTCGATCAGCGGGCCGGGGATCGACGCCTTGCCCTTCTCCAGGCCGTAGCCCATCTGCCCGCCGGCCAGCCGCTCGGCGTACAGCGTGACGCGCCGCACCTCTCCCCCGGCGGGCGCCGTCCTCGCCGGCGCTGCGGCGCTCGCGGATCCGGGCGCGCTCACGGCCTCCGGCGCGACGGACAACGATGTCGCGGCGGCCACGCCGCCCAGCAGTACCCGCCGGTTGAAACCGCGTCTGTCCATGCCGGACTCCCCAAGGTGGCTGTCATGAACCTGTGAAACCGTAGCGGCCCTCCTCCTGTTTATCCACACTCAGGACAAAGTTCTGTTCATTGCGGCCATAGGTATTGGCGTGTGACGCAAAGGGGTCTAGCTTCCTTGACGCTGTCGCTGCGACCGAGGAGGGGTGGGTGGCCACGTGCGGTCCACATCGCATCAAGAACCCATGCGCTTACGCGGGTTGAGCACGTCAGGCGCCGCGAGCGCGCGAAGGACGAGAACCAGGCGGCGCCTGTGGGCGGCCACCGTGACCGCCGGTGCCGTCACCGCCGGACTGCTGTCGGGTCCCGCCGCCAGCGCGCGTCCGGCCCCGGATCCATCCCCGACAACGATGTCCATCAAGTCGCCCCCGGGCGGCGCCGACGTACGCGTGCTGCTGTTCCACGGGTCGGCCGCCGGCGGTGAGGAGTCACCGCTGGTGAACTCCGGTATCGCGGCGATCGAGAGGATCGGCCTGACCGGCCCGGAGAACCAGCGGTTCTCGGTCACCGCCACCGGCAACGCGTCCGTCTTCACCAACGCCGAGAGACTGGGCCGCTTCAACACCGTCGTCTTCCTGACCGGCGGCGGGGACGTCCTCGACCCGGACCAGGAGGCGGGCCTGGAGGCGTACATGGAGGCCGGCGGCGGCTTCGTCGGGCTGCACGACGCGGCCCGCGCGGAGCCGTACTCGGACTGGTTCACCGGTCTGATCGGCGCCCGGCCCGCCGCCTCGAGCCCCGGCACGGTGCAGCGGGCGACCGTCGAGGTCGGCGACCGCGCCCACCCGGCGACCAAGGGCCTGCCCACGCAGTGGAAGCGGCCCGACAAGTGGCTTAACTGGGTGAAGAACCCCTCCGGCGACGTGCACACGGTCGCCAGGGTGCGCGAGTCGACGTACGCACCCGGCTCGGGCGCCAACGGCTGGGACCACCCCGTCAGCTGGTGCCGCGACTACGACGGCGGCCGCTCCTTCTACACCGGGATGGGCGGCACGGTGTCGTCGTACGACGAGACCGACTTCCGCGAACACCTGCGCGGCGCCCTGCTGTGGACCAACCGTCTCGTGCGGGCCGACTGCAAGGCGACGATCACCGGGAACTACGAGGCGGAGCGGCTCACGCAGCCGAACCAGCCAGGGCAGAACGACCAGATCGGCGAACCTCACGGGCTGGTCACGGCACCCGACGGACGCGTGTTCTTCATCGGCCGGGGCGGAGCGGACGCGTCCCAGCCGGTCGTCACCGACTGGAACGACCCGGACATCGGCAAGGGCGAGGGCGAGATCCACGTCTACGACCCGGAGACCGGGAAGGTCACCCTCGCGGGGGCACTCACCGTCTTCGGCAACAAGGGCGGCGGCGACGAACTGCGGAAGGTGGAGGAGGGGCTGCTCGGCATCGAGCTCGACCCGGGGTTCGAGCGGAACGGATGGGTCTACCTGCACTACACGCCGCACTCGGAGATCGACCGGGACACCCGCATGGCCGACCGCCGGGTCTCCCGCTTCACGCTCGACCACGCCACCGACAAGCTGGACCTCTCCAGCGAGAAGGTGCTGCTGGAGTGGCCCGTACAGATCCACAGTTGCTGCCACGCGGGCGGCGGGATGGCCTGGGACTCCAAGGGCAACCTCTACATCGCCACCGGTGACAACAACTCCAGTGGCTTCAGCGGCGGTTACTCGGGCAACAACCCGGAGCCCCACTACAAGGGCGTGTCCTTCGCGGACGCGCGCCGCACCGCCGGCAACACCAACAACCTCAACGGCAAGATCCTGCGCATCCACCCGGAACCGGACGGCACCTACACCCTTCCCGAGGGCAACCTGTTCACCGGTGAGGAGACCGCCGAGGGCGGCGGGAAGACGCGTGGCGAGATCTACGTGATGGGTGTGCGCAATCCCGCGCGGATCTCCGTCGACCCGAAGACCGACGTGCTCCACGCGGGCTGGGTCGGCCCGGACGCGGGCTCCCCGTCGACCACCTGGGGACCGGCGAAGTACGACACCTTCGCCGTGATCACGAAGGCGTCCAACCGTGGCTGGCCGTACTGCATGGGCAACAACCAGCCCTACCGGGACCGCAACCTGCCCGACCCGTCCGAGCCGCTGGGCTGGTACGACTGCGACGCCCCGAAGAACGAGTCGCCGAACAACGACGGTCTGGTCAACCTGCCGCCGGTCACCGCCAACAACATCTGGTACTCGCCGCAGGGCGGCGCCCCGGACTACCCGCGCGACGCGAACGGCGTTCCGTCGTACGTGCAGGACGAGGCGACCTACCGGCTGCCCTGGCTGAAGGGCGGCGGCCAGGCCGCGATGAACGGGCCGGTCTACCGCTACGACGGCGACAGCGCCAGTACGGTCAAGTGGCCGCGGTACTGGGACGGCAAGTGGTTCGTCGGTGACTTCTACGACGCCGACCAGCCGCGCAACGCGGTGCTGATGGACCCGAAGACGCAAGGGGACGGCGGTCTCCCGGTGCACTCGGAGTCCCTGAAGAAGATCGTGCCGGTCGGCAACGACGGCATCAAGAACCTGATGGGCTGGGAGTTCGGCCCGGACGGCGCGCTGTACGTCCTCGACTACGGCCGCGGCTTCTTCACCTCCGACAGCAAGTCCGCGCTGTGGCGGGTCACCTACACGGGCGGCGGTCCCACCCCGGCCGCCGGTCAGTTGGCGAGGAAGGCCGGATGAAACCAGTGACACGGCAGCGAAGAGTCTGGGCCGGCCTGCTGGCCGCCCTGCTGATGACGCTCGGTCTGCAGGCGACGTCCGCGGCCGGAGACTCCGGGTCCACCGCGGCCGCCGGGGCCGCGGAGCAGGTGCTGACCTGGACCGCCGGCGACAGCATCAGCGCGTACACGTCCGCGCCGGCGACCGCGGTGGCCGGACCGGCGACCATCGTCTTCGAGAACAGCGCGGCCACCGGCAACACCACCGGCATGCCGCACACGCTGACGTTCGTCACCTCCGACCCGGAGTTCAACAACGACGTCCAGCTGAACATCCTGGCCAACCCCGGTGACGCCCAGGGCGGCCGGCACACCGCGGAGGTGACCCTCACCCCGGGCCGGTACTTCTACCACTGCACCATCCCCGGCCACGGCGAGATGCAGGGCATCCTGACGGTGACCGGGGGAGGCGGTGAGGACACCACCGCGCCCGAGGCCTCGGCGAAGGTGACCGGCACGCGGAACTCCGAAGGGGCCTACGTGGGTTCGGCGAGCGTGAGCGTCGAGGCCACCGACTCCGGCTCGGGCGTGGACCGGATCGAGTACGCCGTCGGGGCCGACGGCGCCTGGCAGCCGTACACCGCCCCGGTGGTGATCGACCAGGTCGGCACCCACACGGTGCGCTACCGCGCCCTGGACAAGGCGGGCAACGTCTCGGCGGACAAGAGCGTGCGGTTCGCCGTCGTCGCGCCGCCCACGGACGACACCACCCCGCCGGAGACCTCGGCGACGGTGGACGGCGAGAGGAACGCCGACGGCCACTACATCGACATGGCGACGGTCACCGTCACCGCGTCGGACACCGGATCCGGCGTCAACACCATCGAGTACGCGATCGGGGCGGACGGCGCCTGGCAGGCGTACACCGGTCCGGTGATGGTGCACCAAGCCGGAACGCACACCGTGCGCTACCGCGCGACCGACAAGGCGGGCAACGCGGCGACGGCGAAGAGCGTGGAGTTCACCGTCGTCGCCGCTCCCCCGCAGGACACCACCCCGCCGGTGACGGGCGTGACCGTCACCGGCGTCAGGAACTCCGACGGCGCGTACGTCGGGGACGCCACGGTGACCGTCAGCGCCTCCGACGGACACGACGGTTCCGGCGTGGCCGGCATCGAGTACTCGCTCGACGGCGGGCCGTACCTGGCGTACACCGTGCCCGTGGTCGTCGACCGGGCGGGCCGGCACACCGTGGCCTACCGGGCGAGCGACCGGGCCGGCAACACCTCCGCGGCGCTCACGGCGAGCTTCACGGTGGTGGCCGGCGGCGGGGTGCCCGCGCCCGACTGCCCGGAGCACGACGAGCGGTTGACGGTGATCGTCGGCACGGTCGACTCGGGTGTGCCGAACCGGGTCACCAACAACCGGTGCCGGATCGGCGAGCTGGTCGAGGACGAGAAGCAGTGGACCTCGCAGGCACTGTTCCTGAAGCACGTCACCGGCGTCCTGGACGCGCTGAAGAAGGAAGGGGTCATCGACCAGCGGGAGCGCAAGGCCATCAACCAGGCGGCCAGGCAGTCCGGCATCGGCACGCCCGGCCAGACCGACGGCTACCGCACGATCCTCGACGGCAGCCCGGCGTCGTTCGCCGAGTGGAGCCATGTGGGCGGGGGTTCGTTCGCGCTCAACCCGGACGGGTCCATCACCTCCGGCACCACCAGGGGCGGCCTCGGCATGCTGTGGTTCCCCGAGCGCACGTACGGCGACTTCTCCCTGAAGCTCCAGTGGCGCGACGACGCCCCGGGCACCGGCAACGCCAACTCCGGTGTGTTCGTGCGGTTCCCCCAGGTCCACGACCACCCGGAGGAGTCGCGGCCGGAGTGGGTCGCCATCACGTACGGGCACGAGGTGCAGGTGTTCGACTCGCCCACCGGCGACATGTACAAGACGGGCTCGGTGTACGGCTTCGACCGGGTGGGCCTGGCCGGTGCCGGCGTGACGCAGAAGGGCACCTGGAACGACTACGAGATCCGGGTGGTGGACCAGCACTACGCGGTCTACCGCAACGGAGTGCTGATCAACGAGTTCGACAACACCGGCGGTCAGGACTTCTCCCCGCCGCGCTCGGACGACCCGGGCACGGACGGCAGGCGGTACGCCGCCGGCTACATCGGACTGCAGGTGCACGGCACGTCGGACGTCGTCTCCTACCGGGACGTGCGGATCAAGGACCTGTAGTCCCGCGCCGCTCCGGGTGAGGCACCGGGTCAGGAGGCCGACGGTTTCGGCTTCCTGGCCCGGCTCGGCTGCACCCGGCTGGGCTCCCCCGGCATCTTCGGATACTCGGGCGGGTACGGCAGGTCGCCGAGGCCGTGATCGTGTTCGTCGCGGCGGGCGAGTTCGAGCAGGGGCTCCAGGGAGAACGCGTGATCGTCCATGTCCGCGTGCACGTCGCCGAGTTCGGCGAAGCGCGCGGGCATGGTCGTGAGGTCGAAGTCCTGCGGGTGGGCGACGCCGACCTCCTCCCAGCGCAGGGGCGCCGAGACGGGCGCGTGCGGCCGGGGGCGCACGGAGTAGGCGGAGGCGATGGTGCGGTCGCGGGCGGTCTGGTTGTAGTCGACGAAGATGCGTTCGCCGCGCTCCTCCTTCCACCACTTGATGGTCACCCGCTCCGGCATCCGGCGTTCCAGTTCCCGGCCCACGGCGATGGCCGCGCGGCGGACCTGGGTGAACGTCCAACGCGCTTCGATGGGCACGAAGACGTGGATGCCGCGTCCGCCGGAGGTCTTGGGCCAGCCGCGCAGTCCGCCGAACTCCTCCAGCACGGACCGTAGTTCGTGGGCGGCGCGGGCGGCGTCGTCGTAGTCGGTGCCGGGCTGGGGGTCGAGGTCGATGCGGAGTTCGTCGGGGTGGTCGACGTCGGCGCGGCGCACCGGCCAGGGGTGGAAGACCAGCGTGCCGTACTGGGCCGCCCACACGACGGCCGCCTCCTCGGTGGGGCACATCTCGTCGGCACTGCGGCCGCTGGGGAAGGTGATGTGCGCGGTGGGGATCCAGTCGGGCATGCCCTTGGGCGCCCGCTTCTGGTAGAACCACTCGCCGGTGATCCCGTCCGGGTAGCGCTGCAGGGTGGTGGGTCTGTCGCGCAGGGCACGCAGGATGGCGGGGGCGACGGCCTGGTAGTAGCGGGCGACGTCCAGCTTGGTGTAGCCGCGCTCCGGGAAGAAGACCTTGTCCGGACTGGACAGGCGTACGGTCCGGCCGGCCACCTCGAGTTCCACCGCGTCACCCATGCGAGCCACGGTAGGCGTAGCGCACCTGCCTCGCACACCGGGCGACTGCGGGCGTGTGCGCGCAGAATCGGAGCATGGATCTTCCCGTCATGCCGCCCGTGAAGCCGATGCTCGCCAAGTCGGTGGCGAGGATCCCGCCGGACATGCAGTACGAGGCCAAGTGGGACGGGTTCCGGGCCATCGTGTTCCGCGACGGGGACGAGGTCGAGCTCGGCAGCCGTACCGGCAAGCCGCTGACCAGGTACTTTCCCGAGGTGGTGGCGGCGGTGCGGGAGCGGTTGCCGAAGCGGTGCGTGATGGACGGGGAGATCGTCGTCGCGCGGGAGGGGCATCTGGACTTCGACGCGCTCACCGAGCGGATCCATCCGGCGGACTCGCGGGTGCGGACGCTCGCCGAGCGGACCCCGGCCTCCCTCGTGGCCTTCGACGTGCTGGCGCTGGGGGACGAGTCGCTGCTGGACGTGCCGCTGTCGGACCGGCGGGAGCTGCTGGTGCGGGCGCTGGAGGGGGTCACCCCGCCCGTGCACGTGGCCCCGGCGACGCGGGACGTCGAAGTGGCGCGCGGGTGGTTCGAGCAGTACGAGGGGGCAGGTCTGGACGGGGTGATCGCCAAACCGCTGGACTCGCGTTACCGGCAGGACGAGCGAGCCATGTTCAAGATCAAGCACGAGCGCACGGCGGACGCGGTGGTCGCCGGGTACCGGCTCCACAAGAGCGGCCCGGTGGTGGGTTCGCTGCTGCTGGGCCTGTACGACGAGAGGGGTGCGCTCCAGCACGTGGGCGTGTCCGCCGCCTTCTCCATGAAGCGGCGCGCGGAGCTGATCGAGGAGCTGGCACCGCTCAGGATGGACGAGGTGGCGGGCCATCCGTGGGCGGCCTGGGCGGAGGAGGCGGCGCACGAGACGGCGCGGCTGCCCGGCGCGCCGAGCCGCTGGACGGGGAAGAAGGACCTGTCCTGGGTGCCGCTGAGGCCCGAGCTGGTGGCCGAGGTGGCCTACGACCACATGGAGAACGGGCGGCGCTTCCGGCACACCGCCCGCTTCCGTCGCTGGCGCCCGGACCGGACTCCCGAGAGCTGCACCTTCGCGCAGCTGGAGGAGCCGGTCCGCTACGACCTCGCCGAGATCCTCGGCGGCCCCTGAGTCAGGGCCGCGGCCGGGTCGGGGGCCGCGGCCGGGTCAGGGCTTCAGCACCACCTTGACCGCGCCGTCCTGCTTCTTCTGGAACATCTCGTAGGCGTGCGGTGCCTCGCTCAGCGGAAGGTGGTGGGTGGCGAAGTCGTCGACGCCGAGGGGATCCTCGTCGGTGAGGTAGGGGATGATCTCGTCGCTCCAGCGGCGTACGTTCGCCTGGCCCATGCGCATCTGGATCTGCTTGTCGAACAGGGTGAGCAGGGGCATCGGGTCGGCCATGCCGCCGTAGACGCCGCTGATCGAGATGGTGCCGCCGCGGCGCACCAGATCGATGGCCGTGTAGAGCGCGGCGAGCCGGTCGACGCTGAAGCGTTCCGCCATCGGCCCGCTCAGTTTGCGGGGCAGCAGGGCCGAGGCGTTCTGCACCATGCGGGCCGCCGCGCTGCCGTGCGCCTCGGTGCCCACCGCGTCGATCACGGCGTCGGGTCCGCGGCCGTCGGTCTGGTCGCGGATCGCGGCGACGAGTTCCTTCTCGTCGTCGAAGGAGCGCAGGTCGAAGGTCTCCACGCCCCGCTCCTTGGCCCGGCGCAGCCGCTCCGGGACCAGGTCCACGCCGAACACCCGTCCGGCACCCTGGACCCGGGCGATCCGGCAGGCCATGTCGCCGATGGGGCCGAGCCCGAGCACGGCGACGCTGCCGCCCTTCGGGACACCGGCGTAGGCGACCGCCTGCCAGGCGGTGGGCAGGACGTCGGAGAGGTAGAGGAACCGGTCGTCGGAGGGCCCCTCGGGGACCTTGATCGGTCCGTACTGGGCCTGCGGGACGCGCAGGTACTCGGCCTGGGCGCCCGGGACCGCGCCGTACAGCCGGGTGTAGCCGAACAGCGCAGCGCCCATGCCCTCGGCGCTGACCTGAGTGGTCTCGCACTGGGTGGGGAGTCCGGTCAGGCACATCCAGCAGTTGCCGCAGGCGATCTGGAAGGGGACCACGACCCGGTCTCCGGCCTGGAGGTCCGGTACGGCCGCGCCGACCTCCTCCACGATTCCCATCGGTTCGTGCCCGAGGATGTCTCCCGGTGTCATGAACGGGGTCAGTACCTCGTACAGGTGCAGATCGGATCCGCACAGTCCGCTGGAGGTGACGCGGATGATCGCGTCCGTCGGCTCCTCGATCCGTGGGTCGGGCACGGTCTCCACCCGTACGTCCCGCTTTCCCTGCCAGGTCAGTGCCCTCATGGCCGCCCGCTCCCTCCGTCGTGGCCGGTCCGTCGCTCGTGCGGTGGGCGTCCGGGTACCCGACTGACCTCCGCCGAACCCGGGGTGTGCTGGGCCGATCGGCGGAGGCCGCCGCGCGGGTCCGCGTCCGCTCCGCGCTGGCCAGAGACAATCGGTAAAGCGCACAATCGAGACAGCGGATGACATGAGGCGGGCGCGGTGACGACGGTGGGCACGGTACGAGGAGCACGCCGACGACGCGGTACGGCGGCGGGGATGCTGCTCACCGCCGTGCTGACGGCCGGCCTGGCCGCGAGCTGCACGACGTCGGACAACCCACGCGACGACGGACGGGGAACGACCCGCGAATCGACCGCACAGCCCGGGGAGCAGGACAGCCCGCCACCGCTCGCGGTGAAGATCGACAACGCCCCCGCCGCCCGGCCGCAGACCGGCCTGGACAGCGCCGACGTGGTGTACACCGAGCAGGTCGAGGGCGGCAGCAGCAGGCTGATCGCCGTGTACGCCACCGAACTGCCGGAGTCCGTCGGACCGGTGCGCAGTGCCCGGGAGTCGGACCTGGAGCTGCTGCGCCAGTTCGACCGGCCGCTGCTGGCCTTCTCCGGTGCGCAGAGCAAACTGGAGCCGCTGATCGAGCAGGCGCCACTGGAGACGGTGACACCCGAGTCGGAACCCGAGGCCTACACCCGGGACCCCGGCAGGACCGCGCCCCACAACCTGTATCTGCGTCCGCAGCGGCTCATGGACGACCCACCCGGCGACACCGCCCTGACCACCGGCTTCCGCTTCGGCCCCGCCCCCGCGGACGGCGAGCCCCGCGACGACCTCACGGTGCGCTATCCGGCGGCCCGCTTCACCTTCACCTGGTCCGGCGCCCAGGACCGCTGGCTGGTGTCGATGGACGGCTCCCCGGCACTCACCGCGGAGGGCGAACGGCTGGCACCCGCGACGGTCGTCGTGCAGTACGTGACCGTGCGCCCGTCCGGCTTCCGCGACTTCCTCGGCAACAACACCCCGTACACCGAGACGGTGGGCTCCGGGGAGGCCACCGTGCTGCGCGACGGGCGCGCCTGGGAGGCGGACTGGAAGCGGCCGGCCGCCGAGGACGGCACGTCGTTCACCACCGAATCCGGCGAGCCGCTGAACTTCGCGCGCGGCCAGGTGTGGGTGGTGTACGCGCAGGCGCCCTGAGTCACGCCACGGCGCACGGGTCCGCAACCGGCTAGCCTCAGCCTGTGACCCGCAGCCGCAGACAGGCCGAGCAGCCTCGCCCCGCCGAACTCACTCCCTGCCAGACACTGCTGGACAGCACGGACTGGGCATCGCTCGCCACAGCCTGCGGCACGGGTGAATCCCTGCCGGCGGCGCTGTCACTCCTGACCAGCTCGGACCCGGACATCAGGGAGTCCGCACTCCAGGACGCGCTGGGCCCCGTAACTCACCAGAACAGCATCTACGAGGCCACCGTGCCCGTGGCGCTCTTCGTCGCGGCGATCCTCGACCACCCGGCCATCACGGCAGGCGACTCCAGCCACGACGCCACGGCACCCCCGACCCACCCGACCCTCGTGCGGCTCCTCGGCTGGCTCGGCGACACCGCCTACGACGCCGACGACGAGTGCGTTGCCATGGACGAACGCCAGTACGGGAAGGGATGTCCCGAGGAGTCCACGGCGATGCGTGCGTTCAGGGACGCACGGCCGGCGATCTTCTCCGCTGTTGAAGCACTCCTCGGCCATGACGACGCGGACGTGCGCCATGCCGCTCTGATCGCTGCCATTCCCCTCACAGAGCACCCCCTTCTCGCCCAGCACCAGGCTGATCTGGCCGGCCACGCACGGCGTCTCCTGGCCACCAGTACTCACCGGCGCCATCGCGACCGCGTCCTGGACGCGCTGAAGGCATGGGGTCACGGCACCTGCGGATGGGAGAACGCGTCCGACATCGCAGCCCGCGAGCACTATGCCCGCCTGAGAGCCGCACGCGCTTCCCGGGACGGCAACCGGACAGGCCGCGGCTACAGCGAAGACCCACCGTTCTGACCCAAGGTCCGGAACGCTCCGGGCCAGAAGAGCCTCCTACCCGTCCGGGCGGTGCTCTCGCAGGACATCCACCCACGCCCGGGCTCGACTCAGGTCACTCCGCCGCCAGTTCGGTCCTGGCCCGCTCCGCCAGGCCGTCCGCACCGCAGGAGCGGGCCAGGGCCAGGCCGCGTTCGAGGTCGGGCACGGAGCGGGCGAGGATGCCGTACTCGACGCGGGCCACGGCGTGTTCGTACTGGCAGGGCGAGGCCTCCAGGTAGGTGACCGCCTGAGCGGCGAGGCGGACCGCGCGCTGGCCGGTCTCGAGTGCGGCGGCGAGTCGCAGCGCCTCGCCTATGGCGGTGTCCGTGCCGAGGCGTTCGGCGTGCCGGCGGACGTCGACGGCGAGCCGGGCGGCGCGGGCGGGATCCTCGGTGGCGAGGGCGCGGGCGAGGTCGGATGCGGCGAAGACGTGCACGGGGTGGTGGTGTCCGCGGACGGCCGCCGCCTTCTCCGCCGCCTCCAGTTCGTTGATGCCTTCCTTGGTGTGTCCGGCGGCGAGCAGCAGCCGCCCGCGTACCGAGCGCGGGTCGGGCAGCACGATGGTGGACGGGTAGGGCGGGGTGAAGCCGTGCCGTTCGGCCATCGCCCAGGCCTCGTCGACGTGACCGCGGGCGAGCAGGGTGTCGACGAGGTTGCAGGTGGCCGTCCAGTAGAGGGGGAGTCCGCGGCCGACGCGCTCGGCGTGGCGCAGGGATTCCCGCAGGGAGGCCTCCGCCTCTTCCAGCCGGCCCCGCCTGCGGTGCGCGAGACCGACGTAGGCGTGCGCCAGGACCAGGTGGCCGCCGCTCCAGCCTGCCGTGTCGTAGGCGTGCAGGGCCTCGCTGTAGAGGCTCTCGGCGCGGTCGAGACGGTCGGTGTAGGCGTAGGAGGTCGCCAGCATCAGCAGGAGTTCGACACCCCACTCGGTGTCGGTCCAGCCGAGCCCTGGCGCGAGGCGGCCGTTGACGAGGGCTCGGTCGCAGACCTCGACGACCTCCTCGGCGTTCTCGCCGCGCATCATCGCGTCGAAGCCACGCAGGATCAGCAGCGCCCGTTCGGAGTTGTCGCGGCCCGTGCAGGTGGCGGCGAGCCGGGCGAGGCGCTCGGAGCGGCCGGGGGTGGGGGTCTCGCCGGCGTGGATGCCCTCCCACATGAACCGCACCGCCTGGAGCCGCATGCGGGCGGGACCGGGTTCGAGCCGGGCGGCTTCCGCCTCGACCGTGCGGACGGCCTCCTCCATCTGGTCGTTGTGCAGCAGGGCCTGGGAGAGGCGGATGACGGCGTCGACGCGGCGGCTGCCGTCGAGGCCGGGCATGCCGAGCGCGGTGCGCAGATGGCCGATGGTGCGGGCGGGCGCGGTGAGGAAGGTGGCGCTGCCCAGTTCGTACAGGACGTGCGCGTGGACCTCGGGGCGGGGTGGTTCCTCCAGCGCGCGTTCCAGGCAGCGGCGGGCGGCGTCCGGGGCGCCGACGGCGAGGTGTTCGCGGGCGGCCTCGCGCAGTTGCCAGACGAGTTCCTCGTCGTCGTCCGGGTGCACTTCGAGGAGGTGGCGGGCGGCCGCCGCGGCGCCGCGTCCGGAGTCGGTGACGATCCGGGCGGCGATGCCGTGCATGGCGCGGCGCAGGGCGTCGGGGATGGAGTTGTAGACGGCGGTGGCGATGAGGGGGTGGACGAACTCGAGGTCGCCGGGTCCGGTGCTGTGCGTGGCGGCCGGGTCGGGGGCGGTGAGTATGCGGGCGGTGCGCAGGCGTTCGGCGCAGCGGGCGGCGTCGTCGGGGCCGAGGGTGGCGAGTTCGGCGACCAGGTCGACGGTGATGCCGGTACCGAGGATGGCGGCGGCCCAGGCGAACCGGGTGGCGTCGATGCCGAGTTCTTCCAGACGGGCGACGAGGCCGCCGCCGCGGGCCGAGCGGTTGAGGTCGCGCAGTGCGCCGGCGTGTGCCTCGACGGGTTCGAGTTCGCTGTCCTGGACCTTGGCGAGGAGCTCCACGGTCTCGTAAGGGTTGCCGGCGGTGACGGCCCACACCTCGCGGCAGAACGCGGCGTCGGCACTCTCGCCGAGGGTGGCCCGGGTCAGTCCGGCCGCGGCGTCGGGGGTGAGGGCGCTGAGGGTGGTGACGGGGCGGCCGGCCGCCGCGGCGACGGCGTCCAGGTACCGGGCGCCGGTGCCGGAGATCTCGCCGGGCCGGCGGGCCACGACGACGAGGACGGACAGGTCGGTGAGGCGTTGCGCGAACGCGGCGAGCCAGTACAGGGTTTCCTGGTCGGCCCAGTGGGCGTCGTCGATCAGCAGCACCAGCGGCCAGTCCCGGCGGGCCAGTCGGCGCACGGCGGCCACGAGTCCCTCGCACACTCCCTGCGGGTCGGCGTGCCGGTCGCCGGGGTCGGCTATGCCGAGGGCGGGGCCGGCGATGTCGTACCAGTCGCCGAGGTACTCGCGGGCCTCCTCCGGCAGCATGGACACCAGGGCGGGCTGGAGGAGTTGGCGCAGGACGTTGAAGGGGACCGAGCGCAGGGTCTCGCCGCCGCGGGCGGACCAGACGGTGCAGCCGCGCCGTTCGGCGATGCGCCGGGTCTCCGCCAGCAGCGCGGTCTTGCCGAGCCCCGCCTCGCCCCGGAGCACCAGCAGACCGCCCGGCGAGGAACGGTCGGCGCACAGGATGTCGACGGCCTCCGTGAGGGCGGCGACTTCCTCGTCACGTTCCCAGAGGGAAGCCGAGGAAGCGGCCGGGGGCCGTACCTCCGTCATCCCGCTACCTCCCCGAGTCGCCCGAATGACGTACAGGTCTCGAGCGTAGTCCTCCGTCCGCCCGAGCGGTGCCCGCTCGGCACAGGTGTTGCCGTGACGGGTGACAAGGATCACGACGGGTCGACGCCCCTCATGTCCCATCAGCAGGTCCTCATGGTCAACAGCCGTCAAGGGATGGGGGGATGAGGCCCCCGGGACGGGGGTCGCGCCCGGCCAGGGGAAGTGACGGGGCGCAGGCGCCACCGGGGGGCGGACACCGACGCGCCACCGCACCACCGGGCCCGGGCACCGGTCACCCTGAGCCCCGGTTCCGCAGGCGGCGGCACGCGGCTCCCCGTGCCTGGCGGGGCGCGCAGCCCCCGGTGCGGCCTCGCGCTCCCGTTCGGGCGCGCCCCGGGTGCCGGGGCCGTCGGGGTGGGGCTCTCTCATACGGCTTTCACCGTCGCCTCATACGGTGGGGGCATGACGCAGGTGACTCCTCCCGGGTGGTACCCCGACCCCGGGCAGACGAATGACGGACCGGCCACCGAGCGCTGGTGGGACGGCGCGGCCTGGACGGAGCAGGTCCGGCCGACGGGGTCGGCCGCCGCGTGGGGTCCGCCCGCGCCGGACACGGCGGCGGGGCCGGCGTATCCCGCCTACCCGGTGTATCCCGCCGCGCCGCCGCCCGGACGGGGCCACAAGGTGCGCAACGGCATAGCCGTCGCGGTGGCCGTCGCCGTCCTGGCGAGCATCGGTGCGGGGGTGTACGCGCTGACGGACGACGGCGGCGGGGACGCCGCGACCTCGCAGTCGTCCGGCGGCCGGGACGGTGGGCCGGACGGCGGCCCGGGCGGCGGCGGGGGCGGGGAGTCCGGGCCGGACACGTCCGAGCCGCCGCGGGTGGAGAGCGGGTCGGTGACGGACGCGCTGAGCGGCATCAGTCTGCCCGTCCCCGACGGCTGGTACGGCCAGGAGCTCCAGGTGGGCGCCGCGGTCACGTCGAAGGACTCCTACGACTGCCCCGGCAACACCTCCAAGAGCTGCACCAAGGGCGGTGCGTACTCGGCGCCCGCGCCGGCGCTGGGCAGCCGCGGCTCCACCGCCGAGGAGGTCGCCAAGGCGGACATCGCCGAGAACGCCGAGGAGAGCTACGGCGGGGACGCCTACGGGAAGATCACCTCGCACGACGTGCTGGCGTCCAAGGCGGTGACCGTGGCCGGGCAGAAGGGCTATCTGGTCCGCTGGAAGGCGGTCACCAGCAAGGGCTCCGACGGGTTCGTCCAGTCGCTCGCCTTCCCCTCCCCCGCGCAGGCGAAGCAGATCGTCGTGGTGCGCTTCGGGGTCGACACCGACCAGACGCAGGCCGTCCTCGACGAGATCACCGAGGGGATCGAGGTGGCCTCGGGTCGCGGGGGCAACGGGCAGGACGTCTGACGCCCGGCGTCTCACGACCGGGTGGAGCACCCCTCCGCTCAAGAGGGTGCCCCACCCGGCCGGGCTGCGCGCCGCCCCCGTCCCCACGGTGCGGCGCGGCCGGGCCGCCGTCCGGTCGTGCCGGGAGCGGCGGCCCGAGTCTCATTCGAGGCCGAGTGCCGGCAGTACGGCGGCCTCCACGAAGCGGACCAGATAGTCCGGGTCGGCGTTGCGCTCCTCCAGCAGGGGCCGGACCCGCAGCACGCCGAAAATCTGTGCCGGGACGTACTCCAGCGCCGGGTTCTCCGCGTCGGCCTCGCCGCGTTCGACCCCGCGCCGCAGGATCCGGTCCAGCGCGGCGAGCTCCGGGTCGACCAGTGCCTCACGCAGTGCCCGCGCCAGTTCCCTGTCCCGGGTGACCGCGTGTCCGAGCGCCTGGAGCAGTGCGGTGTCCTTCGGCGACCACTCCGCCGCACACCGGGCAGCCTCCCGCAGGTCCCCGGCGAGGGTGCCGGTGTCGATACGGGCGGTCCGCGCCTGCCGGCTGGATCGCAGGGCCGCGGCGACGAACCGGGGTTTGGTCCGCCACTGCCGGTAGAGCGTCGACTTGCTGCACCGCGTGCTGGCGGCGACGCCCTCCATGGTCACGGCGTCGTAGCCGCGTTCCCGGATCTGGTCCAGCACGGCGTCGAAGAACTCCCGCTCGCGCTCCGGCGTGATCTTGGAGCGCCGCGCGGTGCCGACCGGTGCGGGTCGGTCCACGTCCTGCGACGTCATCGGCTCTCCTCCTTTTCCGGGGTGGGTCCGGCGTCTGCCGGTCCGCCAGCTTACCGGTACGCGAGCGTATCGATACACCGGCGTATCGGTGCGCTGGTGTATCGATGACGATCGGCATCCCGCCCCCGCCCGGGCCGGCCCGGCCGACGCAGCCCCCGGTCGCGGGATACGTCGTCCCGTCGTCGAGGACGCGGTCGAATGCGGGATGCGGATACGTGACGCGGTGACCGACAAGGTGCTCCACGAGGTGGGGCGCAGCGTCGCGGCAGGCGGGCGCCGGGGAGGAGCTCGTTTCCGACCGGGACTCGTGGCCGGACAGCCCGACGGCGCCGAGCGCCGTCACCGCGAGCATGACCGCGGCGGCCGCCGCCGTGCCCGTGCCCCGGCGCGGCAGCCGCACACCCGGTGGGGGTGCCGTCCCGGCGTGACCACGGACAGCGGTCTGACGACGGCGATGGCGACGGCCCACACGGGAGCAGCAGCGAACAGGGACGCAACGCGAGCGGAACGAACCCGTCCGGCGCTTCCTTCCCCGGGCGGCTGGCCAGGCGTACGAGCTCCTGCGCAGCCTAGTAGGCGTCGGGTTCCGGCGCCGTGTGCCCGTGCCAACTCGCCCGGCGCAGCGCGGCCTCGGTACCGGCGAGGTAGACGGCGGTGGCGAGCCACTGGGCCGCGTACCGGTCGGGTCCGCCGTCGTCGAGGCGGCCGAAGGCGTCACGGGTACGGTGCGCGGCCACCGCGCCGAGGGCGTCGACCAGGCGCGCGCCGTTGACGAAACCGCCGCGGTGCAGCGCGGCGACGTGCTCGCGGCGATCGTCGTCGCGTGCGGGTTCGGCGGCGGCCCGGCGTCCGCCAGCGACGGCCAGTTCGACCAGCCGGCGCACGCGCCAGAGCGGTGGGTCGCCCGCGGGAGCGCCGGTACCGGCGGCGGGACCGCACGGAACGGGCAGGTCCGGCGGGAAGTGGTCGTCGTGGAGGGGGTCGTAGCCGAGATCGGCGCGTCCCTGCCAGTCGTGCGGGAGGCGCAGGGTCGCCCCCGTGCCCGGCACCGGGGCGACAGCGAGCGGGCGGAGGGTCGACAGGTGGCCCGTCTCGAGCCGGCCGGCGACCCGGACCCGCAGCCCGGGACGGGCGCCGAGCCGCCGGAGGTTGGCCGTGTGGGCGAGGCCGGGATGACGGTGGGCGGGGGTGAGCCGGACGAGTGCGCCGTCACGCTCGGAGAGGGCCACGGCGTCACGCTCCGGGAGGACCCGGGCCAGCAGGTCCTCGCCGTCCGTGCCGACGACCTCGATGTCGCAGACGGTGAGGGGTCCGGTGTGCCCGGCACCGTCGGAGTCGGCCGCGGGGGGTGCCGGGAACCCCTCGCCGTCGGCCGGCGTCACCGGCGGGGTCACCGTCCAGGGCCGTCCGGCGGCGAAGGTGGCACGCACGCCGGGTTCCGGCAGCAGCCGGCCGCCCGGGGCGACGGCCGCGCCGGTGAGGACGAGGCCGCCGCGGGAGAGCCGGAAGTGGTCGCTCAGGAAGGTCCGGATGGCGACGTGGGCGCTCCCGGCGCGGCGGGCACGGGCCGGCCCGCCGTGCTTGACGTCGGGGAGCGTGTACCAGTGGCCATCGTCGTCGACGAGGTGGGTGACCACCCCGCCGAGGCCGTCGGGACCGATCACCGGTTCACGGCAGACGCCGTACAGCCGCAGCGGTCTCTCGGGGCGGAGGCGCCGGCGGACGGTGCCGATCAGTGCCGGGTCGGTGTCGGATGCCTTCAACCGGTATGTGACGAGGAGGAGTTCACGGAGTGCGGTGACCGACGCGGCGAGGCTGCGCGGTCGGTGCGGGTCGCGCTCGTCCCGCACGTGCCGCACCACCTCCAGCGCCGCGGCCTCCGCCCGGTGGAGTCCCGCGAGGCGAGCCGTGTGGGCGGCGCGGAGCAGTTCGGCCCGCAGGACCGCTCCCGCGCCGCCGGTTCCGGCGGACAGTACGCTCGCGGCCGCCGACCACAGCCCGGTGGCGGCCCGGACCTGCTCGGCGGAAGGGCCGGTGGGTACGACGGCCGGGGCGGTGGGTACGGCGGCCGGGGCGGTGGCCGGCGCCTGATCGGTGGGCCGGGCCGGTACCGGGGCGCGGTGGTCCGCGTCGGCGACCGGGCAGGACGTCAGCACGGCCGCGCGGTGCAGGCAGCGCGGGGCCAACAGGCAGGTGCAGCCGACCTGTCCGGCCTCCGTGAGCGTGCCGGACGGGCCGGGGGTGAGGGTGACCCAGGTGTCCTCGCCGCAGCGCACGCGCAGGGTTCCGGCTCCGGCGGTGACCGCCGCGCCGGCCAGGGCCCCGACGGCCGCGTCCAGCCGGCCCCGCAGGCGGGTGGTCAGGGCCTCCACCGCGAGGGCGACCACCTCCGGTGCGGCCGGCGGGAGAGGGAGGGAAGGGTTCATCAGGCTGCTCCGCGGACGCGTTCGCCCACCCAGCGGGCGAGCGAGAGAGGGCTGAGGGCGGCCACCGGCATCCCGGCGGCGACGAGTTGCCGGGCGACCGGCACCGAGTAGCGGGGAACCCCTTCGTCGTCCAGGGCGGCGCAGCCCAGCAGCTGGACGCCGGAGCCGACCAGGGACTCGACCTCGGTCAGCAGGCCGTCGACCCCGAATCCTTCCTCGAAGTCGCTGACGACCACCATCAGCGTGCGGTTCGGCACCTTCACCAGCGTGCGGGCGTGCGCGAGGCCCGCCGCGATGTGGGTGCCGCCGCCGACCTTGACCTCCAGCAGCAGGGAGAGCGGGTCGTCCACCCGGTCGGTGAGGTCGACGACCTGTGTGCTGAAGGTGAGGAAGTGCGTGGAGAGCATGGGCGCGCCGCCCAGTACGGCGGCGGTCAGCGCCGACCAGATCACCGCGGCCTCCATCGACCCCGACACATCGACGACAAGGATCAGCCGCCAGTCGTTCTGCCGGGCGGTGAGTGTCCTGAACACCGGTCGTACGGGCAGGACGTCGACCCTGCCGTCCGCCCGCCGGCGACTGTGGACGAGGTTCTCCCGCAGGGTACGGGCCAGATCGAGCCGGCCGCCGGGACGCCGGGTGGGGCGCGGCGTGCTGAGTCCGGTCAGCGTGGGGCGCAGCCGGGTGGCGAGTTCGCGGGTGAGTTCCTCGATGAGCCGTCGGACCAGCGGACGGAGATGCGCGATCCGCTGCTCGGGCATGCCCTGGGCGAGGGTGAGCACGGCGGAGAGCAGTTCCACGGACGGACGGACCGACGCCGGATCGAGGTGGGCGATCACGTCCGTACGGCCGTTCGCGACGGCGCGTCCCAGGACCTCCTCCCGGATGTCCGGGCCGAAGAGGGCTTCGAGCTGCTCGGCCCAGTGCCGGACGCTCGGGTAACCGGGGCCGCCCTGGCCGCCGGTGAGCTCGTCCGTGTCGTTGCCGCCGGTCCCGCTCCCCTCCCCCGCCTCTTCCGCGCGGCCGTCCGCCGACTCCCCCTCGCCCGCCCGCCCGTCCGTCCCGTCCTGCCCGAACAGCTCGTCGAGCGCCTGGGCGTAGGACAGCAACTCCGGTGCGAGTTCGGCCCGCTCACGGCCGAGCAGCAGTCGCCAGCGGTCGGTGGGGCCGAGCCGTGGCCCGCGTTCCGTGCCGCCGCTGCCGGACACCGGCCCCTTCGCCGTGGGCGGTGCCGCGACGGATGTGCCGGGACTCGCGGCTGCCATGCGCCCGGAACCCGCCGTACCCGTGCGCCCGGGACCCACGGCATCCGTGAGCGCGGGACCCACCAGCTCCGCCAGTCCCGTCTCGCTCAGCAGCGCGAACCCCGTGTGGTCGGCCGCGGCCCACCGGCCGACCAGTTCGGCGGGCGCGCCGAGCCGGAGGTCGGGCCGGTCACCGAGGCGGCCGGTCACCGCCGTCAGCAACCGGCCCCGGCCTTCGGGGGTCAGCGCCCGGAAGCCTCCGCGCAGGGCGGGGAGCCGGTCCAGGAAGTGCCGGTCGCTCATCGTCTCGATCCGCTCCAGCAGCGGGTCGAGGGCCGTGGGTACGGACTCGACCAGCGGCCCGGCGGCGACGAGCAGACCGGTCAGCCGGCGCTCCAGCCGGTGCCGGCCGTCCGGTGTCGTCGCCGAGTCGACCCAGCCGGCCGACCTGCTGCCCAGCAGGTCCGAGCTGTCGAGGTCGAGCAGCACCCGGGCGGCGAGGGCCGCTCCCTGCACGAGTGGCGAACCGGTGCGGGACAGCGCGGACAGCTCACTGTCCAGGCGCAGGCCGAGACGGTCCTCCCCGCTTCTGACGGCCAGGGTCACGACGGCGACCGCGTCCTCCTTCTCGTCACTGCCGGCCAGCCCGGGCAGGGCACGGACGGCGGCTTCCAGCACGGTGTCGGAGAGCGCGGCCGCCCTGACGCGTGTCCGCGGGGTGGTGCCGGGCAGGTGTTCCCGGCGTATCGACTCCGACAGGTCGAGGGTTTCGAGGAGCTCGGGAAGGGTGGCCGCGCCGGGCAGGACCCGGGCGGCCTCCGTGAGGGCCTTGCCGGTCAGGGCGGGCAGCGCGCACCGGGCCGCGGCGCCCAGGAGGCCGATGACCCGGGCGGCGGTGGTTCCGCCCGCGTCGCACGCCCGGCGGTGGTTCTCGCGGAGGGTGCCGTCGGCCACCTGAGCGGCGGTGACGCCTCTGAGGCCCACCAGGTCGAGCCGGGCGGCGACCGCCGGGGTCCAGGCGGCCTGCCAGCGTGTGGTGAGCGCGCTCCCGTCCCCCGCGGCGGACACCGGGGCCGGTTCCGCGTAGCCCACTCCGCACGCCCTGAGCCGCTGAAGCAGGATCTCGCGCCGGGCGTCGAGGGAGGAGCGCAGCGGCGAGAGCCGGAGCTCCCGGCGGGCGGGGCTGTGCGGCCCGGGCAGCCGCAGGGAGGCGAGTTCCGCCTCCACCCACGGTCCGAGTCCGGACCGTGGTGTGCCGGGGGCAAGCCGGCCCCGCCCGGTGCCGACCAGCACCGGTTCCAGGGCGTGGTCGAGGGGTGCGCCCCGGCCCAGTACGGATGTCACCGCTTCGCGCAGTTCACTGCGGCCCGGTGCGGGGAGGCCGCGCAGACTGCCCAGGTCGCAGGCGAGCCGCAGGGTCTCGATCGCCTCACCGGTTCCCGCGGTGTGGCCGGACGCGCGGATCTCCCGGCAGACCTCGGTGACGAGACGGGCGGCGGTGTCGCGTATCCGGGCGGGGTCGCCCCCGGCCTCGAGCACCGCCTGCTGCCAGCGGGGGTCACGGACGCCGGCCGGGTAGCCGGAGCGTGGGTCCAGCAGGGCGACGGCGTACGGCACGAGCGAGGTGACGACCGCCGGCCCCGGCCCGCGGGCCCCGGCGGGCGCGGCGGTGATGTCCCGCTCCCCCTCGTCGGCCAGGGCGGGCGTGTGGAAGGCGCCGGTCACCGCGGCCACCCGGAGTTTCCCGAAGGAGGCGACGACCCGGCGCATGTGTGCCTCGCGGGCGAGGTCGACGGCCGTGAGCCCGCCCCGGTCCCGTACGTCCTCGCGCAGGAGCCGGCCGAAGCCGAGAGCGGCCCGGCGCACGGCCTCCGGGGTGCTGCCGGGGGCCAGCGCCTCCACCGTGCGCTCCCACAGCGCTTCCACGTCGACTCCCGCCCCGTCCGCACCGGTTGCCGCACCCGACGCCGCGTCCGTCACCGGGCCCGCCGTCCACCCCGGGTCCGTAAGGGGCAGATCGCAGCAGATCACCTCCGCACCTCGCTCCCGGGCCCAGCGGATCGCCGCGAGTTCCGGTGAGAAGTCGGCGAGGGGGTAGAAACGCAACTGCCCGTCGTCGGCGGCGCCCGTCAGCGCCACCGGCGCGGTGGTGCGCGGATCGGAGAGGTACGGCAGCCACGGCTGGAAGTCGGCCGGCAGTTCAACGCAGACGACCTCGGCGTCCGCGGCGTCCAGCAGCCGGGGTACGGCGAGGGCCAGGGCGGGGCTGTGGTGCCGTACGCCGATGAGGTACGGCCGGGTGCGGGCCGCGGGTGCGGTCGTCTCGTCAGGTGCGCTCATGGGTCCCAGCAGGCGGTTCGGCGGGGACGGCCGTACGCGACGGCCGTCCCCTTCTTCCCGGTCGGGCCGGCGGACCGGGTCCCCGGTCCGCCGGCGGAGCCCGGCCTTTCCGGCGGAGCTCAGCGGCGGCCCTTCCGCGGCCGCGGTACCTCCAGTTCCTCCAGCTGCGGTCCGTCCCCGTCCTGGACCCGCTGCCAGGCCTGACGGTAGAGACCAGCGACGGGCCGGAGCGGCACGACGACGCCCAGCACGGGCTCCTCGCCCTCGACCAGCTCGTACATCGGCAGCTTCCACCGCTCCAGTGGGAGGTGCGGGTTGGTGAGTTGGGTCCAGCCGCCGGGCAGGAACATGGAGCGTCCGGCCTTGGAGCGGTTGCCCTCGATGACGAGGTCGGTGGCGGCGAGTTCGGCGCGGGCGGCCCGCAGTCTGGCCGTTCCGCCGCGCTGGGCGCCCCAGCCGGTCCAGCGGGCGGTGTGGTGGTCGGTGGGGTCCGGCATGGCGAGGAGCATCAGGTAGAGGGCGGCGGCGTCCTCACTGATGCCGTACTGCCTGGCCGCTTCCGTGACCAGGTCGGGTACGGACCGGGCGGGGTCCTGCGGCCACCACAGGCCGTCCGCGTCGCGCTCGCCCGCCACCGGGTTGCCCGGGTCGGCGAGGAGTTCGGCGAACGGCCGGTCGTGCACCAGACGCAGCGCGGTCTCCTGGGCGTTGGGCCGTTCACCGGTGAACAGCGCCGTCAGATGGGGGTCCCTCCCTGAGGCGTCCAGCAGCGCGGGCCGGATGGCGGGGTCGCACCGCCCCCCGGTGCTCAGGACGACCGCGCCGTAGCGCACGAAGCCGTCGCCGGTCTCCGTGGGGTCACCTGCGGCCCGCCGGTACGCCTCCCAGTCGTTCCGTCTGTCGAGACGGATCAGCAGGCCGGGGTGGGCCAGCCGGTCGCGCAGCGCGGTCAGTACGCCGGGCAGCGCGGCACGGACCGGGTCACCCGACGGGAGCCGGTGGGCCAGCCATGCGGCCAGGGTCACCGATCCCTTGAGGACCTCGTTGTCGAACCCGCGTGTCCTCTCGGCGGTCTCGAGGGAGTAGGGGCCGAAACCCCAGGTCAGGTCCGCGTTCAGCCGGGGCTCGGTGGCCCTGTCGACGAAGCCCTGCAGCGCCGCGTCCGGTGCCCATCCCGGCGAGACCACGGTGCGGACCGCTTCGTGGAGCACCTCCTCGGGGACGGGGGTGCGGCGGCCCAGCCGCTCGTTCCAGACCCCGGCGGCGCGGGCGGCGTCGGGACCGTGGGTCCACAGCCGGGACGTGTCGTCGGGGAGCAGCGCCGCCACGACGGCCTGCCGGGCGCCCGCGTCGAGGGACTTCAGCTGGTCCTTGGCCACGCGTGCGTCGGCCGCCTTCACCCCGATCGTCTTCAGCGTCGCGGAGGGGACCGGCTCCCGCTTGTCGTCGATCCTGGGCAGACCCGCGACGACCAGCCGGGCCATGGTCGGGGTGACGCCGGTGAGCCGCGCGAAATCCTCCGCGGCCGCCGGGAACCAGGGTGCCGGGCCGCGCTCGGCGAGCTCGGCGCGGAACGCCGCGGCCCAGCCGGCCGGCCGGGCCGGTTCCGGCACGAACGGCCGCGTGGCCAGCAGGGTGTAGGGCGCGGGGGCCTCGAACCGGCCGGACGGGTCGTGGAAGATGGCTCCGTAGTGCCTGCCCGTGGGCTCGTCCACGTCCCAGTCGTCGAGGAAGCGGTGTCGGCGGGGAAAGAGCAGGAACGCGCCGCCGCCGAGGTCGAGCACGGTGACGTCCCCGTATCCCTTGATCCCGTCAGGCCCTTCGAACAGGCTCGGGTCCAGCCGCAGCCGGACACAACGCCAGTGGCCGGGGTCGAGGTCGGTGAGGTTCTGCTCGTCGAACTCCTCCAGGAACGCGCCCAGCGCCTCCCGGTGTTCCGCCACCGTGGCCTGCGAACCGGCCCGCAGCGCCAGTGCGGCCGGCAGGAGGGGCAGCGCCACGGCGTCCAGGGTGTCCAGCGACTCCGACTTTTCGAGATCGAGGTGGGTCCGGCCGGCGGGGACCGGCTCGGCCAGGCCGCGCATCGAACGGCCGAGCAGGCCGGGCAGGTCAAAGAGGTGGTGGTAGAAGTCGTAGTACGCGGTGCGCCAGCCATGACCGGTCAGGCCGACGCCGTTCAGCGCCGCCGCGAGCAAGTCGTCGCCCGGCCTGGGCCGTGGCGTCCGCCGGACGACTCCGATGATCGCCTCGTCGAGCCGGGCGAGCGCCGCGTCCAGAGTGCGCTGCTGTTCGGCGGCGAACCGGACCACCCCGGTGACACCCGCGCGCAGTGCCTCGTGCCCGACCTGCGGCAGCAGGGTGCGGAGCAGTGCCGGCACCAGGTCCGCGCCGTGTTCCGCCTGCTCGTCCCCGTCCCCGGTGTTCGGCGGTCCCTCTTCCGTCGCCGCGGCCAGAAGTGCCGCCGCGGTGTCGTCGTCGATCCGGCGGAGCGCCTGTGAGCCCTGGGGGTCGCGGGGCTGGAGCTGATGCCAGTAGCGCAGGGGCGGCAGCAGCGCGGTGCCCGCGGTGAAGGGGCCGGAGCCGTGCTCCTTCGGGATCCGGGCGACCGTCCTGCCGTCCGGGTCGAGCAACTCGACGCCGTCCCACGCCCGGACGACCGCGAGGAGCCGGTCGCCGCCGGGGAACCGCAGCGCGTGGCGCGGAACCCTGTCCACGCCGGACGGCACGACGACCGAGCGCCCGGCCAGGTCCTCGCCCCGGTAGGAGCCGTCGGGCCGTTTCACCACGCGCCAGCCGAGCACCCCGTCCACCGGGGCGCACACCGGACCGTCCGCCGCGGACGGGGCGTGCCGCATCCAGGCGGCGCTCAACTCGCTGCCCTCCGGCGCGTCCGACAGCGCCGTGGCGAGCCATTCCGGTGCTCCGGGTGCGCCGGTCGTGTCACTGCCCGGGTCGTAGGGGCACCACGTCACAGCCCGGGTGTCGCTGTCCCAGACGTGCACCCAGTACGACGTCCCGTCGCTCGCGATCTTCCCCCGCCCCGGAACGCGGGCGTCCCCCCGGCGTAGCACGCCGCCACCGGTGGTACGGCCGCCGCCCGGCAGCGGGAGGGTGACGGGGGCCATGTCGTTGTCGTGCGTCCCGCTCCCGTCCACCGTGGTGAGGTAGGAACCGTGGAGAGCGAGGGCGAGCGGCGGTGCGTCCGCGGTGTGGTGCCAGTAGCCCTGGGACCCGGTCTGGTACGTGTCCCAGCCGATGAGCAACTCGCCGTCCACATAATGGCAGTCGACCTGCCGGAGACTGCTCTCCACCTCGTCCGGAAGGCGCAGTTCGTGGGTGAGGACCGTGCCCTCCGCGCCGATCACCCGGGCCTGTCCGGCGGCCAGGACGACGAGATGGGGCCAGGCGTCGGCGACACGGACGCTTTTGGCGGCCTCCCGCGGCGCGACGGCCTCGACGGCCTTCTCCCAGGCCGGCCAGCCCAGTTCGTCGAGGATGCCGGTGCGCAGGGTGCGGGCGAGGGCGGGTGCGACGCCGGTGGCCAGTGCCTGGCGTACCTCCTCCTCGGCGACGGCCAGCACCTTGCCCGGCAGCCAGGAAGGTGTCCTGAGGGCGCCGGAGGAGCCGGGAAGTCCGGGGAGTTCACTGGTGACGTACCGCCGGCAGACCGAGCCCACCCATACGGCGAGCATGGGCCGTCCACCGGAGGACTCGGCGAGGGTGAGGACGGTCTGCTCGGCGGTCCCCCAGTCGTCGTCGGGGCAGCCGCGCCGGAACGCCGCGTGGAAGCGGCTGTCGGCGGCGAGTGCCAGCAGGTCACGCCGCTGCTCGCGGGCCGCCCAGGCATTGAGGGCGAGCGCCGCACGGCCCTGCGGTTCCGCGACCGGTATGCCCAGTGCCAGGAGCTGGTCGAGCAGGTCCACGTCGCCGACCGGGGGCGGCAGCATGCCGGCGGCCGCTTCGAGTTCGGCCCGCAGCACACCGGCCATACGGTCCACGAGGGGGTACAGCTCCCGCGGTGCCGTGTGGCGGCCGTCGGCTCCGCTCAGCTTGACGAATCTGCGCAGCCATCCGGTGGCTCCGTCGGGGGAACGCACGTCGGCGGGCAGGTCACGGTCACACAGCCCGGCGGTGGCCCCGGACTTCTCCAACAGGTCCAGCCACTGGGTCAGTTCCTCCCGTTCCCACTCCGCGGGCAGCAGTCCCAGCAGGGTGCCGCGGACGGCGGGTTCCCTTCGGGCCAGCTCGACCAGGGCCTGACGGTGCGCCTTCCACCAGCCGGGCGGCGCCTTGACCGTGCCGGGCAGTGCCAGCATCTCGCGCAGGTAGGCCATCTCCTCCGCCTGCGCGTTCTTGCCCGCGGCCGCCTTCGCCAGTTTGCGCAGCTCGCCCGCCCCCGGGCTCGACGGGGGCAGTCCGTGAGTGGCCAGCCGGACGAAGAGCGCGCGCAGATGCCGGAACGCCGTCGCCGCGGGGACCCGGGAGGACAGTCCCTTGGCGTAGCTGGAGAGGACCTTCGTCGGTACGGCGTCGGCCAGCGCGAACTCCAGGAAGACCGCGTCCATGCGGGCCTCGTCGAACGGCAGCGCGTGCGCGGTCTCCGCCTTGCGCGCGTTGACGAACATCATGGAGGCGTAGGCCCGCTCGCCGGCCGCCAGGAAGACGCGGCCCGCCTGCTCGTAGAAGGTCGGCAGGAAGTGCGGTACGGAGCCGGCGAGCCGTTCGCCGATCGACTCGTAGGTGGCGCGGGCCCTCTTCGGCCGGGATCTCACCGTCCGGGCGACCTTGTCCATCTCCTCGACCAGGGACATCGCCAGGTGCCCGTCCGAGGGGTGGCGGGCGAGCACCCAATCGGGGAAGCCCAGGGCCCGGTGCTGCCCGACCCCGATCTCCACCGGTTCGCCGTCGGGGCGCAGTCCGAGGAAGCCGGAGCCCGGGTCACCTGTCCCCTCCTCCGCGGTCAGGCGGACGACGATCCGGCCGTCCAGGCCCGGATGGCGGTAGGCCTGGGCATACATGGGCACGGCCCGCTCGCCGCCGCCGGTGGTGCCCGGAGGCAGTACCGCACCGGCGCGCAGCAGTTCCTCCACGTCTGCCGTCGCCCGGTCCCGCGTCGTCCCGTCGCTCATGATCGCGTGCCTTTCGTGGATGTACGTTCCGCCGTGCCGTTCACCGGTCGCCGTCCGCGGGGACGGTGCGGCCGGCGTGCAGGGCCGCGGCCATGCGCATGCCTTCGGACCAGGCGACGGGGCCGACCTCGGTCAGCGGAAGGGTCCGGTATCCGTCCTCGTCGCTCCAGGTGAGGCCGCCGGTCCAGGCCTTCTCCTCGGCGTAGGGGTCGCTCATGCCGACCGAGGCGGTGAAAATGCGTCCGGCGTCCCGGATCCGGTCCATGACGCTGATGCCGGAGACCGTGTAGCCGAGGGACGTGGCACGGGCGGCAAGGTGGAACCAGGAGCGGTACTCGGCGCCGGCGAATTCCCGGACCGCGTCGGCGGTCCCTTCAAGGCCGGCGGGTTTGTGCCAGGTGGCGCGATGGATCTGCTCGACACCCTGGACCATTCCCGACTCCGCTGCGAACGTTCGCAGTTCGTCCAGGTCGGGCAGGAGGACCGGGTGGGGCAGGGTCACCGTGCGGGGAGTCAGGCGGACGGTCTCGCCGTCCAGGTTCACCACCCGCAGAGCGCCCGACTCGTCGGCGTCACGCAGGAAGCCGGTCTCGTCGGGGCTGTCACCGGCCACGACGACGTCCCGCAGCGCCGCCTGCCACGCCTCGTCGGGCCAGACCCGGGCCAGCAGACCGGTCGGCACCGGCAGGGAGGACACCATCCAGGTGGTCACCTGTGCCGCGCACTCGGCGGCGTGCCGGTCCAGCCACTCGGCGAACCGCTGGAGTTCGAGCACTTCCGGACGGTCCCGTATCCCCGCGGGCAGCGTTCCCTCCTGTGCGCGCTCCCGTCCGGGCGGGGACTCCCCCGACGCGGGCCGGGCCACCACCCGGCCGTCCACCAGAGCGACTTCGTGTGTGTCGCCCACTGCCAGCCAACCCATGCGTTCTTCACCTCTCCACCACCGGATGCCGGCACGGCGCGTCCGGCGGACCCAACTGGCCCGCCCCGCGGTGTCGTTGATCGGAAGACTAGGGGGTGCCACCGACAACCCGGGCCCGTGGCCGTCCCGTGCCCGCGGCGGGTACGGGCCGTGGGATTCGCGCCAGATTGCGGGGCCGCTGTTTCCAGCCGTGCGGCGAGCGGAGTGCGCGCGTCGCGCCGGCCGCCCGCTTCCACGCAGAACCGGGGCCCCGGACGGCGACGCACCGCTGTGGCCAGGGGCCGGGGCCCGCCGCCGCGGGGGGTGAGGACCGGCTGCCGCGTGTCAAGCGGGCCGGCACGGCCCGCGGGAGGGCGCGTGCCTCCATCGTTTTCGGCCGGGCGGGCACATTCGCCGGGCATCTCCAGGGGCTCGGGGTGCGGCGGATTGCGTCCGGTGCGGTTCGCTCGTGCGTACGCGCAGTGTTCTCCCCGGGCGGATCAGGGCACATGGCCCCTGGCCCGGGAGGAGCGTGTGATGACGGCTGCCCCGGGCGCAGCCGCTGACCAGAGGTGGGGGACATGGTTCGTACTGTCGTGGTGCACGACGAGGAACTGCTGCGATCGGCATTGGTGCAACTGCTGCGGTCCGATGCCGCGCTGGAGGTCTCGTCCATGTCACCCGGCGCCGATCTGCCGGATCGTGACGTACTGCCGACCGATGTGTGGGTCGTGGACGGCGACTGCCTGCGGGGCCCCGGGCAGACGCACGACGCGCCCTTCCAGGCGCGGCAGGGGGACCGGCTCGTCGTCCTGGCGACGGCCAGACGTCCGGGCATACTCCGCCGGGCGTTCGACGGCGGTGCTCTCGGGCTGGTCGACAAGAACGCTCCGGCCCGACGGCTGATCACGGCGGTGCACACGGTCGCGAAGGGTGAACGCTTCCTCGACGAGACGCTCACCGTCGCCCTGCTGGAGGGCGCCGAGATGCCGCTGACGACCCGGGAACTGAGCGTGCTGTCCCTCGCCTCACAAGGGGCGCCCCTGACCGAGATCGCGGCCCGTCTGCATCTCTCCCGGGGGACCGTCCGCAACTACATGGCGACGGCGATACGGAAGGTGGGCGCCCGCAACCGGGTCGACGCGATACGCATACTGCAGAGCGCCGGCTGGACGTAGGGGGCGGTGGTCCGCGCTGCGGACGGCCCGCCCCGGTCAGCGCCGGCGGGCCGGTCCGCCGTGCCAGTGGCCCGTCAGGTCCCGGTACAGCGGCGAGCGGTCCAGCACCTCGTCGTGCGTGCCGCACACGGCGTCCCTCCCGTCCAGGACCAGCACCCGGTCGGCGCGGACGGCGGACGACAGGCGGTGCGCCACCGTCAGCAGCGTCCCCGGCCGCCGTGCGAGGGCCTCCTCCGCGCGCGCCTCGGAAGCGGGGTCGAGATGGCAGGTGGCCTCGTCGAGCAGCAGCAGGGGGGCGGGGGACAGACAGGCGCGGGCCAGCGCGACGAGCTGCCGCTCGCCGTGGGAGAGTTCGGCGGGCCGCACCGGCGCGTCGACGCCGCCCAGGCGTTCCGCCAGGGGCCGCAGGCCGAGGGCGCCGACGACGGCGTCGAGGTCCGCGCGGCCCGCGTCCGGCCGGAGATAGGTGAGGTTGTCGGCGAGGGTGCCGGAGAAGACGTACGCCTCCTGGGGCACCAGGACGCGCAGCGCGGCGAGTTCGGCGGGTGGACGGCCCGTCACCTCCCGGCCGGCCACCCTGACCTCGCCGCCACTGGGCGCGAGCGTGCCCGCGACCAGTCGGGTGAGCGTCGACTTGCCGATGCCGCTGGGGCCGACGACGGCGAGGTGCTCGCCCGGGGCGACGCGCAGGTCGAGCGAGTCGAGGACCGGTTCGGCGCGGACGCCGTAGGACAGGGTCACGGACCGCAGCTCCACGGCCGCGGTCCGGCCGCCCTCCGCAGGGCGTCCGCACGGGTCCGGTGCGTCGTCGCCGGTGCCGGGGAGGCCGGCGGCCGTCCGGGCGGTGACGGCCCAGCGGCCCGCGTCGCCGGGGGCCGGACGGTGCGCCGCCGGGCGCGCGGGCTCCGGCCGCGCCGGACGGGGGACCGCCGACACCGGCGCCCGCGAGCCGTCCGGCCCCCCGGCCCGTGCCGGCTCCGCCGTCCGGGGCAGCTCCCGTTCCGGGTCCGGCTCCGGCTGCCGCGGGCCGACGATACGGTCGAGGACGACCAGCAGCCTGGACCCGGCCGCACCGAGCGCGGTCATCAGCGTGTGCAGGGCGGGCAGCAGCGACTGGACGAGATAGGTGAAGGCACCGAGCAGCGCGCCCGCCGTCACCCCTTTCCCGCGGAGCCACGGTACGGCCAGCAGCAGCGCCAGGAGCGGCAGGTGACCCGCGACCCCGAGCGCCGCCGTGCGCACCGCCGCCCAGCCGGCCAGGACCCGGGCCGCCGCCGCGGCGCCCTCGATCAGTTCGGCGCCGCGCCGTGCCGCCCCGGGCCCGGTTCCGCAGGCGGTCAGGTCCCGCAGCGCCGCCCGCGACCGGGCCGCGTGGTCGCCCAGTGCCTCGTCCGCCGCCAGGGCGCGTCGCTGCGCCGCCGCCATCGGTCGCAGCGTCACCAGGAACAGCCCCAGACCCGCCGACAGCGGAGGCAGCACGACCACGAGGAGGGAGGGATGCAGCGACAGCAGCCCCAGCAGCGCTCCGGCGGCGGTGAAGACGAACGAGCGCAGGGTCAGCACGAGACCGGCGAAGCTGTCCCGGGCGATCTCGACCTGGTTCGTCAGCCGCGAGACGGCCGCCCGGTCCGTCCCGCCGGACCCGCCCATGGCGGCGCGGGCCAGGGACCGGTCGACCGCGTGCCGCACCAGACCGTCGCGCAGCGGCTCCGTCAGGCCGGCCAGCTGGGCGAACACGCCCCGGATGACGGGGGCGCCGAGCAGCACGGCCACCAGCGCGACCGTGAGCCACACCAGCCCCAGGCGCGTGTCACCGGCGAGGAACCCCTGGTCGACGGCGCGGGCGACGCCGTAGCCCACGAGGAACGCCTGCCCGGTCTCGGCCAGCGACCAGAGGGCGAGCCGCACCAGGACCCCGGTGCGGCGGGCGAGGAACCGGCGGGCGTGCGGCGCGAGGCGCCGCACCGACCCGTCGCCCGTTCCCCGCGCGTCCGCGGCGCGGGTCACGAGCGTGCCCCCTCGGGTGCGGGCCGGTGGGTGGCGCTCCGGTCCGGTGCTTCCCGCTCCTCGGCCGTGTCGGCGGCGAAGACCGCCCGGTAGCCGGGCAGTTCCCACAGCTCGCCGTGGGGCGCGACGGCCCGCACCTCCCCGTCCTCCAGCCAGATCACCAGGTCCGCGCGGGCCGCCACCGACGGGCGGTGCGCGACGACCAGCCTGGTCCCCGGACGCACCGAGCGGCGCAGCGCCCGGTCCACCTCGTGTTCGGTGGCGGTGTCCAGGCCGGACGTCGCGTCGTCCAGGATCAGCAGCCGTCCGGCGTGCGCGAACGCCCGCGCCAGGCCGAGGCGTTGCTGCTCGCCGCCGGAGAGGGGCGCCGCGGGCAGCGGGGTGTCGTAGCCGTGGGGCAGCCGGCGCACGAACCCGTCGGCTCCCGCGGCCCGGCAGGCTTCCCGCACCTGCTCGGGCGTCACCTGCCGGGGTCCGGTGGCGACCATCTCGGCGACCGTGCCCGTGGCCGGGGCGGGGCGCTCGAAGGCGTAGCCGACCTCGGTGCGCAGGGCGTCCCGGGTCAGCCGGTCGAGGCGGACGCCGTCCAGCAGCACCTGCCCCTCGTCGGGGTCGACCAGCCGTCCCGCCACGGCGGCCAGGACGGACTTCCCCGCTCCGCTGCGGCCGACCACCGCGGCCGTGGCGCCGCCCGGTACCCGCACGCCGTCCGCGTGCAGCACCTGCCTGCCGTCACGCACCACCCGCACACCGCGCAGTGCGAGATCTCCCCGCCCGGCCGGCGGCAGCCGGTGGGTCCCGTGGGTGAGCGCGGGGATGCCGGCGAGTGCCAGGGTCCGCTTCCGTGCCTCCCGGCCGCGCACCACCGCGCCCAGCAGGGACGCGGCGCCACCGATGCCGGCGGTCAGCTGCGCGTAGCGGATCACGGCGAGCAGTTCACCGACGCTCAGGGCGCCGGAGGAGAGGCGCAGGCCGCCGACGGCCGTGGCGGCGAGGGTGAGCAGGGGGACCAGGACACCGCTGCGGGCCAGGGCGCGTCCGTGCAGCTCCCACATGTGCCGTCCCTGGGCGGTGAGCCGGTCCAGCGGCGCGAGCACGCGGGCCCGTTCGCGGGCTCCGGTTCCCGCCGCGGTGATCGTCGCCGCGCCCTCCATGGCCTCCAGCAGCCGGGAGGCGATCTCCGACTGCGTCTTCTGGTAGGCGGCGACGGAGGCACCGGTGTCCCGGGCGAAGGTCCGCAGCACCAGCGCGAGGGCGGGCAGCCCGGCCAGCACGCAGGCGGCCACCCACAGGTCGACGACGGCCAGGGCCGCGAGCGCGCCCAGGGGCGTGACCACGGAGGCCGCGAGCGCCGCCCGGGCCGCCGGGGCTCCTCCGGCGTCGGCGGCGTTCAGGGTCAGCCGCGTCCCGACGTCCCCGGGTGTGAAGGGCCGTGCGCGTTCCGGTACGGCGCTCAGGAGGCCGTCGAAGGCACGGGACCGGACGGACGCCGTCCAGGCGGCGTTGCAGCGGCCGGTGAACAGGGAGGTGAGGCTGTCGAGCAGCAGTTCGCCCACGAGGAGCGCGGCGCTCAGCAGCAGCCAGCGTCCCGCGGCCCCGTCGGCACCGCCGTCGCGCAGGAGCAGGTCGAGTGTGCGGCCGAGGGCGTAGGGCTGGGCCACGGTCACCGCGGCGGATCCGGCCGAGCACAGCAGCACCAGCGCTTCGGGCCCGCGGCCCGGTGTCGCGCCGCCGGCCGCGCCGCGTGCCCCGCCCGTCCTTCGCGCCCGGAACCCGCTCGTCGGCACCCGCCGGCCTCCTTCCGTCCGTCCACCGTGTCGGGACACCGGCCGCACGACCGGCCGGCCGAGGTGTCCGCGCATGCCGGTACCGGCGCCCCGGGCGGGAACCCGGGGCGCCGGTACCGGGCGGCTGAGGCTCACCGCGTCACCGCGGCGGCCGGCCCGTGCGTCAGTTACAGGTCGTGATGCTCAGGCTGCTGTCGCCGCAGAGCAGCAGGCTCGCGCGGCTGCCGGACTCGACGTCCCCCATGGCCTCTTCCTTGGGGGTCTCCATCGACTGCAGGTCGAACAGGTTCATGACGTCTTCCCTTCGTACGGCAACAGGTTGTGTTCTTTCATCACGACCCCGTGAGGGGCCGAGTTCTGGGGCCGCCGGGTGTGCGGCGGCGGGAGGAACGGCAGGGCGGCGGGCGGGGTGCCGCGGACGGAGGCGACGGCCAGCAGGCATCCGGCCGTGCCCGTGGACAGGTCCATGGACAGGCGCATCATCTGCTCGCCGGGGAAGGCGAGCCGGCCGCGGTAGGACATCGCGTGCCAGGACAGCGCGTCGAGCTGCCGCCGGACGGCCTCGGGGCCGGTGCCGGGTGTGCCGGCCGTGGTGCGGCCGAGGTACAGCACCATCCCGGACACCCCTCGGTACAGGCCGGGCTGGGCGTAGAACATGGCCTGCGCGGCCGCCACGATCTCGCCTCGCGCCCGCTCGAACTCCTCGTCCTCCCGGTGGGCCAGGTAGTCGTCGAGCACCATGCCGATGCCCACGCTGCCCGCGCCCAGGTAGGGCATGGTGCGCCAGCCCTCGTCGACCTGGAGCGCGCCGCCCGCGCCGCGGACGCACCGGGCGAGGTCCCGGCGCAGTTCGTCCCGTGCGAGGTCGAGCAGAGCGGGGTCCCGGTCGGCTTCGTACAGCCGCAGGAAGAGCAGGGCGCGCCCGGCGGCGCCGTGCAGCAGTCCCGCACGGACCCGGCCGGCGCTCACGTCCCCGGCGGGCCCGCCCCGGGCGGTCAGCTCGGCGCAGCGCCGCGCGGCCGTCCGCAGGGCGTTCTCCCCGGTGGCCGCGGCCAGCGAGTCCAGGGCCAGGCCCAGTCCGGCGGTGCCGCTGTGCAGGTCCGGGGCCAGGTCGTCGAAGGGCTGGTCGAGGAGCACCTCGGCGAGGTCGAGGGCGCGGTCACGGTGGCCGAGGTACTCCAGCGTCCAGGCGACACCGGCGAGGCCGTCGTGGAATCCCGGCGGCATGCCCGACGGCGGCTGCTTGGTCCGCTCCAGGAGCCACTGTTCGCCGTCCTCGTACCGGCCCGCCCCGCTCTCGGCCAGCGCGTACAGCACTCCCGCCGCGCCGTGGCCGAAGGCCAGTCCGCCGCCGGCCGTGCCGAACTGGGCGATGTCGCCGGGGAAGAGGCGGTCGGTGCGGGACGGTGTCGCCGAGGCGCGGACGGCCTCGGCCATCGAGTCCCGGCTGCGGGGCCAGTCGCCGGGTCGGACCGGGACCACCGGTCCGTCCGCCCCTGATGCCGCCGGGGTGCCTGCGGGCTCGGTGGCGCCGCGGGTGATCTCGGCGACCGCCGCGTCCAGGAACGCCCGGTCCACGGGGAACTGTCCGGCCACCACGTCGGCGAGGTGGGCCGCCTTGCGCCGGTCCAGCGCCAGCAGACTCGTGAGCGGGAGGAACAGCGCGAGGCGCAGACAGGCCAGCGCGTACCGGTCCACCGAGACGCCCCTGCGGTCGGACGGTGCCACGAACCCCGGGTTGGCGACGGTCTGCCGGCCGGCTTCGCCGACCTGGTGCGCCGCCTCGAAGTCCAGCAGGGCGACGCTGTCGTCCTCACGGATCATGATGTTGAACAGGTGCAGGTCGTTGAAGACCACGCCCCGGGCGTGGACGCTCTCGACGGCGCGTTCCACCCGGGCGTACACGTCGAGGGCCCAGGCCGTGTACTCGGCCAGCCGCTCCTTGCCGGGGTCTGCCTCGATGAGCGGGTGGCGGCGCGCGAAGAAGGTGTTGAGGGGCTTGCCGTCGATGTGCTCCAGCACCAGGAAGTGGTGCTCTCCGACGGTCAGGTGGTCGAGCACCTCGGGTGTGCAGTCGAGACCGGACAGACGCTCCAGCGCCCGGCGTTCGCGGTGCAGCCGGGTGACGGCGTCCGCGCCGTCGGCCGCCAGGCCGGCGTGCGGACGGGCCTCCTTGAGGACGACCTTCCGTCCGGTACGGGAGTCGCGGGCGAGGTAGACGCCGCCGCCGTTGGAGAAGTGCAGCGCGGACTCGATGGCGTAGGGCAGACCGGCCACGGTCAGCGCGTCGCGCGCCTGAAGGTGCGGACGCAGGAAGGCCGGCGGTTCCACCCAGTCCGGTACGCGGAAGACGGGGCCGCGCAGGTCGGGCACCAGCACTCCGTCGGGACCGGTCACGGCCGGCCGCAGCTCTCCTTGCGCGTCGTAGCAGTTGCGCCGGGTGAATCCGCCGTACCGGACGTGGACGGGCCCCTCTCCGAGCCGCAGGTCGCTCAGGATGTGCGGTCCGGGTTCGCCGGCCAGCAGCCGCTCCAGTTCGCCGGTGAGCCGTTCGAACCGCTCCTCGTCCGCCGGGTAGACGGTGATGAACTTGCCGCTGCCGGCGCGGTCCGCGTACTTGGCGTTGCGCTGGTGCAGCAGGTAGCGGCTGGGCACGAACTTGAAGGCCGTGCCGCCGGCGACGCAGTGGCGCCACACCCGCTCGAGCACGGACTCGGCGTTGTCGAGACACGCCGAGACGTGGATCTTCCATCCCTGGTCGGGCAGTTCGGCGTCGATGGGACGCAGGGCGAGCCAGTCCCCGCTCTCGTTGCGCTGCCATCCCTCCGGGACGGGCCACGAGGCTGCGGCGTACCGGGTACGGCCGGCGCCCGCCGGGGAGGCGGTGCGGTGCGGAGCGTCGTAGAAGTACGGGTCCGCGTCGCAGTACACGGCATAGCCCTTGTTCACGCCGTCTCCCTCCCCGCCCGGTCGCTGACGGGAATGACGCTGTCACGGGCCGTACCGTCCCGCACAGTCACCGCTGTCATCACCTGGATGTGCGGAACTCACGGGTAACTCATGGGCGTTGCATTCGAAGAAGGTCGACTCCGGGGCGGTGGCGCTCCAGTGGGCGCTCCCGGCCCCTGCCGCACTGTCGACCGGACGTGGGTGTACTCGTCGAGCTGCCGGTCGGAGCCGAAGGGGGCGGCGAGCCCGGGCGCCGAGTGGGCCGCCGTGGCGGCCGGCGAGGTCCGTGGGGTACTTGATGGCCTGGGCGAACTCCACCACGACGCGAGTGCCGTCGGTGACCCGGTCGCTGCGCACGGGGCCGGCGGAGGGCCGTTCAGTCGGCGGCGTGGACCACGCGCAGGTGGGAGGCGGCGCGGTGGGCCCCGCGGCGCCGGGCCGGGGCACGGTGTGTCTCGCGCAGGACCAGGGTCAGCCGGGTGCAGCCCATGTCCTGGAGGGTGCCGGTCGTCTCGACGACGATGCGGCAGTCCGTGGCGCCCCAGCGGGGGTCGGGGTGCAGCAGGGGGCGTACGGAGCCGTCGTGTTCGGCGGCCCGTGCGCCGACGCTGCGCCGCCAGTGCGGCAGTCCGTGCCGGTAGGCGGCCTCCATGATCGGGTCCTGGGCGATGTCGCGGCGGATGGCCTGCAGGCCGTGGTCGTGGCCGTGGCGCTCGACCGTGTCGGCGAAGTGGGCCAGCATCGGCAGGCACCAGCTCGACTCGTGGTCGCCGAGGACCGTGGCGGCGTCCGGGTGGAAGAGGACGAACCGGAGGAAGTTGTCCGCGGGCAACGCCGTGGGGTGCGGCTCCACGCCCTGGAAAAGCGTCCGGAAAGCACCGTTGGTGAGCAGCACGTCCCAGCGGCGGTCCAGCACCAGGGAGGGGAAGGGGGACGCCTCCAGCAGAGCGGCGTAGTCCCGCAGGTAGGCCTGGGCCTCGGGGGTCCCGGGGCCGGGCTGCGGTGCCGGCCGCTGCCCTTCTGCCTGAAATGCCATCGGGAGGTCACCCCTCTTGCCTGTGCGGCACTGACGCGGGTCCCGATCCTGGTGCCCGGACGTGCGGCATGTCAACTATCGTGGCATTCCACGACGGTTGACGGCCGAAATTGGCCACAGTTGTGGCGAGACCTGGATGTGAGTTCGAACCACCGGCTAGTCTCCGTGAAGTTCACGGCAATCGCTTGTGAGAAGCCTGTGAGAGACGTAGGAGATCTTTCGGTGACGGGTGGCTTCGAGGGTCCGGACACCGCGCCGACGGCCGCGCTGCCGGCTGTCGTCGCCCGCGTCACCGCACTCGCCGACCGGCTCGACGTGGCGCACGCCGAGGTGTTCGACGTCGGTCGGCTGTCCGTCGCCTCCGGAGTCCCGGAGCCCGTGGTCAAGGCGCTGCTGGGCGGCCGGAGCGCGGGTGAGCCCGATGTGCAGGCGAGGTTCCTGCAGCGGCTGGACCTGCTGCGCCGCACCCGGCTGAAGCCGAACGGCCGCAAGTACACGCAACAGGAGATCGCCGACGGTGCGGGCATGTCCCGCCAGCAGGCCGGCGCACTGATCAACGGCGACCGGCGGCCCACCATGGAGCACTGCGACGCCATCCAGCGGTTCTTCCGGGTGCACGCCGGTTTCCTCACCGCCGAGGACCCCGAAGCCCTCACGAGCGCCCTGCAGCACACGGAGCAGGAACTGTTGCAGAAGCTCGCCGACCGTGAGCGGGAGGCGGCGGCGGTGGCCGACGACCCGCTGGAGCGGCTGCTGCAGGACCACGGGGTGCGCGGGATCGCCTGGCGGGCCGCGCAGCTGCCCACCGACCAGCACCGCGACAAGGTCGCGGAGTGGCTGGACATGCTCCTGGAGAGCGTCCAGCGGCCCAAGTCGTGAGCGGGGAGAACTGTGGGCATCGGTAGGGAAATGCGCCGCCTGTGCGGCGAGCTGGTCGCGGAGCTGACGCTTCCCGTCCCGGCGCGGCCCGCCGACCTGTACGCCGCCCTGTGCGAGGGGATGAGCCGGCGCCGGGGCCGTCCCGTGCTGTTCCGCACGGCCGCCTTCCCGCCGGAGACGGCGAGCGGGCTGTGGCTCGACATGGCGGAGCAGGACCTCGTGGTGATCGAGGAACGCACGGCGCCGGACCACCAGTTGGTGATCCTGGGCCATGAGCTGTGGCACATGAAGGCGGGCCACTGCGGCAGTCACGTCGCGGGAGCCGAGGTCGCCACGCGGTTACTGGGTGCGGTGCCGGACGAGGAGGCGTTGCGGGCGACCGTCCTGAGGGTCGCCGCACGCACCCGTTTCGACCTCGCAGAGGAGAAGGAGGCCGAGGCGTTCGGCCTGCTGCTGGCCAGCAAGTGCCGGACATTGCTGGCCGGTTCGGCGCTGCGAGGGCCGGTGCAGCGGGATCATCTGGCGGGCCGGATCGGAGCGTCGCTGGGGTACCTGGGTCCCCGCAGCTGAACGGGCGCGCCCCGGCGTGCGAGCCCCGCCGGCCGGGCGAACCGGCCCCGGGGGCAACCCGATTGTCAGTGGTGGGCGGCAAGCTGGAGGCGTGCGCCCCCTCCGTGTGCGGGGGCGTGGTACCGACGACCTCGACACGGGGAGAGCCGAGCGATGCCCACCGCCGTACTGACCGACCGCGAGCGCACCGCCGTCCAGGCCTATCTACGGCTGCTGCACACCGTGCGCGCCGCCTTCGACACGCGGTCCGGCCCGGCCGGCCCACCCGGACCGCCGCTCGTTCCGCCCTCCGTCCTCGCCGAGGCGGAGGCCGCTCTGGCCCGGGCAGGTCTGACGGGCAACGAGGAGCAGTTCTTCCGCATGGTCCGGGACTGGCACCCCGAGCCGTAACCCTGCCGGACCGGGCGACAGGCGTGCGGGAGGGCGTGACACGGCCGTCCCGCACGCCAAGCCCGGAACCGACGCCACCCCGAACACCCCCGGGCGCGCGGGGAACCGCGCGCTCGGCCCCCACCCAGCCGCAGCCGCCCCGCCACCCCAGCGGCGCTGAGGGCGCCGGCGGCGCTTGCGCCGCTCACCCCTTCGCGGCCGGCGGAGCCGCGTTTCACCCGTGCGGCACCGCGATCGCCGTCGCGATCAGACCGTCCCCGGCGGTCCAGCGGCCGGTGAAGTGGCCGATGCGGCGCCCGCCCACCAGCGGGCCGGGGACGAGGAGGGTGGCGCGGAAGCCGCCCCGGGTGTGTTCGGCGTCGTCGGGGAAGAGGTCGATGTCGGCCTCCTCGAAGTCCAGCCACTTCCCGGTGAGCGGGAACCACGCCTTGTAGACCGCCTCCTTGGCGCTGAACAGCAACCGGTCCCAGTGCACCGCGGGCAGTTCGCCGGCCAGCGCGGCGATCCGCGCGGCCTCCTGGGGCAGTGCCACGGCGGGCAGCACGCCCTCGGGCAGCGGCCCGTGCAGCTCGGCGTCGATACCTACGGAGGCGAGGTCCCCGGCGCGTACCAGGGCGGCGGCGCAGTAGCCCTGGCAGTGGGTCATGCTGCCGGCCAGGCCCTCCGGCCAGACCGGGGCTCCGCGCTCACCGGGCAGCACGGCCCGCGGCGGCACACCGAGTTTCTCCATCGCGAGGCGGGCGCAGGACCGTACGGCGGTGAACTCCCGGCGGCGTTTGAGGACGGCCCGCCGGATCAGCGTCTCCTCCTCGGGATACAGCGGGGCGTCGGCGCCCTCGTCGCCGTAGGCCTCCACGGTGACGACCGTCTGCGGCAGCAGCTCCCCGATCACCGCCCGTCCTCCCCTCCGGGCTCCGCGGGCAGGATCCGCCGGAGCTGTCCCGGCGGCCGGTCCCGCTTGCGCCACTCGCGCGGGTAGCCCACCGACACCTCCTCGAAGCGGACCCCGTCCTGCCAGGTGGTCCTGGGGATGTGCAGATGGCCGTAGACCATGGTGCGGACGGGGAACCTGCGGTGCCAGTCGTCGGTGAGTACGGTGCCGCACCACATGGCGAACTCGGGGTGCCAGAGCACGTCCGTGGGATGGCGGTGCAGCGGGTAGTGGTTGACGAGGACCAGCGGCAGGCCGTCCGGCACCTCGGCGAGCCGGCGCTCCGTCTCGGCGACCCGGGCCCGGCACCAGTCCTCACGGGTCGGGTACGGGTCGGGGTGCAGCAGGTGCTCGTCGGTGCAGACGATGCCGGTGCCGTGCGCGTACGCCAGCCCTTCGTCCTTGGTGGCGCAGCCGGACGGCAGGAACGAGTAGTCGTACAGCAGGAAGAGGGGCGCCACGGCCGCCGGGCCGCCGGGTCCCTCCCAGACCGGGTAGGGGTCCTCGGGCGTGACCACTCCGAGGTCGCGGCACTGCTCGACCAGGTGGTCGTAGCGGGCGACGCCACGCAGCGTGACCGCGTCGCTCGGGTGGGTCCACAGTTCGTGGTTGCCGGGTACCCAGACGACCTTCGCGAACCGGCCGGCGAGGGTCTTGAGCGCCCAGCGGATGTCCTCGACGGTCTCCGCCACGTCACCGGCGACCAGCAGCCAGTCCTCGTCCGACGCGGGCCGCATCGCTTCGACCAGGGCACGGTTCTCGGCATAGCCGATGTGCAGGTCGCTGATGGCCCAGAGCTGTCCGCCGCCGTGCGTCCCCGACATCCCCGCCGTCCCTTCAGCCGTCACCGAACGTCCCCACGAGATCACATCCGTGGCGCCCGGACAAGCAACACCCCGCTGCCGGGCCCGGTATCGGGTGCATCCGCCGAAGCCCTATGATCGCCCCGACACCACCGCTGTGAAGCGCCCTTCGCACAGGGCGGTTTGGTGACCCTTCCAACGTCTTGCCCGGGCAACGGGCCGCTGCGCCCTGCCCGCGAACCGTGAAAGGCGGCCCGCATGGTCTCTCGCGTACGCGTCTGGCTCAACCGCACGTACGCGGAGAACGTGTTCTTCATGGATCAGCTGAGGCGGAATCCCGCCGGCCGTCCCGTCGAGATCCACGCCACGCACGGTGACCCCGACTCCCCGGTGCTGGCCGCCGCCGACACCGCCGAGCCGGAGCCCGAGGGGCTGACCCCGGCGGCGTACGTCGAGTACGCGCTCACCCAGTGCGAGCGGCGCGGCATCGACGTCTTCGTGCCCCGGCTGCACCAGTCGGCGATCGTGAGGCACCGCGCCGACTTCGAGGCCGTGGGTACGGCGCTGCTGGCGCCGCCGCCGGAGGCGGTGGCGGTGTTCCTGGACAAGGTGGTCGCCTATGAGGCGGTCCAGGCGATCGGGGTGCCCGTGCCGCCGTGGTGGCGGGTGCGGAGCGCGGACGAACTCCTGGCTGCGGTCGAGGAGTTGGAAGGCAACGGACACCGTGCGTGCTTCAAGCCCGCGTCCGGTGCGGGCGGGGTGGGCTTCCGTGTGCTCACGCGTGATCCCTTCTCCCTCGCACAGCTGAGCGGCTTCCCCAGCCCGTACGTGCCGCTCGGCCTGGCGCTGGACGCGGTACGGGAGGCCGGGGAGCCGGTCGACTGGCTGGTGATGCCGCGCCTGGAGCAGCCCGAGGTGTCCGTGGACTGTCTGACCGGGCCCGACAACCGGATCCGGCTGGCCGTGGGACGCACCAAGAACGGACGGCGCCGGGGTTTCACCCTGCACGAGCAGTGGCTGGAGCCTGCCCGGCGGATCGCGGAGGGTTTCGGTCTGCACCACCTGTCGAACATCCAGTTCCGGATGTTCGGTGACCGGCCCGTCCTCATGGACGTCAACACCCGCCCGGCGGGCGGGCTGCACCAGCTGTCCCTGTGCGGGGTGAACGCCCCGTGGGCCGCGGTACGGCTGGCGCTGGGCGACGACCCGGGCGGGATGACGCCGCCGTTCCTGGGGCCGGACTACTCCGTGGTGTCCGGTCCGCGCCCGCTGCTGCCGGTGGTGCTGCCGCAGCAGCGGGGCGAGGTACCCGCGTCGGCGCTCGGTGCCGAACCCGCACGGTCGGCGCTCGGTGCCGTCCCCGCTCCGGCGGTGCCCGTGGCGGCGAGGACGGCGACCGGGGCGCGCCCGTAGAACTTTTTCCGGGAAATTCCCGCCGGGGGTGTATCAGGGGCCGGGTTGCGTGCTCTTGATGGTGTCGGCGACTTGGGGAAGCCGCCGGGGGGAAGCACGGGGGAACGGGGGGCTCGGGTCGGGCGGTCGCTGTCACGGGGGGCGACCGGCCGGCCCGAAGCTATCCGAGGTAGGCGAGGCCGGGGTGGACGGCGGTGTATCCGTCGACGAGACGACGGGCGACGCTCACGGAGTCGACGAGCGGATGCAGGGCGAAGGCCTTGACCGCACCGGCGCGGGAGCCCGACCGGGCGGCGGCCAGCACCTCGCGTTCCACGGCCTTGACGGCACAGACCAGACCGGTGGCGTGATGGGGCAGCGGGTCGACGGCGACGGGGTGCGCGCCGTTGGCGTCCACCAGGCAGGGCACTTCGATCACCGCCTCCGCGTCCAGCGGTGACAGGGTGCCGCGGTTGGGGACGTTGAGGATCAGGGTGGTGCGTTCGTCGCGGGCGATCGCCCGCATCAGGGCGAGCGCCACCTTCTCGTAGCCGCCGGACAGGTCGTCGGCCTCGCGTTCGCCCGCGCCGGCGGCCTCCCTGTTCTCGGCCATGTAGGTGGCCTCGCGTTCGGCGCGGGTGTGGTCCCACAGGGTGAGGGCGGACACCTCGGGGTCGCGGGTCCCGGCGTAGAAGCGGGCCTGCTGGTCGTGCAGGAACGCGCCCCGGGTCCGTTCGGCCTGCCGGTAGGCGTCCACCGCCTCCCGGTTGAAGTAGTAGTAGTGCAGGTACTCGTTGGGGACCGCGCCGAGGGATCGCAGCCAGTCGGCGCCGAAGAGCCTGCCCTCTTCGAAGGAGCCCAGCAGCGCGGGGTCCTCGAGCAGGCGCGGGAGGTGGTCCCGCCCTGCGATGCGCAGACCGCGCACCCAGCCGAGGTGGTTGAGGCCGACGTAGTCGATCCACGCCTCGCGCGGGTCCGCGCCGAGCACCCGGGCGATACGGCGGCCGAGGCCGACCGGTGAGTCGCAGATTCCGATGACGCGGTCGCCGAGGTGCCGCGCCATGGCCTCGGTGACCAGTCCTGCCGGGTTGGTGAAGTTGATGACCCAGGCGTCGGGGGCGAGGCGCGCGACCCGGCGGGCGATGTCCACGGCGACGGGAACGGTGCGCAGGCCGTAGGCGATGCCGCCCGCGCCGACGGTCTCCTGGCCGAGCACGCCCTCGGCGAGGGCGACCCGTTCGTCGTCGGCCCTGCCCTCCAGGCCGCCGACGCGGATCGCGGAGAAGACGAAGTCGGCGCCGCGCACCGCCTCGTCGAGGTCGGTCGTCCAGGTCACCTCGGGGGCGTCGGGCGCACCGGCGGCCTGTTCGGCCAGCACCCGGGCGATCGCGCGCAGCCGGGCGGCGTCCACGTCGTGCAGCACGACCCGGGTCACCCGCCCCTCGGCATGGTCCCCGAGCAGCGCGCCGTACACCAGCGGCACGCGGAAGCCTCCGCCGCCCAGAATCGTCAGCCTCACGTCCGCACCCTTCCCACCACGACGAACGGGAACGACCCTACTCGCGGCGCGAGCGGCACGGCGGGCCGCGCCACGCGGCACCACGGCCTGCACGGCCTTTCGGGAGAACTGCCGCCGCGCACGGCCTTTCCCTCGCGGCCCGTACGGACACCGGCGGGCGGCAGCCGGTACGGAAATCCCTCTCACCGGTGAGGACAGGCTTCCGGTCCCTCGTGATACTGGGACGCCCCGCCCCGAGGAGCCCGCCATGTTACTCCGCTCCGCCCTCACGCCGGTCGTCGCCCGCTGGCGCACGGCGAATCCGTACGCCCTCGACTCCGCGCTCGCCGCGCTCGTGCTGTTCGCCGTCTCGCTGCAGTGGATCTTCCCCGACGAGGGGGACGACCCGCTGACGTGGCAGGGATGGCTGCTGGGAGCGGCCACCGCAGTGCCACTGATCTGGCGGCGGCGGGCGCCCTGCACGACCGCGTGGGCCGTGTCGGTCGCCACCCCCGCGCAGGCGCTGTACCACGCTCCCCCGCCCGACGTGATGTACGGCGGGATGGTCGTCCTGTACACCCTGGCCGCCGTGGGCAGGCCCTGGCAGCGCCGGATGATGCTCGCGGGGTGGGTGATCGGGGTCGTCGCGACGATGCAGCACCAAGCGGAGAAGGAGCCGTTCGAGTACGCCTTCCACCTGATGGGTCTCGTCTGCGGCTACGCCCTGGGCGTGGTCTCCCGCGTCCAGCGCGCCTACACCACCGCACTCGAGGACCGGGCCCGCCGGCTGGAGCGGGAGCGGGCCGCGGACACCGCCCGGGCGAGGGCCGAGGAACGCTCCCGCATCGCCCGGGACATGCACGACATCCTGGCGCACGCCGTGAGCCTGATGGTGGTGCAGGCGGAGGCCGGCCCGGTGGTGGTGCGCAAGGACCCCGAGCGTGCCGAGGCCACGTTCGACACCATCGCGGCGACGGGCCGCGACGCGATGACCCAACTGCGTAAGATCCTGGGTGTGTTGAAGGAGGAACGGCCCGAAGGCGAGGACGTGCCACGGCTGCCGCAGCCGAGCGTGACGGCCCTGCCCGCCCTGGTGGACCGGGTGCGGGAGTCCACGGGGTTGCGCGCCGAGCTGCGCACCACGGGCGTGCCCCGCCCGCTGTCCTCGGACACCGAGGTCGCGGCCTACCGTGTGGTCCAGGAGGCGCTCACCAACACCGTGAAGCACGCCCGTGCCTCCTTCGCGGTGGTCGAGCTGGACTGGGCGCGGGAGCGGGTGACCGTGACCGTGACGGACGACGGGCGGGGACCGTCCGCGCCGTCGGGCGGACACGGGCTGATCGGTATCCGGGAGCGGGCCGCGGCCTGCGGGGGCAGCGCGGAGACCGGCGCCGGTCCGGACGGCGGCTTCCGGGTCGTCGTGCGGCTGCCCGTGGCCGCCGACCGCGAGGGGGCCCTCGGGTGAGCATCCGCGTGGTCGTCGCCGACGACCAGGAGCTGGTCAGGGCCGGCTTCGGCATGATCCTCGACGCCCAGGACGACATCGAGGTGGTCGCCGAGGCCGGTGACGGCGCGGAGGCCGTCGAGGCGGTGCGCCGGCACACCGCGGACGTGGTGCTGCTCGACATCCGCATGCCGGTGATGGACGGCCTGGAGGCGGCCCGCCGGGTGTGCGCGGAGTCGGGCTGCAAGGTGGTCATGCTGACCACCTTCGACCTGGACGAGTACGTGTACGAGGCGCTGTACGCGGGCGCCAGCGGCTTCCTGCTCAAGGACGTCCGCCGGGACGACCTCGTGCACGCGGTGCGGGTGGTGGCGGCCGGTGACTCGCTGCTCGCCCCGGCGGTGACACGGCGGCTGGTCGCGGACGTCGTGCGGCGCCGCCGGGAGGAGGCCGCCACGGACACCGAGGCGGCACCGCAGCGCCTGGACGCACTCACCGCACGCGAGGTGGAGACCCTGCGGCTGCTGGCCAGGGGATTGTCCAACGCGGAGATCGCCACGACCCTGTTCGTCAGTGAACACACCGTCAAGACCCATGTGAGCAACGTGCTGGGCAAACTGGCTCTCCGGGACCGGGTGCAGGCGGTGATCTGCGCGTACGAGACGGGACTGATCACTCCCGGCTCCCCCTGAGGAGTGAGGGAGAGGGCCTTCTCCCCCGTACGGGCGAGGCCCGTATCCCGCTCCCACCGGCGATCCGCCGACCCCCTCCACGGCGGGAGTCTGAGGGCGTGTCGACGAACCATCACTCGCCGGGAGGGACCGTGCTTTCCACACTCGCCCGGGCGGCCACCCGCCGCCCCTTGACCGTGATGCTCCTGTGGGGGCTCTTTCTGCTGCTGGGCTTCGGACTCGGCACGGGCGTCTTCGCGCGGCTCTCCGACAACGTGCCCGACGTGCCCGGAACCGAGTCGGAGTCGGCCGCCCAGTACCTGAACCGGGTCGACCCGGCGGGCGAGTCGATCACCGGCGTGGTCTCCGGCACCGCCGTCTCGGACCCCGTACTGCGCGCCGAGGTCGAACGGGCCGTGGCCGACGTCCGTGAGGTCGCCGGGGTCGCCGCCGTCCCCGACCCGTACACCACACCCGGTCTGACCGCCGAGGACGGACGGGCACTGATCGTCCCCGTCCGGCTCGAGAGCGGACTGGACGACGACGCCGAGAAGCGCACCCTCGACGCGGCGGCCGACCGCATCCGGGAGATCGACGCGCCCGACGTCCAGGTGAGCGGAGGCCCACTGCTGGGACTGCAGATCGCCGAGCGGGCCCAGGAGGACGTGCAGAACGCGGAGTTGATCTCCCTGCCGGTGGTCCTGGTCCTGCTGCTGGTGGTGTTCGGGGGGCTGCGCACGGCGCTGCTGCCACTGATCGTCGCGGTCAGCGGCATCGCGGGAGCCTTCCTGGCGCTGTTCGCGTTCAGCGGGGTCACCGACATCTCCGTGTACGCGATCCAGTTGACGACCATGCTGGGGCTGGGACTCGCCGTGGACTACGCCCTGTTGCTGCTGGTGCGGTTCCGGGAGGAGCGCCGGCACACCGGGGACGTGGTCGAGGCGGTGCACCGTACGGTCGCGGCGGCCGGGCGGACGGTGCTGTTCTCCGGGCTCACGGTCGCCGTCAGTCTGACCGGGCTGCTGGTGTTCCCCAGCGTGTTCCTGCGCAGCATGGGTCTCGCGGTCGCCGCCGTGGTCGTCATCGACATGCTGGCCGCGCTCACCCTGCTGCCCGCGCTGCTCGCGCGGTTCGGCGCACGGATCCCGCCGGCGAAGACACCGAAGAGCGGCGAGGAGGGCCGGTTCTTCGCCCGCGTCGCCCGCTTCGCGGACCGGCGGAAGGCCGCCGTACTGGCCGTGGTCGTCCCCGCGTTGCTGGTCCTGGCCGTGCCGGTGGCCGGCATGAGCATCGCCGTGGGGGACGCGCGGCAGCTCCCCGCGGACACCGAGGCCCGGCAGTTGCACGACACCGTCAGCGCGCACTTCCCCCCGGGCACCGGCGTCTCGCCGGTCACCGTCGTCGTCCGGCCCGGCACCGACCCGGCGACCGCCGACCGGATCCGGGCCCTGTCCCCGAACGCCGAGACGCGTGAACTGCCGGGCGGCGCCGCGGTGATCGAGATCCCGCCGCCGGGCGCGTCCGACGGTGAGGAGGCGACCGCGCTGGTCGAGCGGGTACGGGAGGCGCGCGGCGACGAACCGGTCGAGGTCACCGGCACGGCGGCCCAACTGGTCGACTTCCGCGAGATGCTCGCGGAACGGGGGCCGTGGGCGGCGCTGACCGTGCTGGCCGGCACCTTCCTGCTGCTGTTCGCGTTCACCGGTTCCGTGCTGCTGCCGCTGCGCACCATCGCCACCACCCTGCTCAGTCTGGGTGCCGCGCTGGGTGTGGTGGTGTGGGTCTTCCAGGACGGGCATCTGGCCGGGCTGCTGGGCGCGGAGGGCCTGGGCGCGCTCAGCCTGACCGCGCCACCGCTGATCGTGGCGGTCGCCTTCGGGCTCGCCATGGACTACGAGCTGTTCATCCTGGCCCGGATGCGCGAGGCACGGCAGCGCACCGGCGACGACCGGGAGGCCGTGGTGACCGGGCTGCGCCGCTCCGGCCGGGTGGTGACCTGCGCGGCGCTGCTGCTCGCGGTGGTGTTCGCCGCCTTCATGACGGGAGGGTTCTCGCCCATCCTGCAGATCGGCCTCGGGCTGACGCTGGCCGTCCTCATCGACGCGACCGTCGTGCGGATGCTCCTGGTCCCGGCCACCATGGCCGTGCTCGGCCGCCGGGCCTGGTGGGCTCCGGCCCCGCTGCGCCGGGTGCACGACCGCTTCGGGCTCCGCGAGGAGGCGGAGGAGGAGCCCCGGCCCCGGGTTCCGACGGGCGTGTGAGGGACCAGGCGTCGGCCGGTTCGCCTTCGTCCGGCCGCTACTTTCACCCGCCGCCCCGGCCTGCGGCAGCGGCAGAGGGCTCCACGCGCCTGTGGGGCCCTCTGCCGCACGTCCGGCACCGTGCCCTGGGGGAGACGACCGCATGGCCGGGGTGGTTCCGCGGTACCCGTCGAGGTGCGAAGGGGCGCAGGACCGGGCCCACCCGGGCAGAAAGGTCATACTTTTGGGAGGGGGCGCCGGTTCTCTTTGGAGGTGTACGCCGCTTCGAACGGTGCAGCCGGTCCGTCCGGCCTCGAACGGGGCACCGCTCCCCCGTCGCGGCCGGCCGGCCCGAGCGCCCTGCCCGTCGCACGTCCGGAGGGCTGACGCGGTACCGGCTCACGCGAGTGCTCCCTGCGCCCGCCGGTGCGGCCACGCCGGGAATCACCTGCCGTCGTCCGCGGTTGACGCCCTCGCGGGAAGAAGATGATCACCGAGCGGAGCGGAGCGGCCGCGGCCCCGGAGCGGCACGCGACACCCCTTGGGGGAACTCACCGGGTGAAGGACCGCGCATACCGGGACACCCTGTAGGGGAAGGGCTGGTCCCGCCCGGCACCGGCATCACGGTGTCCGGGGCCACGCCGAGGAGACGAGGTGGTGCGGCAGCCGCAGGACGAGGGTGTGGCGGAATGCGACGACGCCTGGCAGGAGCTGCTGGACGTGGTGACGAAGTCGCTCGACAGCAAGGGAGTTGACGCGGAATGACCGACGGGACGACCGAGCCGGGTACCGACACCCCGCAGGGGGCGGCCGGGGCCGCGGCGGAGGACGCGGCCACCGCGGCGGCCACGCCGGAGGAGCAGCCGGCCCAGGACGGAGCGGAGGGCCGGGCCGAGGATCCGGCGCAGACCCGTACCGCCCTGCCCGCGCCCCCGGCCGACTGGCCCAACCCGCTGCGCGATCCGCGGGACCGCCGGCTGCCCCGGGTGGCCGGATCCTCCGGCCTGGTCATCTTCGGGGTGACGGGCGACCTGTCCCGCCGCAAACTGATGCCGGCCGTGTACGACCTCGCGAACCGGGGGCTGCTGCCGCCGGGTTTCTCGCTGGTCGGGTTCGCCCGCCGCGACTGGGAGAACCAGGACTTCGCCGAGGTGGTGCACGACGCGGTCAAGGAGCACGCGCGGACCCCGTTCCGCGAGGAGGTGTGGCAACAGCTCTCCGAGGGCATGCGGTTCGTCCCGGGCGACTTCGACGACGACCAGGCGTTCGAACAGCTGCGCAAGGCCGTCGACGAGCTCGACGCCTCCCGGGGCACCAGCGGCAACCACGCCTTCTACCTCTCCGTACCGCCGAAGTTCTTCCCCAAGGTGGTGCAGCAGCTGAAGAAGCACGGGCTGACCGACGCCCCGGAGGGCTCCTGGCGGCGCGCGGTGATCGAGAAGCCGTTCGAGCACGACCTGAAGTCCGCCCAGGAGCTGAACGCGATCGTGCACGAGGTGTTCGACCCCGAGCAGGTGTTCCGGATCGACCACTACCTGGGCAAGGAGACCGTCCAGAACATCCTGGCGCTGCGCTTCGCCAACACGATGTTCGAACCGACCTGGAACCGGTCCTTCGTGGACCACGTGCAGATCACCATGGCCGAGGACATCGGCATCGGCGGCCGGGCCGGCTACTACGACGGCATCGGCGCCGCCCGCGACGTCATCCAGAACCACCTCCTGCAGCTGATGGCGCTCACCGCGATGGAGGAACCGGCCTCCTTCGACGCCGCATCGCTGCTGACGGAGAAGCTGAAGGTGTTCCGGGCCGTGCGGCTCCCGGACGACCTCGGCCGGCACACGGTGCGCGGACAGTACGCGGGCGCCTGGCAGGGCGGCGCCAAGGTGCGGGGCTACCTGGAGGAGGAGGGCATCGACCCGGGCTCCACCACCGACACCTACGCGGCGATCCGCCTCGGCATCGACAACCGCCGCTGGGCGGGCGTCCCCTTCTACCTGCGCACCGGCAAGCGGCTGGGCCGCAGGGTCACCGAGATCGCCGTCGTCTTCCAGCGGGCCCCGCACTCCCCCTTCGACGCCGGCGCCACCGAGGAACTGGGCGAGAACGCCGTGGTGATCCGGGTCCAGCCGGACGAGGGCATGACGGTCCGGTTCGGCTCCAAGGTGCCGGGCACCTCGATGGAGCTGCGGGACGTGACCATGGACTTCGCCTACGGTGAGTCGTTCACCGAGTCCAGCCCGGAGGCGTACGAGCGGCTCATCCTGGACGTGCTGCTGGGGGACGCCAACCTCTTCCCCCGGCATCAGGAGGTGGAGGAGTCCTGGAGGATCCTCGACCCGGTCGAGGAGTACTGGGCGTCGCACGGCGGGCCGGCCCGGTACGCGTCGGGCAGCTGGGGGCCCGCGGAAGCCGACGAGATGCTCGCACGAGACGGACGGAGCTGGCGCAGGCCATGAAGATCGACCTGACCGACACCACGGCAAGCAAGGTCAACAAGGCGCTGGTGCAGGGCCGCCGCGCCATCGGCACACCGGCCGTGGGCATGGTCCTGACGATGGTGATCGTCACGGACGAGGAGAACGCCTACGACTCGATCAAGGCGGCGGAGGAGGCCTCGCACGAGCACCCGTCCCGCACCCTGGTCGTCATCAAGCGGCACGCACGCAACCCGCGCGAGCGCACGCACTCCCGGCTGGACGCCGAGGTCCGGGTCGGCTCCGAGGCCGGCACCGGGGAGACGGTGGTGCTGCGGACCTACGGCGAGGTGTCCGACCACGCCGACTCGGTGGTGCTGCCGCTGCTGCTGCCGGACGCGCCGGTGGTGGTGTGGTGGCCGGGGGACGCGCCGGAGAACCCGGCGCGGGACCCGCTGGGCGCGCTGGGCCAGCGCAGGATCACCGACCTGTACGCGGTCGAGAACCCCATGGAGGTGCTCCGGGCCCGGCGGCGCAGCTACGCGCCCGGCGACACCGACCTCGCCTGGACCAGGCTGACGCTGTGGCGGTCCATGCTGGCCGCGGCCCTGGACCAGGCGCGGGCGACGGTGACGTCGGCGGCCGTGGAGGCCGAGGCCGACAACCCGGCCGCCGAGCTGCTGGCGCGCTGGCTGGAGGCACGGCTGCGGGTCACCGTCGACCGGGTGGTGACCGCGGGACCGGTCGTCACGGCGGTCCGGCTGGGCACCGCGGACGGTGAGGTCGTCATCGACCGCCCCGAGGGCCCGCTGGCCACCCTGACCCTGCCCGGGCAGCCGGCGCGCCGGCTGGCGCTGAAGGTCCGCCCCACCTCCGAACTCATCGCCGAGGAACTGCGGCGCCTCGACGCGGACGAGATGTACGCCGTGGCGCTGCGCGGCGAGGCCACCGAGGAGGTGCCCGCTCATGCCTGACTCCCCCGGGCCGGCCCGGTGCCCCGGGCGGGCCGCCCCGGCCGGCGGCTCCGTCCGCGTCCCCGACCCGTCCACGGCCGCGCCGGCGGCCGCCCACCGCGAAGATTGGGAGTGAACTGACATGCAGATCGGTCTTGTTGGTCTCGGCAAAATGGGCGGCAACATGCGCGAGCGCCTCCGCAACGCCGGCCACACCGTCATCGGGTACGACACCGATCCCGACCGCTCCGACGTCGCCCACCTGTCCGACCTCGTGGACCGGCTCGACGGTCCGCGCGCGGTGTGGGTGATGGTCCCGGCGGGCACCGTCACCCAGAACGTCATCGACCAGCTGGCGAGCCTGCTCAAACCCGGCGACGTCGTCGTGGACGGCGGCAACTCCCGCTGGACGGACGACGAGAAGCACGCCAGGGAGCTGGGCGCGCGGGGCATCGGCTTCGTCGACGCGGGTGTCTCGGGCGGCGTGTGGGGCCTGAAGAACGGCTACGCCCTGATGGTCGGCGGCGACGAGGAGCACGTGGAGCGGCTGAAGCCGATCTTCCACGCGCTCAAGCCGGACGGTCCCTACGGTTACGTCCACGCCGGCAAGGTCGGCGCCGGGCACTTCGCGAAGATGGTCCACAACGGCATCGAGTACGCCATGATGCAGGCCTACGCCGAGGGCTGGGAGCTGCTCGAGAAGGTCGACTCGGTGGACAACGTGCGGGAGGTGTTCCGCTCCTGGCAGGAGGGCACCGTCATCCGCTCCTGGCTGCTGGACCTCGCGGTGCACGCCCTCGACGACGACGAGCACCTGGAGCGGCTGCGGGGCTACGCCGACGACTCGGGCGAGGGCCGCTGGACGGTGGAGGCGGCGATCGACCACGCGGTGCCGCTGCCCGCGATCACCGCCTCCCTGTTCTCCCGGTTCGCCTCCCGGCAGGAGGACTCGCCGCAGATGAAGATGGTCGCGGCGCTGCGCGCGCAGTTCGGCGGGCACGCCGTCGAGTCGGTGAAGAAGCCCTGACGGCGTGGGCGATCTGCTGCTGGCACGGCACGGCGAGACGGAGTGGAGCAGAGCGGGCCGGCACACCGGCCGCACCGATCTGCCGATGACTGTCGAAGGTGAGGCGCAGGCCGGGTCGCTCGCCCCGCTGCTGGCGGGCCGGACCTTCGGGCTGGTGCTCACCAGTCCGCTGGTCCGCGCCCGGCGCACCGCGGAGCTGGCGGGCCTGACCGGCGCCGTGCCGGAGCCCGACCTACGGGAGTGGGACTACGGCGGCTACGAGGGCGTCACCACGGCGGACATCCGCCGCACCCGGCCCGGCTGGGACCTGTGGACGGACGGGGTACCGCCCGGCCGGGAGTTCCCCGGCGAGACGCCGGAGCAGGTCGGCGAGCGCGCGGACCGGGTGCTGTCCCGGGTGGCCGGGGCACTGGACGACGCGGACGTCCTGCTGGTGGCCCACGGCCATCTGCTGCGCGTCCTCACGGCCCGCCGGCTGGGCCTGCCCCCGGCCGGCGGACGCCTGTTCCGCCCGGAGACGGGCACCCTGTGCCGCCTGTCCCTGGAACACGGCGGTCCCGTCGTCGCGGAGTGGAACACCCGCCCGTAGCGCACCGCCCGGCACGCGCCGGCATCCCGCTCCATCGGCATGCCAGGTGCCCGGTCGTGTTCCGCTTTCCCCGGCCGTCCGCGGGTACGGCAGCCGCCTCGTCCGCTCCCGCCGATCGCCCGCGAGCGCCGGGCGTCCCGGTGCCCCCGCGAGCCGCGGACCGTCCTGGCACCGGCGCCCCTGACCCGGCGGGCAAGGACTGCCCGCATCCCTGGCCTCGCGTGCGCACCCTCGCCCCCGGCGCGTCCGCGCACGCCGGCCGGGGCGAAAAGGGGAGCGACGGACTCCGGTGACGCGACGGGGCCCGGGTCGGTCAGGAATGGAGAAGCGCAGGTGATCGCGGCGCGCCTAGCCTAGCCTTGGCACCGAGGCCCGGCCGGGGGACAGCCGTCGCACGGACGGCGGAGCGCAGCCGTGACCGCGTCGGCGAACAGCGACCGGACGCACCCGCCCCCCGCCGGCCGGACCGAACCGGGAAACGGCGGCGGAGCCCGCGACGACGGCCCCGCCCGACGGATGGAGGACGATGAGCAAGGCCACGACGAGGACGGACCGGCAGCCGGCCGCACCGCACGCCGCCGACAGCCACGATCTGATCCGCGTGCACGGCGCGCGCGAGAACAACCTCAAGGACGTCAGCGTCGAACTTCCCAAGCGCCGTCTGACCGTGTTCACCGGCGTGTCCGGATCCGGCAAGAGCTCACTCGTCTTCGACACGATCGCCGCCGAGTCCCAGCGGATGATCAACGAGACGTACAGCGCCTTCCTCCAGGGGTTCATGCCGACGCTGGCGCGGCCCGAGGTCGACGTGCTCGAGGGGTTGACCACCGCGATCACCGTCGACCAGCAGCGGATGGGCTCCGACCCCCGCTCCACGGTCGGCACGGCCACCGACGCCAACGCCATGCTGCGCATCCTCTTCAGCCGGCTCGGCGAGCCGTACTTCGGCCCGCCCGGCGCGTTCTCCTTCAACGTCGCCTCGGTCCAGGCGAGTGGCGGCTTCACGGTCGACCGCGGTGCCGAGAAGACCAAGACCGAGAAGGTGTCCTTCAGCCGCACCGGCGGCATGTGCACGCACTGCGAGGGGCGGGGCACGGTCTCCGACATCGACATCGCCCAGCTCTACGACGACTCCAAGTCGCTCTCGCAGGACCCCTTCATGATCCCCACGTACACCGGGGGCGGCTGGGTGGTGCGGGTCATCGCCGAGTCGGGCTTCTTCGACCCGGCCAAGCCGATCCGCGAGTACACCGAGAAGGAGCGGCACGACTTCCTGTACCGGGAGCCGACCAAGGTCAAGATCAACGGGATCAACCTCACCTATGAAGGGCTGATCCCCAAGCTGCAGAAGTCGATCCTCAGCAAGGACCGGGAGTCGATGCAGCCGCACATCCGGGCGTTCGTCGACCGGGCGGTCACCTTCGCCACCTGCCCCGCGTGCGACGGCACCCGGCTCACGGAGGGGGCCAGGTCGTCGAAGATCAACAAGATCAACATCGCCGACGCCTGCGCGATGGAGATCAGGGACCTGGCCGAGTGGGTCCGCGACATCGACGAGCGGTCGGTGGCGCCGCTGCTGACCGCGCTCCAGCACACCCTCGACTCGTTCGTCGAGATCGGTCTGGGCTACCTCTCGCTGGACCGGGCGTCGGGCACCCTGTCGGGCGGCGAGGCGCAGCGCGTGAAGATGATCCGGCACCTGGGCTCCTCCCTCACCGACGTCACGTACGTCTTCGACGAGCCCACCACCGGCCTGCACCCGCACGACATCCAGCGGATGAACAACCTGCTGCTGCGCCTGCGGGACAAGGGCAACACGGTGCTGGTGGTGGAGCACAAGCCGGAGGCGATCGCCATCGCCGACCATGTGGTCGACCTCGGTCCCGGCGCCGGCACGGCGGGCGGCACCGTCTGCTTCGAGGGCACCGTGGAGGGCCTGCGCGCCAGCGACACGGTCACCGGCCGCCACCTCGACGACCGGGCCCGCGTGAAGGACACGGTGCGCAAGGCCACCGGCACCCTCGAGATCCGGGGCGCGAAGGCGAACAACCTGCGGAAGGTCGACGTCGACATCCCGCTCGGCGTGCTCACCGTCGTCACCGGCGTGGCCGGCTCCGGCAAGAGCTCCCTGGTACACGGCTCGATCCCCGCCGAAGAGGGCGTGATCGCGGTCGACCAGACGCCGATCCGCGGTTCCCGGCGCAGCAACCCGGCCACCTACACCGGACTGCTCGACCCGATCCGCAAGGCGTTCGCCAAGGCCAACGGGGTGAAGCCGGCGTTGTTCAGCGCCAACTCCGAGGGCGCCTGCCCCACCTGCAACGGCGCCGGTGTCATCTACACCGACCTGGGGATGATGGCCGGAGTCTCCACCACCTGCGAGGACTGCGGCGGCAAGCGGTTCGACGCGTCGGTCCTCGAGTACCGCTTCGGCGGCCGTGACATCAGCGAGGTGCTCGCGATGTCGGTGGCCGAGGCGGAGGAGTTCTTCCGCGAGGGCGAGGCGCGCATCCCCGCCGCGCACAGAATCGTCGAGCGGATGGCGGACGTCGGTCTCGGCTACCTCACCCTGGGCCAGCCGCTCACCACGCTGTCCGGCGGCGAGCGGCAGCGGCTGAAGCTGGCCACGCACATGGGCGACAAGGGCGGTGTCTACGTCCTCGACGAGCCGACCACCGGCCTGCACCTGGCCGATGTGGAGCAGTTGCTCGGTCTGCTGGACCGGCTGGTCGACTCCGGCAAGTCGGTCATCGTGATCGAGCACCACCAGGCGGTCATGGCGCACGCCGACTGGATCATCGACCTCGGTCCCGGCGCCGGTCACGACGGCGGCCGGATCGTCTTCGAGGGCACGCCCGCCGACCTGGTCGCCGCCCGCTCCACCCTCACGGGTGAACACCTCGCGGAGTACGTCGGCGCCTGAGGCGCCTCCCGCGCGCCGCCGGGACCGGCTACGTCCCGGCGGCGCGCGGGATGCCGTACGCCCGTTCCACCCGCAGGCGCAGCACCAGCCGCCGGTCGCGGACCATCGCCGCACGGTAGTCCTCCCAGTCGGGGTGCTCGCCGCTCACGTCGCGGTACAGCCGGACGAGTTCCTCCACCGTCTCGTCGTACGGATCACCGGCGACGGGTGACAGGTCGGCGGTGCCCTCGACCACCGTGTAGGCCCACCGGTCGGGGGTGGTGACGTGGTAGGAGGCCCGGGGGTCGCGCCGCAGGTTGCGGGTCTTCGCCCGGTCGTCCGTGAGCGACACGCGGATGACTCCCTCATCGGGGTAGTAAGCATGCGTGACGTTGGACAGCTGGGGCCGCCCGTCGCGTTTCAGTGTGACGAGTACTCCGCCGCTCCCCTCGGAGAGCAGGGCGAGCAATGCGTTCTGTTCGGCGTCCTGGGTCATGACTCGATCAACGGTCCGCGCCGGGCCGGCGTTCCCCTGAGGAGTGCGATGGGAGTACTGCGGCAGGAGGCCGGCCCCGAGGAGGCCGGGCTGGACGCGCGGGCGCTGGAGCGTCTGGACGGGCACTTCGCCCGCCTGGTCGACGAGGGGAGACTGCCCGGGTTCCTCGTCGCCGTCGCCCGGGGAGGACGCGTCGCCCACCTGACGGTGTACGGGGCGCGGGACGTGGCGGCCGGGCTGCCCGTGGCGAGCGACACGCTGTGGCGGATCTACTCCATGACCAAGCCGGTGACCACGGTGGGCGCGCTGATGCTGGTGGAGGAGGGGCTGCTGTCGCTGGACGACCCGGTCGGCCGCCACCTTCCCGCCTTCGCGGAACCGCGTGTGTACGAGAGCGGCTCCGGTGACCGGGTGCGCACCCGCCCGGCCGCCGGCCCCCTCCTGGTACGCCATCTGATGACGCACACGGCCGGGCTGACGTTCGCGTTCTACCGCACCCACCCCGTCGACGCGCTGTACCGGGAGGCCGGTCTGCAGTCGTCGGTGGCACCGGGCGAGGACCTGGCGGGGACGACCGACGTGTACGCGAGCCTGCCGCTGCAGTTCGACCCGGGGACCCAGTGGAACTACTCGGTGGCGTCGAACGTACTGGGCCGGATCATCGAGGTGGTGTCCGGCCGCCCGCTGGACGAGTACCTCGCCGAGCGGGTCTTCCGCCCGCTGGGCATGAGCGACGCCGGCTTCCAGGTCACTGACAACAGGGTGGCGCGCCTGGCGGAGCTGTACGGGGAGTCGGAGGACGGCGGCATCGAGCCGGTCCCGGGCCTGCCGCTGCGCGGCCGGCCCCGTTTCCTGTCCGGCAGCGGCGGCATGGTGGCCTCCGCCCACGACGTGCACCGGTTCATGGAACTGCTGCGCCGACGCGGCGAACTGGACGGTGTGCGGCTGCTCGCCCAGGACACCGTGGACCTGATGACCCGCAACCACCTGCCGGGCGACGCCGATCTGCGTGCCTTCGGCAGCCGGCCCGCGCACGACGTACCCGGCAACGACGGTGTCGGGTTCGGCCTCGGCGTCAGCGTGGTCATCGACCCGTCGCGCACGCAGTCCCCGTCGGGTCCCGGCAGCTACGGCTGGAGCGGGGTGGCCACCACCACCTTCTGGGTCGACCCGGGCCGCGACCTGACCGTGCAGTTCTTCACGCAGGTGCGGCCCAGGTCCTCCCACACCGTCTTCGGGGACCTCAAGCGGCTGGTGCACGAGGCGGTGAGCGGCTGACTCAGGACAGGTGGGCGACCGCGTCCAGGTGGGGCAGGTGGTGGTCGAGGCGCTCCCGCTTGGTGCGCAGATAGGTGATGTTGCTCTCGCACGGCGGTATCAGCAGCGGCACCTGCTCGGCGACCTGGACGCCGTGCCGCACCAACGCCTCGCGTTTGCGCGGGTTGTTGGACATCAGCCGCACCGACCGTACGCCGAGGTCCTGGAGCATGCCGGCGGCGACGGCGTAGTCGCGGGCGTCCACCGGCAGGCCGAGCGCGAGGTTCGCCTCGACGGTGTCGAGTCCCTCCGCCTGGAGCGCCATCGCCCGCAGCTTCGCGAGCAGGCCGATACCGCGTCCCTCGTGGCCCCTCAAGTAGACGACCACGCCCGCCCCTTCGGCGACGACCGCGCGCAGTGCCGCCGCCAGCTGGTCACCGCACTCGCAGTGCTGGGAGCCGAAGGCGTCACCGGTCAGGCACTCCGAGTGCAGCCGGGTCAGGACCCGGTCCCGGCCGAGATCGCCGTACACCAGGGCGACTTGTTCGTCGCCGCGGTCGTGGTCGAGATATCCGACCGCCTGGAACTTGCCGTACACGGTGGGCAGCGGCGCATTCACGACGCGTTCCACGCCGGTCCGCCGCAGGGGCTTCTTGCCGAGGACGCCTACTTTTTCTGTCATGATTCTCGAGTTCCTAAGCAGAGACGAAAGGCCGTGACGATATGAGTGGTTCACACAAGCGGTCGGCGGCATACGGCCCGGTGCACGGCCTGTTGCCGGCGGACACTACAGAGGATGTACGGATGCGGGGAGCCGGCGTCTCACAGCAGATAGCGGTACTTCCGGTGGGGAGTTTCGAGCAGCACGGTCCGTATCTTCCGCTGGCGACCGACACGCTGGTCGCCTGCGCCGTCGCGGGGCGGATCGCCGACACCTACCCGGTGCACCTCCTCCCTCCGGTGACGATCTCCTGCTCGCACGAGCACGCGGCCTGGCCGGGGACCGTCTCCCTGTCCTCCACGACGCTGCACGCGGTGATCAGGGACATCGCCGACTCGCTCCGCCGCTCGGGCGTGGACACCCTGGTCCTGGTCAACGGCCACGGCGGGAACTACGTACTGGGCAACGCCGTCCAGGAGGCCTCCGCCCGCGGCGAACGGATGGCGCTGTACCCGGCCCCTGAGGACTGGGAGACGGCACGCGAACACGCCGGCGTGGTCACCTCGTTGCTCACCGACATGCACGCGGGAGAAATCGAGGCATCCATCCTTCTGCACACTCATCCCGAATTGCTCCGCCCCGGTTATGAGACCACCGACCACGTGGCCGACGACCGCCGTCATCTGCTGACCCTCGGCATGCCCGCTTACACCGATTCCGGCGTCATCGGCCGCCCTTCCCTGGCCTCGGCGGAAAAGGGCGAGCGCCTCCTGGCAAGCCTGACGGATTCCTTCGGCACGTATTTCTCACTGCTGACCTCCGACGCCTGAGAACGGGGCCGGGGAAAACCCCCGGCGTCCGCAGCCCGACCCCCGACCCCCGACCCCTCCGACGCCTGAGAACCCGGCTGATGCCCGGCTCCCAGCCCGTCCGGCGTTCGAGGACGAGGCCGTAGGCCGACCGGGGGTCCGGGGGTGGCGCCCCGGGGGACGATGGGGGTCCCCCCGCTCGAGCGGAGCCGAGAGTGGGGGAGGGAAGGGGCGGCGGGGGCGAAGGAACGACGGTCACCACCGCGCCGCACACCGCCGTACCACCGCACCACCAACACCACCGCCCCTGGAAGACTCGCCACCAGACTGAACACCCCGTACACCACCGCGACGGTCAACCCCGCCCCCGCCCCGAGCCCCGCCGCCCCGAACGCCCAGGCGGTGACCCCCTCACGCGGCCCCCACCCTCCCACGTTCAGCGGCAGCCCCATCGCCAGCAGCGCCAACACAGCAAGCGGCAACAACTCCCCCACCGACGCCGCCACTCCGGCGACCTCGGCGGCCAGCACGAACATGCCCGCGTACCCGGCCAGCACCACCACGGAGGAGACGAGGACACCGGGCGCGCTCCGCCGGGAGCACAGCCCCACCCGGGCCTCGCCCAGCATCCGCACCCCCCACCCGCGCCCTCGCCCCGGCCGGGCCCCCGGCGCCCGGTTCATCCGCAGCGCGAGCACCACCGCCCCGGCCCCCAACACCCCGAGCCCCACGACGGGGAGCGCCTGCCGCACCTCTGCCGACACCGGCGACGGCATGGTCACCAGCACCACACCTCCGGCGACGAACAGCGCGAGCTGACCGGCCGTCCGTTCCAGCACCACCGCCCGCACTCCCCGCCCCAGGTCGCCGGCGTCCTTCCCGTGCTGCACGGCCCGGTGCACATCCCCCAGGACTCCCCCGGGAAGAGCGGCGTTGAGGAACAGCGAACGGTAGTAGTCCGCGACGGCCGCCCCCAGCGGCAGCCGGATCCCGATCCCGCGCGCCACCAGCGCCCAGCGCCAGGCGCTGAACACGGTCGTCACCAGTCCGATCGCGAGCGCCGCGAGCAACGTGGTCCCGTCGATGCGCCGGACGCCGTCCACGAAGGCCCCGGTGCCCAGCCGCCAGAACAGCACCGCCAGGATCGCCACACCGGCGAGGGTGCACAGACGCGTGCGCACGGCAGGGGCGCCGGCCCGCGCGAGCAGACCACGGAAGCCACCCCCGCCGGCAGCCGCCGTGGCTCCCGCCGTCTGCGAACTCATCCGGCCCCGCCCACCGGCCGGCACAGAGCGAGCAGGTCGGTGTGCTGGACGATCACCCGCAACTCCCCCGCCGCACACGCCTCCAGCCGCTCGGCCAGATACGTTTCGGCTCGCGAGGCGAGCTCCGGCCGCTCCTCCACCGCCGCGCCGACCCATCCCCGCAGCCACTGCTCGGTCAGCGCGGCCTGCCCCGGCCCGAGACGCCAGGGGCTCGGGTTCAGCTTCACGGTCGCCCCGTGCTCGGCGAACGCCTCGGCGGCGGCCGTGACCGCGTCCGGCCCGAGCAGAGCGTCGCGCCGCTGGTGGGCGTTGAACGCCTCGGTGATCTCCTGGTCCATCGGGTGCGGCGCGGTCAGCTCCACCCGTCCCGCCACCGACAGCGTCAGCAGGGCCGGGCAGCCGGCCCCGGCGCAGGCGGCGGCGAGGGCACCGATCTCCTCCCGGGTGAGGACGTCGAGCAGCGCCGACGCCGTCACGAGGGAGGCACCGGCCAGCGCGTCCGGGGTGAGCCGGGCGACGTCGCCGCGCCGGGTCTCGACGGTGACGTGGCTGCCGTCGGCGGCGGAGCGCGGCGAGGCGACGGCGGCGAAGTGCAGCAGGTAGGGGTCACGGTCGTGCAGGACCCAGTGCTGGGCGCCGTCGAGGTGGGGGGCGAGCCAGCGGCCCATCGAACCGGTGCCGCAGCCGATGTCGTGGATGACGAGACCGTCCGCCCGGCCCGGCAGGTTGGCGAGCCGGATGCGCAGCGGGTCGAGCAGGTCGTACGAGCGGGCGGCGGCGTCGGCCGGTTCGCGCAACTGGAGCCACTCGGGCGCGAAGCGGGCGGGTTCGCCGTCGTCGCCGTCCCTCAGCCGCAGGGTGGCCCCGTCCCCCGGGCGGGACGCGGACGGGCCGGCGCCGGGGATGACGGACGTTGCCGTGACGACGGTGCTCTCGGGTTCCACGGTGCCTCCTGGCCGGCCGGGCAGCGCGTCCGTGACGTCCCGGGGGCCGGGCCGGGCCGGGATCGTACCGCCGTCCTGGGTGGTGGTCGCCGGTTCGGTCATGCCGCCCTCCGGGGTTCGGTCGGGAGCCGGCGCAGTACGGCGGCCAGGCTCTGCGCGGTGCTCGCCCAACCGCCGAGTGCGGCCCGCCGGCTGCGGGCGGCCGCCTTCAGCCGGCGTCGTACGTCCGCCTCGCCGAACCAGCGGCGCAGCTCGGCCGCGACGGCGGCGGGGTTCTCCGGCGGGACGAGGATGCCGGGCACTTCCCCGTCGGGCGCGCGGCCGACCGCCTCGGACACTCCGCCGACGTCGGTCGCCAGCACCGGGATGCCGCGCGCCAGAGCCTCGGTGACGGCCATGCCGTACGTCTCCGCGTGCGAGGTGAGCACCATCAGGTCGGCGGCGGCGTAGCTCGCGTCGCGTGCGGCCCCGGTGCGCGGCCCGGTCAGTTCGAGCCGGTCCTCCAGGCCGTGTTCGCGGATGAGGCCGCGCACGTGCGTGACGTAGGCGGGGTCGTATCCGAGCCCTCCCACGAGGGAGCAGCTCCACGGCAGGTCGGCCACGGCCGCAAGGGCCTCCACCAGCCGGTGCTGGCCCTTGCGGGGTGTCACGGAGGCCACGCACAGCAGCCGTGACACGCCGTCGGTGCCGGGTGCGAGGGGCCCGATGTCGGCGCCGGGGGCGGCGACGTGGACGCGGTCGGGAGCGAGACCGTGGTGGGCGACGAGACGGCGGACGGCCCAGTCGCTGGTGGCGATGACGGCGGGGACCGCCCGCAGTACCGCGCGTTCACGCCTGTCCAGTTCGGCGGCGGCGGCCGGGTCGAGCCCGGTTTCGTCACCGAGCGGGAGATGGACGAGTACGGCCATGCGCAGCCGGCCTGCCTGCGCCTCCGGGACCATGATCTCGGGTACGGCGCACGCGACGATCCCATCGAGCAGGACGACGCTGCCGTCCGGCAGTCCCCGCAGGGTGCGGGCCAGTTCCGCCCGGGCGGCGGCGTCGGGGCCGGGCCAGTCACCGGGCACCGCGTGCCGGTGCACCTGCCAGCCGAAGCCGGGCAGGTCCAGGCAGGCGCGGCGGTCGTAGGCGTTGCCGCCGCTCGGCGCGGCCGGGTCGTCGACGCCGGCCGGCATCACGAAGTGCACGGAGCGCAGGGACATGGGGATGATTCCACCGTTCCTCGGGAAGGACGCCTGCTGGGGAACGTAGTCCAGGCGGGCGGTCCCGGCCCGGTCGGCCGGCGCGTCGGCCCTGTGGATGGTCGTGTCGGTCACAGCGCACGCTCGTAACTCGCCCAGGCGATGTGCGACTCGTGCAGGGTGACGGCGACCTTGGCGATGCCCTTGGCGCCCTCACCCAGGGCACCCTTGTGGATGCGCTCGGCGAGCCGGTCGGCGATGACCTTGGCCAGGTACTCCGTGGAGGTGTTGATTCCCGCGAAGTCCGGTTCGTTGTCGAGATTGCGGTAGTTCAACTCGCCGACGACTGAGCCGAGTTCCCTTGTGGCGAGGCCGATGTCGACGACGATGTTGTCCTCGTCCAGCTGTTCGCGCCGGAACGTGGCGTCCACGAGGAACGTGGCCCCGTGGAGGCGCTGGGCCGGTCCGAAGACCTCGCCGCGGAAGCTGTGGGCGATCATGATGTGATCGCGGACGGTGATGCTGAACAACGGACGACCCTCCAGGTGCGGCGCGTCTGTTCCCCGGCCGATCTCCGGCGGGGATGCCGTGTAGTACGGCTGACTGCCTTCCCCTGTTCAGCGTTGGCTACCTCTTTTCTGAGGTCAGGCGTGTGTGGTGCGGTCCGGGTCGGCGTAGCGCACGCGGTGGCACAGGGCGGGGAGGTCGCCGGAGGCGAGGCGGGTCATGACGTCGGGCAGGTCCTCGAAGGCGGATTCGCCGGTGATCAGGGCGTCGAGAGCGGGGTCGGCGAGCAGGTCGAGGGCGAGGGCGAGCCGGTCGGCGTAGCCGCGGTGCGCGCGGGCCGGGGAGACGGTACCCACCTGACTGCCGCGGACGGTGAGGCGACGGGAGTGGAACGCCTCGCCCAGCGGGAGGCTCACCTTCCGGTCGCCGTACCAGCTCAGCTCGACGACGGTGCCCTCGGGGCGGAGCAGCTCGAGTGCCCTGCCGAGGCCCTGTTCGGTGGCGCTGGCGTGGACGACCAGGTCGCAGTCGCCGAGGGCGTCCGCGGGGAGCGCGAACCCGGCACCGAGGGCGTCGGCGGTCCTGGCCCGCGCGGGGTCGGCGTCGACGAGCTGGACGCGCACGCCGGGGAAGCGTGCCAGCAGGGCGGCCACCGAGCAGCCGACCATCCCTGCGCCGACCACGGCGATACGGTCACCGACCAGCGGCGCCGCGTCCCACAGGGCGTTGACGGCGGTCTCCACGGTGCCGGCCAGCACGGCCCGCCCGGCGGGCACGCCGTCGGGCACGGGCGTGACGGCGTGCGCGGGCACGACGTACCGCGTCTGGTGCGGGTAGAGGCAGAAGACGGTGCGCCCGGTGAGGGCCGCGGGGCCCTCCTCCACCACGCCGACGTTGAGGTAGCCGTACTTCACCGGCCCCGGGAAGTCGCCCTCCTGGAACGGTGCCCGCATCGCGGAGTGCTGACTCCCGGGCACCCCCCCGCGGAAGACGAGCGTCTCGGTGCCGCGGCTCACGCCCGAGTAGAGGGAGCGCACCAGCACCTGGTCCTCGCCCGGCTCCGGCAGGGTGAACTCTCGGATCTCCCCTCGGCCAGGTGAGTCGAGCCAGAACGCACGGGCGGTGCGGTTCATCGAAGTCCTCCTGAACGATCGGGAAGCTGCACGCGTACCGAGTGGTGCGCAGGCCGCGCACAAGGTAGCGGCCTTGATCGACTCTGTCACACGGCCGGAGGAATGCTCGGTGGCCCTGAACAACAGTTACGACGCGAGGTTCGTGCAGCAGGAGACCGCCGTGGGGGCGGGCGTACAGATCCTGTTGCTGGCCCTGATCGGTACGGCGATCGGCATGGGCCCCGCGGGCTGGCTGACCGGCCTCGCGTTCGCGATCGCCACCTGGGCGGTGCTCTCCCGGGCCCTGTACCGGTCGCGGCTGCGCTCCTTCGGCGCGGCGAACCGGGTCACCCTCGGCCGGGCCACGCTGGTCGGCGGGGTCACCGCGCTGGTCGCCGACTCCTTCCAGGACTCACCGCCCGTCTCCCTGTTCGTCGGTCTGACCGCCGTGGCGCTGATCCTCGACGGGGTCGACGGCAAGGTGGCCCGCAGGACCGGTACGTCGACCCCGCTGGGTGCCCGCTTCGACATGGAGGTGGACGCCTTCCTGATCCTGGTGCTGAGCGTGTACGTGTCGATGGCGGTAGGTCCGTGGGTGCTGCTGATCGGCGGCATGCGGTACGTCTTCGTGGCCGCCGCACGTCTCTGGCCCTGGCTGACCGCCCCGCTCCCGCCGAGCACCGCCCGCAAGACGGTGGCCGCGCTCCAGGGTGTGCTGCTGCTGGTGGCGGGCTCGGCCCTGCTGCCGCACGCGGTCAACGTCGCGGCGGTGGCACTCGCGCTGGGTCTCCTGGTGTGGTCGTTCGGCCGCGATGTGCTGTGGCTGTGGCGGACGTCGCGGCCGGCGGCGACCGCGGCCCCGTCCGCGCACGAGGTACGGCGTGAACTGGTCGCGAGCTGACACCCACCCGGTACCCAGGGGCCGGCTCCGGCCCGCCCGCCCGGCGAGGGGCGGCCGCGGCCCCGTCCGCACCGACGGTCGGGGACTCGGCCACGGGTGATCCGCCTCACGACGCGGACAGCATCGGAACCCAGTGGTCCCGCACCTGGCGCAGGCGCTGCCGGTGGTCGGCGATCCAGTCGTCCGGCGGGACGAACGGCACCCGCACCGTGACCATGGACCCGGACTCGTCCTCGACGACCACCTCCGGGCAGTCACGGTCACCGGTGAGGTGGACGAAGACCGACGGCCCGCTGCTCATCTCCATCCAGGCGATGTCCTCCCCGGCGTCCAGCCGGTCCAGCGCATCGGCCCAGCTCTCCAGTCTGGAGGCCCACAAAGCCAGGTCGACCCGGCCGGACACGAAGGGCGTCCTGACGACGATCTCGGCCTCGAGCCCGGCCGTCCATCGGGGGTCACACCCCAGAACGGTGACCGTGACGCTGTTCCCCTCGTCGTCGGCGAAGGAGATGAGTTCCCTCGGCGGACCGTCGCCCATGGCTGCCCTTTCGTCGGTGGGTGCCGGGAGATCCTCGTCCGCCCGGAGGCCGTCCGCCACTGCTTATCACCAGCGGTTCCCCTGGCGTCGGCCCGTCGATCGGGTGAGCACCGGACGGACACGGCCGGGGAATGGGACCGCCTCCACCGTCACGCCGTCGAGTTCCCCCTGCGCAACGCCCGCGCGTGGGCGGACTCACGCACGGGCGAGTCCCTGGCCGCCCAGGTCGACCCCGGCTTCGTCCCCGGCCCGGCCGCCCTCGCCTGACCCGCACCACCCCCTCGACCTCCCGCCGGACTGCTGACCCGCTTCGCCCAGCCCGGCTACTCGACCCCCGCGGCGTCGAGCAGCCGGGCCATGTCCTTGCGCCCGTACCCGAGCAGCCGGGCACGGTGCGCGGCCATCAGCACGAGATGCGCGACGGCCACGTCCCCGTGCCCGGTCGGGGTGTCGGCGTCGAACCACTCCTGGGGCTCTTCGACACCCAGACTGTTCATCACGAGTCCGTGCTCGCGCCGGATCTCCGCGACCGTACCGGCGACCGCGTCCATCAGCGTCCTCCCCGGCCGTTCGCACTCCAGGGTGAAGCGGCCCCGGTCGACGGGCACGCAGCCCTCCGGCGGCCGCGCCCGCACTCCCGCGTACCGCTCGTCCCCGAACCCGGAGGCCCGGCACTCCTCGTGCGCCAACGAGAACCGGTGGAACCCCGGCGGCACCGGAGGCGGTGGGGGCGTGTACTCCCACCCGGCGTCCTCGTACAGCTGCCGCTTCACCTCCTCGGCGTCGGCATGGGTCACGGTGAAGCCGTTGGCGTCGTTGCGCCCGGTCGTCGTGCCGTCGGCGTTGCGGTGGAAGTGCAGCCCCATGGTGTGCCCCCGGTACCGAGATGTGAACTGTGAAGGGGACGGAGTGTCCCGTCACCAGCTCGAACGGCCCGCGAGGCCCCCACGTGCCCCCGCCGCGCAGCATCACCTCATCGCGTGAACTCACGCCTCGGCGGGAACTCCCCGCCCGGCTCCACCCGACCCCACCCGACGTCGACCGGCGGTTGTTAGGCTCCCCCGATGAGGATTCCGGCCCCCGAAGAGATCCGTGCGCTGCACGAGAAGTACGCGCCCACCCCCGAGGCGTTCACCCTCGTCCACACGCACTGCGAGATCGTCTGGAGCGTCGCCGAACAGCTCCTCTCCTCCACCCCGGGCCTCACCCCACTCGACACCGACCTGGTCCGTGCGGGCTGCCTGCTCCACGACATAGGCGTCTACCGCCTCTACGACGACGACGGACGCCTCGACCACCGGAACTACATCCGCCACGGACTCCTCGGCCACGAGATCCTCGAAGCGGAGGGCTTCCCCGAGCCCCTGCGCCGCTTCTGCTCCCACCACACCGGGGTGGGCCTCACCCGTCGCGACGTCATCGACCAGGCCCTGCCCCTCCCGCCCGCCGACTACCTCGCGGTGACGCGGGAGGAGCGTCTGGTGATGTACGCGGACAAGTTCCACACCAAGTCCAGGCCGTCGGCGTTCCTCACCCCCGACGAGTACGCCACCCACGTCCGCCGCTTCGGCGACGACAAGGTGACCGCCTTCGAGGCCCTGCGCGCGGAGTTCGGTGACCCGGACCTCACCCGCCCGGTGCCGTACGCCGAGGTGTGAGCGCAGGTGCGGCAGCGCCGGAGCGGTGGCGGGCCCCATGCGGTGCGGGCAGGTCACGACACGGCCGGCCGTGGCCTCGTTCCCGGGATCAGGGGACCGGATCGATATCGGATCGCGTGAGGTGGTCGCCCGCCGGCACGCTGCCTCCATGGATCACGCGGAAGTACTGCTCATCGGAGGGCGAGCCGGTGTCGGCAAGACGACGGTGGGGTGGGAGGTTCCGGCGCTCCTGCGCGCTGAGGCGGTCGCTCACGCGATCATCGATGGTGACTTCACGGGTCAGGTGCATCCGGCTCCAGAGGGAGACCCTCACCGCGCGGAGATCACACGGCCACCGGTGATCGTCAGTGTGTGAAGACAGAAGATCGGTCGGTGGCCGCAGGTCACAGTGTCCTCGGCAGTGCGGGGCGCGCACGCGGCCTACCCCTCCGGCAGGTGTGCGTCCGGTTCGTCCGGGCGGTGGACGGGGAGGCTGGAGCGGGAGGTCGCCTCGTCGCGGACCCGGAGGTACTCCAGGTGCCGCTCGTACTGGTCGAGGCTGTCGGCGATGAGCTGGTCCTTGCTGTAGCCCATGACGTCGTAGTCCTGGTTGCCCTCGGCGAGCCGGACCTCGAAGCGCACGTAGGAGTCGTGCCGGCTGACCGACCGGGTGGCGAAGCCGGGGGTCGGCATCTCGACGGGCCAGACCTCGTAGAGGAATTCGTCGCTGGTGCCGATCGGCACGCGCAGGCCGACATGAGGGAGGCCGTTCTCCTCCACGGTGCCTTCCAGGACCTCCGCGTCCGCGCCGGCCTCCCGCAGTTCTCCCGCGACCTCGAGGAAGGCGGGACGGCACACCTGGTCGACGAACCTCGCGGCGGCCCGCCTGCCCGGGAACGCCATCGCCCGGGCCAGCCGGTGCTGCCAGGTCGGTGCTCCCGGCAGACCGTGGTGGGCGATGCGTCCGGACAGCGAGCCGGGCAGGGTGGTGATCTTGGCCTCGGCCTTCATGCGCTCGGTGCGCAGGGCCAGATAGAGGCCGGCCATGATCAGGAACATCACGAAGGAGAAGGGGAGCCCCATGATGATGGTGGCGTTGGTGAGCGCCTCCACGCCGCCCACGATCAGCATGGCGAGGGTGAGCAGTCCCGTCGCCAGGGCCCAGAAGATGCGCAGCCAGGTGGGAGCGTCGGTCACCGGGGTGGGCAGGTCGGCGCTGAGGTTGCCCATGACCAGGGCCCCGGAGTCGGCGGAGGTGACGTACAGCAACAGCCCGACGAAGGTGGCGAGTCCGGCGCTGAAGAGGAATCCCGGGTATTGCTCCAGCAGGCTGTAGAAGCCCTGTTCGGGGACGTTCATGGCGGTTTCGCCGAATTCGGTGTTGCCGTCCCGCACCAGGAGCAGGGCGCTGTTGCCGAAGATCGCCAGGAAGAGACCGGTGAAGAGGAACGGGATGATCAGTGTCGCCGCGATGAACTCGCGCAGGGTGCGGCCGCGGGAGATGCGGGCCAGGAAGAGCCCGACGAAAGGCGCCCAGGCGATCCACCAGGCCCAGAAGAAGAGCGTCCACGCGTCCAGCCATTCGGTGGGCTGGTCGTAGGCGAAGGTGTTCAGGGTCATCGAGGGGAAGCGGCTGACGTAGTCCCCGACGTTCTGCACCACGGCGTTGAGCACGCGGAACGGTTCGCCGACGACCAGGATGTAGAACATCAGCAGGGCGGCGAGGAGGATGTTCAGCTGGGACAGCCTGCGGATGCCCTTGTCGACGCCGGACGCGGCGGAGAAGGTGGCCATCGCCACCGCGACGACGATCAGGGCGATCTGCGCGGCGAGCCCTTCCGGCACGTCGAAGAGGACCTTCAGTCCGTAGTTCAGCTGCACCACGCCGATGCCGAGCGTCACGCCGATGCCGAACACCGTGCCGATGATGGCCGCCAGGTCGACGGTGTCGCCGATCCGTCCGTGGATGCGGCGGCCGATGATCGGGTAGAGCGCGGAGCGGATCGCCAGGGGCAGCCGGTAACGGAAGGAGAAGTAGCCGAGGGCCATGCCCATCAGGGCGTACATGCCCCAGCCGGTGATGCCGTAGTGGAACAGGGTCCACACGACGGCCTGACGGGCTGCTTCGAGGGTCTCCGGGTCGCCCTGGGGCGGGGCGAGGTAGTGGCTGACGGGCCCGGAGACCGAGAAGAACATCAGGTCGATGCCGATGCCCGCCGCGAACAGCATCGCCCCCCAGGTGAAGACCCCGTAGTCGGGTTTGGAGTGTTTGGGGCCCAGCTTGACGGTGCCGTACTTGGACAGGGCGATGAACACGACGAACAGCAGGTACAGGGTGGCGGCGACGAAGTAGTACCAGCCGAACCAGCCGGAGATCTTGCCGACCGCCACTCCGATGACGTCCTCCGCCCCGTCCGGGGTGACGATCGCCCAGAGCGAGACGGCGAGGACGAGCAGGGCGGCCCCGAAGAAGACGACGGGTTTGAGCCGGACCGGGCCGGTCACCTCCTCGTGCGCGGTCATGTCCTCCGGCGCCATGCCGGGGTCCTTCTCTCCAGCGGTCGACACAGTCGTGTTCCTCTCTCGCCGAGGCCGGCTGCCGTCTGCCGGAGCTCCCGGTGCACTTGGGGCGCCCGGTCGGCGCCGCGGTCCGCGGTGCGGGGACGGCGGAGCCGGTCGCCGTGCGGCTATCGGCCGGCGGGTCCGGAACGGCCGGTGAGCAGGTCGGCGGCGCGTTCGGCGGCGAGCAGGACGGTCACCATGGGGTTGATGGTGGGCATGGTCGGGAAGATCGAGGCGTCGACGATGCGCACGCCCTCCGCGCCCCGCAGTCCGAGCTCGGGGTCGCAGACGGCCATCGGGTCGTCCGCCGCGCCCATGCGGCAGGTGCCCGCCGGGTGGTAGACGGTGTGGGCGACGCGGCGCCCGTACTCGGAGAGGTCGGCGTCGGAGGTGACGTCAGGGCCGGGCGCGACCTCGCGCCGCAGCCAGCCCTTCAGCGGGTCGGTGGCGGCGATCTCCCGGGCCACCTTGAGCCCTTCGACGATGGTGCGCTCGTCGTGACCCTCGGGGTCGGTGAAGTACCGGAAGTCCAGGGCGGGATGCTCGGCCGGGTTGGAACTGCGCAGCCACATGCGGCCGGTGGAGCGGGCCCGGGGCACGTTCGGCGTCATGCACACCCCGTGCTCGGGAACGGGGTAGCCGAGACGTTCGGTGTTGACGGTGAACGGCACCTGGTAGAAGTGGAACATCAGGTCGGGGCGCGGCTGTCCCTTCTCCCTGCGCAGGAACAGGCCGGCGTCGGAGTCCATCGCGGAGTTGGGCGGCAGCGGGCCGTCGGTCTCCCAGACCATCACGGACTCGGGGTGGTCCAGCAGGTTCTCCCCCACGCCGGGCAGGTCGAGGTGGACGTCGATGCCGACGCGGCGCAGGTCGTCGGCCGGGCCGATGCCGGAGAGCAGCAGCAGGCGCGGGGTGTCGATCGCCCCGGCGCACAGCAGGAGTTCGCGTTCGGCGCGTACGGTGGCCGGCTCGCCGTCGGCGCCCCAAACGGCGACGCGGGTCAGCCTGCCCGACTCGTCGGTGAGCAGCCGGTGGGCCCAGGTCTCCAGGAGGAGCGTGAGGTTGGGGCGGTCCAGGACGGGGTGGAGGTAGGCGACGGAGGCGGAGGAGCGCAAATTGCCCTCCGGTTCGTAGGCCAGGGAGAAGAAGCCGGTGCCGTCGGCGAAGGGTTCGGCGTTGAAGTCGTCGACGACGGGGACGCCGGTGGCGCGGGAGGCAGCGGTGACGAAGTCCTTGGCGATGGGGTTGCGGTCGGCCTCCGCCACCGGGACGATCTTGGTCTGCAGCCGGTCGCGGTAGGGCAGGATCGTCGCCGGGTCCCAGCCCTGACAGCCGTGGGCCACCCAGTCGTCGAGGTCCTGGGGCAGCGGCAGGAAGCTGATGAGCGTGTTGTGGGAGGAGCAGCCGCCGAGCACGCGGGCCCGTGAGTGCAGGATGTGGGAGTTGCCGCGCGGCTGTTCGACGGTGGTGTATCCGTAGTCGAACTCGGTGCCGAGCAGGTTGATCCAGTTGCGCAGGCGCAGGATGCGTTCGTCGCCGACGTCGCTGGGCCCGCCCTCGACGACGCAGACCCGGACGTCGGGGTCCTCGCTCAGCCGTGCGGCGAGGACGCAGCCGGCGGTGCCGCCACCGACGATGACGTAGTCGTAGGAGGACTCGGCGCCGTGCGGGGTGGTGGAGGCCATGGGGTGCCCTTCTTCGAAGCCGTCGATCCGTCGGTCCGTCGGTCCGTCGGGGGCGCGCGCTCGTGCTCAGCCCTTGAACCAGCCGGACGGCCCCGGGGTGAGGTTCTGGTAGATGTGCTTGGCTTCCTGGTACTCGCGCAGGCCGGTGGGGCCGAGTTCGCGTCCGACGCCGGAGCGGCCGAAGCCGCCCCATTCGGCCTGCGGTACGTAAGGGTGGAAGTCGTTGATCCACACGGTGCCGTGCCGCAGCCGCTGGGCGACGCGCTGGGCGCGGCTCGCGTCGGACGTCCACACGCCGCCGGCCAGGCCGTAGCGGGTGTCGTTGGCCAGTTCCACGGCCTCGTCCTCGGTGCGGAACCGCTCGACGGTGACCACGGGGCCGAAGACCTCCTCCTGCACGATGCTCATGGACTTGTCGCAGTCGGCGAAGATCGTCGGCAGCAGGAAGAAGCCGCGGCCGAGCGCGGGGTCGTCGGGGCGGGTGCCGCCGGTGACGAGCCGGGCGCCCTCCTCGCGGGCGGCGGCGATGTGGCGTTCGACCTTGTCGCGGTGTTCGGCGGAGCTGAGCGGGCCGCTCTCGGTGCCCTCGTCCATGCCGTTGCCGAGGCGGATCGCCCTGGCCCGTTCGGCGAGGGCGTCGACGAACCGGTCGTGCAGGGAGTCCTGGACGAGCAGGCGCGAGCCGGCGGAGCAGACCTGCCCGGCGTGCAGGAAGGCGGCGTCGAGTCCGTAGTCGACGGCGGCGTCGAAGTCGGCGTCCTCGAAGACGATGTTGGGGTTCTTGCCGCCCAGTTCCAGGGCGATGTTCTTGGGTCCTTCGGCGGCGGCGGCCATGATGGCGCGTCCGGTGGCGAGGCCGCCGGTGAAGGACACCAGGTCGACCTCGGGGTGGGAGGTCATGGCCGCGCCGACGGTCGCTCCGGAGCCGAGCACCAGGTTGGCGACGCCGCGCGGGGCGCCGGCCTCCTCGATGAGGCGGATCATGGCGATCGTGGTGAGCGGGGTGGTCTCGCTCGGTTTGAGGACGAAGGTGTTGCCCGCGGCCAGCGCGGGCGCGACCTTCCACGAGGCCTGGAGCAGCGGGTAGTTCCAGGGGGCGATGAGGGCGCACACGCCGACGGGCTGGTAGACGACGCGGCTGAGGACGTCGGGGCCGACGTCCACGACGCGGCCGCCGTCCTTGCCGGCGAGTTCCCCGAAGTAGCGGAAGGCGTTGGCCACGTCCTCCACGTCGAAGCGGGACTCGGCCAGTGTCTTGCCGGTGTCGAGGGTCTCGGTGCGGGCGATCTCGTCGATGTCGCGCAGCAGCAGGTCGCGGACGCGCAGCAGCACGTCGGCGCGGCGGCGGGTGGGGGCGTTCGCCCAGTCCTCCTCGACGAAGGCGCGCCGGGCGGCGCGCACCGCGCGGTCCACGTCGGTGGCGTCGGCCTCGTCGACGGTGGTGACGACGGAGGCGTCGTACGGGTTGATCACGTCCCGGCGCCCGCCGGCCGCCGCGCTCGTCCATTCACCGTCGATGTACAGCTCGCCCATCCCGGGACTCCTTCGCATCCGACCGGTACCGATCGGCCTGCCGGTCGGCATCACGGCCCATCGTGCGGGTGGTGGCGGTGGGGCGCACGGCCACCGTCGCGACCGGGTGGCGGGGTGGTCCGGGCGGGTTAACGCGTGACCCGGACGGGGAGGGGAAGCCGGGACCCGCCCTCGCCCGACTCCCCCGGTCGGCGCCGCACCGTGTGCCGGGACGCGGTGGCCGGCCCGGTCGCCCTACCGCACGAGACGGCCTGCGCCGCCGAGCCGCCCTCCCGGCCGCGCTTCCGGCGCGGCACGTACGCCGCGCGCACCGCCCGACGGGCACCCCGCGGGGGGGGAACCTCGCCCGTACCTCGCCGCTCCCGCCGCACGGCACCTCCCGCGGGCCGCCCGGTGCCCCACGGCACCTCCGCTCACGGGCACGCACCGCTTCCGCTGAGGGCCGCCGTGTGCCCGCTGTCGGGCTCACCGCGGCGCGCCCGCACTCACCGGCCCGCCCCGGACCGGGGCCGATCAGCGCGACGCCCGCCCCCCGGGGCCGCCACCACCGCGCTGAACAGCCCGCGGACCGCCAGCAGTTGTCAGGGGCAAGCGTTATCCTCACAAGGCGCTTGTGACACATGTGTCTTACGACCACGGGGGGTGTCCATGCACGGCCGCGACCAGTTCTTCCCTCAGGACTGCCCGGGAGGTCACCCGGGCATGTCGACCGGGGCGGGGATCGACGTCCAGCGACAACTGGAGTCGCTGATCCAGGACTTCCGGGCCGGTGACCCCCCGATGCCGGTGATCGTGCTGCACGCGGAGGACGCCGCCGACGACGACCGCGTCACGGAGCTCGTCGACGAGCTGCGCGAAGGGCAGCAGCGCCACGGTACGCGCCTGGCCGTCGCCCCGACCGAGCCCCAGCCGGGGGGCCTCGACCCCACCGCCCAGGCCGTACGACTCCTGCGCGACCTCGGCGACAGCCGGAAGTGGGGCGACCGTTCCGCCGCCTACCGGCCCTACTCCTTTCCCCGCCTGGGCCTCGTACGGGCTCTTCAGGACGCCACCGACGATCCGGAGATGCGCGAGCACTGGCCGACCGCCCCGCCGGGGACCCCGGACGGCAACGCCCAGCGGGAGCAGGCCCAGACGCAGCTCCTGCGCACCCTGGCCCGGCAGCGCTGGCGCCCCCGCAGGCCTTCCCGCCGCAACCGTCAGGTGCTGCTCAACGACGTGCAGCAGTTCCTCCCCATGGGTGTCCTGGGGGCGTTCACCTCGCTCCTCACCCGTCCCGAGTGGTACGTCGCCGTCCTGGCGGGCATCGGGCTGATGATCCTGCTCGCCGCTCTGAACCACGTCCCCGGACGCGCGCCCCTCTTCCTGTGGCTGCGCAGGGAGAGCCGGTGGTTCCTGACCACGACGTTCCTCCAGTCCGCCGCCCGCCGGCAGTCGACCAGCGTGCGGCTCCTGCGGCCCGTCCGCTCGTGGCGGGCCATCGCGGCCCGCGCCTACGACGTGGCCGAGACAATGCGCGAGGGCGGCCCGTTCCCCCTCCAGCTGTACGTACTGGCGCTCTTCGAGGATTTGCGGGACAACCACCGGCGCGTCAGCTGGGACCTGCGAGGCCTGAAGCGGACCCGGCCGCCGGTGCTGTTCCTGCGCAGGGTGGGCCGGGAGAACGGGGGCATCGAGCTGATCAGGGCGGTCAGTGACGTCCGCAGCCGGCGCAGTGAACTGGACCCGCTGCTGATCGTGGCCGGTGTGGCGGCGGACGACGCGGTCCTGCTCGACCGGGGCACGGACGCGAGCGCGCCGGCCAACCGACCGGAGCCGCCCGAGCGTCAGCTCCTGCGCGGACCCTCGCGCCTGCAGCAACGGCTGCGGCACTGGTACGACGAATGGGCCGGAAACCTGCGGGCCGACCAGTCACCGAGCCGGACCAACGCCCTGCCCTGGGTGCTGCGGATCCCGCTGCCCCGTGACGAGCTCGTCCAGCTGCGCCAGACGGACTGGCGGTGCGTGAAGGCCCGGCAGCGGCCGCCCGTGGCCCGGGTCGTGTGGTCGGCGTACAGCCTGGCCCTGGTCCTCGCCCTCGCCGCCACCGCCGGCGTCGTACACGCCCGCGAACTGCACCGAACGTACTGCTCGGCGGGTCTGCTGACCGCCGACCGCGACACCGAGCTGCGTCCCGCGCCCGGGGGCGGCACGGAGTGCGTCGGCATAGCGGCCGCAGACGTGCGGTTCGGCGCTCACCTCTCCGGCGGGGCCGACGAGGAGGGCGGGAAGCTGCGCGAGCTGGAGAAGCTGGTGCACGCCGAGAACGACACGGTGCTGCGCGACCATCCCCGCGCCTACGTCACGGTGGTGTACGCGGGACCGCTGAGCTCGGCCGCGGTGGACCCGTCGCTGGTCAAGGGTGCCGAGGAGCTGGCCGGCGTCTACCTCGCCCAGCGCGTCGTCAACGAGAACTACCGGGTGAAGATGCGGGTGCTGCTCGCCAACGGCGGCGCGGACATGGGGCACCAGCGCGTCACCGCCGACGCGATCGCCGAGTACGCCGACCGCGACCCGACCGTCGTCGGCGTCGTCGGCTTCGGCCGTGACCTGCAGAGCAGCCCGGACGTGACGCGGCGGCTCCACTCGGCGGGGCTTCCCATCGTCTCCGGCACCAACTCGGCGACCTACCTGCCGAAGGAGTTCTCCAACTGGTTCAGCCTCGCCGCTCCCGACGAGCACCAGGCGGAGGCGCTCGGTCTCGTCGCCCGGCAGCTGCGCGGCCGGAACCGGGCCCCGCACGCCCTGGTCCTGGCCCGCGACACGGTGGATTCGCAGGACCGTTACACCAGCGAGCAGGCCCTCTACGGCGGGGAGATGCTGAGCCGTGAGGGTTTCCGGCTGCTGCCCGCGCGGACCTACCGGGTGGCGAACGGCAAGCCCGAACTGCGGTTGCACGCGGAGAGCATCTGCCGCGGGGAGAACGTCCCCTCGGTGATCTACTTCGCCGGACGGGTCGAGGACATCGGGCCGCTGATGACCCAGCTGGGCGTCGAACCCGGCTGCGCGAACCGGGAGATCTCCATCCTCACCGGTGACGACCTGAGCAAGGCCAAGTTCTCCGGCACGGGCGGCCGCGACGGTGTCGCCCCGCGGATCACGCTGTATCACGCGGCCCTGGCCGAGCTGCGGGAAGCGGCGGCCCAGACCGCCTTCTACCAGGACGCCGCCGAACACCTCCCCTGGCTCGACGAGGGCGAGGCCACGTACGACGCCCCCGACTTCGCCAGCGGCCAGACGGCCCTCTCCCACGACGCCACGCGCGCGCTGTACTGGGCGGCCAGCCTCGGAGACGTACGCCAGAGCCGCGCCGCGACCTGGATCAACCTCAGGGGCGTCAAGCTCGACGGCATGGCCACCGGCACGATCGACTTCACCGACGCCCCCCTGTACGGCGAACGGCACGGCCACAGCATCGTCCTCGCACGGGTCCGCAGAACCCCGGAGGGCGTGTCGAAGGCGGAGGTCCTGTGCAGCAGACCGGCGGGCGTCACCGAACCGCTCGGCATCAAGGAGTGCTCGATCACGTAAGGGGGTGCCGGGCCCCGGAGCGGGAGGAGACGCGGCGACGACCGCCGCTCAGGCGTGGAGACCGGGAATCACCTGGTCCGCCGCCCGGACGGTCGTGTCGGCACGCAGGACCTCGCGGCGTACGGCTCCGCCCTCCGCGACCAGCACGTCGGGGAGCACCGCTTCGCAGAAGCGCAGGTATCCGACCGTGCCGATGGTCGTCGTGCGGGCACCGAGCCACTGCACGATCCCGCGCAGGTCGTCGAACTCGTCGGGATGCGTCTCCTGCCGCACGGTCAGCGCCCATTGCGCATCTGTGGAGTGCAACTCCCCGACCAGTGCGCCCCCGATCCGCAGCGCCGCTCCCCGAGCCTCCCACAGGGGATACTCGTGACCGTCGCTCTGCCGGCCGCCGTCCAGCCCCAAGTGCCATCGCAGCAGGGCGAGGTCGTCGGGGGCCAGGGAGCCCGGAAGGTGGAGTGCGAGCTGGAGTTCGTAGATGTCGGCCACGGTCGGCATGCTACGGGCGAGGGGCACCGGACAGCGCAAAGCCCGCGTGGCGCCGGGCTCGTTGGCCTACGGTGACGGCATGACGAAGAAGTCTCTCCCCAGTCTCACTCCGACCGGTACCTGCTGGTGCGGCTGCGCGAAGAAGGTCGGCACCGGATCGTTCTTCGCCCCCGGTCACGACAAGGTGGCGGAGGCGGCACTGCTCGCGGTCGAATACGGCTCCTCCGTCGCCCAGTTGCTCCATGGACACGGGTACGGGCCCGGCCACTCGGTGAGCACGCGTGCCGTGTCCGAGGGCGTGTGGCTGACGTGCCCCGCCTGCGACTACGTCGGCGCTCCGGCGAGCATCGCCCACCACACGAAGAAGGCGCACGCCCCCGTGACCGGTGAACAGGCTCAGGGGGCGGAGCGTTGACCGAACCGGCTGGAAGCCAGCGCGCCGACCTCGAGCGGGCCGTGCGCACGTACGGCGGTCTGTGGGACACCGAACGAGGCCTGCGCGCGCTGCGCGACGCGGGGCACGACCCGCAGGACAAGCACACCCGCCAGATCCTCCGCGATCTCGCGAGCGCGGGCCTGCTGGTGAAGGTGGAGGACCGGCCGGTCCGCTACAGAGCGGAGCCGGCGGACTGACCGTCGTCGGTGAGCTGGACGGTGTCGGAGTCAATCTCACCGCCACCACTGCGACCGGGTGGCGGGGTGGTCCGGTCGCGCGCCGGCCCCTCGCACCGTGTGCTCGACGGTGGTGGCGTGTAGCCGACGGCTCGTTGCCGTCACGATTCGGCAGCGCGCCCCACGGGGATGGGCTCGTGCCGGAGGCTCTTCCCATGGCGAGAAGACCACAGGTCGAGTCGGGCACCACCGGCGGTTGTCTGCTCAACGGGTGCATCACCCTGTCGGTGCTCTTCCTCGTGATCTTCACCAGTGCCTGGATGTGGGTGTCGTCACGACCGGAGCGCGACGAGGCCGAGGCCCGCGCGGACCTGCGGGCCACCGTGGAGGCGCACCAGCAGCGCCTCAGCCGGGCCGCGGCCGACGGGGTGCCGCGGGACGCGGAGATCGCCCGGCTGTTCCCTGCCGCGAAACCGGCCGACGGATTGATCGATGTCCGCTGGCACGCGGGCTCGACCACCGTCGTCGCGGAGCTGCTCGGACAGGGACCGTCGAGGACGTTCGTCTTCGTCCACGCGACGACGGTGAAGGGCTGTTACGCCTTCCACCTCCCCTCTCCCGCCCGCGGGGCCCCGCGCGTTTCCGTGCGGCAGCTCCCCGACGAGACCTGCACGGCACGTCCCCCGGCCACGACACCGACCCCGTGATGTGGCTGTCTGGCCGGTTGCGAGAGAGAGACGGGCGCTCTCGTCGACGAGGGCCGTTCCGGCCGATGCGGACGGTGGGCACAGGCCCTGAGTACTCAGTAGTGCCCGAGCATTTCGTCGGCCGGAACGCAATCGCTCATGGTGTTGGCCCAGTCGTTGGGCCTGCCGAAGACCAGCCGTGTCAGCAGCACATCTCCGGCTCGCTGGGCGCGCGGCATGATGCCCAGGTCCTGTGAGCCGATGTCGCCGCCGGGTGTGATCTCGACGGTCCTGTCAGTGCTCGCCAGGTAAGCGGTGAGCTCATCCGAGAGCTCGGACGGCGGCCGGCCGACCAGTTGTATCCCCTCCAACGTGACCTGGGGACCGGTCAGGGCATCGACCGCGATGCAGGTCAATCCCATCGGGCCGACGTAGTAGGTCACCACGTCCGCGCGGTGGAACGGGGCATCCGCCGCGCGGAATCTCGTGCGCAACTGCTTGAACGAGCCGAACGTGCCGCACTCTTCAACGGCGTCGGACGTGAAGCCGCGCGTCAGCATCGCGCCGGCTGCCTCCTCCACGCTCATACCGAACCGCAGTGGGCCGACGCGCTCCAGCGGCGCGCAGTCCCATTGCTCTCGGTCGGATTCGGCCACCACAGCCCATGAGTCCGGCCACACGTCAAGCGGTCCCTTCCGGCGATCACGTCGATACGGCGCCGATGACTCTAATCCCGCGACGCCGCCATGATCCGCCGGACAGAACCCAAGGGCTGCCCCGCGCCCGTTGGTCAGGGGTGGGACGTTCCCGCCCGGCTCAGTTGACACCGGGCACTCGGCTCCTCGGCCGCACGCACCGCAGCCGACGCGGACGCCCTGCACGCCGCCACCGGGTGACGCCCAGGCATCCCGCCCAGGGCCTGGGAGCGAGAGCGGGAGCGGTAGACCACCGCGTGGTGCGGGCACAGGCTCGGCCGCAGGACGACCTGCTCACCGCCGAGGTCCATCGGGGGGAACATGTCGTCGCTGTAGTGCGCCCAGTGCCCCGAGATGTCGTACAGCTCCCGCTCGCCGAGGACCGGTGAGTACACGTGCTGATGGCCCTCCTTCCGCTCGGCGGCGCGGATGTACTCCTCCAGGGTGTGCCTCACGGTCGCGCCGTCGAGCAGCCAGTACGGCAGGCCGGCGCCGATCAGCGGATCGGTGTCGAACAGGCCCGGTTCACGGCCGAGCTTGCGGTGGTCCCGCACGGGGGTCATCGCGGTCTCCTCGCTCGAGCAGGGACGTGCCTTACCCGTGGTAGGCAAGGGTCGTCATCATCCCGGACTCCGAGTGGTAGATGTTGTGGCAATGCAGCATCCACAGTCCGGGGTTGTCCGCGTCGAAGTCCGCCACCAGTTTGCTGTGCGGGAGCACGATCGACGTGTCCTTGCGGGCACCGCTGGAGTCCACGCCGGCGAGGGAGAACGTGTGGCCGTGCAGATGCACGGGGTGCCACATGTGGGTGGCGTTGATGACCTCCAGCCGCACCCGCTCGCCCCGTTCGACCTTGTGGAGCGTGTCCGGGTTGTAGGGCTCGTGGTCGATTCCCCAGTCGTACTCCTTCATGCCACCGGTCAGCTTGACCCGGATCAGCCGGTCGCACCCACGGCGGGGCATCGCCACCGACTCGTCCGGCCCGAGCCGGCGGGCGGACACCAGCACCTCACGGTCCAGCTCCGCGGGGTGCGCGGACGGCTTGGGGAGCGCTCCGGCGCCCGTACGCAGGACGGCCATGGCCCGGCCCCCCTTCCCCTCGGCGAGCGCGACCAGCGGGAAGACCCCCGACTGCGCGGTGATCAGCACGTCGTACCGCTCGGCCATACCGATGACCAGCGCGTCCGTCGTGTACGGCTGCACGGGAAAGCCGTCGCTGTGGGTAATGGTCATCCGGTGTCCCCCGAGCGCCACCCGGAAGGGCGACTCCCCGCCGGCGTTGATGATGCGCAGCCTGATCCGGTCGCCGGGCTTGGCCGTGAACTGCGTGGGGTCGTCCGCCGTGCGCCCGTTGATCAGGTAGTAGGGGTAGGCGATGTGGCCCGCGTGACCGCCGAGCAGCTTGCTGGTGGCTCCCGCCATCAGTCGCTTGGGCCCTCTTCGCCGGTACGGCGACGGCGAGGGCGCCGGTCCGGAGCCCTTCCCGTCGTCCGCTCCCCCGGACGCGGCGTCCGCCAACGCCCCGCCCCCGGCCCCCACGGGTCCCGCCGGCCTGTTGCCGTGGCCCACCGGGGGCTTGCCCTTGCGGAGCTGGTAGAGAACGTCGTCGGGGGTCGACCCGTCCACTCCGTCGATCCAGTCGTCCAGCACGACGATCCACTCGTGGTCGTACGCGAGTGGTTCCTTCGGGTCGTCGACGATGAGCGGCGCGTACAGGCCTCGGTCGACCTGCACCCCCATGTGAGGGTGGAACCAGTAGGTGCCGGGATGCGTCGCGGTGAAGCGGTAGTCGAACGTCTCACCGGGTTCGACCGGCTGCTGCGTCACACCGGGCACACCGTCCATGTCGTTGCGCAGCGCAATACCGTGCCAGTGCACGGTCGTCGCCTCCGGCAGGTGGTTGGCCAGCGTCAGCGCCACGGTGTCACCTGCGGTGACCCGCACCTCCCGGCCCGGCAGCAACCCCTCGTACGTCCACGAGCTGAAGGTACGTCCGGCGCCCAACTCGACCGGCGACGGGGTGGCCTTCAAGGTGTGCTTACGGAGCGGTTCGGCGGGGGTCGGATGCGCCCCGCCGGCTTCTCTGCCGTTCGGAGCGGATCCGGCCGGCGCGGGCGCGCCCGGGTGGCCGCCGTCGCGCGAGCCGGCAGGGGAGCAGGCGGCGAGCAGCCCGGAACCCGCGGCCGCGATACCGGCGCCGAGCACGGCGCGACGTGTGGGGGAGGTCTGACTGGTGCGGTCCGTGCGCATGACTGGGTGTTCCTCGCTGGTCGGAAGAAGGCAGGTGAAGGCATGGGTCTGCCACCACCGCCCGGACGGGACCAGACGGCCGGAGTCGCTCTTCCTCAAGGGGCACCGACGGGGCGGTGAGCGCATCCGGTGGGCGGCGGAACCGACTGTTGCGGAGATCGGCGAGCGCCCCTCGCCGGTGTCCGGAACGCAGCTCAGTGCGGCCGTGCGGATATCCCGCGCGGCAGAGCACCGGACGGCACCCGCCGTCCGCGCAGGCCGCGCCCGCATCCGACCTTCGGATCAGTCGCCATATGAGCACACTACCCCCGCCGGGTATACATTCGGGACATATGAGCGGCATCGACACGGTCATGCGATCAGCCCGCCCCTGGGAACAGGGCGGCAGGCCGGGCCGGAATGCGGCGGCGGCGCCGTGCGCCTCGGCGCCGCCTAGAGGGCGCCCACCAGGCCCAGAGGGACGGTCGGCGCCCCGACAGCCGATGTCCGGGAAGCACCCGGACGTCTCGCCGTCCCCGCCCGGCGGCGGAGCGCGGCCACAGTCGCAGTCGTCGATGCCGGCGTGGGTTACCGCCGCGCACGGATCACGGACCATGCCCGGGCATCGACGACGGGTCCCCCACAGCCAGCGTGCCGGACCGGCGAGGACGCGGATGGCTCCGGCTAGGCCCTGCCTCCCGGACCGTCCACAGGCGGGTGCGTCTGCGGGTGGTCCATGGTGGTGCCGTCAGGATTCCGCCCGAAGGCGGCCTCCAGAACGGCGGGCAGGTCTTCCTCGGGGACCGTGGTGCGCACGCCCGCCAGAACCTGGGGAAAGTCGTCATCGTCGATGACGCCCATGTGCTCCTGGCGAAGTCGGTGGATGGTCCCGACGAGCTCCGGTCGCAGCCGCATCCAGGCACGGGAGGTACGGATCTGCTCATCGACCTGGTGCATGAACCAGCGCATGACCTCGTACGGGACGCCGGCGTGCCCTGCGTGCGGGTTGAAGCGCACCGTCGGCTCCCGTGCCGGATCCTCGTCGGGGACGATCGCGGTCACGAGGGTCCGTTGCCCGGCCCCGAGATCCAGTTCCAGATGCCAGGCGTCATCGGGCACGGAATACATCGCAGTGATCACGTAGTCGCCGTCGGGGTGTTGATAGACCATCGCCGCATGCTGCCACGCTGGACCGGCCCGGCCGCTGACCGCGTCCTCCGCACGCGCTCGGCCCGGCCTCGTGCACAGGCCCCTCCCGTACGGGCGTCGCTGCTGGTGAAGCGCCGGCCCGGGCCTCCACCTGGGGGCACGCACAGACATCGTCCTCGCCCCGGCGGCACGCACGGTGCAGCAGACCCGTCAGCCCCCGGCGCGCCGCGAAGAGAGGCGACAGCAGTGTGCGCACCAGGTCGACAGTCGGGGTTCAGGCCCTCGTTGACGGTGGCAGCACTACTCGGGACCGGTGGCGTCATGCCGTGCGATGCAGGCGCCGAGCTCGCCCTTCAGCCCGGCGGCGATGTACTCGGCGTACGGGGCGACCTTCTTGCCCTTCTGGGACGACTTCAGCGTGCGCTGCACGGTGGCCCGCAGTTCGGCGTGCCGCCGCACCAGGCCGGACGCCGCCTTCAGCTTGCGCGGGTCCTCCTCGGCGCGGGGCGACGGTACGAGCTGGACGAGCGTCGGTACGGACATCGTTCCGACGACGGCGTCGGCGCGGAACGGCATCACCGTGAGCTGGGTGCCTTCGACGACGCCGGTCGGCATGGTCAGACGCATGGGTCTCCCCCCGGAGATCGAGCTCCGAAGCCGCGCTGCCGAAGGCCTTCGGCTACACCCGCGCCGACGACAAGGCCGCGAAGGCCGGCGGCAAGGGGCAGCAGGAGTACCGGATCCTGGTCGTCGCGGAGAAGTACCAGACGGGCTTCGACCAGCCGCTCCTCACCACCATGTACGTCAACAAGACCCTGACCGGCATCGCCGCCGTGCAGACCCTCTCGCGCCTCAACCGCACCGCCGAACGCAAGTCGCAGGCCGACCTCGCCGTCCTGGACTTCGTCAACGAGGCCGAGGACATCCAAGAAGCCTTCCGCCCGTACTTCGAGGAGGCGCACACCCTGCCCTCCGACCCGAACCTCCTCTACACGGCCCAGAGTCGCGTCATGTCCGCGCCGATCATCTCGGAGCAGGACATGGACGAGTTCGTCGCCGCGTATCTGGAAGCGGAGAAGAAGGCGGGCGGCGTCCAGTCCAAGTGGGAGAAGCTGCACGCCGAGTTGTACCGGCTCCTCTCCCCCGCCGTGGCCCGCTTCACCGCCCTGCTGGAGAGCGAGGAGGAGGACGACGTCGAGACGGCGGAGGAGTTCCGCGCCGACCTCAGCGACTACGTCCGCAAGTACGGCTTCCTCGCGCAGATCGTTCCGTACAGCGATGCCGAGTTGGAGCGCCTGCACCTCTACGGGCGCCACCTGCTCAACCGCCTCCCCCGCCTCGCGGACGGTGGAGTCGACATAGGCGAGGTCGATCTGAGTCACCTGCGCGTCGAGAAGACCGGCGAGTACGACGTGTCCCTCACCCCCGAGGGCCCCGCCGAGCTCCAGGGCTTCGGTGACGGCGCGGGCGGTGCGAAGGACGCGGACAAGTCACTGCTGTCCGAGCTGATCGAGAAGTTCAACTCCAAGTTCGGCACGGAGTTCACCGAGGAGGATGTCCTCCCGGCCTTCAATGCGACGAAGAAGGATCCCAAGGTCCGGGCCGCGGCCGTCGTCAACGACGAGGAGAACTTCGGGATCGTCTTCGACAAGAAGTTCGAGGAGAACATGATGGATCATGTCTCCACGATCGACACCCTCGGCAAGCGGTACTTCGGCACCGACCGGGACTTCAAGTCCAACCTGGACCGCAGCGCCCGCCGCGCGGCCTGGCGGATGATCCGCCGGGAGGAAGGGCTGGACGACTTCTGATGCGTTCGGGGTCCGGTACCACGTGCGTACCGGACCCCGCTCGTCGTACGCGCTCGTTCAGCGGCCTGCGGCCATCCGAACAAAGCCAGCCCACGCCTCCGTCCCGAAGGACAACCTGGCCTCTGAGGGCCTCTTGGAGTCACGCACCCATACGGCATCGCTGGTCTCGGCCACCTCGATGCACTCGCCACCCTCCGCACCGCTGTAGCTACTCTTGCGCCACGCCTCGCCCGTGTTCATAGCTCTCTCAGCACCTTCTCTACGAATCTCAGGGACTCTCGCGGAGTGAGAGCCTGGCTTCGGATGATCCCATAGCGCGCTGAGATGGACCGCACCTCGTTCCGGTCAGTGACCAGGATGCTGCGACCTTGTACCTCCAAGTACGCGATCTGATCTCCCTTCTTGGGTGTGATCAGCGTGAACGGGCCATCGACTCCGGCGTTGTCCTCCTGATCGTTCGACATGACCTGGATCTCGACGTTGCGTCGGCGCCCGATGGACAGGATGTTCTCAAGCACTCCTCGCAGCACGTCCCTGCCGCCGAACGGCTTGCGCAGTACGGCCTCTTCGATGACGAAGCTCACCAGCGGTGCGGGCCAGCGAGCGAAGGTCTCCTGACGCGTCAGTCGTGCCGAGACGCGCTGCTCGATCGTGTCCTCATCGAGCAACGGTCGCCGCATCGCGAGCAGGGCTCGCGTGTATTCCTCGGTCTGGAGGAGCCCTGGTACCGCCTGGACGGCGTAAAGGAAGAGTTCCTGGGCGTCTGCTTCCAGCCGCGCCGCATCCCGGAAGAAGGATGGGTACTGAGCTTTCCCCACCTCCTCCTTCAGCGCCGTAAGAACCCCACCCGCCCCCAACACCTCATCCGCCTGTTCGATGAACTGAGGCTGCGGAATCCGCCTCCCCTGCTCGATCGAAGCCACCGAGTCCGCCGAGTACCCCACCCGCTTCCCGAACTCGACCCGCTCCATCCCCGCCCGCGTCCGCAGCAGCTTCAACTGCCGCCCGAACGCGGTCACCACACCCGTCCCGGGCTCGTCCTCCGGCCGCCGCTGCTGCTGCCGTACCGTCGTCTCCTCGTCCCGCACCTCGGTCACCGCCTGCCGCCTCTCCCCGCCTGCCGCTCCGTACGGTGCCCGCGCCCGCTCCCGTACCAAGACCCGTAAACGGCGCGTCACCACTGGTCACGCTAGGCCACAGAACGCCACCGTGCGTACACACTCCCCGAACAATCACCCCTGCGGGAGCTGACCCTGCTCGTCACTGTCACACGCGGCGGCGACCGACTCCGTGAACCGAACCATCCCCCGGTGGTATGTCGCCCTCTCCGGGTTCGGGAAGCGGACGTTGTGACGGTAGAAGCGGTGGAAGGCGATGATCAGCGCGGCGTGCTCGATCTCGAGAGGGAGCAGCGCGCGATCCGCCGTGGTGAGGGGGCGGCTTTTCTCGTAGCCGGCGAGGAGAGCGTCAAGGCGGTCAGCGGAGAGAAGGCCGGCTTCGTCCTGGGCAAGGCCGACGGCTGCCATCCCGAGGTCGAGCAGAGGGTCGTCGAGGGAGATCGTCTCCCAGTCCAGGACGGAGAGTCCGCCGTCGTCGCGGACGATGACATTGTCGTCGAAGAGGTCGCCGTGAATCAGGCAGGGAGCGCGGAGGCTGCCCACCTCGGCGGCGCGGACGCGGTCGAGGCGGGCGGCCAGCCACTGGGCGAACTCCCGATCGGCGAAGCCGGGAATCGCGGCGAGATGCTCCGGTGAAAGACGGCGGGTGCCCACAGGGACGTCCTCAAGGCCTTCAGCGCCGGGCTCGAGACTGTGCAAACGGGCGAGGAGGCCACCGGCGTCCGTGAGCAGAGCGAGCGGCAACGACTGCTGAACGGCGCCGGCGATCCACTTCTTCAGCAGGAAGAGGCGACACCCGATCGGGGAGATGAGTGAGCCGTCCACGGCCGGAACGATCTCGCTGGTGGGCAGGCCGAGCCGGCGGAGGGCTCGCGTGTGACGGGCCAGCGTGGCCGCGGTGTCCTCGTCATGATTGTCGAGCGAGGTCAGCACATACTCACCCTGGTCGGAGCTGAGCCGGAAACTGGAGTTCGCGGCACCACCCGAGAGCGGGCTGACGGCCTCGCCTGTGAGCCCGTACCTCTCGGCAACGGCCGCAAGGTCGATCTGTTCGGCTGTGGTGTAGTGCGCCACGTGCTTCATGCTCCTTGGTGTGCTGCCGACTCCCGCCGGCGGTCCTCGACGAGACCGGCCCAGCGTGCCCGTACCTGAGGCACGTCGTCCAGCCATTCGGCGCGAGCGAGACCGGCGGGAGGCTCCTCGTCGGCCATCAGGTAGGTGAGTTCGGCGAGGTACGCGAACTCCATCCCGTTGACGCAGTCCTCCATCAGGCGCTCCCGGGCGCGAGCGAGCGCCTCCGGGGTGCCCGCGACGAGAGCGTGCAGGCACTCGGCGAAGCGGACGTACGCGACGGACGACGTCTGTCCCGCCTCCACGGCTTGCCTCGCCAGGGCCTCGGCACGCTGCGGCAGGTCGGGGGCGATGCCTGCGTCCCTCACCAGGGTCGCGATACGCGTCTGGGTCTCAGCCCACCGGATCGAGACGCCCGCCAGGAGTTCCTCGGCACGGGCGATCTGCTCGGCCGCCCGTGGCCGGTCCTGGAAGGCAGCAGCGAAGGCCAGGCATGCCTGCGACAGGGCGGCTTCGCCGACCTTCCCGTCGGCCAGAGCCTGGTCGCGACCGGCCGCGTAGGCGGAGCACGCCAGCGCCATGGACCCCTGTGGCCACCACAAGTCGCCGAGGACTCGGTCCTGACGGCCCTCCGCTCCCAGATGAAGTGCCGCTTCCCTGGCCCGTGGGAAAGCGCCGATCCGGCGGGCCAAGTGAATCAGTCCCCGTCGGGCCGTCGCAGCGAGACGGCCTCCCAGATCCGCCACGCGCCGCATACCGCTCAGAGACTCCTGGAAGTTCCCCAGGTCACGGTCGCACTCGGCCAGGAAGTAGAGCGGCAGTTCCTCCAGACTCGGTGGAAGGACGCCGGCCTCCAAGACGCGCCGGAGCTGCCGCGCGGTACCAGTACGGTGTTGACGCTGTCGTTGGGCGATAGCCGAGAGGGCCGTGGCAAGTGCCTGGGCCGGAGTAGAGGGAGTGGCCTCGTCCCATACTCCCGCAGGCGGCTCGATGGGCTCCCAGACGAAATCGTCCACGTACTGGTAGGCGGCGTCCTCGAGCCACCCGAGCGGCAGGCCGAACTGGTGTGACAGGGACAGACCTTGGTGAAGGGCCGATACCAGGCGCGCACGCTGGGAGGTGTCCTCGCGGCCGAGAGCGTCGAAAGCTCGTCGCGCGGCACGCTGCCAGTCGGCTCTCGTCCACCGGTCGTCGCTGGTCGAGTCCGCCTCCCGCACCGCGTCCCGGATCAGGGCGTGCAGGCGGTAGGGCCACGGAGCCCCGGGGTCGTGCTCGACGAACGGCCGGTCCACCAGGCTCTGAGCCGGAGCGTCGTGGTCGAAGCCCGCGGCGGCGGAGGCGAGAGGTACGGAGAAGCTCGCCAGGAGGCTGACGGACCGCACGACGCGTCGCGCCTCCGGGGGCAGGTCACGGAAGGTCCTGGCGACCAGAGCGGGGAAGTCGAAGTTGAAGTCGTGCACCGAAGGAACGTTGCCCGACCGGCGGTACAGATCGAGGAACCGCATCACCGCGAGGTCGAGGTACAACGGCAGTCCGTACGAGTTGGCCGTGACGAGATGACGGGTCGCGGCGTCCATCATCGGCCGGCCAGCGCGCGTCAGACGTTGGGACAGGTACGTCTCGCAGTCACCGGCCGACAGGTAGCCGACCGTGTGCTGCCGGGGCTCCTGCGTCGCGCCGCCGACGAGCTGCGGCCAGCATGCCGGGCCGGCCCAGTCCAGCTGCCCCTCGAGCTGCGGGTCGTCCCACTGGAGACGATTGCGTCCCGTGATGACGAACAGGACGTTCGGCATCAGCCACACCACCCGTTGGACAAGGCGCTCCAGGTCACGGTGCACCCGGTCCCCCACGTCCTCGAACGTGTCCAGCAGCACCACCAGGGTCGCCCGGTGCTTGGGGGGAAGGTTCGCCAGGTCCCAGGCGAGGAGATGCGGGTAGTAGCTGAGCGCGTCCTGGTCGGGAGCGGCCTCGAGGAGGTCGGCGAAGCGGCTGCACGCGGCGAGCGCCCTGACCCGGTGATGCCTTTCACGCAACGCGCGCACGACGGTCCGCAGGCCCTGGCCGACCACTTGACCCATGGTGCCCGGAAGAGCGACCGCCTGCGCCACGTCGGCCAGCGCCGACTGCACCTGTCCGGACAAGTTCCGAGCGCCGGGCAGGGCGCTCAGCCGGGTACGGCGCCGGACGTACTCGTCGAGGGGTTCACCGGGATGGTTGTGCTCCCAGTACCGCTGCAGGGCCAGATCGAACGTCGGCATCGGCTGTCCGATCTCCGCCGCGGCCAGTCGCACGGCCAGGATCAGCGACTCGAAATCGGCACCTGAATCGCGCGCCAGATCGACCCGCACCGGTACGACAGGGCCGACCCCCTCCGCCAGGGACGGCCAGTGGCCATCGGCGGGGAACCCACCCGATAAGTGCCGGGCCACCGACCGGGACAGTGTGGACTTGCCGATACCGCCGACACCGTAGAACGTGAGCACATTTCGACGGGGGGCCTCGAGGTCCTGCACGTCGAAACCGGTGGCACGGACGGTGCGCACGAGGTGGGTGAGGCTCTGCGCCACCGAGTCCCACTCGTCACGCCTGTCCGCGAAGTAGTCGACCGCTGTGACATCGCGATCGTTCGAACGGAACAGCGCCCTCAGGTCCGACTGGCCCACCAGTACCCCTCTGCGTCATCGACAACGGTGACAGCAGAGCAGCAGGCCTGAAATACCGTCAAGTCCACTGTGGAAGGGGCAGGAGCTTCCGGAGCTGATTCCCGCCGGGTCGGGGAGCGCACACCGTCACGGTGTCGTCGAGTACCACTCCGTACAGCACCCCCGGCCACTGCGTACGGAACCGTCGAAGCGGCGCGTCACCACTGGTCGCGCCAGGCCATCGAAGGCCACCGTGAGTCCATGACCGCAACACAATCAGCCCCTACGGCACACCAGTTCTCGATGCGCTTCAGCTCCACTCCGCGCGGCGCGCGCCTCGCCCGGCGCATGTGTGAGCACTGTCTGGACGCGTGGGGCGTGCCGTACGACAGCGACGGGCACGACGTCGTCACCCTCGTGGCGGCGGAGCTGTGCGCCAACGCCGTACGGCACGGACACGTCGCCGGCCGGGACTTCCACGTACGCCTGACCGCGGACCCGGCCACCCGCACCGTACGGATCGAGGTCACCGACACCCGGGACGAACGCCTCCCCCAACTGCCCACCGCACCACCACCGGAGGACGGCGAGAGCGGACGCGGCCTGCTGCTCGTCGCCGCACTCGCCGACCGCTGGGGCTGCTCACCCCGTACCGGGGGCGGGCCGGGCAAGACCGTTTGGGCGGAGTGCTCCGCCTACCCGGTCTGACCTGATCACGTAACCACCGCCCGCACCGGTTGGACGCACACGCCCTCGCCCGGAAGACTGCTCCCCGATCACAGCGCAGACCTCTTCGGGCACTCCACGCGAGCGGGGGCGGGACCTGGTGCCGGACGTACGACGGATCGCGGAACGCTACGAACTGCTGGACCAGTTCGGCCACGGCGGCATGGGGGACGTCTGGCGCGGCTACGACGCCGTACTGGACCGGCCGGTGGCCGTGAAGCTGATCCGGCCGCAGGCGGTGACGTCTCCGGACCTGGCGGAGGAGTTCGAGAAACGCTTCCGGCGCGAGGCACGCGTCACCGCACGGATCCAGCACCCGGGCGTCCCGCAGGTGTACGACGCGGTCCTGGACGAGTCGTACGAGCAGCTGTTCCTCGTCATGGAGCTGGTCGACGGCGTACCGCTGACCGCGTACGTGGGTCGAGACCAGCAGCCGCCGCTGCCCGTCAGCTGGGCGGCGGCCGTGGCGGCGCAGGTCGCGACCGTGCTGTCGTACGCGCACGACGTGCCCGTCGTCCACCGTGACCTGAAGCCGGGCAACATCCTGATCGCCCGGGACGGCACGGTGAAGGTGCTGGACTTCGGCATCGCGGCGATCCTGCGCACCGACGTCACCAAGCTGACCGCGACGGGCAGCCCGGTCGGGACGTACCAGTACATGGCACCGGAGCAGGTGCGCGGCGCCCGGGTCACTCCGCGCACGGACCTGTACGCGCTCGGCTGTGTGCTGCACGAACTGCTCTGCGGGCGGCCCCTGTTCGCCGGGGACGGCGAGTGGCAGCTGATGATGCAGCACGTCAACGCGGCTCCGACGCCGCTGCGGCAGCTGCGTGCCGACGTACCGGAAGCCCTGGAAGCGCTCGTCCTGCACCTGCTCCGCAAGGCGCCCGAGGCGCGTCCGGCGGATGTGCAGGAGGTGTACGAGCGGCTGCGGCCGTTCCTGCCGGCGCCCGGCGAGGAGTCCGCACCGGGCGAGGCGGGGCCTTCCGGAGCGCCCGATCCGACCGGGATCTTCCGCCGCCCCTACGCGCCCCGTACGCGAGCCGGTACCTCGGGCACCCTGCCCGCCACAGCGCCGGACACCCCGCCCGCCCTCCCCGCGGCCGAGAAGGAGGCGCTGCGGGAGCAGCTCCGTGAAGTCGACGCGCACTACCGCGCTCTGCTGGAGGAAGAGCGGTACGCGCAGGCCGCCGAGGTGGTGGGCGAGATGATCGAGCCGGTGGCGCGGGTGCTCGGCCCGGACAACAAAGCCGTGCTCAGACTGCGCAGGCGCCGCGCGGACAGCCGCCAGCTGGCCGGTGACCACCGGGCCGCGCTGCCCGAGTTCGAGTCGCTCGCCGACGCCTACGCCCGGGTGAGCGGCCCGGGTGGCGAGGAGGCCCTGTACTGCCGTGCCCAGGCGGCCCGCTGCCGTGGTGAGCTCGGCCGGGTGACCGAGGCGCTGGCCGGCCTGAACGGCGTCCTGGACGCCGTGCGGGCGGTCGACGGGGACGTGAGCGAGAACGCGGTGGAGCTGCGCCGCGACATCGGCATGATGCTGCTGGCGCAGCAGCGTGCGGCGGAGGCGTACGACGTCCTGGAGCCGCTGCACACGGACCTGTGCGTGGTGCTGGGCCCGGACGACGAGCTGACCGCCGAGGTCGCCGAGACCCTGGCCGTGATCCGCCTCGATCTCGACGGTGACGCCCCTGGCTCACCCTGAGGCGCCTCTTGGTCCCTTTCCACCTCCCTCGGGTACCAGGGCGGAGGCCCGACCGCCGGGGCGGCGCACACGCCCGCAGGACGGCACCCTTCACCCGCCCGCTTCGGGCCGGGCGGCGTCGAATTGCCTTTGCCGTGTGCCCAGTGGGCCCCTATGGTTCTGCGTATGGGATCTCTGTGAGGGATGAGGATGCGCGGCGTTGAGTCGGACTCCGCCGACGCATCCGGCAGCGTGCTCGTGATCTGCCACTGAACCGGGACCGTCCGCGGTGACGGTGCCCCTGTCGTCTTCACCGGCTGTTTCGTCGAGCGCGCTCACGCATCCCCTCATCCTCTAACGGAGATCAGGAGACACACGCGTGTCGATCGCCCTATGCGCCCTGCATGACATCACCAAGCACTACGACGACTGCCTCGTGCTTGACCGGGTCGGCTTCAGTATCCGGCCGGGCGAGAAGGTCGGCGTGATCGGAGACAACGGGTCCGGCAAGTCCACGCTGCTCAAAGTCCTCGCCGGGCGGGAACGGCCCGACAACGGGACGGTCACCGTGGTCGCCCCGGGCGGCACCGGCTATCTGGCCCAGACACTGGAACTTCCGCTCGACGCCACCGTCCAGGACGCCGTCGACCTGGCCCTGTCCGACCTGCGCGAGCTCGAAGCCGCGATGCGCCGGGCCGAGGCGGAGCTGGGCGAGCACGACACGGACGGCGGCGACACCGCGCTGTCAGCCGCCCTGCGCCGCTATGCCGGACTCGTCGAGCGGTACCAGGCCCGTGGCGGTTACGAGGCCGACGTGCGCGTGGAGGTCGCGCTGCACGGCCTCGGACTGCCGCACCTGGACCGTGACCGCAGGCTCGGGACGCTGTCCGGCGGGGAGCGGTCCCGCCTCGCCCTCGCGGCGACCCTGGCCTCCGCGCCGGAGTTGCTGCTGCTCGACGAGCCGACCAACGACCTCGACGACCGGGCGACGGAGTGGCTGGAGGAGCACCTGCGGAGCCACCGCGGCACCGTCGTCGCGGTCACGCACGACCGGGTGTTCCTCGACCGGCTCACCACCACGATCCTCGAGATCGACTCCGGCCGCGTCACCCGCTACGGCGACGGCTACGAGGGCTATCTGACGGCCAAGGCCGTGGAACGGGAGCGGCGGCTGCGGGAGTACGAGGAGTGGCGTGCCGAACTCGACCGGAATCACCGCCTGATCGCGTCCACCGCCGTGCGCCTGGAGGGCATTCCGCGCAAGCTGCCCCTCGACGGGTTCGGTCATGGTGCGTTCCGCAGGCGGGGACGCGACCACGGCGCCATGGTACGGATCCGCAATGCCAAGCAACGCGTGGCACAGCTGACCGAGAACCCCGCCCCGGCCCCCGCGGACCCGCTGTCCTTCACCGCCCGCGTCGACACCACGACACCGGAGACCGAGGCCGGGAAGCCGGTGGCCGTGCTGACCGACGTGCGCATCGCGGGCCGGCTCGCCGTCACCACACTGAGTGTCCGCCGCGGTGAACGGCTGCTGGTCACCGGGCCCAATGGTGCGGGGAAGACCACCCTGTTGCGGGTGCTCGCTGGGGAACTGACTCCGAGCTGCGGCTCGGTGAGCCTCAACGGTCGGGTCGGTCACCTGCGGCAGGACGAAGTGCCCTGGCCGCCCGGGACGACCGTGCTGGGGGCCTTCACCCACGGCCGGGACGGCTACCTGGAGGACCATGCGGCGAAGCTGCTCTCCCTGGGCCTGTTCAGTCCGCCGGACCTGCGGCGGCGGGTGGCGGATCTCTCGTACGGACAGCGGCGCCGGATCGAGATCGCCCGGCTGGTGAGCGACCCGGTGGATCTCCTGTTGCTGGACGAGCCCACCAACCACCTCACTCCGGTGCTGGTCGAGGAACTGGAGCAGGCGCTGGCGGACTACCGGGGGGCCGTGGTCGTGGTCACTCACGACCGCCGCATGCGAGCCCGGTTCAGCGGTGCCGGGCTCACCATGGACGACGGGCGCATCGCCCGGGCGGACGTGACATGACGTGACGCGTCACTGTCCGGGCGGGACAGCCCGACGCCGGGCGGGCCCGCTGTCCGCCCGGCGTCGGACGCGGAACGGGACGCCGGACGGTCACCTTCGACCGCGGACCGCCCCGGGAGATCGCCGCTAGGATCCGGGCATGCCGCGACTCGCCTTCGACATCGGCTTCTTCGCCGGGGCCAGGGGCTGCTCGGCAAGCTGATCGACTTCGTCTTCATCTCGGCAGATCTGCGGGAGCGCGTGCAGCTCGGCGCCGTACAGGGCGAAGACGCGCTCGCCATCGGTGGCCCCCAGCCAGGCATGGTGGCCACCGCTTCCGTAGTCAGGCTCTCCTTGCGCACCCGGTACGCCCCTTGAGCGGCCGGCCTGTCCGCGTCGTCGCACTGTTCCGGGCGGAAGGGCGAGCCGGTGCCGTCCGCCGCGCGGGGGACGCTTCGCGGGCAGAGCACGCAGAGCACCCGGAGCCTGCCCCGACAGCGGCGGGGCAGGTTGGCCGTTCAGCGGGGGGCGGGGCGGTGCTCGGTGATCCAGCGGGCGGCGAGTAGTCCGGAGGCGGCGGTGAGGACGGCGGCGGCGATCACGGTGGCGTTGAGGCCGAGGGTGTCGGCGAGGATGCCGGCGACGAGGGCGCCTGCCGCATAGCCGATGTCGCGCCAGAAACGGTAGGTGCCCAGGGCGTTGGCGCGCCAGGCGGGGTGGGCGTGGTCGGAGATGGAGGCGATGAGGGCCGGGTAGACCATGGCGGTGCCCAGGCCGAGGAAGACCGCGGACAGGATGCCCGCGAGCAGCGGCTGGTCGAGGAGGGCGAGGGCGAGGACGAAGCCGATGGCCTGGACGAGCATGCCGTGGACGATGAGGGGTTTGCGGCCGATGCGGTCGGCGAGGTGGCCGGTGGGGATCTGCCCCAGTCCCCACAGGATGGGGTAGAGCCCTTTGATCAGGCCGACGGCGGCGAGGCCGAGGCCGTGGTCGGTGAAGAGCAGGGGGAAGACGCCCCAGGTGAGGCCGTCGTTGAGGTTGTTGATCAGTCCGGCCTGGCTGGCGCCGCGCAGCGAGCGGTTGTGCCAGGAGGTGCGGGTGAAGGTGGCCTTCAGGCCGGTGTCCTCATCCGTCGGCAATGGCTTGGTGTGGTTGGCCATTTCCAGGGCGACGTGGGCGGCGGTGTCGCGGACGGCGAGGGCCAGGGCGAGGCCGGCGGCGACGAAGACGACGCCGATGAGTTCGGGGACGGGGCGCAGGCCGTAGCTGGTGGCGAGGTAGCCGGTGAGCAGGGCGGTGACACCGACGGCGGTGTAGCCGGCGGCTTCGTTCAGGCCGGTGGCAAGTCCTCGGCGGGCGGGGCCGACGAGGTCGATCTTCATGTTGACGGTCATGGACCAGGTCAGGCCCTGGTTCAGGCCGAGCAGGATGTTGGCGGCGACGATCCAGCCCCACGAGGGTGCCCAGGCGAGGGCGAAGGGGACGGGGATGCCGAGCAGCCAGCCGGTCACCAGCAACTGCTTGCGGCGGAAACGGGAGGTGAGCGCCCCGGCGGCGAGGTTGGTGAGCGCCTTGGTGAGGCCGAAGGCGATGATGAAGGAGAAGACGGCCAGGTCGCTGGTCAGGCCGAAGGTCTCGGAGCCGATGAGCGGGACGGTGGTGCGTTCCAGGCCGACCAGGCCTCCGACGCATACGTTGACGATGACCAGCAGGGTGAACTGCAGCCGGTTCTCCCGCAGCCCGAGCCGGACGGGCCGCCCGGTCGCGGTGGGCGTGGCGCTCACGAGGGGGTGTCCTCCGAGTCTCGGGTGGGCCGCTGTCGGCGGGCGCCCACGTAGTCGGTCGGCACGCCGCCGAGGACCGTGACAGCGGGGTGACCGGTCCGTTCTCCGAGACCGGCGGCGGCCACGGCGCACGGACGGCGTAGGTTTTCAAGCGCTCGGCGGCCTGGACGGAATCGATGACCACGGAGGGTGCTCATGGGCGTGAGGTCGCTTTCCGTCTTTTCGTCCGGGAGAGGCACCGAACGGACTAGAATACCCCAAGGGGTATCAATGAAGGAGGATGCGTGGAACTGGACATGGCGGCCGACGAGCTGAAGAGCGTGCTCAACCGGCTGCGCCGGGCGCAGGGGCAGATCGCGGGGATCATCCGGATGATCGAGGAAGGCCGGGACTGCGAGGACGTGATCACGCAGCTCGCCGCGGTCTCCCGGGCCCTGGACCGGGCCGGTTTCGCGATCATCGCGACGGGGCTGCAGCACTGCATGGCCGAGGGCGGACAGGTGGACGGTGACCGGGACCGGATGCGCGCCCGGCTGGAGAAGCTGTTCCTGTCGCTGGCCTGAGCCCCGGCCCGGACCTCGTCTCACGTCACCGCGTCGGCGAGCATGAAGGCGGCCACGGCCAGCAGGACCACCGCGAAGACGCGCTGCAGCCGGGGTCCTGAGACCCTCGCGGCGAGGCGTTTGCCGTCCCACGCGCCCAGGACGGCGGCCGCGATGAAAGGGCCGATCACCGCCCAGTCGAGGGAGACCGCGGCGCCCGAGCGGGTGGCGAGCGAGGCCAGGGAGTTGGCCGTGATGACCAGCAGGCTGGTGCCGACGGCGGCCTGCATCTCGAAGGCCAGGACGGTGACCAGGGCGGGGACGGCGAGGAAGCCGCCGCCCACGCCCAGCAGTCCGGTCAGCGCACCCAGTCCCGCCCCCGCACCGGCGGCCCTGCCCGGCCGTACCGGGCGGGTCCCCCCGCCGGCCGGGGCGGCGGGGCGGAGCATCCGCAGCGCGGCGACGGCCGCGACCCCCGCGAAGGCGAGGGTGAGGACGGCCTGCGGCAGGCGGGCGGCGGCGGCTCCCGCCAGGGCGGCCGGCAGCAGGCCCGCCGCGGCGAACGCCGCGCCGGCTCTCCACCGTACGTTTCCCGCGCGGGCGTGAGCGTACAGCGCGGTCAGGGAGGTCACGGTGACGATGACGAGGCTGCCGGTGGTCGCCGCGGCAGGGGTGAAGCCGAGCAGGTAGATCAGGGCGGGAACGGCCAGGACGCTGCCGCCGCCGCCGAGCGCGCCGAGCGCCAGGCCGACCACGGCCCCCGCGATCAGGGCCAGGACCAGGGCGCTCACGCGATCCGGCCGCCCTGCCCGCGCTCGCCGACGACCGGCAGCCCGGCCTTCGCCCAGGCGTTCATGCCGCCGGTGACGTCGACGGCGTCGACACCGCGGGAGACCAGGAGCTTGGCTGCCTGCTGCGAACGGTGCCCGGAGCGGCAGATCGCCACCACCGGCCGGTCCCGCACCTCCGGCGGGAGCGCGGCTCCGGCCAGCAACCGGGTCAGGGGCAGGTGGACGGCGTCGGGCGCGTGCCCGGCCCTCCACTCCGGCACCTCGCGCACGTCGAGCAGCACGGCGGTGCCGTCGCCGGTGCGGGTGCGGGCCTGCTCGGGGGTGAGGCGGTCCGTGCCGCGTCGGAAGAGGAACATGGTGGTGCCCTTGGGTCGGGTGAGCGGATGGGGTGATCAGTGGCGGGTCAGGTCAGGCCCGCCTCGCCGGCGGCGTCGCGCGCAGGACCAGAGCCTCGTGCACATGAGCCTCCGCCACGTACGCGATGCGCGCCCCGCACCTCACCGCGGCGGCGACGACCTGGCCGATGTCGCGCGGCGGGTCGACGGCGACCGCACGTCGGGCGCCGCCCACCAGATGGCTGCGGTTGCCCGCACCCTCGAGTTCCAGGGTGTCGGCGAAGAACACGGCTACGGCTCCTCCACAAGAGACTGTGTACCTCGGGGGGTATCCGGCCCACTCACTCTAACAAAGATACCCAGGGGGGTATTTCGCCCGCCCCCTGCCCGGACGACTCGGCCGGCATCGCTTCCACCGCGTCGGGTACCCGGCGGGGTATCAAGGGAATCAGGCATTCCGTACCGAGGGAGCAGCGAACCGTGTCCTACGACCGCACCGTCCGCCTGGCCACCACCGACTTCGACGCCGCCGTCACCGCCGTCCGCCAGGCCCTCGCCGACCAGGGATTCGGCGTCCTCACCGAGATCGACGTGACGGCCACCCTGAAGGCCAAGCTCGACCACGACATGGAGGACTACCTGATCCTGGGCGCCTGCAACCCGCCCCTGGCCCACCGGGCCCTGGAGGCCGACCGCTCCATCGGCCTGCTCCTGCCGTGCAACGTCGTCGTCCGCCGCGACGGCGACCACACGCTCGTCCAGGCCCTCGACCCGGGCACCATGGTCACCCTCACCGGCCTCGACACCCTCAAGCCCGTCGCCGAGGAGGCCACCGCCCGCCTGGACGCCGCCCTGCGGACCCTGTCCGCCACCTGACCCACCCCTGACGGCCGCCACCCGGCCGCGACCGTCCCGGTCTCCAGACAGGGCCAGGGGATCGACGGCGGGGGTGACCGGGGTGCCGCGGAGGTCATGGCGGCGGTTCACCTCCGCGACATGGGCGCCGGCGACGTCTTCACGACCCATGGGTGCATACCCCTACCCGTATGCCCTATCGTGGCTCCCGCATGCGGTATCGCCTCACGGAGCCCACACGATGACAGTGCCCTCTTCGCACCACAGAGCGGGTTCCGTGCTGCGCTGCCTTGTGGTGCTGGTCGCCGTGCTGGTCTCGTCCCTGTGTGCGGCCGGGCAGTCCGCGGCGGAATCCGTCCGCGGTGAACCGGCCTCCGCCACAGCCGGTGTACGGCCCGCAGCAGGACCCCTCGTCGGCGAAGCCGCTGCGGAGCAGGGCAGCGTCGACGTCCGGGAAGCCGTTGCCCTCGTCGAGGTGGCCGGCCCCTCGTCGTCGGACACCGGGCGCTGCGACAAACATTCCGGCCCCGACATCGCCTCCACCCTCGACGGCTCCCGTCCGTCCGCGCCGCTGCCGACGGCGGAACGCGAAGAGCACCGCACCCCGGCCCCGTCGGCAGGCCCGGTTCCCGCATGCGCGGGGCCCGGGTCCGCGCCGCCCGCACCCGACCTGGTACAGCTCTCCGTCCTGAGGATCTAGACCGGCCCGCGCGCCGTGTCCCTTCACCTCCTCAGCGAAACGGAGTCCCTCTCATGCCCTCCTCCCGGTCCCTGCGCCGGGCGGGAGCGACGCTGGCCGCGTGGCAGTCCCCCCAGTGGGTCGCCGCCACGGCCGGTGCCGCACTGACCACGGTGCTGGTGGGCGTGCCCACCGCGGTGGTGCCCTCGCCCCTGTTCTCCCGTTCCGTCCCCGTCCAGTGGTGGAACTACCCCGTGCTCGCCGCCACCGCGGTGCTCGCCGGCCTCGTTCTGGCCACCTTCGTCAAACCGCCGCGGGGCTCCCGGGCCCCGGAGGACCACGACGATCCGTCCGCCAGGACCGTCGGACGGCTCGGGTCGGCCGGCGGTCTGCTGTCGCTGCTGGCGGTGGGCTGCCCCGTCTGCAACAAGCTCGTCCTGGTCCTGCTGGGCACCTCCGGTGCGCTCACCTACTGGGCCCCGCTGCAACCGCTGGTGGCCGTCGTCTCCCTCGTCCTGCTGGCCGAGGCGGCGCTGCGCAGGCTCTCCACGGCCGACACGTGCCCCGTGCCCGTCAGCCGCTGAGCCTTTCGCCGCCCCCCTCGCGGACGTCTCCTCCCTCCTTCCCACCCCTCGGAGCACCACCATGCCCAAAACATCCGCACCCTCCGCGTCTTCGCGAGCCGGGCGGCCACGCCCCGGCCGCACCCGGCGCGTCCTCGCCGTGATCGTGCTGACCGCCGCCGTCGTCACCGCCGTCCTCGCCCTCACCCTCGGCCGCGACACCGCCGGAGGCGGTACGGCCGCTCCTGCCACGGTGTCGACCCCCGCAGAACAGGAACCGGCGAACCCGCAGCTGCTCGCCCTGGCCCGCCGGGACGCCGACGATCCGCTCGCCCTCGGCAGCCCCGACGCGCCCGTCGTCCTGATCGAGTACTCCGACTTCCAGTGCCCCTTCTGCGGCCGCTTCGCCCGCGACACCAAGCCGGATCTGGTCCGCGACTACGTCGACGAGGGCATCCTGCGCATCGAGTGGCGCAACTTCCCCGTCTTCGGCGCCGAGTCCGACCAGGCCGCACGAGCCGGCTGGGCGGCCGGACGGCAAAACCGCTTCTGGCAGTTCCACGACGAGGCCTACGCCGAGCCGCGCCGGCGCAACGCGGGCGACTTCAGCGAGGACAACCTCATCGCCCTGGCCCGGAAGGCCGGCGTCGAGGACCTCGCGCGGTTCGAGAAGGACATGGCCTCCGACGCCGCCCACCAGGCGGTCGCCCGGGACAGCGAGGAGGGCTACGGCATCGGGGTCACCAGCACCCCCGCGTTCCTGATCAACGGCCGGCCGGTGCTCGGTGCCCAGCCCACGGACGTCTTCACCGACCTCATCGACGGGGCCGCCGAGCAGGCACGGCGGCAGAGGGACGGCGATGAGTGACCCCGGCGTGCTGGTCGCCTTCCTCGGCGGCCTGCTGGCCCTCCTCAGCCCCTGTTCGGCCCTGCTGCTGCCGGCTTTCTTCGCGTACTCCTTCACCAGCCGCACCCGGCTCCTGAGCCGCACGGCACTGTTCTACGCCGGACTCTGCCTCACCCTGGTGCCGCTCGGGGTGGCCGGCTCCTTCGCCGGGCGGCTCTTCTACGGACACCGGGACGCCCTGGTGACGGCGGGCGGCTGGCTGGTCATCGCGCTCGGCGTGGCCCAGGTGCTGGGCCGGGGATTCGGCTCGCGCCGCCTGCGGCAGGCGGCCGGCAGGCGCCGCTCGGGATCCGCGGCCTCCGTGCTGGCGCTGGGCTCGGTCTACGGCCTGGCCGGCTTCTGCGCGGGGCCGATCCTCGGCGCCGTCCTGACCGTCGCGGCCATGGGCGGCAACCCCTGGCGGGGCGGCGCGCTGCTGGCCGTCTACGCCCTGGGCATGGCGGTACCGATGTTCGTCCTCGCCGCCCTGTGGGACCGCTACGACCTCGGGCGCCGGCCGTGGCTGCGCGGCCGGGTGATCCACCTCGGGAAAGTACCGCTGCACACCACCTCCCTGGCCGGCGGAACGATGTTCATCCTGCTGGGCGCCCTCTTCCTGGCCTTCGACGGCACCTCCGCCCTGCCGTCCCTGATCGGAGTGGACGCGGAGTTCGCCTGGGAGGAACGGCTCTCCCGGTGGGCGGGCGCGATCCCCGACCGCATCCTGCTGCTCGGCGTGTCCACCGTCGCGGCCGCCTCGGCCCTCGCCGTCCTGCTGCGCACTCGCCCCGGACGGAAGGAGGAACGACACCCGCCGGCGGAGCAGGTCCGCGAGGACGGGCCCGCGAGGGAACATCGCTGACCTCACGCGTGTCCCGGGAGGACCCACTCCGGATCCTCCCGGGAGCGGGGCTCGCGGACGGCCACGAGGCCGATGTCCGGCCCCGTCCTGGCGGGGCGCACGGCCGCCCGTCCGGCGCGTGCGTCACACCGGCAGCGCGTGCAGCTCGGTGCCGTGCAGGGCGAAGACGCGCTCGCCGTCGGTGGCTACCAGCCAGGAGTGGTGGTCGCCGGTCCCGTCGTTGAACGTCCAGCGCACCTCACCGGTCTTCGCGTCCATGGCGATGACGCCGCCCTCCGTGTCGAGGTCCGTGGCGCCGTAGAGGGTGTCGCCCACCTTGACGTACTGGCGCGGCACCTGGAGTCCCGCGTCCGCGAGGGCAGTCGACTGCCAGAGGAGCTTGCCGCTCCGCGGGTCGACGGCCCTCGACGTCCGTGCGCTGTCGGCGATGTAGAGCACGTCCTCCAGCACGGCCGGCTCCTTGAAGAGGGCGAACTCCGATGCTTCCAGGGACCACTTCTCCTTGCCGTCGGAGAGGTTGAAGGCCTGGAGCCGGTTCCCCTGCGGGACGATCACCAGGTTCTCGTGGACGGTGAAGAAGCCGTAGTTCGTCCTGGTCGTCTTCTGTGTCCACACCTGGCCGCCGGTGGCGGTGTCGCGGACGGTGAGGTTCTTCTTGAGGTCGGTGTAGACGAGGTGACGCCCGCGGACTGCGGTGTGGATGCCGTCCTGCATGGTGCCGAGGTCGCGCTGTTCCTTCCAGGCGATCCTGCCGGTGGTGCTGTCGAGGGCCGCGATGACGTTGGTCTTCGACGACCCGTCGTCCTCGAGGATCTCGGCGATGACGTACACCTGCGTCTCGTCCACCGCGATGGGCCGCGGCTGCCGGTAGCCCTTGCCCAGGCGGCTGCGCCAGGTCTCCTTGCCGGAGGCCGGGTCGTATCCGGTGACGGTGCCGTCGTACCGGCTGCTGGCCAGGTACAGCGTGTCCTCGCCGAGCAGCAGGGGCGCTCCGGGGACCGTGCCGCCGGGCAGGGACCACTTCTGCTTGCCGGTCGAGGTGTCGAGGGCGGCCAGCGGGCTGCCGCTGGCGAGCACGACACCGGCGGCGACGACGAGTTCGTCGTTGTCCCCGTAGGTCTCGGCCGAGGTCGTCTTCGTCCACAGCGGCTTCGGAGCCTTGCCGTCCCCGCCCGTGGCGCCGCCGTCGCCGGGCTTCCTGTCGTCGCCCTTCGGCCGCTCACCACCGGCGCTTGTGGGGTCCTCGGCGTCCGTGGCGCCCTCGTCGCAGCCGACCGTCCCGGCGGTCAGGGCGCCCAGTGCGAGAGCGCCGCCGGCCAGCCGGAGCAGCCGCCGGCGGGAAGGCGTCCGGTACGTCCCGGACGACCTGAACGATCCGTCCTGCGCCATGCCTTTGCCCGTGGTCATTCGTCTTACCCCCGTGATGCGTCGGAGCGGGAACACAAACAGGAAGGGCCCACGCCGTATCGAACACACGGACGTACGCCCCTGCCGCGAGGAACGCTAATCGACGCTCCCTCGCCCGCACTTCGGCGGAGCACAACCGCGACGGCACCGTGAAACGATCAGGACAACACGGCCCCGACCCCACGTCCGCGTGCCGCTGCTGACAACGCCGGCCGGCCGTCGCCGCCCCCTCGGGGACTGACGCGGTCCGAGTCGGGACGCGGGCCCCTCCCCGTCATCACCGTCCTGGCCGACGACTGGGGTGTCACCGACCGCCGCGACGGCCCCGGCAAGACCGTGGGGGCGGTGCTGGACACCGAGTCGAGCGGTCGGTCCGGCACCTCCGAGCACGTAGGCGGCCGTGCGGGCCGGGCTCAGCGGTCGTAGCGGTGGGTGTACGGGGTGTCCGTGCGACCCCCCGTTCACCGGCTCGGGCCGGCCTCGAAGAGATGACGGATGACGGGCTCCGTGCGGCCGGTTGTGTTCAAGCCATTGACACGTGCATTACATGGGCTTTACGTTCCGGCCATCTGAGAGCGCTCTCAGAACCTCCCCCTGTCACGACTTGAGGTGACGCATGCCATCCCCACGCACCAGACCGGCCACCGTTCTGCTGCTGGCCTCGGCCCTCGCCGCCGTCGGCCTCGGCCCGGCCGCCGCACCGGCGGCCGCCGCCACCGTTCCCGTAGGCTCCGGCAGTTACTCCGACACCCGGCCCCCCGGCACGTCGGGCCCCACCACCAACACCGGAACCCCGGTCACCCCCAAGGTGACCGCCGCCGCGAAGAACCGGCCGGTGCCCACCAACGACTGGTGGTCCTCCCTCGCCTTCCAGCGCTACGGCGACAACCCGTACTCGACCCCCATGTACGGGCACCCCCTCACCTACCAGGCCACCGCCGGCGGGCTCGACGTCGGCTACCCGACGAGCCCCACGATCGTCGGCGACGGCCGCCAGTACGAGTACGCCCACAAGCGCGACCTCACCATCGGGATCAGCGGCCTCAACTCCCCCGACACCAAGGCCGACGACTGGTCCGACTGGACGGTCACCCCGTACTGGTCCGACGGCGCCCGCACCCTGCGCACCACCATCGGCCACGGCTCCCCGTTCGTCTACGCCAAGGGTTCCGGCGGCAACGCGCAGATCACCACCGCCGGCGCGCCCACGGTCTTCGCCGACCAGGGCAACGTCCTCGGCATCACCGTCGCCGGGCACCACTACGCCCTCTTCGCGCCGACCGGCAGCGACTGGAACGTCGCCGGATCGACCGTCACCGCGGGTCTCGGCTCCAAGGACTACTTCTCCGTCGCCGTGCTGCCCTCCACCGGCGCGCTGGCGACGTTCAAGAAGTACGCGTACAGCTTCGTCACCGGCTCCAAGGTCACCTGGAACTACTCCGGGGGCACGGTCGGGGCCACCTACACGCTCACCACCGAGGCGAAGGAAGGCACCGAGCGCGGCACGCTCCAGGCCCTCTACCGCCACCAGTGGCTGAACACCAAGGACGCCCTCACGTCCTACACGTACGTCTCACCGCGCGGCACGATGAAGGTCCGCGAGTCGGCCTCCTTCACCACGAGCCAGAAGGCGTCGCCGGTCCTGCCCGCGCTGCCCAAGTCGAACGGCGTGGACGCCGCCCGGCTGCGCGGATACCTGAACGACGTCGTGAACGCCTCCGACCCCTTCTCCGGAGCCAGCGACACCTACTGGACCGGCAAGGCCCTCGGGCGCCTCGCCCAACTCGTGCCGGTCGCCGACCAGATCGGTGAGACCGCCGTCCGCGACCGGATGCTCGGCCTGATGAAGGGCAAGCTCCAGGACTGGTTCACCGCGGGAGGCGCGAACGAGTTCAGCTACGACAAGGACTGGAAGACGCTCACCGGCTACCCCGCCTCCTACGGCAGCGACACCGAACTGAACGACCACCACTTCCACTACGGCTACTACGTCTACGCGGCGGCGATCATCGCCCAGTACGACCCGGCGTGGGCCGCCGACTCCGCGTGGGGCGGCATGGTCAAGACCCTCGTGCGGGACACCGCCAACCCCAGCCGCACCGACACCGCCTACCCCTTCCTGCGCGGCTTCGACGTCTACGCGGGCCACGGCTGGGCCTCCGGGCACCAGGGCTTCGCCGCCGGCAACAACCAGGAGTCCTCCTCCGAGTCCACCAACCTCAGCACGGCGCTGATCCTGTGGGGCTCCGCGACCGGCGACACCTCGCTGCGTGACCTCGGCACCTTCCTGCTGACCACCGAGTCGGAGTCGATCGCCCAGTACTGGTTCGACGCCGACGAGCAGGTCTTCCCCTCCTCCTTCGGCCACGACACGGCCGGCATGGTGTGGGGCAGCGGCGCCGCCTACGCCACCTGGTGGACCGCCAACCCCGAGGAGATCCACGGCATCAACGTCCTGCCCGTGACCGGCGGATCGCTGCACCTCGGCGGCGAGAAGGCCGCCATCCGGCGCAACATCGCCGAGATGGAACGGGAGAACGGCGGCCCGGCCGTCGAATGGCGCGACCTGCTCTGGGAGTTCGAGTCCTTCGCCGACCCCGCGACGGCCAAGGCCAAGTGGGACGCGGGCCACGCAGGCTACACCCCGGAGGAGGGGGAGTCGAAGGCGCACACCTACCACTGGATCAACACCTTCGCCGCCCTCGGCGCCCCGGACGCCACCGTGACCGGTGACATCCCCACCTCGGCCGTCTTCACCAAGGGCACGACCCGCACGTACGCGGCCCACAACCACGGGTCCACGGCGCGCACCGTCACCTTCTCCGACGGCAAGACCCTCTCCGTACCGGCCCGTTCCACCGCGACCGGCAGCGGAACCGGGTCCACGGACCCCGACCCCGATCCGGACCCGGAGCCGCCGACCGGCAACACCTTCCAGCTGCGCGGCGGCGGCGTCCTGACCACCGCGACCGGCGGCACCGCGGGCAGCGACACCATCGCCTCCGCCGACGGCACCAACCGCGACGGCACCCCGTACCAGCCCCTCGTCTACCAGGTCCGCGGCGTGAACGGCACGCTCACCCCGGGCGCGGGGACCTCCTTCCGGCTCCAGGTGGACGCGGGCACCACGGTCGGTCTCGGGCAACAGGCCCGGGTGAGCTACGACTTCACCGGCGACGGAAGCTTCGACCGGACCGAGACCTACCACTACTTCGCGACCGACCCGGTCACCGGATGGGAGGAGTACACGCAGGCCCGTGGACTCAAGGCGTCCACGGGCAGCCTCGCCAACCTCAACGGCGGCACCGTGCGCCTCGAGGTGTGGAGCGCCATCGGCAACGGCACCTCCAAGCTCCAGACGGGCACGGACAAGTCCGTGCTGGTGATCCCCTACAGCTGAACCGGCGACAGCGGTGCGGCGGGGGCCGGCGTCCGGCCGGCCCCCGCCGCACCGGCAGGTCCGTCCCCGCTCGTCGGCGCCAGAGGCGCCCAGACGGCCCCTGCTCCTCCGCGGTGGGCCCGCACACGCTGCCACGACGTACCGGCGATCCGCTCTGCCCAGGCGGTGTTCGGCAGCGCCGGCGGCGGTGGATCAGGTCGCCCGGGCGGCCTCAGCGCAGGAGCGACCTCGGAGCGGCAGGGACCAGAACACCGCGGTCCGCACCCACCACGGCCGACGCTGATGCGCCGGCAGGCCGCGCAGGGCGACCCGGGCCACCACGAGCACGACGAAGACCGTGAGCAGGGTCATGACGCCGTCGCGGTCTTCCGGGCGCGGGACGCGGTCGCGCGGGCGGCGCCGACGGCGAGCAGGGCGGCAGACGGGGCCAGGGACGCGCTCGCCCAGTTCATCCACACGTAGTCGGGGTCGCTGGAGTAGACGGAGCCGTCGTCGCGGACGCAGTCGAAGCGCAGCGGCAGGTACGAGGAGCGGTGGTGGGAGAGGCCCTGCGTCGTCTCGTCGTCGAAGCCGTCGCGGCAGGCCGGGGCCGGGATCGAGTCCGCGCCGTCACCGAACGCCTGCTCCGACGCCACGACACCGGAGAACCCCAGGGAGTAGACGGCCGCGGCCGCCAGCGCGGCGGTTGACGCCGCGCGGCGCAGCAGGTGCACCGCCCAGGGCTCGGGCCGGCCGGGGAGCGCCACCGAGGCGGCGCCCGCCGCGGTGACGAGCGCGCCGACGGCACAGACCAGGAAGAGACCCAGACCCACCAGCAGCACCGTCACGTCCTTCCGAAGGGAGGTGAGGGAACCGGGCTGGGCCTCACGGAGACGGACAGACCCTACTCGCACGTAACGTTCCTGACGTACACCACCCCTTCCGTGCACGGCAGTTGGGCCGGGTCGAAGGGGGCGTAGCCGAAGTACTCGGAGACCCGGGTGGTAACGGGCGTGTCGCCGAGGGCGGTGGACAGGTGGGCGGCGTCGAGGACGTACCGGTCCCCGGGGAGGTCGTACAGCAGGCCTTCGAGGGTGTGCGGGGGTGGGGTGTCGACGCCGTGGTGGCGGAGCGTGCCGAGGGTGGTGGCCAGGAAGGCGTACTGGTCGCCGAGGTGGGTGCTCACGAGGGCGCCGGCGCTCCACCATTCCAGCAGCGGGTGGTCCCTCATGCGCAGGGAGCTCTTGTCCCGTTGGAGGTGGCTGTTGTGGGCGTACACGAGTGCCGGGCCCCGGGCCGTGAGAGCGAGGAGGTTGTCGGCCATCATCGCGTCGCGCGTGGCGAGGAGGTGGGTCATGCGGGACGGTGAGGTGTCGGCCGTCCAGGAGTGGTAGCGGAGCAGACCGGTGGCGGTGCGTGCGTACAGGTGGGCGGTGTACCGGTCGCCGGGCGAGGTCGCCGTGACGAGGTGGGGCCTCTGTGTGTCCAGCAGTGCGGTGAGATCGTCGGCGAGCAGCCGCAGCTCCCGCGCCTCCGGGGTGCGGCCGACGGACCGGGACGGGTCCGTCATCACGTCCGGGTCGGTCCACCGCTCGTCCGTGCCGAGGAGACGGTCGAGCGTGTCCATGGAGCAGGGGAGCAGGTCCGGATCGATGTGCGCCGTGAGGTACGTGTGGAGGGCGGTGAGGGATCGTCTCGGGCTCTCGGCGCCGGTGATCTCCAGGGGGCCGTCGAAGCCGGCGAAGCGGACCTGGTCGGGGCGCGGGCGGTCCTCGTTGTACGCGCGCATCCAGCGGACCAGTTCGCGGTTGGCCGCTGAGGCGCCCCACCCGTGGCTGAGGCCGTGCTCCATGACCTCGTCGAGGGTGCCGGTGCCGGTGGTGACGTACGCGTCCACGGCGAGGCCCCTGACGCAGTCGGTCTCCAACGCGATCGTCCGGTAGCCCTGTTGCTCGACGAGCTGCCGGAACAACTCGTTGCGCAGGTCAAGGAGGGTGTCCTCGCCGTGGGTGGGCTCGCCCAGGGCGAGGAGGCGCGGGCGGGCCGGGAGCAGCTTCATCACCGCTGCGGCGTCGACGGAACGGGCGATGTCCTTGAGGTCGGTTGCCATGCCTTCAACGGTATCGTTGAACTTTCGGTGGAAACTTGAGCGCGGTAGTCTGCGATGCGTGGGGCGAAACCTTCAAAGCGGTGAGAAGCTCAGGCCGGTCGACCTGGCACGGCGGCACGGTCTGTCCACCCAGGCGGTCCGCAACTACGAGGAGGCGGGTATCCTTCCCGCCGCCGACCGCACGGCCCACGGGTACCGGACCTACACTCCCCTGCACGCACGGGCCTTGCGGGCGTTCCTCGCCCTGGTGCCCGGCCACGGTCATCGAACGGCGACGGCGATCATGCAGGCCGTGCACCGGGGCTTCGTCGACGAGGCGTTCCATCTGATCGACGAGAGTCACGCCCAACTGCTCGACGACCGGAGCACGCTGCAGGCCGTCGAGAGGGCCCTGCGTGACCTCTCCGCCGGGGCGGGCGCCGAGCGTGATGCCTCACCTGCGCGGCCCGGGCGGGTGTTCATCGGCCCGTTGGCCAAGGAGCTGGGACTTCGGCCGGCGACCCTGCGCACATGGGAGGAGGCCGGGCTCGTACGGCCGCGCCGCGACCCGGTGACCGGGTACCGGGTCTACTGCGAGGCCGATGTGCGTGACGCCCGGTTGGTGCACCAACTCCGGCGTGGTGGCTACCTGTTGGTGCAGATTGCTCCCGTGCTGGCACAGGTGCGGGAGGCGGGTGGGCTGGAGCCCCTGGAGGGGGCGCTGCGCGACTGGCACGGGCGGTTGTCGGCTCGTTCGCGGGCGATGCTGACCGGCGCCGCCGAGCTGGAGGCGTATCTCCGCGCACGCGGTTGAAGGGCATCGGCGGCACTGCGGACCGCGACGTTCCGCGGCAGCGGCAGATCGCACGTCGCGCTCGTGGAACCGCGGGTGCCCGATGGTGCCCACAGTGGTGGTGCGCGCGCCGAGGCACTGGACGAGGCGGTCACGAGGCCCCCGCCCACGGTCCCCGGACCGCGAGGCCTCCGGTCAGTGGTTCACACGGAGGGCATCCAGCATGCATCGGGAGTGAGGCGTGCAGTTCGCGCTCCCGGCAGGCCCAGGCGTGGGTGCCCGGGCCGTAGAAGTGCGTGGTGACGTGCTGGGCGCCGGCCCGCGTCAACTCGGCTGCCAGGGCGCGGTTCTGGCGGTCGAAATCGGCTTCGAGGGCGCTGGTGGCGCCCGGTGGGTCGAGGGGGCCGGGGGTGCCGTTCGACCGGGCCCGGGCGACGGACTGTCCCGAGGCAGGATCCGCCACGGAGGGTGGTCCGTGACAGTGCCGGTGGTCGACTTCCAGGGGCGGAGGACGCGGGGCTCGCGCGGGCCGAACCGGGAGATGCCGAGTTCCTCGCTGCTGCGTACAACCTTTCCGTGAGGTCGCGGGTCATCTCCGGTGTGTACGTGCGCTTCCCGCACGGGCGGGCCGAGCCGGGCCGGCTCGCGATGCGGTCCTTTCCGCTCACGCTCTCCGAGCGCGAGCGTCCGCCTGCCTTCCGCGACGGTGCGACGACGTCTCGTCGGGGAGCCGGACCCGACCCGGCCGGCCGATTCCGGCGCCGGGGCGGGTACTCGACGGGGTTACCTCACTCCCTCACCGCGCCCGCCACCGGGCCATGCCCCTTCGACATTCCCGCTGCCTGAGGAACCCGCGTTGATCGACAGCACCACCCCCCGCAGGGACGGATCGGCTCCCGTCCCGCCGTCCGCCACGCCTTCCCCGTCGGACGTGCGCGCGGAACGCCGCCGGCTCATCGGAGCGATCGGCGCCGTCCGCCGCCTCCTCTCCGAGCGTCCCGCCTTCGAGGTCGCCGACCGGCGACGCCTGGGCCTCGAGGCACGGAAGCGACAGCGTGTCGAGGCCGACCACAGCAAGAAGCTGCACCGCATCGGCGAGGAACAGGCCCGCCAGGAGGCCTCGCTGACCCACCGGCTCGACGCGCTGGACGGCGAACGCGAGCGCCGCGAAGGCCAGGCGCTGTCGGTCCTGCGTCGTCAGTCCGTCGAGCGGGCGCTCGGCAGCACCTACCTCACCGCCAGTGAGGTGAGCGGCATCGGGGCCGGCCTCATCCGCAGCCTGGCGGCACAGGGCATCAGAACCGCAGCCGACTTCCACGACGTGAGCTGGGGCAGGGCGCCGAACGGCAAGGGCGGTGACGTCCTCTACATCCACCGCACCCAGGGTGGCAAGGTCCACATCAACGGCATCGGCGAGCACCGCGGCCGCCCGCTGCTGGAGTGGCGTCGGGCCGCCCTCGCCCGTGCGGAGGCCCGCGCCCCGCACAAGCTGCCCGCGGACGAACGGCACCGGATCACCGAGATCATCGAGGCCGAACGGCGTCGCCTTCGCGAGGAACTGGCAGAGGTCCCGCGCTCCGCCGGGTCGGCGCGTGCGGAGGCCGTACGCCTGCACGCCGAGGCCCTCGACCCGCTCCGCACCGCCGAACGGGAGGCCGCGCGGCGCGCTACCGTGCGCCGGGCGGAGTTCGACACGATGGCCGAGCAGCTGCTGGACCTCCAGGGGCAGCTGTCGGCCCACATGGACGCCTACGGCGACGTCGGCCGTCGCGCCCGCCGCGCGCAGCAGCGCGCGCTCCGCCCGGTGCCTCGGGCGTCGCCCCTGCCCGGGATCCCCTCCCCCCGCGCGGCGGGGACGTCTGCAGCCGGGGTCGGCCTCGGCAAGGTCCCGGACCGGGCCGAGACCCAGCCGGTGCCGGGAAGCCGGGCACACCCCGGCTGGCTGATCCCGGTCCTCTACTTCTGCCTGACCACCGTCGTCGGTGTGGGCGAACTGGCGGGCAACACGGCTCACCCCTTCACGATGGTCGCCTCCCGGCTCGTCGCCCTCGCGGCCACCGCCGAGCTCCTGCGGCTGTGGATCCCCCGCGTCCGCGCGCGGACCGCCGGTCCGATGCCCGCCGGAACCGGCCGGCAGACCTCCGGGGTGTTCCTCGCCCTGGCCGCGGTCGGCATGTTCGAGGACGAGAACTCCGACGTGTTCGCGATGGCCTGCGTCGTATCCGTACTCGCCGCGGTGCTCTTCCTGGCGGGGACCGTCAGCCGCGTCACAGCGGACGACCGGGCGGGCGAGGACACCCCCTAGTCCGCCGCACCGCCTGCTCACCGTCCCGCCGCCGGCGCAGCCTCCCGGAACGGCAGCGCCCCTGCCCGGCGGCGGACCCGGTCGGCGGCCCGGACGGCGTTGTCAGTGGTCTTCGGTAGATTCCTTCCCGTCCCGCCGGTCCGGCGAGGGCGTCCCCTTTCCGCATGCTTGGGAGTGGTGTGTTGTCCGTCTGGGAGAGGTCGAGTACGGCGCGGGTGGTGCCGTCGGCACGGCCGCGGAAGCTGGCCAAGGTGCCGTTCGCCGAGTTGGCGGACGGGCGGCTGCAGGGCGTGGTGTCGAGCGGGTCGGACATCGGGCGGGTGTACGTGTCGTCGGTCGCGGCGGGGACGTACGCGTTCGCGTGCAGCACCAACAACAACCGTCCCTGCGGCGGGGCGCGGGGCGGTTTCTGCAACCACATACGTGCGCTCGTCGACGAGGCTGTGCTGCAGTACGGCGTCGAGCGCGTGGCCCGGTATCTGAAGGTCGAGGTCACCGGCGAGGACCCGGACGCGCACACCGTCTTCAGCGCCATGTCCTGCACCCGGCCCGCTCAGGGGGACAGTTCGGCGGCGGCGCAGGTGTTCAGCCGGTTCCTGCGGCACCTGTCCTACCTCGAGTTCGCGCCGACGACCGCTCCGCTGCCGGAGATGCAGTGGTTCCCGACGACGAGGGCGGTGGCCTGATGCGTGCCGATCTGCTGACCGACGTCGTCGACGGGCTGGAGGAGGCCCTGGCGGCCGTGGACGGGTTCGACGACGCGCTCGTCGACGGGCTGCTCAGGCCGCAGCCCGCGCAGGCCGCCGGGCTCGCCGGGCTCGCCGAGGCGGTGGCCGGGTCGCCGCTGGCCGGGCGGGTCGCCGAGGCCGCCGAGAAGACGGCGGCCGGGGCGGCCGGTGAGGACCACTTCGTGGCGCTCGCCGCGGCGCGCACCGCGCTGCTCGGTTCCGCGCACGACGCGCTCGTCGCGCGGATCGAGGAGGCCGTCGGCCGGCCGGGGGCGCAGGAGAGCGGCCCCGTACCGGCCGGCAGCGACGAGCGTGCGGTCAACCTGCTGATCGCCGCGCGGAGTTGGCTGTGCGACCTGGCGCGGGCCGGGTGGCTCGGGATCGACCACGAGCTGGTCGCCGGGGCCGCGCCCGTCGTGTCCGCGATGCTGCCCGAGCCGGGCCTGCGCCGGACGGCCGCGCTGCTCGACGGTTTCGCCGCCGAACTCGCCGCGTCCTGTCCCGGGGCGACGCTGGAGCGTGTCCCGGTGCGGCGGTGGGCCGATCTGTGGTCGCGGGCCGTGCTGCTGACGCTGCCCGGCGCGGCGCCCGCCCCCGCCGTCACCGGGGCGACCGGCCGTCTGCTGCCGCTGGGCGTGGACGTCCAGGAGCACGCCACCGCCGTACAGGCGCAGGTTCACGGCGTGTTCGAGCCGGCGGACGGTGGGGCGGCGCGGCTGGTGCGGGCCAGTGTGTCCGCGCCGAAGCCCGACAGTGTCGTCGGGGCGGGGCTGTGGCAGCTGCTCCGGCCGCACATGTCGCTGCTCGGCGCCGTGAGCGAGGGGCGGGCCGTGGAGCTTGACGGGATGCCGGTCACCGCCGAGGGCGACCTGCTGTGGGACGACGAGCGGGCACGGGCGGGCGAACCCGCCGACGTGTTCGCCACCGCGCGGGTGGCCCTGCCCTCCGCGGTCTCCGCTCCCGTAGCGCCCCTGGACCGGCATCCGGTGCGGATCGCCGTGCCCGTGCTGCTGGAGGGGTACGGGGTGCAGGACGGCGAGGACGGCACGGCCGTGGAGGTCGCCGGGGTGCGTCTCGCCGTGGACGTCGACCGGGTTCCGGCCGCCGGTCCGCTCACCCCGGAGGTGTTCGCCGCGTCCGGTGCGTGTGTCGGTCTGCTGCGCTGGGACGCCGGGGAGTTCCTGCTGCAGCCGCTCGCCGTCGAGCGGACCGTGCGGAAGAAGAGCGTCGTCGTGCACGCCGGTGCCTGGGCCGGGGGCACGACCGACAAGGCCGGTGCGCGGGCCGAGAAGGCGGCCACCGATGCCGTCACCGTGCTGCGGGAGCGGGCAGGAAGGCTGCTGCGGAAATGAGCGAGGAGACGAGCGGAGGGGTCCCGGCGCCCGACCCCGACGAGAACCGGCGGCAGGTGCTGTACTGGCGGCTGCTGGCCCGGCTGTTCGATCCGGAGGAGCAGGCGTCCCTGGAGTCGGCGAGCCTCGCCGTGGTCGAGGACATCGGTCTGCCGGCCGCGCTGCTCGACCCGGGCGCGTCGGTCGACTCCGTGGTGCAGCGGCATCCGGAGCTGGCGGCCGAGTTCGACGGGCTGATGACGCCGGCGCCGGACGAGGACGGCACCCGTGACCGGGCGGCGGAGGTGCGGCGCGCGGCGCTCGCGTCGAAGGTGCTGCTCAACGTCTTCGCCTCCGGCTCCGGTGCCGTCACCGCCGAGCAGCTGGCCCGCTGGCAGTCCGACGCGGGCTGGCTGGAGCGGGCGCTGGGCTGCCGGCCCGGCGACCTGCGGGGCGGGCGGGGCGGCGGTGTACGGCGGGCGGGCGGCGGAGGGGGCGTCAGTGCGACCGGTACCGGTGCCGGCGGGCCCACGCCGGACCTCAGCCGGCTGATACCGGAGATCGGGCCGGAGCTGGGGGCGATCGAGGCCGGTCTGGTCAAGCGGATGCGGCTGCGCGAGGTGCTGGCCGACCCGGCGCTGGCGTCGCAGCTGACACCGAGCATGTCCCTGATCGAGCAGTTGCTGCGGGACAAGGACAACCTCTCGGGGGTGGCCCTGGCCAACGCCAAGGCGCTGATCCGCCGTTACGTCGACGAGGTGGCGCAGGTGCTGCGCAGCCAGGTGGAGAAGGCGACCGTCGGCGAGATCGACCGGTCCGTGCCGCCCAAGCGGGTCTTCCGCAACCTCGACCTCGACCGCACCATCTGGAAGAACCTCACCAACTGGAGCCCGGAGGAGGAGCGGCTCTACGTCGACCGGCTGTACTACCGGCACACCAGCCGCAAGACGACACCGCAGCGGCTGATCGTGGTCGTGGACCAGTCGGGTTCCATGGTCGACTCGATGGTCAACTGCACCATCCTGGCGTCCATCTTCGCCGGTCTGCCGAAGGTCGACGTGCACCTCATCGCGTACGACACGCAGGCCCTCGACCTCACTCCGTGGTCGCACGACCCGTTCGAGACGCTGCTGCGCACCAAGCTCGGCGGGGGCACCGACGGCACCGTCGCCATGGCGCTCGCCCGCCCGAAGATCGCCGAGCCGCGCAACACCGTCGTGGTGTGGATCTCCGACTTCTACGAATGGCGCACGCACGAGCTGTTCGAGAGCATGGCCGCCATCCACCGCTCGGGCGCGAAGTTCATCCCGGTGGGTTCGGTGACCAGCGGCGGCCGCGGCAGCGTCAACCCGTGGTTCCGGGAGAAGTTCAAGGACCTCGGTACGCCGGTGATCTCCGGCCACATCAAGAAGCTCGTGCACGAGCTCAAGACGTTCCTCACGTGATGCGACCGAGCGGCGTCACACCCACCTCTCTTCGACCACCGTACGAAAGGCCTTCCCTCATGTCCGACCTGCTGCGCGCGCCCGCCGAGATCAAGTACGCCGAGGAGCTCGACTGGCTGGAGTCGATCGACGACGGCCCGAGGCCGTTCTCGTGGCGGCTGTCGCCGAAGATGGTGCGCCTGTTCATCCTCGGTTCCGAGCGGGCCGACGGACTGGACCGGGAGGTGTCGCAGAAGTGGTTCGGTGACCGGAGCTTCGTGGAACGGTCCATCGTCACGCTCGCCTCCGACCGCGGCCTGCTGCTGATCGGTGACCCCGGCACGGGCAAGAGCTGGCTGGCGGAGCTGCTGTCCGCCGCGATCTGCCGCAACTCCACGCTGGTGGTGCAGGGCACGGCCGGCACCACCGAGGACCACATCAAGTACTCGTGGAACGTGTCGATGGTGATCGCCAAGGGGCAGTCGCGGGAGTCGATGATCCCCTCGCCGATCATGACCGCGATGGAGGGCGGGGCCATCGGCCGCTTCGAGGAGCTGACCCGGTCCACGAGCGATGTGCAGGACGCGCTGATCTCGATCCTCTCCGAGAAGTACATCTCCGTTCCCGAGCTGGAGAGCGGGGGCGGTGACGACAACATCGTGTTCGCCAAGCCCGGCTTCTCCATCATCGCCACGGCCAACAGCCGTGACCGGGGCGTCAACGACCTGTCGTCCGCGCTGAAGCGGCGCTTCAACTTCGTGCGCATCCCGGTCGTGACGAACAAGAAGAGCGAGGCGGAGATCGTCCGCTTCCGCACCGAGGAGCTGCTGCGCCGGCACGCGATCGACCTGGACGTGCCGCCGACCCTGCTCGATGTGCTGCTGCAGAGCTTCGCCGACCTGCGCGCCTCGGCCGCGGCGGCCGGCAGCGACGACGAGAAGCTGGAGTCGGCGCTGTCGACGGCTGAACAGATCGGTGTGCTGGAGGACGCCGTCCTGCACAGCAACTTCTTCGGCGAGCGGGCCCTCACCGCCCGTGCCCTCGCCTCGTCGCTGGTCGGGTCGCTGACCCGGCGCGAGCCGGAGGACCTGGCCATCCTCAACAAGTACCTGCACGGCGTCGTCGAGCCGCGCAGCAAGGAGGAGGGCGGGTCGTGGCCCGAGTTCCTGGAGGGCGGCCGCGACGCGATCGCCACCCTGTCATGAGCGGGCCTCAGGAGAGCACGGGGAGCACGTCGTTCGCCGCGCTGCGCGGGCAGCTCCAGGAGGCGGCGGCCACGTTCGCGGGCGGGCCGGACGCCCTGGAGGGCATTCTGCTCGGCATGGTCGACGACGTCGACCGGGCGGTGCGCGAGCCGCTGGAGATCTTCCCCGTCTGCCACCACTCCCCCGCCTCGGCGCTCGCCATGGCACGCCGGCTGCGCGAGAAGCAGCCGAAGGTCGTGTATCTGGAGCTGTGCGAGGACATGGCGCCGCTGCTGACCGAGCTGCGCAACTGCCGGCTGCCGGTGGCGGTGCAGGCGTTCGCCGGTGACATCGACGGCTTCCCCCCGGAGTGGGCGCCGCTGTCGGTGGTCGCGCCGATCACCGAGGCGTCGGCCGAGTACCAGGCGATCGCGTACGCGCTGGACACCCCGGGGGTGGAACTGGTCCTCGTCGACCGGTCCTCGGACCACGTGTTCCAGTGGGACAGCAGGAGCGAACCCGCTCCCCAAGGGGCCGAGCCGCCGGAGGGGGCGGAGGCCGCGCTGCACGGGGAGGCCGTCGGTGTCGAGATCGGCGACCTGCGTCCGCGCTTCGCCGAGCTGGAGGAGCACCTGCTGCGCCACGGCAAGGTGCGGCACTGGTCGGAGTGGTGGCACCAGTACGTCGAGGTGCCGCTCGGCGGCGGCACGGCCGACCACGACACCTACCGTCAGGTGATGTTCCTCATCGGCAGCCTGTTCCGGCGGCTCGCCCCCGGGGACGGCGCACGGGTGCGGGTCGACGAGGACCGCGAGCGGTACATGTGGACGCGGATGCGCGAGCACCTGGCGGCGACCGGCACGGACCCGGAGGACTGCCTGTACGTGTGCGGGGCGTTCCACGCGGCCAGCCGGGTCGAGGAGTTCGGGGTGCACGGCACCTCAGGGACGTTCACGATCTCGCCGCGCACCGCGACCACCTGGCAGTACGGGCTGATCCCGTCCAGTCACGCGGCGATCGAGGCGCAGTTCGGTCTGGCGGCCGGCTCGGTGTCGATCGCGGCGACGGAGTGGGCGAAGAGCCTGAAGCGGAGCCGGGTGAAGCCGTACCGGCTGGAGGGCCAGGCGGGGACGAAGAAGTCCGGGAGGAAGACGGCGGCCGCCGCCCCGGCCGTCCCCGCGCCGTCCGCGGCCGCGGGCGACAGACTGTCCGGGTTCCTGCGCCGGCCGCCGGTGCTCGACTCCCTGGACGAGGCGGAACTGCTGGGCTGGTCGGTGGACATCGTGCGGGCGGCCCGGCGCAACGGCTACCTCGCCTCCACCGCCGACGCCATCGCCGTGTTCCTGACGTCGATCCTGCTCGCCGGGATGCGGGACCGGGCCAAGCCGACCCCGTACGACTTCCAGGACGCGGCGGTCACCTGCATCGAGAAGGACAGCGTCCCCGGGCGGCGGGACGTGCGGCGGCTCGTCGAGATCATGATGGGCGGCGACCGGATCGGCCAGGTGGGCTACGAGGCGCTGCCGCCGCTGGCCCGGGACGTGTACGACCGGCTCGAACCACTGGGGCTGAAGCTGCAACAGCGCGGTGTGCAGAGGGCGTTGCTCGACATGACGTCCCGGCCCGAGCTGGGGGCGTGCTCCGACGTGCTGTGGATGCTGCGGCGGCTGATGCCGCACGGCGCGGCACGGCCGATCATGGGCGAGCGGCGGCTCGGGGAGCGGTCGATCCAGGAGTCCTGGGACCTGGCGATCGGCACCCACCAGCGGGCCCTCATCGAGCTCGGCTACGAGGGCGTCAGCCTCGAACAGGTGCTGGAGCAGCGGCTGCGGCGCGCCGCGTACGGGCCGGAGGCGACCACGGCGGACGTGCTGGCGGCGGTCGAGGACACGCTGCTGTACCTGCGCGGCCGCCGTCTGGCCGACGAGCTCGGTACGCACGCGCTGAAGGTGCTGGCCGCCGAGCGCAGCGTCGACGGGGCGCCTCAGGTGCTGCGCCGTGCGCGGGCGCTGCTGGCGTACTACCGCACCCACGAGCCGGCGCTGCCGGGCTGGATCGAGTCCTTCGTCAAGACGGGTTACGCGCACTATTGCACGCTGCTGCCGACGGCGTTCTGCGACGAGGACGCGACGGTGGGGCAGGTGGCGGCGATGTTGGGCTTCCTGTTCAGCATGGAGAGCCTGGCGCTGTCCCTCGGCTGCGACCGGGCGCAGCTGGAGCTCGCGGTCGCCCAGTGCCACCCGGAGGACCCGGAGAAGACGGCCCTGCTGTGGGCGGCGCAGGTGCAGCTCGGCACCCTGTCCCGGTCGGAACTGCGGTCCCGGTGCGCGGAATTGCTGGACAACCCGCTGGTGGTGCCCGCCTACCCGCGTTATCTGAGCGGCTTCGTGCACGCGCTGGAGCCGGTGCCGGGCCTCGCGGACGTGGTCGTGGAGGCGGTGTCGAACGCGTTCGGGCGGCTGCCGGACGCGGTGCTGCTGCCGTGGCTGCCGCTGCTGATCACCACGCTGCGTGCGGGCGCGGCGGACCTCGCCCCGCTGCTGATCCGCGAGGCGGGGCGGATCTTCCCGGGCCGTCTGCCGGCGCTGGACGCGTGGGTGCCGCCGTGGCGGATGCCGCAGACGAGTCCGTCCGCGGCGAAGCCCGTGGCCGGTGTCCGCCGTGGGGTGGCGCTGCTCACGGCGCACCCGGCGGCGTGCGACGCGGTGGCGGGGCTGCTCGGCTGCGACGGCGGGTGGGCAGGGCCCGGCGCCCCGGCTCGGCCGGGCGCGGCGCTGCTGGCCGCTCGTCCGGCGGCGTGTGACGCGGTGGCGGGGCTGCTCGGCTGCGACGGCGGGTGGGCGGCGGCGTCCGGTCCGTCTCCGGCGGGCGCCGTGCTGACGACCCGGCACCCGGCGACCGCCGGGGCCCTGGAGTCGCTGCTCGCCGCCACGTGACAGCGGTGGCCGGGTCCCCGGCGGGGGCCCGGCCGCCCTGCAGCCGATCCTCTCCGCGTCCGCGGTGCTCCTTCGGTGAAACAGCACGTCACCGCCGGGTAGTGGCGCGCGGGCATCCGACCGCCCGGCCCCAGCGCCCCGTACGCGACGCCATCGGTTCGGTCCCCGGCCGCGACGATCGTCCGCGCGGCCCGTGCCGCTGTGCCCGTGATGCTCGGCGTGACGAACGGAGCGCCTCCGGCCGAGTCATTCGATCGGCAGGGTACAGACGTGATGCGACCCGCCGGCCGGCGGCTCCCTCATCGGACGGCGAAGGCCAGGACGGGGCAAAACGGAAACCGGTTCGAGAGATGACGGTGCGAGGTGTTTGGAAACGGCCCGACGGTAAAGACGGGGTGCTAACAGAAACTTTATACGACGAGGTAGGAGACCTATCATGGGCATCATCGCTTGGATCTTCATCGGCCTGCTCGCGGGCCTCATCGCCAAGGCCCTGATGCCGGGCAAGGACCCCGGCGGTGTCATCATCACCATGCTCATCGGCATCGCGGGTGGTCTCCTCGGCGGCTGGCTCGGAAAGGTGATCTTCGGCGTCGACTCCATCGACGGCTTCTTCGACCTGTCCACCTGGATCGCCGCCATCGTCGGCTCCGTCATCCTGCTCGCCCTCTACCGCGTGATCACCGGTAACCGCCATTCCCACCGCCACGCCTGATCCGGCAACCCGGACCGCAGGAACGGCCCCTCGTCGCGTGCGACGAAGGGCCGTTCCCCATTCCTGCCCAGAACGGATGGTGCCCCCTTGCCCCGGCGCCGGGGCACACCCCTGACCGGCGCCGGCGGTCGGGGCGTGCCCGTACGGCGGCGGCGGCCCCTCCCGGCGCGGTGCGGGAGGGGCCGCCGTTCACGCGTCACCGCGTGGGCAGGGGCGCCGGCGCGAAGCCGGTGGGCCGGGTGGTGAAGGTGCCGCGGCCCTGGGTGCGGCTGCGCAACCGGGTCGCGTAGCCGAAGAGTTCGGCCAGCGGCACGGTCGCGGTGACGACCGTGGCACCCGCCCGGGTGACGGAGCCCGTCACCCGGCCGCGGCGCGCGGCCAGATCACCGAGCACCCCGCCGACCGCGTCCTCGGGCACGGTCACCGTGACCTCGACGACCGGTTCCAGCAGGACCATCGCGCAGGCCCGCAGGGCGTCCCGCAGTCCGAGCCGTCCCGCGGTGCGGAAGGCGGTGTCCGAGGAGTCCTTCACGTGGGTCGACCCGTCCGTGAGCGTGACCCTCAGCCCGGTCACCGGGTGCCCGCCGAGGGGCCCTTCGGCGAGCGCGTCCCGACAGCCGGCCTCGACGGCACGGACGTACTCCTGCGGCACGCGCCCGCCGACGACCGCCGAGCGGAACTCGAAGCCGGACTCCGGGGTGTCCGACGGTTCGACGTCGAGCACCACATGGGCGAACTGGCCCGCCCCGCCGTCCTGTTTGACGTGCCGGAACACGAAGGCGGACACGCCCCGGCCGACCGTCTCCCGGTGACCGACCCGGGGCCGGCCCACGGTGACGCCCAGCCCGTGCTCACGCCGGATCTTCTCCACCGCCACCTCCAGGTGCAGCTCACCCATGCCGGACAGCACCGTCTGTCCCGTCTCCGGATCGGTGCGCGCCACCAGCGAGGGGTCCTCCTCGGCGAGCCTCGCCAGCGCCGACGCCAGACGCCCGGTGTCCGTGCCCCTTCGGGCCTCGACCGCGACGGAGACGACGGGCTCGGCGACACCCGGAGGTTCCAGGACCAGCGGGGCGTCCGGCGCGCACAGGGTGGAGCCGGCGCGGGCGGACTTCAGTCCGACCACGGCGACGATGTCCCCGGCGACGGCACGGTCCGCGTGCTCGTGCCGGTCGGCCCGGACGCGCAGGATGCGTCCGATCCGCTCGGAGCGGCGCGCGGTGGCGTCCCACACCGTGTCTCCCTTCTCGATGGTGCCCGCGTAGAGACGCAGGTAGGTCAGCCGCCCGGTGGCGGTCGCGTTCACCTTGAACGCGAGGGCTACCAGCGGCGCCGCCGGGTCGGCGGCCCTCCGCTGCTCGGTGCCGTCGTCGCCGGTACCGCCGACCGGCGGCACGTCCAGTGGCGACGGCAGGTAGGCGAGTACGGCGTCGAGCAGTGGTTCGATGCCGCGGTTGCGGTAGGCGGAGCCGCACAGGACGACGACGGCGGCACCGTCGCGGGTCAGGTCCCGCAGGGCGGCCGCGAGCGTGCCCGCGCCGAGCGAACCGGTGTCGCAGAACTCCTCCAGGGCGCCCGGATGCAGCTCGGCGACGGCTTCCTCCAGCAGCCGGCGCCGTCGGTGCGCTTCCTCGCGCAGCTCGTCCGGCACCGGTGCGGGCTCGCGCCCCTCGCCCTCGTCGGTCCAGGTCAGGGCCTGCATGCGCAGCAGGTCGACGACGCCGGTGAAGGTGTCCTGCGCGCCGATGGGCAACTGGACCGCCAGCGGTACGGGGTGCAGCCGTTCCCGGATGGAGGCGACGGCCGCGTCGAGGTCGGCGCCGGCCCGGTCCATCTTGTTGACGAACGCGATGCGCGGCACACCGTGCCGGTCCGCCTGCCGCCACACCGACTCGCTCTGCGGCTCCACTCCGGCGACCGCGTCGAACACGGCGACCGCGCCGTCGAGGACGCGCAGCGCGCGCTCCACCTCGTCGGCGAAGTCGACGTGCCCCGGGGTGTCGATGAGGTTGATCCGGTGGCCGTCCCAGACGCAGGTGACGGCCGCGGCGAAGATGGTGATGCCCCGGTCGCGTTCCTGCGGGTCGAAGTCGGTGACGGTGGTGCCGTCGTGCACCTCGCCGCGCTTGTGCGTGGTGCCGGTGGCGAACAGGATCCGCTCGGTGACGGTGGTCTTGCCGGCGTCGACGTGAGCGAGGATGCCGAGGTTGCGAACGGCGGCGAGTGGGTTGGTGCGCATGGCCGGTGGCCTTTCGGATGATCCGGAAAAGGGCGGCGCGATGGTCCCCGGCGCACGGCGTCGGACGCCCCTGGTGTGCGGGGGCCGAAGAGAGCAGAGGTGCGTCAGGTCATCCGGTGCCGGGCGCGCAGCGGGCACCGGAAGGACCGGGACACCAGGATCACCACGGACCGGCGGGACCGGGAACGGGGAGCGGCGACGGTGGCGTGGTCACGCACGGTCGGGCTCCCCTCTGGTCATGGATGCGCGGCCCCGGGAGGGACTGCGCCTGCCCGGTGAGTGTAGGGAGGACGGGGAGGGCGGGGCCACACAATTTCCGAGCCCGGCTCGTCTCACATTCCGGTACACCTTTCCTGCTGGATGAGATGTCTGAGAGCCTTGGGCAACCGTTCACCTGGAAAGACCGTGAAATGCCAGCACCAACCACCAGTCCGGCCCCGGCGGCACCCGTCAACTCGCGGTCCCGTGTCCTCGTAGCGAGTCTCATCGGGACGACGATCGAGTTCTACGACTTCTACATCTACGCGACCGCCGCGGTCCTGGTCTTCCCCACGCTCTTCTTCCCGAACAGCGACCCGACCACGGCCCTGCTGTCGTCCTTCGCCGTGTTCGGTGCCGCGATGGTCGCCCGCCCCATCGGCGCGGTGGTCTTCGGGCACCTCGGCGACCGGCTCGGCCGCAAGGGGACACTGGTCGCCTCGCTCCTCACCATGGGCATCGCGACGTTCCTCATCGGCGTACTCCCCACCTACGCGCAGGCAGGCTGGATCGCCACCGCGCTGCTGGTGCTGATGCGGCTCGCCCAGGGCTTCGCCCTCGGCGGCGAGTGGAGCGGCGCGGCCCTGGTCGCCACCGAGAACGCCCCGAAGAACAAGCGGGCCCTCTACGGGACGTTCCCGCAGCTGGGCGCCCCGCTGGGCTTCATCATCGGCAACGGACTGTTCCTGATCATCGGCGCGCTGCTGCCGTCCGCGGCGGGCGCCGACCCGTCCCAGCCCTCGGACGCGTTCCTGAGCTGGGGCTGGCGCATCCCGTTCCTGTTCTCCGCCGTGATGGTCGCGATCGGGCTGTGGGTGCGGATGCGTCTGGTCGAAGCGCCGGTCTTCGCCAGGACCAGGGAGGCCGGGCTGGTACGGAAGCTGCCGCTGGCCACCGTCTTCCGCAGCCACTGGAAGCAGCTGGTCCTCGGCACGTTCTTCATGCTGGCGACGTACGTGCTCTTCTACCTGATGACCACGTTCTCGCTGAGCTACGGCCGTACGCCGGAGGACGCCGCCGTGCCCGGCCTCGGGTACAGCTACACCACCTTCGTCCTGATGATGATCTTCGGTGTGCTGTTCTTCGCGGTGTTCACCCTGGTCTCCGGCCCGCTCGCCGACACGTACGGCCGCCGCACCACCCTCATCTGGGTGACCGCCGGGATCCTTGTCTTCGGACTGGTCTGGGTGCCGCTGATCGGCCTGGGCACACTGGGTGTGGTGCTGTGGCTGGTGCTCGGCTTCACACTGATGGGCATGACGTTCGGCCCGATGGGCGCGCTGCTGCCGGAGCTCTTCCCGACGAGCGTGCGCTACACCGGTTCCGGGATCTCCTACAACGTCAGCTCGATCCTCGGCGCCGCCGTCGCCCCGTTCATAGCGGTCGCCCTGTGGGACGCCGGTGACGGCTCGCCGTGGCTGGTCGGCGTCTACCTCTCCTCGATGGCACTGCTGACGCTGGTGGCGCTGCTGCTCGGCAAGGAGACGAAGGACGTCGGCCTGGACGAGGGCGAGTCCCTCGGCGAAGCCGACCAGGACGAGGCGCCGGCGGCCGCTTCGGCTTCCTGATCCGTCCGGCGGCCAGACTGCGGCCCCTTCCTCCCGTCCGGGAGGAAGGGGCCGCAGTACGTGCTCACGGGCGGCATCACCGGCTGTGAACGCAAGGAAAGGACGGGTCAGAGTCCCCCCGTCACCACGTCCTGCGGCTCGCCGTTGACCGTCACCGCGGGGTCGGCCTCCACCACGCGCACGGACATGTCGATCGGTGCGGGGCGGGCATTGGCCGTTTCGGCTGCCGAGAGATGCCGGACGTGGGAGGAACCGTCGGCGAACGGGCGGACCGTGTGGGCCAGAAGGCGGGTCAGTTCGTCGTCGAGGCCGTGCTGCAGCGGGGTGCCGTCAGGGCCGAAGGAGTCGATTTCGCGCTCGGCGAGCACCACGCCGCTCTCCGCGTGGGTGGCGGTGAAGCGCAGGATGCCGCTCTCGTTGTAGCGGAACTTGATCTCGATCTTGTTCCGTCGGATGTCCTGTTCCCGGGTCGGGAGGTGCACCTCGATCTTGGCCAGGGGGAAGGCACGGTCGCTGTCGGCCGGGTAGCCGGCCTCGCCCTCGATCACCGGCACGCGCACGAAGGAAGCACCCGGCGTGTCCGGGTAGAAGTTGGCCGAACCCTCCGCAGGGAGCGTGGCATTACGCCGGATGATGGCGCGGAAGCCCTTCTGCTCGCCAGCGCGCACGGCCGTGCCCAGGTCGTAGCTGGTCACCAGGGAGAAGTCGCTTTCGTCACCGAGCTCACCATCGAGGGAGGCCGCGTAGATAGCCGCGCCACGGGCGACGGCGGTCATGGGCCGGCACAGGCCGCTGTCGACGACGCGGTCGTGACCGAGGAGCTCGCCCAGGGCGTGACGCACCTGCGGGATCTGTGAGGTGCCGCCGATCATCAGGACGGAGTCGATGTCGTCCGGGGTGATGGCCAGGTCCTCCAGGGCCTGCTGGACCGCCTCCAAGGCGCGAGTGATGAGCGGGGTGATCGCCTCGGTGTACTCGGCCGCGGTAATTCTGACCTCACGCTTCGAAACTGAGGGGGCGAGGCCGACCGGGAGGTCGAAGTGAATCGCGCCGTCCATCGGCACGGACGACAGGGCGATCTTCGTCAGCTCGACCGACCGGCGCCACCGACGGCGTTCGGCCTTGGTGAGCCGATCCGCGGCCAGTCCGATCTTCTGCTGGATCAGCTGGGCCAACGCGTTGTCGAATTCCAGGCCTCCGAGGGCGGTGATGCCACGGGAGGTCTGCTCCTCGAAGAGGCCGTCGTCGTATTCGAGGACGGTGACGTCGATGGTGCCGCCGCCCCAGTCGAAGACGAGGAAACGGCCGGGAATCGGAACGTCGCGAACGTACGAGATCGCAGCCGCGGTGGGCTCGTTGAGCAGGGCCCGGACCTTCACTCCGCCGAGTGCTGCCGCGGCGCGGGTGCGGTAGCGGGCGCCGCCTGTGGCTTTTGCGGGGACGGTGACGACCGCGTCGGAGAGGTCGAGCAGCTGGGCGGAGACGCCTTCCTTCATCCGGCTGAAGAGGGAGGCGGCCGCGACCGTGCTGTGGAACTTCTCCGAGCCGACCCAAGCGTGGTGTTCTTCGAGCTGGGCGGCTACCTCGAGACCGTCAACGTCGCCGTCCTGCTCGGCACCGGAGCGGGTGCCGAGCATGCGCTTCACGGCGTCGAGCGGCTCACTGGTGCCGGTCTTCGCCTCCCAGCCGAAGCAGAGGGTGCGCTGGAGGTCCCGGACGGACAGCACGGAAGGGAAGAGCTGCTCGAACTCCGACATCCGCCATTGTGCGGGCACGCTGTCGCCGTCGATAGGCAGCACTTCGGTGGTGTGCCCGTTCCAATGCGCCACCACGGAGTTGCTGGTGCCGAAGTCGATACCGAAAGTCATCGGGTTCTCCTTTGCGTCATGCCAAGCCGCTTACTCACCGCAGCACGCAGCGTCTCCCTGTAGGTCGGCGCAGGAGCCGGGTCCGCCACGACTGTTGCGGCACTGGGCTCGACGCCCGTCGCCGGAGCTTCCTTCCCGGCAACAGCCCGCAACCAGCCGCGTTCGACGAGTTTCCCGGACTCCTTGTCGATGTAGGCCGGCACCATGAGCTCAAGCGTGACCTCACCGCTCCTCATCACGCCGGGCTGGTCCTCCACAACGTTGAATAGCGACTGATCACCGGTGTCACCGACGACCTGCAGGCCGGCTTTCGCCGTCTCGTCCTCCAAGCGGGTCAGCACCACCTGCAAGGTCTTCGCTTGCAGCGCCTGCCGGTGCAGGACGGCCAGCTGGGCCAGGTGCATCTGGCGTGTGCGGATGCTCTCCAGCACACCCTTGCGTACCGCTTCTGTGAACTGGGGAAGCACTCGACGCATCAGCTCGACCCGGAGGGCGGAGACCAGGTCGGCCTCGGTCTCCATGCCGGCCAGAACTGCGCTCAGTTTCTCCGTCGCCTCCTCCAACTCCCTTTCCACCACCGGCAGGAGCGTGTCGTTGACCGACTTCAGGATCGTGGCGGCGTCCAGAGTCCCCGGGACGAACTCGGGCAGGTGGCTCTCAGTGAATCGCCAGGGAGCAGCCTCGGCCGCCCTGCGCTCACCACGATTGCGCACGCTTCCCTTGTTCGGCCCGCGTCCCTGACTCTGCCGGGATCCGTCACAGGGACCGGAACCACTAGCGCCCTTACCTGCTTTGGTGCTCACGATGTGCTGCTCTCTGGGTCTTCAAGGGCTGCGGTGTCTTCGGCAGCCGGGTAAAGGCGTTCTGTCGCCCTGGTGATTATTTCTCGGGCCGCCTCGGTGCGGGACCACTCGCGGTCGCTGTCCGTGGGCGGCTCGGTGAGCCTCTGCAGGGGTTCTGGCGGGAGTTCCAGCCGGTGGCTCGTGCCGACGGGATCATTCCAGCGGTTCGGGGCAAGCGGGACGGCGAACCGGGGTACTTCCTGCTGCTCCCGTTCGGCCTTCTCGATCATGTCCTTGGCGCGGTTGATCCGGACGCGTCCGCTGTCGGCGAGCTCCTTCCTCAGGGCTCGCCAGGCTTTCTTCCAGTCGTTCTCCCCGTCGGGCACGCCGAGCACCAGGTAGGGGTTGAGCGGCTGGTCGCGCTCGCCGCCCGGCCGGCCCTCCAGGAAGCTCCGGTTCTTCCGCAGCGTGGCCACGACGCCTCCGCCGAGCTCGTCCCGCACCGGGGGGCGGCCTTCGACATCCTGATCCAGAAGTCTGAGGGACTCCGCCACCTCCTGGCCGGCGCGCAGGTAGGCCTGGATGTTCTGGGCCTCCCAGCGCACCGGCTGCGAGTGGTGCCGGAGCCTCCCAGCCATGGTGGCCGCGGCCCTCCTGCGCTGTTCCGCCGTCTCGTCGTCCCCGTGGAGGAGGGCGCGGTGCATCTGTCGCACGGCCCTGATCAGGGTCCGTACGCCGATCCAGCCGTTGAACCTCTTGTTGGTCGCGCTGCGCACGCTGGGGTGGGCCCGCTCCAGGAGGACCCACAGCCGCTCGTCGGCGACGAGGTCGTCCGGGACCTCTCCGGTCCGCCGCACCTCGCGCAGGGCGTCCAGGAGCTTCCGCGTCGGCGGCAGGAGGTCGGTCCACTCCCCGGCAATGGCCTTGGCGTCGCCGGCCTGCAGCCTCACCAGCAGGCGCCAGTCCTGCGGCCAGTCACGCCCGGGTTCCGTTCCCGGGCCGGCCTCTCGGCGCTCCCGTTCCAGGGGCCAGGCCAGCAGGTCCATCTCTTCGTCGGTGAGGGACGCCGGGTCCAGACGGGCTCGGAAGTAGGCGGCACGGGAGGTGCCGTCGCGTTCGGGGACCGCGCCGATCCACTCCTCGTCGATGTAGTCGTCGAGAAGCGGCCGGGGAAGCTTCGCCAGGAGCTCCCTCTGACGAGGAACGGACAGGTTAATCTCCATCAGGCGACGGTCGTCCTGGTAGGCCTGCCACATGCTGCCCGGCTCCCCCAGAAGCGGCAGCGGCTTGTCCTCCAGCAGGGCGCGGGCACGGTCGTCGAGTCGGCCGTCGAAGACGTTCAGCCCGTGATCCTGTGCCATGACGAGCAGGGAGACGCCCGCGACGGGATCGTCCTGTCGGGACGCCGTATCGGCCGCGGCCTGCGCCAACTTCTGCGCGGTCAGCGTCCCAGTCTCCGCCTTCAGCGCGTCGGGCAGCACGATTTCGACGAAAGGGCGGGCGCGCTGCCAGGCCTCCCTGTCGGCGAACCCTTCGGGGACCGGCTGGGGCATGACCGGTTCCGGTTCCGGCTGCTTCTGCGGGGGAACGACCGGAGCGGGGCCGCCGACAGCTTCCACGGCTCGCGTAGCTTCCCCGGGGGTCCGCTGCGCGCGTGCCTGGCGGAGCGCGAGGCGGCGTGCGATCTCGCGCTGCCGCACCTCCTCCAGGTGGGTTTGCTCGTCCTGGCCCGCTCCCAGCGGGCTTCCTGCCGTCATCAGAGTTCCTCCGCGAAGGTGTGCACGTGCTCGATCACCGCGGCAGGGGTCCGGTCCAGGCTGTAGGAGTCTACGAAGGCGATCCTGTCGGCGAGGCCTCCGGCACGAACCTCGTGGCGCAGGGCCCGGAGCCGTTCGCTCCCGCACTCCTCACTGGCGGACTCCAGCGGGTGCTTGACGGCGACCGCGACGGGCTCGCCGGTGAAGTCCGAGGTGAAGAGCGCCACCGGGCCGGCGGCGGTCTCCTTCAGGATGACGTCGGGCTCCTCGTCCGCCCAGCCCTTGAGCAGAACGGCGTGGTCCTCCGCCTCGACCCGCAGTTCCCGGCCGCGCAGGGCGTCGGTCAGGTCGCGGGCGAGCCGCCAGTCGTACAGCGGGTGGAGGCGCATGTTTGAGTAGTCGCGCAGGCAGGCGTAGCAGGAGCTGCGGCAGTTCCGCGCGTGGTGGTCGGCCTCCAGGTCGTGCACGTACCGGTCGACGGTCTGGAGGAACTCCTCGATGTGTTCCTCCGAGCCGAGGTGGGTGCTGAAGCCCGCGCCGTTGTCGAGGCTGTCCGCCAGGTAGGCCATGACGGGAGCGGCCACCGGGGCGTCAGAGCCATGGATGCCGCTGAGGAGTTCCTCCGGCTGCACGTCCAAGTGTGGGGCGGCGGCACGGCGCAGCAGGGCCGCCAGCGAGTACCAGGCGGCGCGCCGGCCGTGGTACGCCTCGGGGAAGCCGTCGATCTGCTGGGACTTCGAGATGTCGAAGCGCAGGCCCCGGCCCGTGTCGAGGGCGTCCTTGGCTCCGATGAAGAGCATGTCGGTGTGCTGGGTGGCGCCGAGGGCGATCTCCAGGTCTGCTTCCGCCCTGGGATTGTCCAGGGCGAGGTAGCCGCGCCACGGGCCGGTGTTCTTGGCGAACCGGAAGAGTTTTCCGGCGTTGGTGTTGACGATGTAGCGGTCGCCGCTGCCGGTGTGGACGACCATCCAGTCGTCGGCGGCACGGTGAATGCGCGGGGCGGTCTTCTCCAGGTCGGCGGCGGTCCGTGCGCTGGTGGCGTTGGAGCCGAGCTCCCGGTAGCCGTCGTAGTCCCGTGCTTCTCGGGCGGCCCGGAAGCCCGCGGGCTCCCGGAAGGGGACGGCCCGGTAGTACTTGCTGTCCGCTCCGCAGGCGGGGCAGGTGCCGGCGTCCCCGGTCTCCGGGTCGACGACGGCCTGCGGGTCTACGTGGGAACAGATCCGGCACATGGCGACCAGCTGTTCCGGTCCGAAGGGCTCTTCGGCGGCCTGCACTCCGCGGCCGCTGGGGACGAGGGAGACCACTCCGCTGGAGCGGAGCAGGCGGCCGTCCTGCGGGGTTTCGCTGCCCGGTGCGAACTTGCTGAGGGCGACGGCCAGGTCGCGGTTGACGGAGTCGGCCGGCGGCCAGGGGAAGGTCTTCTTCGGGATGCTCCGGTAGAGGAGGCGGGAGCGGGCCGGGAAGCCGAACATGGGCAGGAGACCCGCCTCCGCCAGGCGCTGGCTGAGGTCGGAGTGGCCGACCTGCCTGGCAGCCACGTCGTCGACCTGGCCGAGGAGCTCGTCGACGGCGGCCACCGGGTCGATGGCGGCGATGCTCTCCGGTGTGCCGGCCCGGAGGGCGGCGGCAGCGGCCCTGACGCGGTCAGGGCGCTCGGCGATCCAGCGGCGGACGGCGCCGCGGTGCGCCGGCCAGTCGGCGGCGAGGCCGAACTGTCCGTGGACGTTGCTCGTCATGTCCGGGCCCTTCCGGCGGTCCTGCGGCTGCAAGGGCTCGAAGGCCTGGCGCAGGACTTCTCCCAGCAGGACCCGCCGGAAGACGGAGACCATGCCGAGGACCAGGTAGGGCGGTGGGGTCGGGTCGTTGGTGATGGCTTCCGGGCGGGCGAAGTAGTGCTCGTCGTGGCTGCGGCCGCGGCAGACGGTGAGTGCTACGGCGACCGGGCTGTTGCGCCGGCCCGCGCGCCCCACCCGCTGCTGGTAGTTGAAGCGGGTGGGCGGCATGTTGGCCATGATCACGGTGTTGAGGGGGCCGATGTCGACACCGGCCTCCATGGTCGTGGTCACGGAGAGCAGTTCCAGGCCGTCTGCCTGCGGGACGTCGTCGTCACCGAGGAAGACGTCCTGGAAGAGGCCCTGCCGGCGCTGGGCCTCCAGCCGGTCCGTCTGGCCGGTGAGTTCCGCGGTGCGCAGGGGGAAGTCACCGGTGCGGTGGGCGGCCTTCCAGGCGTAGTAGTCGTCCTCGAGGACTCCGCTGTACTGCTGGGGCACGGCGGGCAGCGGGGTCAGGCACTTGGTGCACAGTCCCGCGCCCGGGTGGAGGTGCGGCCGGTGGCAGGAGCGGCAGGTCCAGGTCTTGTTCTCGCCGGAGCGGAGCGCCACCTTCTCCGGCTTGATGACGTAGTCGACCACGGCGTCCTTCCAGACGCCGAGCACCCGGTCCTTGACCGTCTCCAGATCGGTGCCCTGGCGTTCGGCGACCTGCTTCCAGAAACGCTTCAGAGGTGCGGGCGGCCCCTGCAGCGAGGCACGTATCCGGGTGAAGCGCCGCATCAGGCCGAGGATGCGCAGGCTGGCACGCGCCACGGCCTGGTCGCTGTCCGGGCCGATGTCCAGGGGCGAGCGGTCGTCGCGCAGGCAGAGCCAGCCGAGTCCGAGCGATTCGAAGTCACGGCCACCGCCGGAGAAGAGGCTGCCGATGGTCTCGAGGCGGAGGCGGGAGCGGAGACGGTTGAGCAGTTCCTCCTGCGCCTGGGTCTCCACCACCGCTTCGCGGTCCCGCTCCCAGTGGTAGAGCGCGGTCCAGGGCTGCCCGGCCGAGGTCTGCTGGAGCGAGGCCGCGGGACCGGCGGGGTTGACGCCATAGGCCAGCAGCATGCCTTCGAGGTCGGAGGCGAGGTCGTCCAGGGAGGGCAGTTCGGAGAACTTCCGTTCCAGGTCGGGCAGGAGTTCCGGTTCCGCGTCGAGGTCGTCGGCGAGGATCGCCTTCAGGCGCCCCCAGTCCGCCGGGTTGCGGTCCCGCAGCCGTTCCATGGCGGAACGGGCACCGGCACGGTCGGCGGTTTCCCCGGCGTAGTGGGCCTTCACCAGCTGGAGGTCTCCGAACGGATCCCCCTGGCTTTCGACGGCCTGGGCGCTGAGCAGGCGGAGGAGGTCCTGGTAGTGGCGGAGGGCGAGGCCGCTGGCGAGCTCGGAGGCGTCGTCACGGCTGTCGGAGAAGGCGATCGCCTTGCGCCGGCCGTCGGGAAGGTGGCCGAGGGCCTCGGTCACCAGCACCTGGTTGATCTTGTAGAAACCGGTGCGCATCCGGCGGACCGGCGCGTTGCGCAGCCGGTCGGGGGATTCCAGCGGGACGAAGCGGCCGTCCTTGTCGTGCTTGATCTCCCAGTCGTCGCCGCAGGCGGGGCAGCGGGTGGGGAAGGCCTGAAGCCGGGCCGGGTCGTAGGCCGGCTTCTTGCCCTCCTTGTCCAGGGGGACGGAGATGTGGAACGACCATCCGGTGTGCTTGACGTCCCGGTTCTCCAGGCGGCCGGTGGCGGGCTGGTAGGTGCTGCGGCGGAACGCGAACTCGACCTGCGGCCCTCCGTCGGACAGGCCCGCGTGCCAGCCGGGGTCGTCGAGGCCGAGGCCCTTGGTGCGCGGCCAGTACACGACGTAGTTCGCCGCGGTGGGTGCGCCGCTGGCCTCGTCGGGGAGCAGGTCCAGGTCCGGGAAGTCGGTGTGGAGGGCCCCGGTGAACTTTCGTCGCCGGGTGTCCTTGGGGCTGGCGTACCCGCCGAGCATGAGGTCGCCGCAGGCCTGGCAGGAGAGGAGCTCGAGGACGCGGGCGCCGCAGGTGCAGCGGGATGTGGGCTCGGCGAAGAGCCGGCCGACGCGGCGTTCGGGGTCGTGCTCCACGGGGATGTGGGGGCAGTTCGGGTCTGAGCAGGCCCAGACGCCCTCGATGTTCCGGAAGAAGAAGTGGGCGCGGAGCTGGGGAAGTCCGGGGTCCTGGGCGGAGCCGAGTACGCGCAGGACTCCGTGGAGGGCGTTTCGGCGCTGCTCCTCGGGGACGTCCGGGAAGAGGTTTTTCGCCAGTTCGGGGGCGGGCAGGGCACGGGGCTTGCCGCTGGGGGTGAGGGCGTGCTGGAGCGCCGGGCCGAGGCTGGTCTCCCGGGCCAGGGCGACGGCTTCGTCCTGGGTGACGGGGGTCTTCGCGGCCTGCGCGAGGCGTTCGGTGTGGGCGGCCAGGTCTCCCCCGCCGTGGATTTCCTTCGTCTTTCCCGGGATGATCACGCGTCGGGAGCCGGGCAGGGCGAAGAACCCGTCGAGGAAGTCGTCGTCCCGGCCGGCTTCCAGGGAGGCGGAGGCGGCGAGCACGCGCAGTTTCTCGGGGTTCTTGTCGAGGCCGAGGCGGTGGCGGAGGTTGCGCAGCAGGTAGGCCACCTCGGTGCCGGCCGTGCCGCGGTACATGTGGAGCTCGTCGAGGATGAGGGTGAGGCGGGCGCCGGGGGTTTCCTCGAGCCACTTCCTCGTGGCGCTGAAGATGTGCTCCTCCTGCTTGCGGAGCAGCATGATGTTCAGCATCGAATAGTTGGTGATCATGATGTCCGGCGGCGCGGCCTGCATGTCCCAGCGGGCGTGCATCTCCGCTCCGCCGAGGCGCGGGACGAAGGGCCGCAGTTCCTCGTCGAGCTTCTCGTCGGCCTTGCGCTGCCGCTCCTGGACCTCCTGCAGGTACTGCCGGAGACGGAAGTGCGCCGGGTCGGAGTCGCGGCTGCCGGAGACGGGGGTGGCTCCGGTATAGCGGCCGAAGTAGAAGCGGTGGCCGTTGCGCTTGCGGTCCAGCCAGGCGTGGGCCTCGCGGCTGTCCAGCGACTTACGGAGCCGGACCAGCTGGTCGTCGGCGAGTGCGTTGGTGGGGTAGAGGATCAGCACGCGCACGGCGGCGGGGTGCCCGTGCTCGCCCTGTCGGCCGGGCACGTGGTCGCCGTCTCCCTGCCACCATTCCCGCTGCACGGCGCGGGTGCCCTGCCAGTGGGCGGACTCTGCGACCAGGTCGGCGAGGACCGGCAGCAGGAAGGACTCCGTCTTGCCGGAGCCGGTGCCCGCGGTGACCACGAAGTCCTTGCCCCCGCAGGCGGCGACCAAGGCGTCGTGCTGGTGCTGGTAGAGGCTGGTCACGCCGTCGGGGAGGGTGAAGCGGGCGAACTCGGCCGCGTCGGGGTGCGCCCCGGCCTCGGCGAAGGACTCCGCGACGCCGACGTCCCGGGAGGCGTACTGCGGGCGCAGTTCGATCAGCGGGTCGCGCCAGGCCCCGTTGTCCCGGTCCAGGAGGTTGCGCCGTTCCTCCATGACGGAACGGTCGTCGACGCTGAACGGGGTGTCGTAGTAGCGGAAGAGGGCGCTGCGCAGGTCGTCGAACGTGCCCATGACGTCCTGGACGTCGGTGTCCGTCACCGCCGCCGTCTGCTGTTCCACGCTCACTCGGTCCTCCCACCGACGGCCGCCACCGGTCGCGGCATGGTCTCCAGGTTCTGCTGAAGCGAGGCCGCTATCGCCTCGGCGAGCGCCCGCGGCACGTTGTCGTACGCGCGGGTCTGCGCCTGTTTGCCCACCGGGGGCGGGAAGCCGCTGCACAGTACGGCGGCGCGCTCGTGCAGGGCGGGCAGGGGCGCGTACCGGTCGACGAAGAGCCGGCCGATGCCGGCCCGGCCCTCGCCGGATTCCGGCCGCCAGCGCATCGCGCCGGTGCGGTGGCGGGCGAGTTCCAGGTAGACGCCCGTCTCGCGTTCCACCGCGTGGAAGACGCCGTTGCGGCGGACGCGGGTCAGGCGTGTGTAGTCGGCTCCGCGCCACCGGTACAGGCCGTCCTCGTCGTCCCTCGCCACGGGGACGAACCGCTGGAGGCGCAGCTCGTACTTCTCCAGTGTGTCGGCGGTGCTGCCGCCGGGCGGCGCGGACTCGGGGCCCGGCGCTGCCTGCGGTAGCAGCTCCGCCAACTGCAGGGCGGCGCAGGGCACGTAGCGGACCCTGAGGAACTCGGCGGCTTCCCTCAGGGTCCGCGGGTCCTCGTACTGGAACAGGAGGGTGTCGGGCAGCGGGGCCTCACCGGGCTCCGGCCGGTGGGGGACGGTGATCAGTTCCATCCACTCCTGTGCCGCCTCCTCGACCCGAGCTTCGATCCGCGCGGTGCGCGCGCCGGTCAGCAGCGCGAGGCCGTCGGCGTGGGGCAGCCGGGTCAGCACCGGCGGGGCCACCGACCAGCGGTCGGCGCGCGGGTCCACGTCGATGAAGCCGAGGGCGGCGGCCTTGCGCATCCAGTCCCAGTCGGCGTACTCCTTCAGCTCCAGGCCCCATGCCCGGGCCTGGTCGCGGACACCGTCGCGCAGGGCGGACGCCCTGCCGCTGCGGCTCTCGCTCAGCCAGCGCAGGAGGATCCCGCCGAACTCGGTGCTGTTCGTCGTTCCCGTCATCGGTCCAGCTCCTTCGCCGCCTGTACGTACGCGGCCCACGAGGGTTCGACGGACGCCTGCTGGGCGTTGAGGACGGCGCGGGCCCAGGCCCGCGGGTTGCCGGTGCTCTTCGGTTTCGGCGTTCCGGGATTCACCGGGCGGCCCTTCCAGCGTCCGCTGCGACGCTCCAGGAGCCAGCCGCCGATGCCGTGGAAGCCGGCCTCGAAGCGGAGCGGGGCGGGGGTGTCGGGGAGGCGTTCGGTCCACCAGTCCGGTTGCTCCGGGGCCTGAAGCGTCCACAGCCGTCCGTCGGCCGCCGCGAACAGCACCTCGTCCGCGTCCCGGCGGCACAGCTCCATGACGGCCGCCAACTCCTGGGTGATGGCGCTCGTGCAGTCGGCGCCGGTGATGCCGGTCCGCAGGGTCCGCTCGTCGAGGAGGGAGGGCGACGGGGAGGCCTTACCGTCCACGACGGCGAAACCGCAGACCCTGGTCGTCTTCGGTTCGACGACGGCCTGGTCCAAGGTGGCGAAGCCGATCTCCACGCCTGCGTGACTCACCGTGTGGCGGCCGGGCTCCAGCCGGAGCACGGCCAGGGGGACGGGGCGGCCCGCGGCGATCGCCTTGCGGAGCTCGGGCCGCTCCTTCCCGTCGATCAGGAGGGCTCCCGTGCCCTCCGCGGCGTCCGGGAGGACCACTTGGGGCTCGCCTCCCCGGAGGTACAGGTGGGGATCGAGTGAGGGCGCGAGCTTCAGTCCGCCTTCGAGGCGGAGCTTGAACTGGGCCGGGGGCTGCAGGAGACCGACCGCGCCCTGGACCTCCTTCAGCGCCCGGCGCAGGGTGACACCGTCGTCGAAGGTGACAGGCTTGTGCAGGGACCAGCCCTGCGGCACCCAGGGCAGTTTGCTCGTGTCGGCGCTCCGGCCGGTGGTCGCGGCCTTGTCCAGCAGCCGCTGAACGTCCCGCTGCGCGGTCGGAGCGGCGAGTACCACGTGCGCCTCTCCCGGGCGGAAGCCGTCGGTGGCGGCCCAGACCCCGAGCACGTCGTCCCGCGCGAGCACCAGGACGGAGGATGCGGGGCGGCTGAGCACCAGGCCGTCCCCGTCGCGGCGGATGCTCCGGGTGAGGGTGCCCGCACCCGGGGCGGGCAGGCCCGTCACCTCGTAGTAGGGGGTGTCGCCGAGCTGCTCGAGGACGACGCCGCCCTTCAGCTCGATGCGCTCCTTCCGCTCCGCGGACCGCAGGCGCGCCACCCAGCCGAGACGCCCCGCGTCCAGGCGCACCAGGAGTTCGGCGCGGGTGACACCGGTGGGCACCAGTTCGTCCGAACCGTCCCAGGAGGCGGCGTAGTTGCCGATCAGCTTGGCGAGGAAGGGGCGGAACTCCTCCTCCCGCAGGGTGTTGCGGAAGTTCTTGGAGAAGTGCCGCTCCATGCCCCGGATCTCGATCTGGGCGAGCAGCGTCTCTCCCGGCAGGGGCCAGGTCGTGCCGTGTTCCCGCAGCGACCGGAAGAGCTTCGGCAGGAAGGAGCGGTCCGCGCCGCTGAGGAGCGCCTGGGACTGGGCGAACCCGATCATGCTGCGGTTGGAAGGCAGGTCGGAGGGGGCGGGGAGGGTGCACAGGCCCCGCGCGCCCTTCTGGCTGTGCTGCCAGGAGGCCAGCACCTGCCACATGCGGGAGACCGGCTCGTAGTGGTGGCTGCCCAGTCGCTTCTCGTCGCCGGTCAGCAGCTCGGAGAAGCGGGCGTGGTAGGCGGTGGCCCGGTGGTTGTGGTCGTTCATCATCCGGGACGCGGCCATCACCGAGCAGGCGAGCAGCGGCAGGAAGGCGGGTACGCCGTCCTTGTCCTGCTGCCGCCGGCGCCAGCGGTAGTCCTCCAGTGCGCCGTACGGTTCCGCGGTCTCCAGCCGCAGGAACCTGCCCACGCACCGGGCGAGGGGCTCCTCGATGCCGTATCCGTGCCTGAGCTCCTGCTCGACGTCGTCGTCGACGTAGAACAGCGTCGGGTGGCCGGCGTGCTGCCGTCCGAAGAACTCCTCGGCCAGCACGTCCTGCCACACCTGGTAAGAATGATCCACCCTGTCCCCAAAAGAGAGGTTTCGATGCCCTGTTCGTGAAGTTCCCCGGCATGGAACGGTCTTCCGCGTCACCTCGGCCCGTCGCTGAGGACGGGCCGCTACCGAACGCCTCCTCGGGCGCAGCCCTCTACTGCCACTGCCCGGCGCAACCCGACGGCGCACCACTCACAAAGACGTCCCACCCATCCCCCACCGTTTCCACAAGCAGCCCTTGCAGTAATCGCACGACCACCCGAAAGGCGTGGCCAGAGCTTCACCGAGGGCGATACGTCCGCAGCAATCGCGACCCCCATCGCGATGACCCGGCCACATCGATCAATGCAATCTACAGCCGAAGATTATCCGCGCCGGCGACACGGACGGGATGGGGGGGCCGCCCATTGGACTGCCGTTCGGGCGGCGCTCTCCGGATACACGCGCCGCACCCACGCGACAGGCGTTGCCCGCGACCCCTCGGCGCTCGCCCCGGCGCGCGCCGTCCCACCCGCCCGACCAGATTGGACACACGACATCCCGGGCCCTCCCCTTCGAGGGGCAACCCCGTCTTCATACGCGGCTCCCCACGGAAGAACACGCTGCGCTTCTCGACCACCTTGATCTCCTCGAGGCTCCTCTTCGTCCCGACCGGAGTGGAGTCGCATTGAACATTGAATGGAGACTTCGGTGCGCAAGCGGTGTCCGGCGACGGCACAAAAACGTTCGGGTCTTTGACCTGATGACTCCTCAGCCGCTTCCCCACCTCCGCGCCTTCCAGGAATTCACTTATCCGGTAGGGAAGTTACTCACCGGACCTTATGCACACGGGTAGGGAAGCAGCCGAAGTCGCGCCACGGGGATGGGTCGTGAAAAGCGTCGACCGCTTTCACCGCAGAGCGTGTGACCGGGCGCGGCGGGGGCGCGGTCCGGGCTACTGCACCTGGCCGGTGAAGATGGCGGTGCGGTACCAGCCGGAGTCGGAGCTGTCGGCCGGCGTGATCTCGATCTGGGCGCTCCGGGCCGTCTTGGGGAACACGCAGGCCACTTTCCAGGTCTGCGACTTGCCCGGCAGCAGGTGCGTGTCCGGAGCGCCGTCGAAGCCCGCGTCCGTGTCGAAGATCTCGTCGGCGCCGTCCGGACAGGACAGGCTGACCAGGGCCAGGTCGATCGTGGCCTTGGAGCCGTTCTGCAGGGTGACGGAGAAGGCCAAGTAGGGCTCGCCGGACGGGCTGGCGTACTCCCCGGAAGTACCCCGGCTGAAGCCGTTCAGGTTCGCCTTGACGCCGTTGTTCCAGGTGGCGTTCTTGTCCAGCGCGACGACGATGGTGTCGCTCTCGGAGTCGTCCTGGGTGTCCCCAGTGTCCTGCGCGTCCTCGGCGCTCCGGACGTCCTGCGAGGCGCTGACGGTGGCCGCCGGCGGCGCGGTGTCGGTCTGGGTGCCGCCGGTGGCGGAGCAGGCGGACAGGGAACAGCCCACGGCTGCCGCGGCCACGGCGAGGACGGCCCTGCGCGGGCGGGCCAGGGGCGCCGCGATCAGCGCGCGGAACGTCGAGGCGCCGCGGGTGAGCCGCGCTCCGCACCACGACGGCTGCCGCCCGGCCGACGGCTGCGCGGCAGCGGGGGGCGTCTGCGACGTCATCTCCGGCGTACCCGTGGAGGCGGCTGAGACGGCGCGCGGGGACGAAGGGGAGGGAGAGGAGGGCGTGCCGGAGAGGTGTGAGTAGCTCATGGGGCCATTCCTTGTACGGAGGGGAGGGGAAGGGGACTGACGGGTGGCGGAAAGAGGGGGCGCGCGTGCCGGCGGAAGCGGAGCCGCACCGCCGCGCCTGGGCTGGACCGACCGGACAGGGTCGGCTCCGGGCGCGGCATAGCACCCTGGTCGCCACGCACACCGGGTGCGGGAGCCGTGGGCCGTGCCCGCGGCTAGGGCCTCGTCCGGGGAGGAGCGTTCGGCTGGGAAGGTCTCGGCGTCAGCAGATCCGCGCCGCAGGCCTGTTCAGTTCCGCATCCCTCGGATCTTCCGGCCCGGCTCGCTGTGCGGGTCGAGGAGCGCGCCCGCGACGCGGCCGGCGGAGTCCTTCACACCGCCGCTGAAGTTGAGACGCCCGGTGGCGCCCACGCTGGCGCAGACGCCGTCCCAGTAGACGGGCTCGCGCTCCCAGCGGACGTCGGCGAGCAGGCGCTCCACGGTGTCGTAGCTCATCGCGTCGTGAGGGGCGCACCACGGGGTCGCGCGGTGCAGCAGGACACCCAGGCCCGCCATCACGGCCGGGGCCGTGATCGCGCTGCGTCGGGCGAAGTCCGGAAAACGGTCCTCGATGAGCCGGGACACGAGACGGACGACCACCGTCGTCACCTCATCGGCGTCGGTGTGGGAAGGCAGGTCACCCTCGTTGACGTTGGCCGCCGAATACTGCACACCCTTGGCACCGAAGACGGTGGTGACAATCAGCGCCCGCAGCGCGGACAGCGTCACCACCTCCTTGTCGGTCTTGGTGAGCTGCCGCTTGCCCGTGTTGACCAGCTTGGCGAACGGCATCCGCTGCCCGTCGGACTCGACCTCGAGCTTCTCGCCGACCGTGTAGGCGAGGCGGGTGGCCAGGTCGCGCTGGTCCATGGACATGGCCAGGTTCTTGGCGACGTCGACGCCCTTGACGTTGCGGTCGTAGAAGATCTGGCGGGCGTCGGCCGGGGAGATGCCGAGGTAGAGCTCGAAGGGGATGCGCACCCGTCGGCCGAGTTCGGTGTAGGTGAGGCCGAAGGACTCCGGGTCCCGGTAGATGTCGTGCCAGGCAGTGGTCTGGGTCTCACCGTCGATGGCGATCACCATGGCGTCCGGGGCGACGGTAAGGGTCCGCAGACCGGACCCGGCGACCAGTTCGTCGCTCATCGCGGCGACCTCGCCCGCGTGCCAGAGGGTGATCGGCGGCGTGGACCACGCGGAGCCGTGCTTGCCGAGGACGCCGGCGGCGATGTACTCAGCGTAGTCCGGGATGTTCTTGCCCTTCTGGGACTTCAGCGTCCGCTGCACGGTGGCGCGCAGTTCGGCGCGGCGCCGGTCGTGTCCGGACGCGGTCTTCAGGGCGCGCGGGTCCTCCTCCTGACGCGGCGACGGCACGAGCCGCACCAGGGTCGCGAGGGACATGGTGCCGATGACCGCGTCCTCGCGGAACGGCATGACGGTGAGCGGGATTCCTTCCGGCGTGCCGGTCGGCATGGTCAGACGCATGGGTCCCCCCTGGGTTGGTCGATAAGCCGTCGCCCCGCCTCGAACCCCTCGTGGCCCCCACCACCCGCCGGACGGCGCGGGACGGGCAGATGAGGGCTGTGACTGCTCCGAGTGTTCGGAGCGCGTTGAGGCATGGCTGTGGCCATGGAACTGTCGCCCCACGCCGTAGACTGCTGCCTACCGGCGGAAGCAGAACCATGTAAGCACAGCCGCGAAAGCACTGTCCAACAGCTTGCGCGAGTTGACGCGTGCTGTATGGTGTGACCACGCCGACCATCAGAGCCAGGACCTCACTCATGCCGCAGCCCTCTGCACCATCAGCCCAGGTGACAGCCGCCGAGATCTCCCGCATCGCGGGCGTCACGCGCGCCACCGTCAGCAACTGGCGCCGCCGGCACGAGGACTTCCCCGTCCCTGCGGGCGGCACGGACAGCAGTCCGCTCTACGACTTGGAGGAGGTCCGCGCCTGGCTCGCCTCGCGCGGACAGCACACGGCGGCCACACCCAGCGGGGAGCTGCGCACGACCCTGCGTCTGCGAGAACAGGGGGGTGCGGGTGTGTCCGACCTGCTCGTACTGGTCCTCGCAGCGGCCCGCCGTCCCGCCGACGACCTCGCCGGTCTGCTCGCACTGCCCGACGACGACCTGGTGAAGCAGGCGAACGACGCGGCAGCCGGGGTGGCGGACGTGGTGCCGGACACCGAGCCCGTCCGGTTCACCGCCGCCGACACCACCGTCCTGCGCGCCCTGCTGCTCTGCATCCGTGACGAGGGCGCGCAGACGACGCTGGGTGTCCTGGCGGAGCGGGAGCTGGAGGACAGCGCCGCGAGCGGCGCGTACCGCACGCCGGCCCCGCTCGCCGACCTGCTGGCCCGTCTGGTCCCGGGCTCCCCGGCCCACGTCCTCGACCCCGCCTGCGGCAGCGGCACTCTGCTGACGGCCGCCGCCGCGCTTGGCGCACGCAAGCTGTACGGGCAGGACAGCCTGCCTGTCCAGGCACGGCGTGCCGCGGTAGACCTGCTCCTGACGGCCGGGGAGGGCGCGGGCGTGACCGTGCGCACGGGCGACAGCCTGCGCGCCGACGCCTTCCCCGACCTCACCGTCGACGCCGTGCTGTGCAACCCGCCCTACGGCGACCGGGACTGGGGTCACGACGACCTGGCCTACGACTCCCGCTGGGCGTACGGATTCCCACCCCGGGCCGAGTCCGAACTGGCATGGGTGCAGCACGCTTTGGCGCACCTCGAACCGGGCGGCCACGCCGTGCTGCTCCTCCCGCCGGCGACGGCGTCCCGTTCCTCCGGCCGCCGCATCCGCGCCGAGCTGATCCGCAGCGGCGCACTGCGCGCGGTGGCGGCCCTGCCGCCGGGAGCGGCGATCCCGCTCCACATCGGCCTCCAGGTGTGGATACTGCAACGCCCGGAGCCGACGCGGCCGGCGTACCAGACGGTCCTCTTCGTCGACACCGTCGACGAGCCGTCGGCGCCGGGGCGCGGCGGTACCCGTTCGGGTTCGGTGGACTGGGCGCGGGTGACGGAGCAGATTCTCTCCGCGTGGACGGCGTACGCCGAGGACCCGGACGGGTTCGAGGCGCAGGCCGGTGTGGCGCGGGCAGTGAGCGTGGTCGACCTGCTTGACGAGGTGGTCGACGTGACGCCCGCGCGTCAGGTCCGGGCCTCTCAGGCCGACATCGACCCGCAGGAACTGGCCCGCGAGGCCACGTCGGCCCGCGAAGGACTGGCGGCGGCGGTGCGGACGGTGGCCGAACTGGCCGACACGGCGGCGTGGGCCGCGGCGGGGGCTTCGGCCCGCGACTGGCGCACGGCCACGGTGTCGGACCTGGCCCGAGGCGGGGCGCTGAAGGTGCTGCGCGCGGTTCCGGTCTCGCCGCGGGCAGCGGGCGCCGAGGCGGGGCACACGGAGGCGGGAGCCGACGGCATGGACCGTCGCCCGGTCCTGACAGGCCGTGACATTGCCGGCGGATCCGGACCGACCGGGCAGGCGTTGGACGTGCAGGCCGAGCAGATGCCGGAGATCGCCAAGGGCGACGTTCTGGTCCGCAACCTGGTCGGCGGCACGGGTCCTGCGGCCCGGGTCGCGGGCGAGGCGGAGGCAGGCGCCCTGCTGGGGGCGGGCGTGCACCTGTTCCGCCCGGACCCGGCGCGCCTCGACCCCTGGTTCCTCCTCGGTTTCCTCAGCTCCGAGGCCAACCTGGCCGGCGCCTCGACCGGCAGTTCCACACTCCACCTCACGCCGGGCCGACTGCGCGTACCGTTGCTGCCCCTGGAGGAGCAGCGCCGGTACGGCGAGGCCTTCCGGCATGTGGAAGCGTTGCGTGAACAGGCGCGGCGCACGAGGGACTTGGCCGAGGAGACGGCACAGCTCGTGAGCGGGGGGCTCACGGGCGGGCAACTGGTGCCGCGGCCGGCCTAGGCTCCGGCACCACCCCCACACCAGATGCGGACGGACGAGGACACACCATCCCTCCCCCGCACGCACAGTCATCCGTATGAGCCCCGGAAGGGAAACGGAAGAAGTCTTGAACAGCAGCAAGCACACGGAGTTGGCGAACCACGCGTGGTCCGTCGCCGACCTCCTGCGGGGGGACTACAAGCAGTCCGACTACGGCAAGGTCATCCTGCCGTTCACGGTGCTGCGGCGACTGGAGTGCGTGCTGGAACCGACCCGCGAGAAGGTCGCCGAGATCGCGGAGCAGTACAAGGACGGCGACATCGACCCGGACCGCTTCCTGCGCCGGGCCTCGGGCCACTCCTTCTACAACCGGTCCAGCCTGACCCTGAAGAAGATCGCGGCGGACCCGCAGAACGCGGCGAAGAATTTGGCGGTGTACGTCGGCGCGTTCTCCGACAACGCCCGCGGTGTCCTCGACCGCTTCGAGTTCGCCCAGCAGATCAAGCGGCTGGACAGCGCGGGGCTGCTCTACCAGGTCATCGGCAAGTTCACCGACCTGGACCTGCGTCCCGAGGTCGTGCCCAATCACAACATGGGCTACATCTTCGAGGAGCTGATCCGCCGCTTCGCGGAGCAGTCCAACGAGACGGCCGGTGAGCACTTCACCCCGCGTGAGGTCATCCAGCTCATGGTGCGGCTGCTCGTCGCCCCGGACGGCGACGCGCTCCAGCTTCCGGGCGCGGTGCGCACGGTCCTCGACCCGGCCTGCGGCACGGGCGGCATGCTCTCCGCGATGGACGACCTGATCACGGAGCTGAACCCGGACGCCACGGTGGAGGTGTTCGGCCAGGAGCTCAACCCCGAGTCGTGGGCGATCTGCCGGTCCGACCTCATGATCAAGGGCCAGGACCCGGAGAACATCCGCTTCGGCAACTCGTTCTCGGATGACGGCCACGCCCGCAAGACCTTCGACTACATGCTGGCGAATCCGCCGTTTGGCGTGGAGTGGAAGAAGGTCAAGGACGAGGTCGAGCGCGAACACAGGGAACTCGGCGAGGCTGGCCGCTTCGGCGCGGGCCTGCCGCGCATCAACGACGGTTCGCTGCTGTTCCTCCAGCACATGATCGACAAGATGAAGCCGGTCGACGTGGACGGCGGGGGCGGCTCACGCCTGGCGATCGTCTTCAACGGCTCGCCGCTGTTCACGGGTGCGGCCGGCTCGGGCGAGTCGGAGATCCGCCGCTGGATCCTGGAGAACGACTGGCTGGAGGGCATCGTCGCCCTGCCGGACCAGCTCTTCTACAACACCGGCATCTCCACGTACTTCTGGATCCTGACGAACAGGAAGAGCCCGGACCACAAGGGCAAGGTCGTGCTGTTGGACGCCCGCGACCAGTGGCAGAAGATGCGGAAGTCTCTCGGCGACAAGCGCAAGCAGCTGGGCAAGGAGCACATCGCCACGGTGGTCAAGCTGTACGGCGAGGCGCTGGCGGTGGCGGGCGACGCCGAGCACCCGCTGCATGGGAAGGTGAAGGTCTTCCGGAACGAGGACTTCGGGTATCAGCGGATCACCGTCGAACGCCCGCTGAAACTGCGGTTCGAGGTGACGGAGGAGACCCTGGCGGCGCTGGAGGCGTCCAAGGCCATCCAGAAGCTGCCACAGGCCTCGGTCCTGGCGGACGCCTTCAAGTCCCTGATGGGGACGAGTTGGGGCACGAAGCAGGAGGCCTGGCTCGCGTTGAAGGACGCGGTGGTGCAGGCCGGCGGGACGTGGCCGACGGGGGCGCCGTTCAACAAGGCGCTGCGGGAGGTCGTCGGGGTACGGGACCCGGAAGGCGAAGTCCAGCGCGTCAAGGGGCAGCCCGAGCCGGACGTAGAGCTGCGGGACTACGAGAACGTCCCGCTGGGTGAGGACGTCGAGGAGTACCTGGAGCGGGAGGTCCACCCGCACGTGCCGGACGCGTGGATCGACCACAGCAAGACGAAGATCGGGTATGAGATTCCGTTCACGCGGCACTTCTACGTGTACGAGCCGCCGCGGCCGTTGATCGAAATTGACGCGGAACTTAAGACACTGGAGGCAGAGATTCAGCGCCTGCTGGGGGAGGTCACGGAATGAGTCTCGCATGGGATGTACGCTCTGTAGCAGAATCGAAGACACTTCCGGATGACTGGAAAGTCCGTCGTATCGGCGATCTCGTCTGCCTGACTAACGGGTACCCGTTCCCCTCGGAGAGCTTTGGCCCGAACGGTGATATCCCACTCGTTCGCATTAGGGATCTCGCCGAAAAGGACTTCGAGACCTACGTGACCGGCGATATTCCCCCGTCCGCGCTCCTCAGGGACGGAGACGTTGTCATCGGTATGGACGGCGACTTTAATCTGGTCGTATGGGACCGCGGTGTGGCAGCTCTCAATCAGCGACTCTGCCTGCTTCGCCAACGGACCCAAGTGGACATGCGCTTCGTCGCCTACGCGCTGCCGGCCTCACTGCGAATCATCAACGATCTAACCTTCGCCACCACCGTCAAACATCTTTCATCGACCGATGTCCTAAACGAACGCATCATGCTTCCGCCGTTTGAAGAACAACGCCGGATTGCCGACTTCCTCGACGCCGAGACCAAGCGTATCGACACGCTCGTCGCTGCGAAGGAGCAAGCCTCGTCTCTCATCGACGAGCGTCGCATTGCTTTGATCAGCCAGCACTGCCTTCGAGGAACAAACGCACAGACCGCTTTCAAGGACAGCGGAATCGGCCCCCTCGGCTCGATCCCGTCCCACTGGGCGATCAAGCGGAACAAGACTTTCATGCGCGAGGTCAACGACCCCTCACAGCACGGCGGTGAGGAACTCCTGACGGTTTCTCATCTCACAGGTGTCACGCCACGACGTGAGAAGACCGTGTACATGTTTCAGGCCGAGTCGCTGGTCGGATACAAGAAGTGCCAGCCAGGAGACCTCATCATCAACACGCTCTGGGCCTGGATGGGGGCGCTTGGAGTGTCCCGACACGAGGGCATCGTCAGCCCGGCATACGGTGTCTACCGCTTCACGTCGCAGGACACGCTGCCCGAGTATTTCGACCTGCTCTTCAGGACTCCCGAGTACGTCACGGAGATGACCCGTTACTCCAAGGGAGTTTGGACCTCACGCCTCCGTTTGTACCCGGAATCGTTCCTGGCCCTGAGTACCCCTGTTCCCCCTCTGGACGAGCAGGAAGCCATCGTGACCGCCGTACAACGGGAGATCGGCCCGGGTCGAAAGCTTCAGGACGCGATCCGACGCTCCAACAGCCTGCTGGCTGAACGACGCTCCGCCCTCATCACCGCCGCCGTAACCGGCCAGTTCGACGTCTCCACCGCCAGCGGCCGCAACGTAACCGAAGGAGTCTCCGCATGAGCCCCGCGCACGACGAGTCCTCCTTCGGTTCCGCCATCGTCGCCGCCCTCTGTGAACGAGGCTGGCGCGAGGCGAACCCCGAGGACTACCAGCCCGACCTCGGCCTGGACACCAATGAGCTGTTCACCTTCATCGGCGCGACCCAGCCCGACGAGTGGGACGAGCTCCTCACCGTCTACGGCGGCAACCCCAACGAGGCGCAGCGCGGTTTCGCGCAGCGTCTCGACCGGGCCATCGCCGACGACGGGCTGCTCCACGTCCTCCGTAACGGCGTGAAGGACCGCGGGGTCCGGCTCCGCGTCGCCTACTTCAAGCCCAACCTCATCTCCGACGCCTCCGTCCTCGACGGCTACCGCGCCAACCGCCTCACCGTCGTCCGCGAGCTCCCTTACGCCACCAAGCAGGCCGACTGGGGCCACCGCCTCGACCTGACCCTGTTTCTCAACGGCATCCCCGTCGCCACCGCCGAGCTGAAGAACCCGCTCACCGGTCAGGGCGTCGAGCAGGCCAAGGAGCAGTACCGGACCGACCGCGACCCGACCGAACTGATCTTCACGCGCCGCGTCATCGCCAACTTCGCCGTCGACCCGGACCTGGTCTTCGTCACCACGCAACTGCGCGGCAAGAGCACCCGCTTCCTGCCGTTCAACACCGGCTCCAACGGCGCCGGCCAGCCCGGCGGGGCCGGCAACCCGGCACCCACCGCCCACGGCAAGTACGCCACGTCCTACCTCTGGGAAGAGGTCTGGCAGCGGGACAACTGGCTCGACCTCCTCCAGCGTTTCGTGCACCAGCAGAAGCACAAGACCCCCGGCGGCGGCACCACCAAGACGACGATCTTCCCCCGCTTCCACCAGTGGGACGTGGTCCGCAAGCTCACCGCGCACGCGTCCGTGCACGGCGCCGGCCAGAACTACCTGGTCATGGCCTCCGCCGGCTCCGGCAAGTCGAACACCATCGGCTGGCTGGCCCACCGCCTCAGCGACCTGCACGCCCGCCAGGACCCCGCCGTCCTGCGGCCCGACGCCCTCGCCGACGGCCGCATCAAGCCGGGCGAACCCGTCTTCGACAAGGTCATCGTCATCACCGACCGCCGCGCGCTGGACGCCCAGCTCTCGGCGACCGTCGGCAGCTTCTCGCAGACCGACGGCCTGGTCGTGAAGGTCGACGAGAAGCACGGGGCGAAGAGCGAGCAGCTCGCCCGCGCGCTCTCCAGGGACACCGGGAAGATCGTCACGGTCACCCTGCACTCGTTCCCGGCGCTGCTCGACTACATCAAGCGCAACCCGACCGAGATCAAGGGCACCCGCTTCGCGATCATCGTGGACGAGGCGCACTCCTCCCAGTCCGGTGACGCCGCCACCGCCGTGAAGTCCGCCCTGCGCGACCTCGGCCTGGACGCCGACTCGGACGACGAGGGCGCGACCACGGTCACCGTGGACGACAAGCTGAAGGCGAAGGCGGTCGAGCGCTCCCGGGCCGCCAACCTCTCCTACTTCGCCTTCACCGCGACCCCCAAGTCCAAGACGCTCGAACTCTTCGGCACGGAAGCCGTGGAGAACGGCGAGACGGTCTACCGCCCCTTCCACACCTACTCCATGCGCCAGGCCATCGAGGAGGGCTTCATCCTCGACCCCCTGCGCAACTACGTCACCTACAACACCTACTGGAAGCTGGCGAACCTCAACCGCGACGAGAAGGAGGTCGACCCCTCCAAGGCGAACAGCCTGCTCGCCCGGTTCGCGCTCATGCACGAGCACACGGTGTCCCAGCACGCGCAGGTGATCGTGGAGCACTTCGTCGCCCACACCCGCGGCCGGCTCGGCGGGCGGGCCAAGGCCATGGTTGTCACGGCGTCCCGCCAGTCCGCCGTGGAGATGGCCCGCGCCATCAAGAGCTACATCGCCGACCGCGCGTACGACACGAAGTACCCGGACCTCGGCGTCCTGGTCGCCTTCTCCGGCTCCCTCACCCTCGACGGCGAGGAGACCACCGAGAGCAAGGAGAACGGCGGTCTGCCGGAGAGCGCGCTGCCCAAGGCGTTCGCCTACACCCGCGCCGACGACAAGGCCGCGCAGGCCGGCGGCAAGGGGCAGCAGGAGTACCGGATCCTGGTCGTCGCCGAGAAGTACCAGACCGGCTTCGACCAGCCGCTCCTCACGACGATGTACGTCAACAAGACGCTGACCGGCATCGCCGCCGTGCAGACGCTCTCGCGCCTCAACCGCACCGCCGACCGCAAGTCGCAGGCCGACCTGGCCGTCCTGGACTTCGTCAACGAGGCCGAGGACATCCAGGACGCCTTCCGCCCGTACTTCGAGGAGGCGCTCACCCTGCCCTCCGACCCGAACCTCCTCTACACGGCCCAGAGCCGCGTCATGTCCGCGCCGATCATCTCGGAGCAGGACATGGACCAGTTCGTCGCCGCGTACTTCGAGGCGCAGGAGAAGGCCGGCGGCTCCCAGGCCAAGTGGGAGAAGCTGCACGCCGAGCTGTACCGGCTCCTCTCCCCCGCCGTCACCCGCTTCAGCACCCTCCTGGAGAGCGAGGAGGAGGACGACGTCGAGACGGCCGAGGGGTTCCGGGCTCACCTCAACGACTACGTCCGCAAGTACGGCTTCCTCGCGCAGATCGTCCCGTACCAGGACGCCGACCTGGAGCGTCTGTACCTGTACGGGCGTTACCTGCTCAACCGGCTGCCTCGCCTCGCGGACGGTGGCGTCGACATAGGGGAGGTCGATCTCAGCCACCTGCGCGTCGAGAAGACCGGCGAGCACGACAAGTCCCTCGTGTCCGAGGGTCCGGCCGAGCTCAAGGGGTTCGGTGACGGGGTCGGCGGCGGGAAGGACGCTGAGAAGTCGCTGCTGTCGGACCTGATCGAGAAGTTCAACGCGAAGTTCGGCACGGAGTTCACGGAGGAGGACGTCCTCCCGGCCTTCAACGCGACGAAGAAGGACCCGAAGGTTCGGGCGGCCGCCCTCGTCAACGACGAGGAGAACTTCGGCGTCGTCTTCGACAAGAAGTTCGAGGAGAACATGATGGACCATGTCTCCACGATCGACACGCTCGGCAAGCGGTACTTCGGGACGGACCGGGACTTCAAGTCCAACCTCGACCGCAGCGCCCGCCGCGCGGCCTGGCGGATGATCCGCCGGGAGGAAGGGCTGGACGACTTCTGACAGCTCCTGGGGCACCGGCACCCACCCGGTGCCGGTGCCCCAGGACGCGTCTGCCTCAGCCGCGCGCGGCCCTCTGCACGAACTCGGCCCACGCCTTCGGCCCGAGCGACAGGATGGGCCCGGCGGAGTGCTTGGAGTCCCGTACCAGCACAGCGTCAGCAACGGCAGCGACCTCGACGCATTCACCGCCGTTCCCCGTGCTGTAGCTGCTCTTGATCCATCCGACATCGCCTACAGACGGCTCGGTCCGCTGGGCGCTCATGTCTCTCCCATCAGTTGCACAATGAACGCTGCCGACTCGCTCGGGGTCAGCGCTTGTGACCGGAGAATGCCATAACGCGCTTCCAGCGTACGCACATACTTGCTGTCCGTATGGAGACGGCTGTGGTCCTGCACTTCGGCGTACGCGATCCGTTGATCGTCGTCGGTGTCGATCAGAGTGAAGGGACCGCCGAGTGCACCGTGGTCGGCACGTCCGATCGGCATGACTTGGATCTCTACGTTCCGGGACTGCCCCAATAGCAGGATGTGCTCCAAAGCCTCCCTTAGGACTTCCGCCCCACCGAGTGGTCTTCTGAGTACCGCTTCCTCGATAACAAAGCTCATCAAGGGGGCCGGCTGACGGCTGAAGATCTCCTGTCGTAGCAGGCGTGCTCCAAGTCGCTCCTCGATCACCTCGTCACTGAGGAGGGGGCGTTCCATGTGGAAGACAGCCCGGGCGTAGGACTCGGTTTGCAGCAAGCCAGGCACGGCGTAGACGGCATACACACTCAGCGCGGAGGCCTTTGCCTCAAGCCGGGCAGCATCCTGAAAGAAGACGGGATACCGCGCCCGCCCCACCTCCCCCTTCATGGCCATCAACACCCCGCCCGCGTCCAGCACCTCGTCCGCCTGATCGATGAACCGAGGCTGTGGCACTCGCCGTCCCTGCTCGTACGAGGCGATCGTGTCCGCCGAATACCCGACCCGCTTGCCGAGTTCGGTCCGCTCCATCCCCGCCCGAAGCCGCAGCAGCTTCAACTGCCGTCCGAACGCCCCGATGACCCCCCGCGCCGGTTCGTCCTCCGCCTGCCGCTGCTCCGGCACCTCACCCTCACCCGTCACCGCACACCCCACTTCCGCCGTCACGCGGTCGTACCGCCCTGTACACGGTGTGCGCCCGCGGGTACTCCCCACCGCGTCAGCGCGTCACCACTGGTCACGCTAGGCCACACCACGCCACCGTGAGTGCATGACCGCAACACAATCACCCGTCACGGTGCACCGGTTCACGATGCGCTTCAGCTCCACCCCGCGCGGCGCCCGCCTCGCCCGGCGCATGTGCGAACACTGCCTCGACGCCTGGGGCGTCCCGTACGACAGCGACGCGCACGACTCCGTCACGCTCGTGGCCGCGGAGCTGTGCGCCAACGCCGTGCGGCACGGGCACGTGGCGGGCCGGGACTTCCGCCTGTGTCTGACCGCCACCCCGGCCACCCGCACCGTACGGATCGAGGTCACCGACACCCGGGGCGAGAGCCTCCCCCGCCTCCCCGCCACAGCGACGGACGACGGCGAGGGCGGACGCGGTCTGCTGCTCGTCGAGGCCCTCGCCGACCGCTGGGGCTGCACACCGCGCCCGGACGGCCCGGGCAAGACGGTCTGGGCCGAATACACGGTGGACACACTGGACACGGTGGCGCGATCCGGCCCGTCCACCGCGCCCTCGTAGGACCCGGCTGGACGCAGTGATCCCTTTCCGGGGAAACTGGCCGCGACCGACGGGGCTCGGGAGAACGAGCGAGCGCCGGTGAGGACGCGGGGCGGGGACAGGTGCCGGACAGACCGATCGCGGGCCGCTACGAGCTGCTGGAGCGGCTCGGCAACGGCGGTATGGGGGACGTGTGGCGGGGGTACGACGCGGTGCTGGACCGGCCCGTCGCCGTGAAGCGCATCCGGCCGCAGGCCGTCGCCGCCACGCCGCAGCTGGCCGAGGAGCTGGAGCGGCGCTTCCGCCGCGAGGCGCGGATCACCGCCCGCATCCAGCACCCGGGTGTACCGCAGGTGTACGACGCGGTGCTCGACAGCGGCTACGAGCACCTGTTCCTCGTGATGGAACTGGTGGAGGGTGTCCCCCTCACCCGGTACGTACACGAGGAGCGGCCCCTGCTGGTCAGCTGGGCGGTGGCGGTGGCGGCGCAGGTCGCCACCGTGCTGTCGTACGCGCACGACGTACCGGTGGTGCACCGCGACCTCAAGCCGTCGAACATCCTGGTCGCACGCGACGGCACGGTGAAGGTCCTCGACTTCGGTGTCGCGGCGATGCTTCAGACCGACGTCACCCGGCTGACGGCCTCCGGCCGGCCGATCGGCACGCATCAGTACATGGCGCCCGAGCAGGTGCGCGGCACCCGGGTCACCCCGCGCACCGACCTCTACGCCCTCGGTTGTGTCCTCCACGAACTCCTTTGCGGCAGGGCACTGTTCAGTGCCCCCAGTGACTTCGAGCTGATGGACCGGCACGTCCGGGCGGCGCCCACCCCGCTGCGGCAGCTGCGGGCGGACGTGCCGGAGGAGCTGGAGGCGCTGGTGCTGCATCTGCTGCGCAAGACGCCGGAGAGCCGACCGGTGGACGTGCAGGAGGTGTACGAGCGGCTGATGCCGTTCCTGCCCGCGCCCGGTGAGTCCTCCGCCCTCGGGGAGGCAGGGCCGCCCGGTGCGCCGGACCCGACCGGGCTCTACCGCCGCCCCTACGCGCCCCGCGCCCGGGCCGAGAGCCGGCCCCGGGTCGCCCCGGGCTCGGCGGCTCCCGGCCAGGTCGCCGAGCATGTGGTGTCGCCTCCGGAACGGGAGTTGCTGCGGGCGCGGTTGCGGGAGGTCGACGAGCACTACATCGCCCTCATGGAGGAGGAGCGCTACACGCAGGCCGCCGAGGTCGCGGGCGAGATGATCGAGCCGCTGGCGCGCGCCCTTGGCGCGGAGAACAAGGCCGTCCTGCGGCTGCGGCGACGCCGTGCGTACAGCAGGCAGCTGGCCGGTGACCACCGGGCGGCCCTGCCCGAGTTCGAGACGCTCGCCGAGGCCTACGGCCGCATCAACGGGCCGACCGACGAGGCCGCCCGCGACTGCCGCGCCCAGGCCGCCCGCTGCCGCGGCGAACTCGGCCAGGTGACCGAGGCACTGGCGGAACTCCGAGCCGTCCTCGAGGTGGAACGGGCCGTCGAGAGCGACGTCAGCGACGCCGCCGTGGAGCTGCGCCGTGACATCGGCGTACTGCTGATCGGCCAGGGCAACACGCAGGAGGCCCGATCCTGTCTGGAGGCCTTGTACGAGGACGTCGTGCTTGTCCATGGCCCGCACCACGACGTGGCCGCCGAGGCCGCGGAGGTCCTGGCCATGCTCCGCCGGGAACTCGACGGCGGGTAACCGGGCCCCAGCCCCGCACCGGGAAGGCCGACCGGCGGAATCACTGCGGCGAACGCCGCCAGCAAGGCCTGCGCTTCCTCACTCCGGCCGAAGAGCTGCCGACCCGGGGAAGCCGTGTGGTGCCGGCCGACGTGGATCGGCGCGCCTGCTGTCAGAGGCTGCTGGCAGTATCACCGCCGTGAACGCCACCTTCACCACCCCGCCGCGGCCGGTCGACGTGACCGCGCTCTTCCCTCAACTGGTTCCGCTGGCACGCACGGCGACCCGACTGCACCCGCGCCCCGGGTCCCCGACCGTGCACGACAGTTCCGTCGGCGGACCGCTGCTGTGGCCCGCCGGCGAGCCGTGGCCGTACTGCGACGAGCCGCACGACAAGCACGTGGCGCGGACGGTCCACTCCCCGGACGACATCCGGCTCCTCCGCCGCGTCCGTGCCGCATCGGCCGAGCGGCTGCGCCTCGACCCCGAGGCACCCCAGCGGACCCCCGAGGAACAGGCGATCTGGGAGCGGATCGGGGCGGGCCGCCCGTGGTTCGACGGCCCGATCCCCCTCCTGCCCGTCGCCCAGCTCTATGCCCGCGACGTCCCCTTCCTCCGCCCGGCCGACGCGGACCTCCTCCAGGTCCTGTGGTGCCCCTTCGACCACGCGGAACGCCCTCACCCCAGGACCGCGCTCTTCTGGCGCTCCTCCGCCGCCGTCACCGACGTCCTCGACGCACCGCCCGAGCCGCCGGTCATCCAGGACGGCTCCTACCTCCCGGAGCCGTGCCTGTTCTCACCGGAGCAGGTCACCGACTTCCCCCACCCCGGGGAGCTGGACGAGGAGCTTCGGGCCCAGCTGGAGGACACGAGCCGCTGGGGGACGATCGACCCCGCGCAGTACGACATGGATGATCTGGGCGAGCTCTATCTGGGCGGCCTCTCCACCGCTCCCGGCTGGAAGACCGGCGGCTGGACCAGCTGGGGCGACATCGACCCCGTCGACCGCCCCTGCCCCGAGTGCGGCACCGAGGCGGTCCCGCTTCTCACCATCGCCTCCTCGGAATGGGACGGCATCGGCGCGTCCTGGATCGCCGAGGAGGAACCGTCGAGCTCGGCCCCGCCTCCCCTGGGCGCCCGAGACGGCAACTTCACCCTGATCGACATCGTCGGCGGCTACCACCTCCAGCTCCACGCCTGCCCGGCCGACCCCTCCCACCCCCACATCGAACTGGTCCAGTGAGCCCTCAGGGAATCCCTCCGCGATCACTTCTTCGCCGACCGGCGGATCGTCGGTCTCCCGGCGGGCGGCCTGGCCGGTGCCGTGGGGCAGGCCCGGCAACCGGTTGAGAGGGTTGGCCATCAGATGCCTCCGGGCAGCCGGGAACTCGGCGGTGAGTGACCGGCGAAACCTGGACGGCAGCCACTGAACGAACCTCCGCGGCCCACGGCCACGCAGAGGCGGCCTAAACTCCCGACATGCCGCATCTCGCCCTCGACAAGGCCTTCTGTCAGCAGTTGGAGAAGCTCGAGAAGCATGTCAGGAACGGCGTCTTCGACGCCTGGGAGAAGTTCGAACGGCTCACTCTCGACCAGCTCTTCAGGGACCCCGGCCTGAAGCTGGAATCCCTCAAGAGGGCCAGGGACCGGCAGATCCGGACCATCCGGATCACCCAGGGGTACCGCGGCGTGGTCCTCGCGCCCGAGACGGGCGACACCTTCGTGCTGCTCCGGGTCGGCCCGCACGACGAGGCCACCGAGTGGGCGGTGCGGCAGAAGGCGACCATCAACGCCGTCACCGGCGCCGTGGAGCTCCGCGAGATCGCCACCCTGGAGGAGCTGACCCCCACCTACGAACGCGTCGCGCCCGCCGAGGAGCAGCGGCTTTTCGCGAAGGTCTCCGACGGGGAGATGGCCGCGCTCGGCATCGACGCCACCACCCTCGCGCAGGCACGCGTGCTGACCAGCCTGGAACAGCTCGACGTCTTCGGGCGGTTCTTCCCGCCGGACCAGTACAAGGTGCTGGAGCACCTTGCCCTCGGCGCGGGCGTCGAACAGACGTGGCAGGAGGTCGTCGTGCCGGCGCTGGCCGACGCGGCCTCGCAGGAGCCCGTCGACACCACCGACTACGCGACCGCCATCGCCCACACCCGCACCCGGATCGCCGTCGTCACGGACGCCGACGAACTGCGCGACATCCTCGACAAGCCGTTCACCGCCTGGCGGATCTTCCTGCACCCCGCCCAGCACAAGGTCGCCTACCGCCCGTCGTACTCCGGCCCCGCGCAGGTGACCGGCGGGCCCGGCACCGGGAAGTCCGTCGTCGCCCTCCACCGGGTGCGGCACCTGCTGCGGCACCTGCGCGACGGCGACCGCATCCTCCTCACCACCTTCACCAATGCCCTCGTGGACGCCCTCACCGAAGGGCTCTGCCTGCTCGTCGACCACCCGGACCTGCGCGACCGGGTCGACGTCATGACCGTCGACGCCTTCGCCGGACGTGTGGTCAACACCTCGCGCCGACCGCTCACCGGGTACGAGGAGACTGCCCGGTGGGAGCAGGCCGCGGAGGCCACCGGCTTCACCGGCACCCCGCAGTTCCTCGCCCAGGAGTACAAGCACGTCGTCCTCGCCCAGGACATCCGCAGCCAGGAGGAGTACGAGCGCTGCGAGCGCCGGGGCCGCGGCAGCGCGCTGCCGTCCTCCGCCCGGCCGCTGGTGTGGCGGACCGTGGAGGAGTTCACCCGGCGGCTGGCCGAGGACGGGCTGCGCACCTACCTCGGCACCTGTGTGGAAGCGACCGACCTGCTGACCGGGCAGGGGCCGTGCTACCGGCACATCGTCGTCGACGAAGCCCAGGACCTCCACCCGGCCCAGTGGCGGATGCTGCGCGCGGCCGCCCCGCGGCGCCCCGACGACCTGTTCGTCGCGGGCGACCCGCACCAGCGGATCTACGACAACCGAGTGTCGCTGAAGTCCCTCGGCATCAACGTCGCCGGCCGCTCGACCAAGCTGCGCAAGAACTACCGCTCCACCCAGGAGATCCTGAGCTGGGCGACGGGACTCCTGCTCGGCCGCCCCTACGCCGAACTGGCCGACAGCGGACGGCACGACACCCTGATCGGGTACAGCTCGTCCCTGCACGGATCCGGTCCGCGCGTCCACGAGGCGGAGACGGAGGATGCCGAACTCGACGCCCTGATCGAGCAGGTGCGCGCGTGGGTGGACAACGGAGCCGCGTACGGGGAGATCGGGATCTGCGCGCGGTTCAACAAGACCTGCGAGAAGGCCAAGGACCGCCTGATCGCGGCCGGGGTCCCCGCCAGCCGAGTCCGCGCGGGAGCCGCCCGCACCGACGACGCGGTCAACGTGGGCACCATGCACACCTTCAAAGGGCTCGAGTACCGCTACACCGCCGTCGTCGGCGTCGACGACCGCGCTCTGCCGAACCCTTCGGCCATCACCCCGGAGGAAGTCGACCGGCTCCAGCATGAGGCCGACCTCGCCGCAGAACGTTGCCTGCTGTTCGTCGCCTGCACCCGGGCCCGGGACGGCCTGTACGTCTCGTGGACCGGGCAGCCGAGCCCGTTCCTGGTGGAGGCCGGTTGCGGGGCGGGGTAGTCGGCACGGTCCGCTCATCGTCCTCGGGTCGAGCGCACGCAAGCCAGCCAGTAGAGTTTGACGGCGCTTTCACTTCCATGGGAAGGTATAGCCGCTTCAGCTCATGAAGGGCGGTGCGGCGAAGGGCGTCGTGGCGCGGAGGGTGGGGGGTAGCGAGGGGGATGCGGCTTCAGCCGCCCCGGCGACCGGACTCCTCCTCCTGCCCGCCGCAGTGCGAGACGCTCCCCGGTGGGGCGTTCGCAGAGGGGGTTGTGATGGCCGACGAGAAGACTCCTGACGAGGGAGCGGTCGAGAAGGCCGGGCGGTGGATCGCCGATCTCGCGGAGAAGGTCATGGTGAACGGCGTGGGGCCGGTCACGGGTTCGGTGACCTGGGCCGAGGACCGTCTTTCGCGTCGGCAAGGTGATGCTTACCGGGCGCCTGAGGACGAGGAGCGCCGTTCTTCCGAGGATATGAAGGACGACATCGACGCGGTCATCTCCCGCCTCATCAAGGAGTCCGTGGCCGCGGCCGGGACTCAGGGGTTCGTCACCGGGCTCGGAGGCCTGATCACCGCAGGCGTGACGATCCCCGCGAACGTGGCCGCGTCCCTCGCCATCAACATGCGGATGGCCGGTTCCATTGCGCACCTCCGGGGATGGGACATCCGCGATCCGCACGTGCGGACCGTCGTGATGATGCTCGCAATCGGGATGAGCGCGCAGAACGTCCTAGCGGCCTTCGGGGTGAAGATCGGTCAGAAGCTCGGCGAGCAGATGATCAAGAAGATTCCGATCGCGGTGGTCCGGGCCATCAACAAGAAGGCCGGGTTCTTCCTCGTCTCAAAATACGGAACCAAACGCGCCGCGATCACGCTCGCCAAGGGGATCCCGATCCTGGGAGGCATTGTCGGAGGGGCCGTGGACGCGGGAGCGACCGCTGTCATCGGACGGGCCACGGACAAGGCCCTGCGTGACGGCACCCTGCGGGCCGAGGAACCGGAGTGAAGAAGCAGCGGACCGAGTGGACGAGGTCTGCCGCACGGGTTCCGGAATCTCCTGCACCGTCAGCGCGACCATCGTCGCGCTGACGGTCGGCGAGGGCACGAGAAACGTCCCGCTCGGCGAAGACGAAGTGCCCGCCGCGGGCGGGGGTACGAGGCCCACCGACAGCGGGACAACCCGCATCACGGTGCTGGAGGGAGCGGCCCGTGGCGGAAGCCGAAACCCGTTCCCGGACTCGTGACGGGCACGGGGCCGGCGAAGGCTACCCGGGGACCTACAGGATCTCGATGGCGCCCGGCGGGACCGGGCCCTCGCCCGCGTAGGAGTCACCGCGTGGTGCGGTCGGGACGTCGTCCTCCGTGACGGTCAGCGTGGGCCAGGGGGCGGCCAGGGTCGCGTCGTCCAGGGTGAGACCGAGGTGGTCCAGAACGAGGGCGACCACGGAGGCCACTCCGGGCCCCTCGTGCTCGGCCTGGGCTTCCTGGACCCTGTCCCACCAAGGGCCGGAGTGTTCGGGCCGGGGTTGTTCCGGGCCGGCTTCGCAGTTCTCCAGGCACTGGCCGTCGCGCCAGTGCTGGAAAACGGCAAGCCCTTCGGTGGACACGACGCTATAGGTCTCGGTGCTGCGGGACAGGGCGGCGAGGAGTTCGGGCCATGAGCCGAGGACGCCATCCTCCTCGACGCAGAACGTCCAGTCGCCGAGCCCTCCTGCCCTCAGGAGCGACACCGCTCCGGCGGCGAACTGCCCTGTGGGCAGGTCGGACGCGGCGTCCGCGTCGAGCAGGCGGGAACGGTCCGGGTCGGCGCCGTAGCGGGTAAACACCTCAGCGGGGTCCAGGCCCCGGGTGAAGGTGACGCACATGTGGTCGCCCGCCCAGTCGAGCGCGTCCGCCGCCATGTTCCGTCCCGTCCCCTCTGCCGGCTTCGTCTGCCGGATCGTGTCTGCCGGGCCCCGGCCTGTCAATGGCGACTGCTTCGGCAGCGCCTGCTTCCTGGCGGGCCGGCCGCCCGCCCTGTCTGTCCTCAGTCGACTTCCCGCACGCGGGCGGCGGTCCGCTCGGCGAGCTCGCGGACACCCTTGGCGGCGTTGTCCGAGAGCTCGCCGAGTACGGCGTCGGCGGCGGTGAGGAGGGCACGGGCCTCCTCGGGGCGTCCCGCGTCGGCCAGGGCGAGGGTGAGCCGGTAGTGCTCCTCGGCGATGAAGCCGCCGAGGTTGACCCGCCGCCAGTAGCTCAGCGAATCGTCGCCCGGAGTGGCCAGGGCGTCACGCACGGCGGCCAGGCTGTCCACCGCCTGCGACAGCCGGCCCGCCTCACGCTCCATGCGGGCGAGGGTGTGCCGGGCCGAGGCCCGGTCCCATGCCGTCTCCTGGAGGGCGGCGTACAGGCGCTGGGCGCGCAGCGCCTGGGGAAGGTCGCCAAGTTCCTCGAAGTCCCGGGCGAGCCCGCTCAGCGGAGCCGTGGTCAGGGTGCGGGGCGCCCCGGGGCAGCGGAGTCTGCTCTGGTCCATGACGATGCCGTCGAGTTCGCGGATCAGCGTCACCCGCGCAAGGTCCGTCATCCCCTGGTCCCGCGCCAGGTCGGTCCAGGTGAAGACCGGCTCGTCCGCCGGGTCCGTCCCGAACATCGACTCGTCGAGCTCCCGCGCCCACTGTCGCAACTCGTCCGCGCCCGCACCCGGTTCCGGCATACCGCCCAGGCCGCACGCCGTGTCGTAGTCCGTCTCCCGGACCTCATGGAGCAGCGGCAGATCTGCGGTGTCCCCGTGCAGCCCGACCAGTACGGCCGCGAGCCGCAGTTCGTCCGTCATCGACGACCGTGCCTCGTGCCGCAACAGATGCCGCAGCAGCTCCAGATCGCCCTCGGCGCGGTCGAACTGCGCGGCCCGCAGGGCGATCCGGCGCCGGACCGGGTCCTCGGCCACCTCACGCCATGCCGTGTGGTCGCCCTTGCGCAGGCGGGCGAGATCGGCGCGGCCCGCTGCGAGTACCGTCTCCCACAGCGGGGGGCCGACCGGGCCCAACAGGTCGTACGCGCACCCCTCATCCGCGTCGAGCAGGACGAAGTCCGGCTCGGTGCGCAGCAGCGCGGCACGCAGTCTGCCCACCAGTTCGACCGGGGAGCGTTCCGGGAAGCCCAGCGCCGCGCGGAGCTCGGCCCGCTCCTCGTCGATCCCGTAGTACTCACGGATCCCGTCCTCGGTCTCCGCGACGCACGCCAGGATCTTCTCCTCGCCGTCGTCCGGCGACAGACGTGTACAGCCGCGCCAGCCGGGCAGGCCGATCACGAGCTCCAGGGCCTCGTCGACGCTGGAGCCGATGATCCCCGCGGCGCCCTCCGAATCGGCGTAGAGCACCGAGCCGTCCGCGCACACGAAGTACGTACCGCCGGTATCGTCCCCGGCCACCGGCTCCAGCCGCCCGCCCGAAGCGAGGCGGACCTCCTCGACATGGCCGTGGGCAACGCGGCCCAGGTCGAAGTCGAAGGGTAAGGTCGCCAGTTCGGCCAGGCGGGGATCCTGCCGCAGCAGCCGTAGCGCATCATCGGTCATGTTACGGAACGTAACATCATCCACTGGACTCGCGCGTGGGGCTGGTTGCGAAACTGCTGACCCCCGTGAATGGACTACAGCGGATGCGACGACACTCCCCGGGAGACCGAATACCCAGCCCCTGGCGGTGGGAAAATGCGGAGCAGTTCCGCTTGGGCCTTTCCCTCGGCAGAAGCCCGGAAGAAATGATCGACATCTACGGAGCTGACGCTGCAAAGGCCCGCCGAATACCTGCGAAGAAAGCTACCGACGCGCCCGCCAAGGGCGATTCACTGCGGGCGGGATCACTGGGGAAGTGGGCTTTCTGCATAGAGTTCGACAACCCGATCGGCTGCACGGAAATCCTTGAAGGCCCGCCGCTGTCCGCGGTCATAGCCGAGATCGACCGAGCCGGCCTGGATCGTCCTGATCCTCCCCTGCGGTATTCATCACCTCCCCCGAGGAACTCCGGTCACCTGGGGCGACGGCTGTAGCAGGAGGTGGCGGAAACCCGGGCTGCGGCCTCATGACGCCTCATCGTCACCCGGCGGGGCGGCGTGCGCCGTCGGCTTACTCACTGTGGCTATTCACGCACAGCGGGCTACCCGCCCTTCGGGCCCACGGCCTACGTGACGGTGCCCGCCAAAGTGAAGAGGACCCGCAGCCGCGTCGGCCGGGGTCCTCGATACGCCTGTCACAGACGTTGAGTGTCCGAGGGGGGACTTGAACCCCCACGCCCGATAAAGGGCACTAGCACCTCAAGCTAGCGCGTCTGCCATTCCGCCACCCGGACAAGGTGTCTGCCGCCCGTGCGGGGGTGTTCCCCGCGGCGACATGGACAACCATACCAAGGTTTCGCAGTGCCTTTCACCTGCGTTTCCGTGCCCTGGGCAGCGGTGGGGAGCGCGAGGTGAGCATGTGGGCGGCATGCCGGTGCGCCGGCCCTCCCGGGTGTGCCGCGGGGCGGGCCGGCGTCGTGCTTCCGGGCGGGCGGGGCCGCTAGCAGCGGCGCTTGCGCAGGGCGGCCATGTTGTCGTAGCTGATCTTGGCTTCGCGGAGCGACTGGGCGGGGTCGGTGGCGCTCGGGGAGTTGTCGTCCTCGACCATCGGATTGCGGTAGGTGCTCTGCCCGACCCGGGAGAAGAAGGTCGTGTAGTCGATGTCGCCGGTGCCGAAGGGCACCATGTCGTAGCCCATGCCGTTGGTGGTGTCGACGACGCCGTCCTTGGCGTGGAAGAGCGGGTAGCGCTTGCTGTGGCGGGCGACGAGGGCGGCGGGGTCGAAGACGCTCCTGCGGGTGGAGCCGTCGGGGGCGGTGTAGGTGTGAAACTTGTACTGGGCGACGTGCGCCCAGAAGACGTCCATCTCCAGCCAGACGAGCTTCGGGTCGGTGACCTTCAGGAAGTACTCCAGCTTGCGGATGCCGGAGCTGCGGGTGGGACGGCCCTGGTCGTCCAGCGGGCCGCTGTCGAGCAGGAAACCGTAGGCGCTGTCGTGGTTGTGGGTGTAGAGCTTGATGCCCTCTCGGCGGGCGATCGCGCCGAGGGCGTTCCACTTGTCGGCGGCCACGTCCCAGTCGGCGCGGTGGGAGCTGCCGGTGGGGTCGCCGCCGGTGCCCATGTGGTCCATGCCGAGGATGTTGGCGATCTCCAGGTGCTTCTTGAAGGTGTCCTCGTCCGCCGTGGTCAGCGGCCAGGAGGAGGGGATGAAGCCGTGGTTGCCCTGGGCGCGCAGGCCGTGCTCGTCGAGCCAGCGGCGCAGCAGCTTGGCGCCCTGGACGGTTTCCAGGTTGTCCCCGCCGGGCGCGTTGGCGTGCTGGCGGTAGCTGGCGAACTCCACCTGGCGGTAGCCGTGCCGGGCGAGCTGCTTGAACACCTCGCGGAAGCCGGAGGGCAGGTCGCTCGCGAGGGGGTCGCGGGCGGTGGCGTCACGGACGGTGTAGAGGATGATGCCGCGCTTGTGCGGCGGGACCAGCAGCTGCCCCCGGCCGTGGTCGTGTCCGTGGTTTCCGTCGTGGTTCTGGGCGAGGGCGGGGGCCGCACCGAAGACGGGTGCCGCGACGGCTCCGGCCGCCACGGCGGTGCAGGTGGTGAGGAAGCGGCGCCGGCCGACGCCGAGACTGCGGCGCAGTCCCTCGTCCGGGCTCGTCTCGACGTCGGGGGTGCGGGACGGGTCGGAGTACTGGGTCACGAGTGGCCTGCCTTCTGCGGTCGGGGGCGGTCCCGGGACGGCCGGGGCCGGCCGTTGTCAGTGCAGCGTGTTTCACTCTCGGTAGTCGGATGTCGGCGGCCGTGCGTGGTGCGGTGTCAGCCGAGTCCGGCGAGCCGGAGCAGGAGTTGTTTCACCTCGGTGGCCGCGACGCGGTCGCCGAGGACGCGGGGGGTGGAGCAGATGAGGAGCGGACCGTCGTCGTCGCTCGCGGGGAGGCGGCCGTGGCTGCCGCGAAGAGGTGAGGGGTCCAGGGGCACGACCGCCATGCGGTAGCGCAGTCCGAGTTTCTTGCGTGCCAGTGCGGTGGCGGCCTTGACCCTGACGTAGGGGTCGAGGGGGTCCATGAACAGTTCGACCGGGTCGTAGCCGGGTTTGCGGTGGATCTCGACGAGCTGCGCGAAGTCGGGCGCGCGGGCGTCGTCGAGCCAGTAGTAGTACGTGAACCAGGCGTCGGGTTCGGCGACGGCGACGAGATTGCCGGCCCGCGGGTGGTCGAGGTGGTGGCTCTTCTTGCCCTCGTCGTCGAGGAGCTGCTCGATGCCGGGCAGTGCGTCGAGGACGGCGCGGGTGGCGTCGAGGTCCTCGGGGCGGCGCACGTAGACGTGGGCGAGCTGGTGGTCGGCGACCGCGAAGGCGCGGGAGGCCATCGGATCGAGGTATTCCATGCCGTCCTGGGTGTGCACCTCGAGGAGGCCGGCGCGGCGCAGGGCGCGGTTGATGTCCACGGGCCGGTCGACGCGGGTGATGCCGTACTCGGACAGGGCGACGACGGTGCGGCCCTCGGCGCGGGCGTCGTCCAGCAGCGGGGCGAGGGCGGCGTCGAGGTCGGCGGCCGCCTTGAGGGAGCGCGGGTCGTCGGGGCCGAAGCGCTGCAGGTCGTAGTCGAGGTGCGGGAGGTAGCACAGGGTGAGGTCGGGACGGCGGGTGCGCATGATGTGGCGGGTGGCGTCGATGATCCACTGGCTGGAGACGATGTCGGCGCCTGGCCCCCAGAAGTGGAACAGGGGGAACGTGCCGAACTTCTCGGTGAGTTCGTCGTGCAGGGAGGGCGGCCGGGTGTAGCAGTCGGGTTCCTTGCGGCCGTCGGCGTAGTAGACGGGTCGGGGGGTGACGGTGATGTCGGTGTCGGCGCCCATGGCGTACCACCAGCAGATGTTGGCGACGGTGTAGCCGGGGTGGGCGCGGCGGGCGGCGTCCCAGAGCTTGTCGCCGGCGACGAGGCCGTTGTGCTGCCGCCACAGCAGTACGTCGCCGAGCTCGCGGAAGTACCAGCCGTTGCCGACGATGCCGTGCTCGGAGGGGGTGGTGCCGGTGAGGAAGGTGGACTGGGCGGCGCAGGTGACGGCGGGCAGGACGGTGCCGAGCGGGGCGCGGGAGCCGGACCGGCCGAGCGACTTCAGGTGGGGCATGTGGTCGAGGAGGCGGGGGGTGAGGCCCACGACGTCGAGGACGAGGAGGGGGGTGGGGTCGCTCATGGGAGTTCCTTCAGGCCGAGGTCCGTCAGGAGGTCGCGGGCCAGGGTGAGTTCGGCGGCGATGCCGTCGGCGAGCTGGGCGCGGCCGCGGGGGCGCAGCTCGGGCGGGAGGGCCTGCCAGGTGTAGGTCTCCACCTCGAGGTGGTGGGTGAGCGGCTGCGGGCCGCCGACGAGCCGGGTCAGGACGGTCTTCAGGACCGGCAGGGTGGAGGTGAGGGGCGGGGCGGGGGCCGCGTGCAGGGGGACGTGGAAGTGGGAGCGCCAGGGGCCCCCGTCGGGCAGGGCGTCGCCGGTGAGGGCCTGGTCGAGGTCGTCGGTGCCGCGCAAACCTGCGGAGGTGGAGGTGCGGGTCTGGTGCAGGAAGCGGGGTTCGGCGAAGGCGGCGAGGGCCTCCCTGACCTCGGGGAGGTGGGGGTGTTCGGCGTGCAGGGCGGCGGAGAGCTGGGACTTGACCACGGGGACGCCGGCCCGGGTGAGGTCGTCCAGGGCGGTGTGCGGGTCCTCGAAGGAGGTGGCGAGGTGGCAGGTGTCGACGCAGATGCCGACGCGGTGGTGGCCGATCGCGGTGAGCGGGGCGATGGCGTCCCGGGTGGTTTCGACGACGCAGCCGGGTTCCGGTTCCAGGGCGACGCGCAGGGAGCGTCCGGTCAGTTCGTGGAGTGCGTCGAGGCGTTGGGCGAGGGTGCGCAGGGCGGTGCGGGCCGTGCGGGCGCGTTGTTCGTCGTGGGCGGTGCGCCAGGCGAGGGGCAGGGTGGAGATGCTGCCGTCGGTGACGTCGTCGGGGAGCAGTCCGGCGAGGACCCTGCCGAGGGCCGCGGTGTGTTCCAGGCGTTCGGGGTCGGCCCAGTCCGGCTTGTAGACCCGGTACTTGACCTCCTGGGCGCCGAAGCCCTCGTAGGGGAATCCGTTGAGGGTGACGACCTCGAGGCCGCGCTGGTCGAGGGCGCAGCGCAGTTGGCGCAGGGCGGCGGGGTCGGTGGCGAGGGCGCGGGCCGCGTCCTTGGCGAGCCACAGGCCGATGCCGAGCCGGTCCCGGCCGAGGCGGCGGCGGACGGGCTCGCAGTGGTCGCGGAGCTGGGCGAGGACTCCGTCGAGGGTCTCGGCGGGGTGCACGTTGGTGCAGTAGGCGAGGTGGACGGTGGAGCCGTCGGGGTGGCGGAAGCGCATGGCTCACGCCTCCGTGGCGGGGGCGCCGGCGGGCCGTGGCGCCTCTGCCGGTGTGCCGCGGAGGATGGAGTTGCCCTCGTGGGTGGCGTCGGTGGCATCGACGTCGAGGCGGAGGCGTCCGCTGAGTCCGTAGAAGGCGACGGGGTTGCGCCACAGCACCCGGTCGACGTCGTCGTCGGTGAAGCCTTCGGCGAGCATCAGGTCGGCGACCTTGCGGGTCTTGAGCGGGTCGCTCCTCCCCCAGTCGGCGGCGGAGTTCACCAGGACGCGTTCGGGGCCGTGGGCGCGCAGGATGGCGACCATCCGCTCCTCGTCCATCTTGGTGTCCGGGTAGACGGAGAAGCCGAGCCAGCAGCCGCTGTCCTTGGCCTCCTTGACGGTGGTCTCGTTGAGGTGGTCGACCAGGACGCGGTCCAGGGGCAGCGCGGACTCGCGGACGACGTCGAGGGTGCGGCGCAGCCCGGCGAGCTTGTCGCGGTGCGGGGTGTGCACCAGCGCGGGCAGGCCCTGGTCGGCGGCGAGCTGGAGCTGGGCGGCGAGGGCGGTGTCCTCGGCGGGGGTCATGGAGTCGTAGCCGATCTCGCCGACGGCGACCACGTTGTCCTTGACGAGGTAGCGGGGCAGTGCGTCCAGGACGGGTGTGCAGCGGGGGTCGTTGGCCTCTTTGGGGTTGAGGGCGAGGGTGCAGTGGTGGGCGATGCCGTACTGGGCGGCCCGGAAGGGTTCCCAGCCGAGGAGTGCGTCGAAGTAGTCGAGGAAGGATGCCGGGGAGGTGCGGGGCTGGCCGAGCCAGAAGGCGGGTTCGACGACGGCGCGGACGCCCGCGGCGTACATGGCCTCGTAGTCGTCGGTGGTGCGCGACGTCATGTGGATGTGGGGGTCGAAGATGCGCATCAGGACTCCTTGCCGTGGGGGTCGTCCGTGCCGTGCGTCCCGGTGGCGGTGGCGGACTCGGTGAGGGCCAGGACGTGGTGCAGGTCCGCGGGGACGGGGCGGCCGGCCGCGGTGCGCTCCTCGGCGTAGTCGCCGAGCATGCGGGCGAGTTCGCCGTCACCGCGGGCGCGGCGGGCCAGGTCCGTCACGTGGTCGAGGGCGACCGAGGTGAACAGGCACTTCAGTACGGCGTGCCGCCAGGCGTGGGCGTCCAGGTGGCGGGCACCGTAGGGGCCGAGGGCGGCGGCGACGAGCCGGGTGTCGTTGGTGCGCAGGGCGTCCTCGACGAGCGGGAGGGCGTCGGCTCCGGCCAGGAGGTGGGGCAGGGCGTGCAGGACGGCGCGGCGTTCGTCGGCGGTGCCCTGGAAGTAGACGCGGGTCAGCGCTTCGGTGTCGGCTTGGGCCGCGTGCAGGATGAGGACGCGGGCGGCGTCGGCGTGGGCGGGGCCGCAGCGGCGGCCGGCTTCGGCCAGGCGCAGCTCCCACACGGAGATGGGACCGTGGGTGCCGGGGTGTGCGGTGGCCTCGTCCAGGGCCTGGTCGAGCCAGGCGCGGGCGGCGCCGGCGAGCCGGTCGGTGAGGTGGCGGTGCAGCGCGGCGGGCGGGGTGAGGGCGGGGGTGGTGCCGTCACCGTGGGCCGCCGGTCCTGCGGGGGTGTCTGCCTCCGGGGTGGCCGGGGTGGCATGGGGGCGGTTCATGGGGTGGTGCTCCCTTCGGGGGTGGCGGAGGGATCGCCGTACGGGGGGCCGGTCACCGTCTGTCGGGCGGCTCGGCGGAGGAACGGGAGGGAGTGGGCGGCGAAGTGGGGGCCCGCGTGGGAGTGGCGGGGCAGTTCGACGACGGTCAGGCCCTGGTATCCGGTGGCGGCGAGGGCCGCGAGGAGGGGCGGGAAGTCGATCTCGCCCTCGCCGAAGGGGAGGTGTTCGTGGACGCCCCGGCGCATGTCCTCGATCTGGACGTGGCGCAGCCAGGGGGCGGCCGCGCGCACGCAGTCGGCGGGCGGGAGGGGTTCCAGGCACTGGCAGTGGCCGAGGTCCAGGGTGAGGCCGAGGGGCTCGGGTTCACCGAGCGTGCGCCGCAGGTGGTGGAAGTCGGCGAGGGTGGCGAGGAGGTGGCCGGGTTCGGGTTCCACGGCGAGGGGGACACCGGCGGTGGCGGCGGCGTCGAGGACGGGGGTGAGGGTCTCGGCGAGGCGTTTCCAGGCGGTTTCCTCGTCGGTGCCGTCGGGGAGGGCGCCGCTGAAGCAGTGCACGGCGTGCGCGCCGAGGTCGGCGGCGACGCGGACCGCGCGCAGCAGCAGGCCGGCGCGGCGGGCCCGGTCGTCCGGGTCGGGGTCCAGCAGCGAGGGGCCGTGCTTGCGCCGGGGGTCGAGCACGTAGCGGGCGCCCGTCTCCACGGTGACACCGAGGCCCAGCTCGTCCAGTCGGTGGGCGACCCGGCGGGTGCGGGCGGCGAGGCCGGGGGCGAGGGGGTCGAGGTGCATGTGGTCGAGGGTCAGCCCGACGCCGTCGTAGCCGAGGTCGGCGAGGAGGGCGAGGGCGTCGTCGAGGCGGAGGTCGGCGAGGCCGTTGGTGCCGTAGCCGAAGCGGAGCGGGGTGGGGGCGTTCGGGTGCGGGGCCCGGTTCGTGTCCCGGGCCGGGGCACGGTCGTCCCCGGTGGTGTCCCGGCTCACGCCGTGGTGAGGGTCCGGGCTCATGTGATGCTCACCTTCCTCATGCCGGCCCGTCTCGCGAAGCGGCGGCCGGCCGGGGCGAGGGCCGCGACCAGGAGGGACGTGGTGGTCGCGCCGGAGCGGGCGGCCAGGGCGGCCTGGAGCGGGACGGTGGCACGGATGCCGGCGCCGACCGCGCGCTGGGTGAGCTGGGGTGACGGGTTCAGCGCGGCGTGGAGGCAGGGGCGGGCGGCTGTGGCGGCATAGGCGGCGGCGAGGGTGGCGGCGAGGAGGCCGCCGGCCCGGGGAGGGCTGCCGTCCGGGCCGGGACCCGGCAGGCCGGGGGCGGCTGCTGCCCGTCGGCCTGCCGGGAGTCGGGGGCGGCGGTGGCCGACCAGCAGGGCGAGTGCCCCCGTGGTCGCGAGCGCCGCCAGGGGGGCCAGGACCGAGCCGCCGGTGGTCTCCCGGCGGGAGACGGCCGTGACCGCGAGGGTGTGGCTGCCGAGCAGCGCGGCGGAGGGCAGCGCGGCAAGGATGCCGCCCCAGGCGCCGCCCTTGGTTCCGATCCAGGTAGCACCCTTGATGCCGCCCCGGGTGGCGGCCCAGGTGCCGCCCCGGGTGCCGCCGCCGGCGGCCGCGCCGAGCAGCAGGTCCAGGCCGCGAGCGGTGGCCATGGCCACCGGGCCGGCGGGCGTGTGCTTGAGCTTCAGGTCGTAGGCCCAGACGGTCGCCGCGAGCGGCGTCGCCACCGCCAGGGCGGGGCGTCCGGCACCGGCGGCGAGCGCCAGTCCGGCGCCGGTGAGGGCACCGGCGGCGGTGAGGGCGGCGGCCGGGCGGACCCGGCCGGAGGGGATCGGCCGATGCGGCCGCTCCACGGCGTCCTCGGCCCGGTCCGCCCAGTCGTTGAGGGCCATGCCGGCCGCGTACAGGCACAGGGAGGAGCCGATGGCGAGCAGGGTGCGGGGGCCGGGGCGTACTCCGGCCGCGGCCGCGCCGGCCAGGGCGTCTCCGGGGACGGTGAAGAGGGCGGGCAGGCGGAGCAGTTCGGCCCAGGCGGTCGGGCGCCCGGAGCGGGGGGCGGCACCGTCGTCGGGAGCCGGGACACCGGTCGTCGCGGGGACGATGCGCGTGCGTTCCGCTGTCGTGTCCGGGTGAGTGCGGGCGCTCCCGGCCGCGGGCGGTGGGGCGGCGCGCTCCTGCGTCGCCGCGTCCCCGGTCCGGACGGCCGCGTCCACCCCGGGGGCCTCCGGCGCGGACCCGTCCGTTCCTCCACCGGCCGGCGCACGCAGGTGCGGGCCGCTCCCTCCCCCGGCCGCGTCCGACGACACGGACCCGTCTGCCGGCCACCCGGGTGCGGACGCCCTCCGAGCCGCCTCCGACGACATGGGCGGGGCCTGCACCCGTCCGCCCGGCCGGTGCGCGGTCGGCACGGTCCCGGCCTGCGGCGGGGTGTCCCCGGTGGGCGTGCCCGGCGCGGGTCCTGTCGGCAGGTCGGTTCCCCGGGCGGGCGGGGGTGTGCCCGGCGACGCCGACGTCCCCGGCACCGCCCCCGCCGGTGGGGCGGCGCCCTGCGCGGACGCGTCGCGGGGCGGGCGGTTCACCGGTGCGCCCCGGAGGCGTCGGGGGCCGTGCGCAGATGGCCGGCAAAGTGGCGTAGCCGCACGTACTGCTCGGCGAGGGAGGCCGGGCCGTCGCCGACCGGGTCCTTGAAGTAGAAGCCCAGGTCGGTCAGGGGGCCGCTCAGGCCCTTCTGCCGGGCGCGGAGGGTCAGGCGGGCGAGGTCGAGGACGAGGGGGGCTGCGAGGGCGGAGTCGCAGCCCTGCCAGATGGTCTGCAGGATCATGCGGGAGCCGAGGAAGCCGTCGAAGGCGATGTGGTCCCAGGCGGTCTTCCAGTCACCGAGCGCCGGTACGTCGTCGATGTGGACCTCGCCCTCGGGCGCGGCGCCGAGGGTGTCGGCGAGGACGCGTTCCTTGCCGGCGTTCTTGGCCGCGGCGGCCGCCGGGTCGGCGAGGGCCGCGCCGTCGCCGCCGCCCAGCAGGTTGGTGCCGGACCAGGCGCGCACGGTGAGGGCGCGCTGGGCGAACATCGGGCCGAGCACGGAGCGCAGCAGGGTCTGCCCGGTCTTGCCGTCGCGGCCCGCGTGGGGCAGGCCCGAGGAGTCGGCGAGTGCGGCCAGCCGCGGGTGGTGCAGGCCCGTGGAGGGGGTGAAGTTGACGTAGGGGCAGCCGGCGCGCAGGGCGGCGGCCGCGTAGAGGGAGCTGGGCGGGAGGGAGCCGTCGGCGGGGGCGGGCTCGGTGGAGGCGACGTTCACCACGACGGCGCCCGCGAGATCCTGGCGGTCGACGAAGTCACGGATGTCGGCCGTGAACACGTCGATCCAGTCGTCGTCGGTGCGGGCCGGGCCGCCGTCCGTGTCGCGGGGCAGGGGTCCGCCCGGCCTGATCTCGGCGTCCGCTGCGGCGAGTTCGGTGTGTACGGCGGACGGCAGGCCGTGCGGCAGGACACCGCCGGCGGCGAGGTGTTCGGCACGTTTGGGCAGCGGGCAGTCGACGGTGTCGTGGCCGCCGAAGACGAGGGACGACAACGAGGGCAGGCCGCACGGGGCGAAGTCGGGGGTCTCGGTGACCATGCCGGTCGGCGGGTGGAGTCCGGCGGCGACGGCGGCGGAGCCCGTGATCGCGGTGGTGGCCACGGATCCGCGTGCGCCGATGAACCAGACGCCGAAGCGGGGGGCGGGGGACGTGGTGGGGGTGGGGAGGGGGGACGGTTCGGCGGACATGGGCAGCCTCCTTGTCTTACGCGAACCGGGTGCGAGCGCCGGAGGGGGACGCACGGGGTGCCGGGCGCGCGGGCCCGGCGGGACGGCGGGCGGAGGTCCGGCGTCCTCCGCCCGCCGCCGTTCCGGTCGCCCTAGGAGGGCAGTTCCTTCACCTGGATGTTGCGGAAGGTGACATGGTCGGCGGCGCCGTGGTTCTGCAGGCCGATGTAGCCGTCGGTCAGGCTCCGCTCGGGGTCTTTGTTGGTGAAGTCGTTGATCTTGACTCCGTTGAGGAACACCTGAAGGCGTTCGCCCCGGACCTTGATCTCGTAGGAGTTCCACTGGCCGGGCGGGCGCAGGACCTGGTCACGGGCCTTGAGGTTGGCCGACTTGAACGAGTAGACGGAGCCCGTGGTGCGGTCGGGCGCGTCCGTGGCGTCGATCTGTATCTCGTAGCCCTTGTTCACCGCGGACCAGGGGTCGTCGGAGGCGGGGAAGCCCACGAAGATCCCGGAGTTGTCGTCGCCCCGCATCTTCCAGTCGAGCTTGAGGGAGTACGACGTCAGCTCCTTGGCCTGGTACCAGAGCAGGCCCATGCCGCCCTCGGACTCCAGGGTGCCGTCCTTGACGGTGAACTTGCCCGGGCCGGCCTGCTTCCAGCCGTCCAGGGTCTGGCCGTTGAAGATCTGCCGGTAGCCCTTGTCCGGCTTGCAGTCCGCCTTGACCTGGCCGGTGGCGTACTGCATGCCGCCGAGCAGATGGCCGCGGAACGCCTCGTCGGCGTAGGACTCCTTGGTGTGGCCGCCGCCGGTGTAGAAGGAGCGGCCGCCGCCGTAGTTCTGGCACCAGGCGATCGGGTGGTCGCCCTTCATGGTGCCGCCCTGGTAGGTGGTCTCGTCGAGGGTGGCGAGGATCTTGGCCTGGTCACGCGGGTTGGTGCGGTAGTTGTACCACTCGTCGGTGCGCTCCCAGGTGTCCTCCAGGTGCGCGGTGGACGGGTGGTCGTGGTCGTGGACGCGCACGGTGGCCTGCTGGATGGCCGGGTGGGAGTCGAAGTAGGCGCCGACGAGGCCGCCGTAGAACTCCCAGTCGTACTCGGTGTCGGCGGCGGCGTGGATCCCCATGTAGCCGCCGCCGTTCTTGACGTAGTTCTCGAACGCCTGCTGCTGTTCGGCGTTCAGGACGTCACCGGTGGTGGACAGGAAGGCGACCGCGTCGTACTTGGCGAGGTTGGCGGTGGTGAACTGGCGGGCCTCCTCGGTGGCGGTGACCGTGATGCCGGCCGGGGCGCCCAGTTCCTTCAGGGCGGCGACGCCCTCCCCGATGGAGTCGTGCCGGAAGCCGGCGGTCTTGGAGAAGACCAGGACCTTCTTGCCCTGCTTGAACGGCTCCTTGGAGAACTCGAAGTCGTCCACGTCGTACAGCGCGCCCTCGCCGCCCCGGAAGACCAGGTAGACCTCCGTGGTCTTCTTCGGCAGCGAGCGCAGCGGCACGTCGACGTTCTGGAAGGTCTCCCAGCCGCCGGTCGGCGGGATGTACGCCGAGCCGTGCAGCGTGCCGTCGGGCGATCCGGTGCGTACCTCGACGAAGCCGCCGGAGCCGCCGGAGGAGGCCCGGACGGTCAGCTTCTTCTGCCCGTCGAACCGGTAGGGGGTGAAGGAGATCCAGTCGCCGTCGTGGACGTCACCGACGGTCTTGCCGCCGTTCGCGCCCGTCTTGTCGATCACCGACACGCCCTGCTGGGTGGTGAAGTGCTCGGCCTGGCGGTGCAGCGGCTGGAGCACGGTGCGGGCGGTGCCGGTCAGGGCCTCCTGGCCGTTCGCCCCGCCGTCGGTGTAACTGGCGCCGACGACGCCGTAGATGTTGGCGTTGGGGTCGTGACCGCCGTCGCCGGCGGGCGGCTCGAGGGTGCCCTCGCAGCCCGTCTCGCTGGTCAGCTCGTGCGCGTGGGAGTCGTGGCCGAGGCTGTAGACGACCTTGACCTTGGAGCAGTCGACCCGCTCCTCGGGGTCGGTGACCTTCACCTTGAACGGGACGGGCTCACCGAAGGCTGCCAGGCTGCCGTTGCCCGGGACCTCGATGGTCACCGTGGGTTCGGTGTTGCCGACGACGATCCGGACGCTGGCGTTGCCGGTGTTGCCCTCGGGGTCCTTCGCGGTGAAGGTGGCGGTGTAGGTGCCGGCCTTCTTGTACTTGTGGGTGGGGGTGAGTCCCTCGCCCGTGGTGCCGTCGCCGAAGTCCCAGCCGTAGGTGAGGTCCGGGGAGTCGGCGTCCTTGGCGGAGGCCGTGAACTTCACCTTCAGACCGACCGCGCCGGACGTCGTGTCCGCGCTGACCTCGGCGATCGGGGAGAAGCCGTCCTCGGCGTTCTCGATCCGGTACAGGGCGGAGTGCTCGTCGCCCTGGAACCAGGAGACGCCGTAGTCGAGGACGTAGAGCGCGCCGTCGGGGCCGAACTCCATGTCCATGATCTGGGTGCCGGTCCACGGGAAGTCGTTGATCTTGGCGACCGTGCCGTCCCCGTTCTGCTCGATCCGCTTGATCCAGCGGCGGCCGAACTCGCCCGCGAAGAAGTCACCGTCGTACGCCTCGGGGAACTTGACCGAGGAGTCGAGCTCGGGGTCGTAGCGGTAGACCGGGCCGGCCATCGGGGACTCGGAGCCGCTGCCGAACTCGGGCACGCTGCCGCCGTCGTAGGGGATCCAGGCGGCCTGGGCGGGCGGCAGGTCGGTGAGACCGGTGTTGTGCGGGGAGGTGTTCTTCGGGGCGGCGCAGTCGAACTTCGCGCCGGACGCGCCGGTGGCGAAGTCGTAGTCGTTGTAGGCGTCGTTGTCGCCGGTGCAGAACGGCCAGCCGAAGTTGGCGGCCTCGGTGACCTTGGCGAACTCCACCTGTCCCGCCGGGCCGCGGTCGGGGTCGGCGGCGCCGGCGTCGGGTCCGTAGTCACCGACGTAGACGATGCCGGTCTTGTCGTCGACGCTCATCCGGAACGGGTTGCGGAAGCCCATGGCGTAGATCTCGGGGCGGGTCTTCTCGGTGCCGGGGGCGAAGAGGTTGCCCTCCGGGACGGTGTACGAGCCGTCCTCGGCGACCTTGATGCGGAGGATCTTGCCGCGCAGGTCGTTGGTGTTGCCGGAGCTGCGGCGGGCGTCGAAGGCCGGGTTGCGGTCGGGCCGGTCGTCGATGGGCGTGTACCCGTCGGAGGCGAAGGGGTTGGTGTCGTCGCCGGTGGACAGGTAGAGGTTGCCCTCGGCGTCGAAGTCGATGTCGCCGCCGACGTGGCAGCAGGTGCCGCGGGAGGCGGCGACGTCCAGGACTTTCTTCTCGCTGGCCATGTCCAGCGTGCCGTTGGCGTTGAGGACGAACCGGGAGAGGCGGTTGACGCCGTCGAACTTCGCGAAGTCCGCGGCCGTGCCGTTCTCCGGGGCGTCGCCCTCGGGGGTGTCGAGCGGCGGGGCGTAGTAGAGGTAGATCGCCCGGTTGTTCTCGAAGTCCGGGTCGACTCCGACGCCCTGCAGACCCTCCTCGTCGTGGCTGTAGACGGGGATCTTGCCGGCGACCTTGGTGACGCCGCCCTGGTCGGTGAGGCGGAGGGTGCCATCGCGCGAGGTGTGCAGGACGCTGCGGTCCGGGAGCACCGTGAGCGACATCGGCTCGCCCGTCTCGGGTTCGCCCTTGGCGAGCGGCACCTGCTGGAACTGCCCCTCGGCGGCGGCCGGTTCGTCGTGCTCCGGGTGTCCGGGGTGGGCTCCGGCGACGGTGGCCGGGGTGCCCACGGCCAGCAGCAGTCCGGTGAACAGGGCGAGTCCGGTGCGCAGTGCGGGTCGGCGCCTGGTGGCGTGGGTGGATGTGAGTCTGCTTCTGTGCACGAAGTCCCTCCGGGAACGGGGTGGGGCCGTACGGAACAGGTGCGAAGACATGTGGTGCGTGCGGTGCGTGCGGGCGCCGGGGTGCGCCGTCACCCCGGAGGCGTGCGTGTCCTGAGCACTTCAGGGACGGTAACCGCGTTCGTCCGGGGCGAACAGCCCTTGGAACCGGACTGGTTGCACTTTTTCCCGGTTCAGGACAAAGCGGGATGCGGGCAGCCCCGGCCGGGGGACGGCGGACCCACCGGTCCCCCGGCCCCTGGCTGCCGCCGGGCGGCGCTCCCCGCTGCGGGAACGGCCGCCGGGCGCTCGGGTCAGCTGTTGAACGCGGCGTCGAAGGAGGCGCTGGGCGGCTCGAAGTCGTACGCCTTGAGGCGGGTCAGTGCTTCGGGGGCGCCCTGGAGACGGTCCATGCCGGCGTCCTCCCACTCGACGGAGACGGGCCCCTGGTAGTCGATGGAACGCAGCATGCGGAAGACGTCCTCCCAGGGGACGTCGCCGTGCCCGGCGGAGACGAAGTCCCAGCCGCGGCGGGGGTCGCCCCAGGGGAGGTGGGAGCCGAGGCGGCCGTTGCGGCCGTCGAGGCGCTTGCGGGCCTCCTTGCAGTCGACGTGGTAGATCCGGTCGCGGAAGTCCAGAAGGAAGCCGACCGGGTCGAGGTCCTGCCACACGAAGTGGGAGGGGTCGAAGTTGAGGCCGAAGGCGGGCCGGCGGTCGACGGCCTCCAGGGCGCGTACGGTCGTCCAGTAGTCGTAGGCGATCTCGCTGGGGTGCACCTCGTGGGCGAAGCGCACGCCCTCGGTGTCGAAGACGTCCAGGATCGGGTTCCAGCGCTCGGCGAAGTCCTCGTAGCCGCGTTCGATCATCGACTCGGGGGCGGGCGGGAACATGGCGACCAGGTGCCAGATGGCGGAGCCGGTGAAGCCGATGACGGTGTCGACGCCGAGCAGGGCCGCCGCGCGCGCGGTGTCCTTGATCTCGGCGGCGGCGCGCTGCCGTACGCCCTCGGGCTCGCCGTCGCCCCAGATGCGGTCGGGCAGGATCGCCCGGTGGCGTTCGTCGATGATGGCGTCGCAGACCGCCTGGCCGACCAGGTGGTTGGAGACGGCCCAGCACTTCAGGCCGTACTTCTCCAGGAGCTGGTGGCGCCCGGCGACGTAGGCGGGGTCGGCGAGCGCTTTGTCCACCTCGAAGTGGTCGCCCCAGCAAGCGAGTTCGAGGCCGTCGTAGCCGAAGTCGCGGGCGAGTCGGCAGACCTCCTCCAGGGGCAGGTCCGCCCACTGGCCGGTGAACAGTGTGAAGGTGCGCGGCATCCGTTGTCCGTCCTCTCAGGCGGCGATGGGGGTGTAGACGGAGTTCTTCTCGGCGCTCTCCTCGACCGCCGCCAGGACGCGCTGGACCTGGAGGCCGTCGGCGAAGGAGGGCTCGGGGCTCCGGCCCTCGGCGACGGCGTGGACCAGGTCGCGGGCCTGGTGCACGAAGGTGTGCTCGTAGCCGAGGCCGTGGCCCGGCGGCCACCAGGCCTCGAGGTAGGGGTGGTCGGGTTCGGTGACGAGGATGCGGCGGAACCCGGCGTGTGCGGCGGGCTCGGTGCCGTCGTGGAACTGCAGCTCGTTGAGCCGTTCCAGGTCGAAGGCGAGCGAGCCGCGCTCACCGTTGAGTTCGATGCGCAGCGCGTTCTTGCGTCCGGTGGCGTACCGGGTGGCCTCGAAGGAGGCGAGGGCGCCGGAGGTGAAGCGGCCGGTGAACAGGGCGGCGTCGTCGACGGTGACCTGCCCGGTGCCGCTCGCGGAGACGGCGGCCAGGCCGCTGCTGGGGGCGCCGGGCAGGGGCCGCTCCCGTACGAAGGTCTCGGTGAGCGCGGAGACGCCGGCGAGCTGCTCGCCGGCGAGGTACTGGGCCAGGTCGACGATGTGCGCGCCGAGGTCGCCGAGCGATCCGGAACCGGCCTGCTCCCGGCGCAGCCGCCAGGTCAGCGGGAACCGCGGATCCACCAGCCAGTCCTGGAGGTAGGCCACCCGCACGTGCCGCAGGGTGCCGATCCGGCCCTCTGCCACCATCCGGCGGGCCAGCGCGGTCGCCGGCACCCGGCGGTAGTTGAAGCCGACCATCGCCAACTGGCCGCGCCCGGCCGCCTCTTGCGCGGCGCGGGCCATTGCCTCGGCCTCGGTGACGGTGTTGGCGAGGGGCTTCTCGCACAGTACGTGCTTGCCCGCGGCGAGCGCTGCCAGCGCGATCTCGGCGTGGCTGTCGCCGGGGGTGCAGATGTCGACGAGGTCGATGTCGTCCCGCTCGACCAGGGTGTGCCAGTCGGTCTCGGTGCCGGCCCAGCCGTGCCGGTCGGCCGCGGCGCGCACGGCGTCGGCGTCCCGGCCGCAGATCACGGCCAGTTCGGGGCTGAGCGGCAGGTCGAAGACGTGCCGGGCGGTGCGCCAGCCCTGGGAGTGGGCGGCGCCCATGAACGCGTAACCGACCATGCCGATGCGCAGCGGTGGCTTCCCCGTCCGGTCCCCTTCGGACGCTTGCGGCTGTGCCATGCGGATGTCCTCCTCGTCGTCGTGGCGGGCGGGGGGTGGGCCCCCGCCCGGTGGGCTGGTCAGGCCCGTGGGGCGGGGCGCCTCACTTGAAGCCGGTGGACATGTACTGGTCCACGTTGTCCTTGTCGACGACGGCCGAGTAGCAGGTCACCGACGAGGGGATCTCGAACTCGGCGAGGCCGCCGACGCCCTTGCCCTGGCCGAGGGCGCGGGCGAGGTCGATCGCGGAGGCGGCCATGGTCGGCGGGTACAGGACGGTGGCCTTCAGGACACCGTCGTCGGCCTTGATGGCTTCGAAGGCGGAGAGCGCTCCGGCGCCGCCCACCATCAGGAACTCGTCCCGGCCGGCCTGTTCGATGGCGCGCAGCGCGCCCACGCCCTGGTCGTCGTCGTGGTTCCACAGCGCGTCGATCCGCGACTGGGCCTGGAGCAGCTGGGCCATCTTGGCCTGGCCGGACTCGACGGTGAACTCGGCGGCCTGGCGGGCCACCTTCTTGATGTTGGGGTAGTTCTTCAGCGCGTCGTCGAAGCCCTGGGTGCGCTGCTTGGTCAGCTCCAGGTTGTCCAGGCCGGCCAGCTCGATGACCTTGGCGTCCGGCTTGCCCTTGAGTTTCTCGCCGATGTAGTGGCCGGCGTTCAGGCCCATGCCGTAGTTGTCGCCGCCGACCCAGCAGCGGTACGCCTGCGGGGTGTTGAAGATGCGGTCGAGGTTGACGACGGGGATGCCGGCGCGCATCGCCTTGAGTCCGACCTGGGTGAGGGCCTTGCCGTCGGCGGGCAGGATCACCAGCACGTCGACCTTCTTGTTGATGAGGGTCTCGATCTGGCCGATCTGCTGGGCGGTGTCGTTGGAACCCTCGGTGATCTCCAGGGTGACGTCGCTGTACTTCTCCGCGCGCTTCTTGGCGTTGTCGTTGATGGCGTTCAGCCAGCCGTGGTCGGCCTGCGGTCCGGCGAAGCCGATGGTGACCGGCTTGCCGGGCTTGTCGTCGGCGGCGGGCTGGTTGTCGGCGGCCTGCTTGTCCTCACTGGGCTCGTTGCTCGTGCAGCCGGTGACGAGCACGCCGGCGGATACGGCGGCCGCCCCGAAGAGCAGTCCTCTGCGGCTCGTGAAAGGCGTCTGTGACATGGCGGTGAACCCTTTCCTCAGGTCGTGCTCGCGGTACGGCGCTGGACCAGCACGGCGGCGACGATGATCGCGCCCTTGGCGATCTGCTGGACGTCGCTCTGCAGGTTGTTCAGGGCGAAGATGTTGGTGATGGTGGTGAAGATCAGGACGCCGAGGACGGAGCCGACGATGGTGCCGCGGCCGCCGGTGAGGAGGGTGCCGCCGATGATCGCGGCGGCGATGGCGTCGAGTTCGTAGAGGTTGCCGTTGGTGTTCTGGCCGGAGCCGGCCAGGACGATCAGCAGGAAGGCCGCGATGCCGCAGCACAGTCCGGACAGCAGGTACAGGTAGAGCCGCTGGCGGCGGACGTCGATGCCGGCCAGCCGGGCGGCCTCCGCGTTGCCGCCGACGGCGACGCTGCGGCGGCCGAAGGTGGTCCGGTTGAGCACCAGCCAGCCGATGACGGTGACGGCCGCGAACACCAGGACCAGCGGCGGGATGCCGAGGACGTAGGAGTCGCGCTCGCCGAGGTCCAGGACGCTGTCGACGGTGACGATCTGGGTGCGCCCGTCGGTGATCTGCAGGGCGAGACCGCGGGCCGAGGCGAGCATGGCGAGGGTGGCGATGAAGGGGACCATCCCGCCGTACGCGATGAGCACCCCGTTGACCAGCCCGCACCCGAGGCCCACGAGGACGGCGGTGAAGAGGATGCCGGCGAAGCCGTACTCCTGGGTGGCGACCGTGGTGGCCCACACCGAGGCGAGGGCGACGATCGCGCCGACCGACAGGTCGATGCCGCCGGAGATGATGACGAAGGTCATGCCGACGGTGACGACACCGATGACGGAGGCCTGGGTGAGGACGAGCTGGAGGTTGCGGGTGTCCAGGAACTGGTCCGGTTTGGTGATGCCGCCGATCAGGATCAGTACGGCGAGTACGCCGAGCAGGGACATCGTGCGGACGTCGGCGCGGAACAGCACGGCGCGCCAGGCGGGTGGTTCGGCGGCCGACGGCACCTTGCCGGTGCTGTCCCGCGGCGGGGAGACGGGCTGCGTCATGACGCCGGGCTTCCTTCCATGACCAGGTCGAGTACACGGTGTTCGTCGAGTTCGCGGGCGGGCGAGGTGTGGACGACGTCGCCCTCGCGCAGGACCAGGACGCGGTCGGCGAGCCCGAGGACCTCGGGCACCTCGCTGGAGACCAGCAGCACGGCGAGGCCCTCGTCGGCCAGCCGGCGCACCACCGCGTACAGCTCCGCACGGGCGCCGACGTCGACGCCGCGGGTGGGTTCGTCCAGCAGCAGCACCCGGCAGCCGCGCAGCAGCCAGCGGGCGAGCACGGCCTTCTGCTGGTTGCCGCCGGACAGGGTGCGCACGGGCACGTTCGGGTTGTCGGGCCGCAGGGACAGTTCGCGGACCGCCGCGCGCGCCGCCCCCAGTTCGGCGCCGCGGTCGATCCAGCCGAGCCGCGCGAAGCGGGGCAGGGTGGAGACCGACACGTTGCGGGTGACGGACTCCAGCATGAGCAGCGCCTGCGCCTTGCGTTCCTCGGGGGCCAGGCCGAGCCCGGCGCGCACGGCGGCCCGTACGCTGCCCGGCTTCAGCGGCTTCCCGTCGACGAGCACGCGGCCGGTGTCGGGCCTGCGGGCGCCGTAGACCGTCTCCAGGATCTCGGAGCGTCCCGATCCGACGAGTCCGGCCAGCCCGACGATCTCGCCGGGGCGCACCTGGAGGTCGATCGGCGCGAACTCGCCCTTGCGGGCGAGTCCTTCGACGACCAGCACCGGGTCGCCCTGCGGGGCGGTGGCGGGCCGCGGCGGGAAGACGTACTCGACGTTGCGTCCCGTCATCAGCGCGACCACCTCCTTGGTCGGCGTCGACTTCGCGGGCAGTCCTCCGGCCACGGCCCGGCCGTCCTTGAGGACGGTGACCCGGTCGCCGATGCGCCGGATCTCCTCGAGCCGGTGCGAGATGTAGACGACGGCGACGCCGTCGGCGGTGAGGTCGCCGACGATGCGGAAGAGGTTGTCGACCTCGTCCGGGTCGAGGGCGGCGGACGGCTCGTCCATGACGATGAGCCGCACCTCGTGGGAGAGGGCCCGTGCCATCGACACGATCTGCTGGTGCGCCGCCGAGAGGTCCCCCACCAGCCGGCCCGGGTCGATCTCCGGGTGGCCGAGCCGTTCGAGGAGGGCGGCGGTCGACGCCTTGGCGGTCCTGCCCCGGACGACGAACCCGGCGGTGGTGGGTTCGTGGCCGAGGTGGACGTTCTCGGCGACCGACAGGTGTTCCACCAGGTCGAGTTCCTGGTAGATGGTGGCGATGCCGAGACGCATGGCGGCGATCGGCGAACGGAGCGTGACGTCGTCGCCGCGCCAGCGGATGGTGCCCGAGTCGGGCTGGTGGGCGCCGGCCAGCACCTTGATCAGGGTGGACTTGCCGGCGCCGTTCTGGCCGAGCAGGCAGTGCACCTCGCCGGCCTGGACGTCGAGGTCGACGCCGTCCAGGGCCCGGACTCCGGGGAACGACTTGGTGATGCCGGACATGCTGAGCAGCGGTGGTTGTGGTGCCATGCGGATTCCCCTCGGCGGGCGTGCGGGGCCGGTGTCAGGGCGGTCCCCTCGCGGGGCAGGCGTGTGCGGGCAGGGCGGAGCAGCGCGTTGGCGGGCGCTGGTGGGTGGCGGATGCGGGGAACGGAGGGCGTTGCCGCTCGTGTCGGCGGTGCGGCGAACGGCGGGCGTGGTGCCTTGCGGTGACGTGGGCGTGACGGGCGCGGGGCGCTCGGGGTGGGCGGAGCTGTGCCGTCGAGCAGGGGTGGCGAAGGGTGGAGCTGACGATGGGTGGAGCTGTTCCGTCGAGCAGAGGTGACGTAGGGCGGTGCTGTTCCGTGCGGTCGAGCAGGGTGGCGAAGGGCGGTGCTGCTTACGCGGGTGAGAACAGATGGTCGCTGATCAGCCGGGCTCCGCCGATGACTCCGGCAGTGGGACCCAGCTCCCCCAGGACGATGGGCAGGTTGTTGGTGGCCAGCGGCAGCGACCCGCGGTAGACCTGGGTGCGGATCGCGGCGAGCAGGGTGTGGCCGAGGCCGGTCACCCCGCCGCCGATCACCACCAGGCCGGGATTGAAGAAGCTGACCAGGCCGGCGATGACCTGGCCGGTTCGGTTGCCGCCCTCACGGATCAGGTCGAGGGCGGTGGCGTCACCGGCCGCCGCGGCGGCGGCGACGTCGAGGGCGCTGAGCGTGCCGTTGGCCTCCAGCCGGCCGGCGAGTTCCGCGGAGCGCTGCTGCTGGGCGGCCTCCATGGCGTCCCGGGCGAGGGCCGCGCCGGAGAAGTGCGCCTCCAGACAGCCCCGGTTGCCGCAGGCGCACGGACGGCCGTCGGGCACGGCCTGGATGTGCCCGATGTCGCCCGCGCTGCCCGTGGCGCCGCGGTGCACCTCCCCGCCGACGACGATGCCGCAGCCGATACCGGTGCCGATCTTGACGCAGAGGAAGTCCCCGACGGTGCGGGCGACACCGGCGTGCTGCTCCCCCATGGCCATCAGGTTCACGTCGTTGTCGACCATGACCGGGCAGCCGAGGTCCTGGCTGAGTGCCTCCCGCACGGGGAAGCCGTCCCAGCCCGGCATGATCGGCGGAGCCACCGGGATGCCCTCGGGGAAGCGGACCGGGCCCGGGACGCCGATGCCGGCGCCGTCGAACCCCTCCGCGAACCCGGAGGCCTTCAACTTCGCTGCCATGGACAGCACTTGCTCGAAGACCGCGACCGGCCCCTCGCGTACGTCCATGGGCTGGTTGATGTGCCCGAGGATCTCCAGTTCGGCGTTGGTGACGGCGACGTCGACCGAGGTCGCGCCGATGTCGACGCCGAGGAACCGCAGGTGCGGGTTGAGACGGATGTTGTGGGAGCGCCGGCCGCCGCGCGAGGCGGCGAGTCCGTCGGCCACGACGAGTTCCGTCTCCAGCAGCCGGTCCACCTCCACGGCCAGTTTCGACCGCGAGAGGTCGACCTGGTCGCCCAGCTGGGCACGGGAGTTGGGGCCGCCGTCACGCAGCAGCCGCAGCAGCCGTGCCTGATGGGCGTTCGCGGGTCGCGCCGTCATGCGTCTCACGAGCCCCTCCCCGCCTCGTCGGCCTGTGCGTGCCGGGTTCCGGCCACGGTGTGTGGCGTTCCTTCGGAGGGGAAAGTAGCAGCGCCTGCCGGAGGTGGGAAGAAGTCGCGCAGGAATTGCCCCCTACTTTTTCCACTCACAGGACAAAGACGCGTCCGCGGCCGGTCGGCACGGGCCGTCCCGGTGCAGGACCGACGGCCGGTGTCCGGAGCCGCCGGTGGGCGAAGGCAGGCGCTTTCCGCAACCGCGGTGGCGGGAAGTGTGTCTGTCATCGCGAGGGCCGTACGCCCCGGAGTGCCGTGCCGCTCCGGGGCACGGAGACCGGCCCCGGGGGGGTGTCGATGAGTGCGTGGACGGTGCCGGGATACGCCGAGTCGCTGGAGCTCGGGGCCGGGGCGAGCGGGCGTGTGGTGCTGGCGGTGCACGAGGTGACCGGTGTGCCGGTCGCGGTCAAGTACCTCAGCGAGACGCTGCACACGCGCCCCGGTTTCGTGCACGGGTTCCGCGCCGAGGCACGGCTGCTCGGCGGGCTGGACAGTCCGCACGTCGCGGGCCTGTACGAGTACGTGGAGAGCCCGGACGGCGCCGCCATCGTGATGGAGCTGGTGGACGGCGTGTCGCTGCGGGCCCTGCTGGCCCGGCGGGGCCCGCTGGATCCCGAGGCCGCGCTGCTCATCCTGAGGGGGTCGCTGCTGGGCCTGGCCGACGCGCACCGTCTCGGGGTGGTGCACCGCGACTACAAGCCGGAGAACGTCCTGGTCACGCCGGACGGCGTGTCGAAGCTCGTGGACTTCGGGATCGCGGTCGGCACCCGTGCGCGCGCCGGGGTGGCGGGCACCCCCTCCTACATGGCGCCCGAGCAGTGGCGCGGCGAGCCCGCCTCCCCGGCCACCGACGTGTACGCGGCCACGGCGACCTTCTTCGAGTGCCTCACCGGCCGCAGGCCCTACGCGGGCGACAACATCGCCGAGCTGGCACTGCGGCACGTCGACGCACCGGTCCCGGCGGACGAGGTGCCCGAGGCGGTGCGCTCCCTGGTCCGCCGTGGCCTGGCCAAGGAGGCGTCCGGGCGGCCGGCCGACGCCGAGGCGTTCGTCGCCGAACTGGAGGCCGCCGCCGGCACGGCGTACGGGCCCGGCTGGGAGGAGCGGGGCCGCCGCCGGCTGGCCGCGCTGGTGGCGCTGCTCCCACTGCTGCTGCCGTCGGCCCGTACGGAGGGACGGCCGGCGACCGACACCGCGCACACCGTGCTGCGCCGGCCGCCGGGGCGGGGCCGGGCGCAGGCGTGGAAGCCGACGGGGCCGGGGATGCTCGCCGCCGCGGCCGCCGTGCTCCTGGCCCTCCTGCTGGCGTACGCCGCGCCACCGGACACCGGCGGGAGGGGGGAGCGGGCCGCCGAGGCGCTGGCCACCACCAGCGCCGTGCCCGACGCGGCATCGGGTCCGCCCCCGCCGTCGCCGCCCACTCCCGCGGGGTCGCCCGCCGCGCCGGCGACCGCGAGCCCCGGCGGACCGTCGCCCGGCGCCACCGGTACGGCCCCGGCCCCCGGGACGAGCCCGGCCACCCCGGACACGGGTCCGGGGGCGGGACCCGACCCGGGCACGGAGCCGGGCACCGATCCCGGCGCGGGCACACCCGCCGCCCCGACGCCCGCGACCGGCACCCCGGCCGCGTCCCCCACCACCACCGTCCCGCCCGCGCCCGCGGTCGAGGACGTCACCGTGTCGGAGTTCCGGCAGACGGGCCCCGACGCCGCCACGGTCACGGTCACCGTCGTCACGGACGGCCCCGGGCCGGTGTCGATCGGCCTCCGCTGGTCCACGGCCGACACCCCGGGCGGTCCGGGGAGCCCGGACGGCGCCGGTCAGGTCTTCGAACGCGGCGGCGCCACCCAGTACACGCTGACCGCCGAACACGTCTTCCACAACCGTGCCTGCTCCTGGACGGTGGTGGCGACGACCACACCGGCGTCCGCCGACGGGGGCGCCTCCCGGCACCTGCTCACCAGGCGGTGCGAGCTGCGATGAGGCCGGCGAACGAGCCCGCTCCCCCACCCGGCGACGACTACAGCGCCACCGTGCTGGGGAGCCACTGGATCCAGCGGCCCGAACAGGACACCCCGGTGACGGCGACCGTACGGGACACCGGTGTCCGGCCGGACCGGATCGAGGGTGCGGTGCTGCGTTTCGGCCCTGGTGTGCCGGGCGCGCTCGCGCACCGGTCCACCCGGCCGCCGCCCCCCGCGCCGCTGCCGCCGCGCCGTACCGGTGCCCGCCGGTACGCGCTGCCGGCCGTCGTGCTGCTCGCCGTCCTGGCCCTGCTGGCCTGGCAGCGGCTCGGCCCGTCGCTGGCGGTGCGGGACGCGGCGGTCACGGCGCCGTCCGCGGCGGTGGGCTGCGGCGGCACCGCGGACCTCGTCGGCACGGTCACCACCAACGGCCGCCCTGGCACCCTGACCTACCGCTGGACCCGCAGCGACGGCACGTCGTCCGGTGTCCTGCGCGAGGAGGTGGCGCCGGGGCAGAGGCAGACGCGGCTGCACCTGCTGTGGACCTTCGAGGGCGCGGGCCGCTACGAGGCACGGGCGCAGCTGCGGATCCTGTCCCCCGCCGTCCGTACCGCCACGACCGGCCTGACCTACGACTGCCCGGCCGGTCAGCGGCCCTGAGCCGGCCCGGACGGCGGACGGCCCGTCAGCGGCAGCCGGCCCGGACGGCCGGTCAGGGGCAGCGCACGACCTGTCCCGCGTACGACAGGTTCCCGCCGAAGCCGAAGAGCAGTACGGGGTCGCCGGTCGACACGGCGCCCCGTTCGACGAGCTTGGAGAAGGCCAGCGGGATGCTCGCGGCCGAGGTGTTGCCGGACTCGGTGACATCGCGGGCCACGACGGCGTTGACGGCGCCGAGCCGGCGGGCGAGGGGTTCGATGATCCGCAGGTTGGCCTGGTGCAGCACCACCCCGGCGAGGTCCTCCGGGGCCAGGCCCGCCTTCTCGCAGGCCTGGCGGGCGACGACCGGCAGTCGGGTGGCGGCCCAGCGGTAGACGCTCTGTCCCTCCTGGGCGAACCGCGGCGGCGTCCCCTCGATCCGCACCGCGTTGCCCATCTCTGGTACCGAGCCCCACAGCACCGGGCCGATTCCCGCCCGTTCCTGCGGGGAGCATGCCTCCACCACGGCGGCGCCCGCCCCGTCGCCGACGAGGACGCAGGTGGAGCGGTCGGTCCAGTCGGCCACCTCGGACATCTTGTCGGCGCCGACGACCAGCACCCGGCTCGCGCCACCGGCCCGCACGGCGTGGTCTGCGGTGGCGAGGGCGTGGGTGAACCCGGCGCACACGACGTTGATGTCCATGACGGCGGGCCGGGGCATGCCGAGGCGGGCGGCGACCCGGGCGGCCATGTTGGGCGAGCGGTCGATCGCGGTGGACGTGGCGACCAGGACCAGGTCGATCTCGGCGGGTGTGCGGCCGGCCGCCGCCAGGGCCTTGGCGGCGGCGTGCGCGGCCAGTTCGTCGACGGGTTCGTCGGGGCCGGCGATGTGACGGGTCCGGATGCCCACCCGGCTGCTGATCCACGCGTCGCTGGTGTCGACCATGCCCGCGAGGTCCTCGTTGGTGAGGACCCGGGCGGGCTGGTAGTGGCCGAGGCCGGCGATGCGTGAGCCGATCATGGGCGGATCCCCCTCGTTTTTGGCTGCAGGATGCACCAGTCTGATCAGTGACTCACCGGTACGACGGCAGGTGAAGCGACAGGAAACACCCACCAGGCTTGTCGGCTTCCGTCAGCCCCCGCCGGGCCGGGACAGGGGAACGGATTGCCGGGGACACGGGTCGGACCCCACCGGTACAGCGGCCCCACGCCCCCTGTACGGGGCCGTGAGATCGTGGAGGCCGGGACCGAGCGGAACTGGTGGGACATGGGACGAGTCACGGAACGACGCAAGGTGCTCCGCATCCGGGACGGAGCCGTCTCCAGTCGCCCCGACACGCTCGTCGCCGAGGAACCCCTGGAGATCAGGCTGAACGGCAGGCCCCTCGCCGTCACCATGCGCACCCCGGGCGACGACTTCGCGCTGGCGGCCGGCTTCCTGGTGAGCGAGGGGGTGCTGGCCGCCGCGGACGACCTGCGGAACATCGTCTACTGCGCCGGGGCCACCGCCGGGGACACCTCCCGCTCGAGCGGACCCGGGAGCGCGGGAGGGTCGAACACCTACAACGTGGTCGACGTGCGGACCGCCGCCCATGTGGCGGTCCCGGACATCACGCTGCAACGCAACGTCTACACCACGTCCTCCTGCGGCCTGTGCGGCAAGGCCAGCCTCGACGCGGTGCGCACGACGGCCCGCCATCCCATCGCCGACACTCCCCCGCTGCGCGTGGAGCCGGAACTGCTGGCCGCTCTCCCCGACCGGCTGCGCGCCTCGCAGCGGGTCTTCGACCGCACCGGCGGCCTGCACGCCGCGGCCCTCTTCGACGAGCAGGGCGGCCTCCTCGACGTCCGCGAGGACGTGGGCCGGCACAACGCGGTCGACAAAGTGGTCGGCCATGCCCTGCAGAGCGGCGGGCTGCCGCTGTCCCGGTCGATCCTGATGGTCTCCGGGCGGGCCTCCTTCGAGCTGGCGCAGAAGGCGGTCATGGCCGGCATCCCGGTGCTCGCGGCCGTCTCGGCACCGTCCTCGCTGGCCGTGGACCTGGCGGCGGAGACGGGGCTGACACTGGTGGGCTTCCTTCGCGGCCGTTCCATGAACGTGTACGCGGGTGAGGACCGCATCACCCTGAGGGCCGAGGCCGCCCGGGACTGACCCGCCGCGCGGAGCACCCCCGCCCCGCCGCGGCGCCCCGCCCCCGTACCGGGCCCCATGGACCCCGCCCGCGACGATCCACTAACGTCACCGGGCGTGTCCGACGACGCAGCACGAGCACGGCAGCGGACGGGGACCGGGATCGCGCTGGCGCTGACCCTGGTCCTCGGCGCCGTCCTGCTCACCGGCCTCCCCGGCGACGACGGCGGACAGGACACCGGCGACTGCCGGCCCCGCACGGTCGCCTCCTGGACCGCCGAGCCCGCCCTCACCTCCGAGTTCGTCCGCTACGGCGACGACGCCGGCCGCACCGACGACTGGACCGGCGGCGACGGCACCCACTCGGTGCGGCTGCCCGACGGCCGGCTGCTGTGGCTGTTCTCCGACACGTTCCTGGGCCGGGTGCACCGCCCGCCGAACCCGGCCGGCGAGTCGTACGCCTGGCGGGACGCCACCGCCCCGATGGTGCGCAACTCGGCCGTGCTCATGCGCGACGGCCGGCTCGAGGGCACCCTGCCCGCTCCGCTCTTCCCCGACCCGGCCCCGGGCCAGTGGCGCTGGCCCGTCGCCGCCCGGGTCGAGGCGCGCTCCCCCGGCTCCGCCGAGCAGGTCGTGAAGGTCCTGCTGTGGGTGCGCCGCGACGGACAGCACCCGTGGATCTACGGTGTCCCCACCGCCACCGAGGTCGCCACGCTCTCCCTGCCCGACCTGCGGCTGGAGTCGGTCGTCACGGTGCTCGACCAGCAGCAGGTCGCCGATCCGTCCCGGCGGGTGCTGTTCGGGACCACCCTCGTCGAGGAGGACGGCTGGAGTTACGTGTTCGGCGGTGACGACGGCCGCCCCGCCTCCCGTCCGGCCTCGCACGCGTACGTGGCGCGCGTCCCGGAGGGCGGACTCGGTGACCCGGCCGCCTGGGAGTTCTGGGACGGCTCACAGTGGCAGACCCGCGCCCGTCCGGATCCGGTGCTCGGCGACGGGCGGCGCACCGGGGTGGGCAGCGCGTTCTCGGTGCTCCGGGACGGGGGGACGTACGTCCTGTTCACGATGGCCGCGGGCGCGGCGGGGCTGACCACGGTGGCGTCGTACTGGGCCTGCGCCCCGACCGGGCCGTGGCACGGGCCGGCGCACGAGTTCACCCCCGAACTGCCCGGGAACGGGACGGCCGCCTACAACCCGCAGACGCACCCGGAGCTGAGCGGGGACGGACGGCTGGTGCTGAGCTACGACGTGAACTGGCTGGAGATGTCCTCGGCCGCCGCCATGCTCAGCCGGAACGTGTCCCTGTACCGGCCCCGGTTCTTGACGGTCCGCCTCGGTCCGCGGCACTGACCCCGCCGGCCTCCTCGGCGGGGTCGTGCGAGCGTCGTCCGGCGATGACCGCGCACACCATCAGCTGCATCTGGTGGAACAGCATCAGCGGCAGCACGGCGAGCGCGGCCTGCGCCCCGAACAGCACGCTCGCCATGGGCAGCCCGGCGGCGAGCGACTTCTTCGAGCCGGCGAACTGGATGGCGATCCGGTCCGCCCGGCCGAACCGCAGCGCCTTGGCCCCGTACCAGGTCAGCAGCAGCATCGCGGCGAGCAGGACGGCCTCGACGGCGAGCAGGGCGCCGAGCCGGGCGGGGCTCACCCGGTTCCAGATCCCCTGCACCATGCCCGCGCTGAACGCGGTGTAGACGACCAGCAGGATCGAGCCGCGGTCGACCAGGCCCAGCACGGTGCGGTGGCGGGCGACGAACCCGCCGATCCAGCGGCGCAGCAGCTGCCCGGCGACGAACGGCACCAGCAGCTGGAGCACGATCCTCAGCACCGAATCCCCGGAGAACCCGCCCCCGTCGCCGCCCAGCAGCACCGCCGCGAGCAGCGGGGTGAGGACGATGCCGGCCAGCGAGGAGAAGGAGCCGGCGCAGATCGCGGCGGGCACGTTGCCGCGGGCGATGGAGGTGAAGGCGATCGAGGACTGGATGGTCGACGGGACCAGGGTGAGGAAGAGCAGGCCCTGGTACAGCGGGTCGGTCAGGAGCACCGGGACGAGTCCGCGGGCGGCGAGACCCAGCACCGGGAAGACGACGAAGGTGCAGGCCAGCACGGTGACGTGGAGCCGCCAGTGCTTCAGCCCGTCCAGCGCCTCACGGGTGGAGAGGCGGGCACCGTAGAGGAAGAAGAGCAGTGCGACGGCGGCGGTCGAGGCACCGGAGGCGACGTCCGCGCCCGTCCCCCGGGCGGGCAGCAGCGCGGCGAGCCCCACCGTGGCGAGGAGGAGCAGGATGTACGGGTCGACCGGTATCCAACTCGGCCAGTGCGGGCGTTTCACGGTGCTCCACTTGCTTGTGCTCCCTGCCGGAATCGTGCCGTCCCATCCTGCTCCCCCCGCCCGTGATCGGAAATCCGGTACACCGCTCTCACTGTCATCACGTTCCGCGATGAGCGCGGCTAGGCTGAGGTGTCATGTACGACCCGACGCAGCTGCGGACGTTCCTGTCGGTGGCGCAGACGCTGAGCTTCACGCAGGCGGCGCGGCGGCTCGGACTGCGCCAGTCGACGGTGAGCCAGCACGTGCGGCGGCTGGAGGCGGCGACCGGACGGCAGCTGTTCAGCCGGGACACCCACTCGGTGGAGCTGACCGAGGACGGTGAGGCCATGCTGGGTTTCGCCCGGCGCATCCTGGACGTGCACGAGCAGGCGACGCAGTTCTTCACCGGGACGCGGTTGCGGGGGCGGCTGCGGTTCGGCGCGTCGGAGGACTTCGTCCTGACCCGGCTGCCGGAGATCCTCGGGCGGTTCCGGCACGAGCACCCGGAGGTCGACCTGGAGCTGACGGTCGAGCTGTCGGGCATCCTGCACGAGCAGCTCGCCGCGGGCGGACTGGACCTGGTGCTCGCCAAGCGGCGGCCGGAGGATCCCCGGGGCGAGCTGGTCTGGCACGACGAGCTGGTGTGGATCGGTACGCCGGGACTGCGCCTGGACCCGGGCCGTCCGGTGCCGCTGATCGTCTACCCGCCGCCGGGCATCACCCGGGCCCTGGCCCTGCGGGCGCTGGAGCGGGAGGGCCGTCAGTGGCGGATCGTCTGCACCAGCGGCAGCCTCAACGGTCTGCTCGCGGCGGCCCGCGCCGGGCTGGGCGTGATGGTGCACTCGCGAGGGCTGATCCCGCCGGGGCTGGAGCGGATGCCGGAGCGTGCGGGGCTGCCGCAGCCGGGCGAGGTGGACTTCGTGGTGGTGCACGGCCGGCACCGGCCCGCCGCGCGGGGCGCCGCCGACGCGCTGGCGGCGGCCGTCCTGGCGGGCGGCGACCGGCTGCACCGCGGCGGACGGCGGTGACGGGGGTGACGGTCCGGCCGGTGCGCGCGCTGGAAGGAGTGGGGCTTCCGCGCCGTCCCAAGGGCCGGTCATGGGGTCGTACAGATTCGGTGGAGATAGCTCCACCGAAACTTACTCCACGGTCAGGTTTCTGTCCGGCCCTTCCCCTTGTGCGCGCATTTTCCTCCCCCTGACCAGCGCGGACGGGAGCCGCGCCGGGTTTCCGGCCCCCTCCCGCCCTCCGTGCCCTTGGGGTAGCTTTCACGGCGCCCGGCGGGACGACGACGTCCCGCGGCAGTCCGGGCGCCGACGAGCGGGGAGCGGGGTTTGCGCGAATTCACCAACCCTCCGTTGGCCTTGGAACCTCCGGCGGGCGGTCTGGCCGACGTGGTCTTCCGGTACGCCGAGGAGGACCCCTCACGGGTGGCGCTCGGCCGCAAGGACGACACCGGCCGCTGGCGGGACGTGTCCGCCGCCGAGTTCCGCGACGAGGTGCTCGCCCTCGCCAAGGGCCTGCTCGCGGGCGGCATCCGGTTCGGCGACCGGGTCGCGATCATGTCCCGCACCCGGTACGAGTGGACGCTGTTCGACTTCGCGCTGTGGACCGTCGGCGCGCAGGTGGTGCCCGTCTATCCCACGTCGTCGGCCGAGCAGTGCTACTGGATGCTGCACGACGCCGAGGTGACGGCCGCGATCGTGGAGCACGAGGACCACGCGATGACCATCGCCACCGTCATCGACCGGCTGCCCCGGATGCGCCGGCTGTGGCAGCTGGACGCCGGCGCGGTGCAGGAGCTGTACGACGCGGGCGCCCACCTCGATGACGAGGTGGTGCACCGGCACCGTCAGGCGGTCACGCCCGACTCGGTGGCGACGGTCATCTACACCTCGGGCACCACCGGCCGCCCCAAGGGCTGTGTGCTCACGCACGGCAACTTCATGTACGAGACGGACACCGTCATCGCACGCTGGGAGCCGGTGTTCCACTCCCGCAGGGGCGACGAGGCGTCGACGCTGCTGTTCCTGCCGCTCGCGCACGTCTTCGGGCGGATGGTGCAGGTCGCGGCGATCCGCGGGAAGGTGCGGTTCGGTCACCAGCCGCAGCTGCACGCGGCGGCCCTGCTGCCCGATCTGGCCGCCTTCCGCCCGACGTTCTTCCTGGCGGTGCCCTACATCTTCGAGAAGGTGTTCAACGCGGCGCGGCGCAAGGCGGAACGCGAGGGCCGCGCGGGGCCCTTCGAGAAGGCCGTCGACGTGGCCATCAGGTACGCGGACGCCATGGAGGCGAAGACCTGGGGCACCGGGCCCGGCCCGTCGGCGTCGCTGCGGATGCAGCACCAGCTCTTCGACAAGCTCGTCTACACCAAGATGCGCGCGGCGATGGGCGGCAGGATCCGGCACGCCATGTCGGGCGGTTCGGCGATGGACCGCCGGCTCGGACTGTTCTTCGCCGGGGCCGGCGTGCACATCTACGAGGGGTACGGTCTCACCGAGTCGACGGCGGCGGCGGTCGCCAATCCGCCCGAGCGCACCCGTTTCGGCACGGTCGGCCTGCCCGTGCCCGGCGTCACCGTGCACCTCGCGGACGACGGCGAGATCTGGCTGCACGGCGACAACGTCTTCCAGGGCTACCTGAACAACGCCAAAGCCACCGCCGAGACCCTGCACGACGGCTGGCTGGCCACCGGTGACCTCGGATCCCTGGACGAGGACGGCTACCTGACCATCACCGGGCGCAAGAAGGAGATCCTGGTGACCTCGGGCGGCAAGAGCGTCTCCCCGGTGGTGCTGGAGGAGCGGGTCCGGGACCATCCGCTGGTCAGCCAGTGCATCGTGGTCGGCAACGACCGCCCGTACGTCGCCGCCCTGGTCACCCTCGACCAGGAGGCCGTGGAGCACTGGCTGGCGATGCGCGGCAAGGCGCCGATGCCGCCGGCCGAGCTGGTGCGCGACGCGGACCTGGAGACGGAGGTGCGGCGCGCGGTGGTCACGGCCAACACCCTGGTCTCGCAGACCGAGTCGATCCGCACCTTCCGCATCCTGGCGCAGCCGTTCAGCGAGGAGCACGGACTGCTCACACCGTCGCTGAAACTGAAGCGCAGGGCGATCGAGAAGGCGTACGGGGAGGAGGTCGAGGCGCTCTACCGTGCGTGATGTCTCCGGTCAGGAATGCGCCACGGGCCGTGATCGTTGACGATGGGGGTAACAGGTGTGACAGCCGACCCCAACCGAAGGATCGAGAGAGCTCGTGAGCAAGGTCCCCCCGATCATCCTGAACAACGGCGTCGAGATGCCCCAGCTGGGGTTCGGCGTCTGGCAGGTGCCGGACGCGGAGGCCGAGACGGCCGTGGCGACGGCGCTGGAGGAGGGCTACCGCAGCATCGACACCGCCGCGGCCTACGGCAACGAGGAGGGCACCGGCCGGGCGATCGCGCGCTCGGGCGTCCCGCGCGAGGACCTGTTCGTCACCACCAAGCTCTGGAACAGCGACCAGGGGTACGACTCCACCCTGCGGGCCTTCGATACGTCCCTGTCGAAGCTCGGCCTCGACTACGTGGACCTGTACCTCATCCACTGGCCTACGCCCGCCCGGGGACGTTACGTCGACACGTACAAGGCGTTCGAGAAGCTGCACGCCGACGGCCGGGTCCGCGCCATCGGCGTGTCCAACTTCCTGCCGGAGCACCTGGCCCACCTGATCGCCGAGACGTCCGTCGTCCCGGCGGTCAACCAGATCGAACTGCACCCCCACCTCCAGCAGCACGCCGCGCGTGAGTACCACGCCGAGCAGGGCGTCGCCACCGAGGCGTGGTCGCCGCTCGGGTCCGGCAAGGGCATCCTGGAGATCCCGGCGATCGTGGCGATCGCCCGGAAGCACGGCCGCACACCGGCCCAGGTGGTGCTGCGCTGGCACCTCCAGCTGGGCAACGTCGTCATCCCCAAGTCGGTGACGCCGTCGCGGATCGCGGAGAACATCGACGTCTTCGGCTTCAGCCTGGACGACGAGGACCTCGCCGCGATCAGCGCCCTCAACGAGGACCGGCGGCTGGGCCCCGACCCGGCGGAGTTCAACGCCGGCTGAAGGCACGGCACGGCACGGGGCCGGCCTCCCCGCGTCGGGGAGGCCGGCCCCGTGTCTAGTTGGGCTGCCCGACGGGCCGTACGACGACGGTGTTGACGTCGACTCCGGCCGGCTGGGACAGGGCCCACACGATCGAGTCGGCGATCTGACCGGCGGTCAGCAGGTGACCGGGCGGGAGGCTGCCGTAGGCGTCCCAGAAGGGGGTCTCCACCCGGCCGGGCGCGATCAGGGTGACGCCGACGCCCCACTCGGTGACCTGGCGCCGGGTGTTCTCGGCGAGCCCGGTCACCGCGTACTTGGTCGCCCCGTACAGATTGCCCGGCGTCGGCACGAACCCGGCGACGCTGCCGACCAGGACGATGCGTCCGCGGGTCTCCTTCAGGGCGTCGACGGCGGCCCTGATCAGCAGCGCGGGACCGAGGACGTTGGTCAGCACCATGTGGGTCCATCCGGCGGGATCTCCCTCGGCGACCGAGTCGTGGGTGGCGGAACCCGCGTTGGCGACGACGGTGTCCAGCCGGCCGAACTCCCTCAGCGCCACGCCGACCGCGGAGCGCACGTCGTCGTAGTCCGCCGCATCGCCCCGGACGGTCAACAGCCCCTCCGGCTCGCCCAGTTCCTTGGCGAAACCGCGCAGCCGCTCCTCCCCGCGCCCGGTGACGACCACCCGCTGTCCCTGGTCCAGCAGCCGCCGTGCGACGGCGGCGCCGATCCCGCTGCCACCCCCGGTGATGAGCGTGACCCGCGTGTCCTCGGTCATGGGAACCCCCTGTGTCTCGTTGCGTGCCGGGGAGTCCATCAGTTGAAGTGTTCTCCAAGTCAAGCCGTCACACGGGGCGCACCGCCGAATGGACCGTGTGGGCCGCGAGGACGAACACGTCCGGCCGGTGGTGCACGCTCGCGCGGTCGTCGGGGTCGAGGAGCCGGTCGAGGGTGGCGCGGTCGTCGGCGTCGAGGTCCTCGGCGAGGAGGTCGCGGGTGTGGGTGAGGGCGGCGGTCACATAGGCGCGGGCGCGGTCGGTGGCCGGGGCGGGCAGGTCGAGCAGGAAGGTGCGCGAGCGGGTGTGGCGCAGGCCGGCCGAGACCAGCAGCGCGGGCCAGTCCTCGACGGCGGGCACCGAGCCCGGCAGTTCGGCGCGCATACGGCTGAACCGGTCCTGTTCCGCCGCGTCGATGCGCGCCTGGAGTCCGGGCCGGCCGAACCCGATGTCGCGGGGCAGGAAACGGGCGGGCAGTCCGCCCTCCATCACCGCGAGCGTGCCGCCCGGGGCGAGCCGCGCGGCGCAGGCGGCCAGCGCGGCCCGCTGGTCGCCCAGGTGGTGGACGCTGCGGCTGGCCCACAGCAGGTCGGCGGGATAGTCCAGTTCGCCGAGCACGTCGGGGAGTTCACCGGCGACGGTGCCGAACCGGTCGGCGACGCCCTCGCGTTCCGCCCGGGCGCGGGCGCGCTCCAGCAGCGGTTCGGAGCCGTCGACGGCCACCACCCGCGCGCCGGGGAAGGTGTCCGCGAACAGGCACGCGATGACGCCGGGACCGCTGCCGGCGTCCACGATCAGTCCCGGTTCGGTCACCTCCTTCGCCAGCCAGCTCAGGGCGTGTTCGTACAGCGGGGTGAAGAGTTCCGCCTGCGTCTCGAGCAGGTGGGCCATCTCGGCCCAGTCGATGTCGCCGTCGTCGTGTCCGTGTCCGTGTCCGTGTCCGTGCCGGTCGTCGTCGTGGTGGTGCGCCATGGGGTCAGCCTCTCCGCTCGGATGCCGCCAGCGTGCGACGACGCACCGGATGCGGGCAAACGATGTTGCCGCTTCCGCAAAGACGGCCCGGGGTGAGGACGTGCGGCGGTCCGCCGGGTCCGGGCACCGTGAGGCCCGGACCCGGCGGACCGGGGGTCAGCCCGTCACGACAGCGGCGGGTAGGCGTTCTTCATCAGCTCCTGGAACTGGGCGGAGAACCAGTGCCCGGAGATCGGGGCGTCGGGCAGGGCGCCCGACATGTTGTTGTCGTTGCGCGGGTTGCCGGTGTACGTCGGGTCGCACATCCGGTCGAAGCCCTTGCCCTCGTCGTTGTCGATGGCCTTGCTCGCCCCGTCGGACTCGCCCGGGGGCTTCATCCACACATAGGCGTCGATCCCGGGCTCGGGGGAAGCCTTGGGCCGCTCACCGAGACCGGCACCCGACTGGTTGCACCAGTTGCCCGTGTTGAACCGGCGGTCGTAGCGTCCGCCGTCGACGTAGGTGTCCACGCTGGTGGTGGCGCCGGGTCCGGTGGGCCGGTTCGCCCCGCCCCAGCCGTTGCGGGAGGTGTCGATCAGCATGCCGATCTTCGAGTCGAAGCCGAGCGAGACCAGCTTCTCGCGCAGGGCCTGGGCGTACGACAGCTCGTCGACGTACCGGTTCCAGCTGACCCACTTCGACTCGCGCACCGACTTGCCCGCCACGGAGTCGCCGATGGAGAAGTGGTCCTCCTTCAGCGCACTGTAGTTGGCCGTGTTGGCGATGAAGCCGTGCACGTCGGCGACGGTGGCGCCCTCGGCGGTGGCGGCCTGCTTGAACGTCTCGGCGGAGGCGCCGAAGTTGTCGTCCCAGCCCAGCCAGCCGTGGTGGCCGGCGTCCACGTAGTTGTAGACGTTGGGCACGTCGCCGAGCTTGTTCAGGGCGTAGCCGACGCCCTTCACGTAGTTGCCGTTGGCCTTCATGACGTCGCAGTTCTCCACAGCGGTCGGCCGCGGACTGACGTTGGTGACCAGGTTGGGCAGGGAGTCGATCTCGACCGTGGTGACGATGCGCAGGTCGGCGTACTTCGGGTCGGAGAGGATCTCCGCGATCGGGTCGATGTACTCGGTCTTGTACCGGTCGATCTCCGTCGGCCCGAGTTCGCCGTTGGAGGCGAGGGCGGCGCAGTCGCGGCCGGGCAGGTTGTAGATGACGACCTGGAAGACCAGTTCGCCGGAGCCCTTCTGCTCCAGCGCCGCGTCGAGGTGTTCGCGCAGTCCCATCTTGCCGCCGGCGCCGGTGATGGCCGCGATGCGGTCCAACCAGACACCGGTCGGCTCGTCGGCGATGCGGTCGCCGCCCGGTTCGGCGGCGGCGTTCGCGGACCACTCCGGGTTCACGTACACCTTGGCACCGTCGTAGGGGTTGTCGACCCGCTCGCCGTCGCCGGGCGGCGGATCGGTCGGGTCCGGCGGATCGGTCGGGCCGCCGGAGTCGACGTTGCAGGTCACCCCGTCGAGGGTGAAGGTGGCCGGGACCGCGTTGCTGCCGCTGTAGGTGCCCTGGAAGCCGAAGGTGGCCGAACCCCCGGTGGCGAGGGCGCCGTTGTAGGACTCGTTGGCGGCGGTGACGTTCGCGCCGGACTGGGTGACCTTGGCGTTCCAGCCGCTGGTGACCTTCTGGTTGCCGGCGTAGGACCACTTGACCGACCACGACGACTTCGCGGCGCCGTTGTTGGTGACCTTCACGGACGCGGTGAAGCCGGTGTCCCACTGGTTCTGCACCGTGTAGTCCACGGTGCAGGGGACGGCGGCCGCGCCGACGTCGCCGGGGACGGCTGCCATCGCCGTCCCGGCGGCGCCTGCGACCAGCGCCGTGGCGGCGAGGAGCGCGGTTCTGGTGCGACTCATGGTGCGGGTTTCCTATCCGTAGGGGGCTGTCCTTCGGGGCGCGCGCGGACGATCACGCGGCCTGGTGCCTTACGGGGTGGGACATGCCGTCCGGACCGGTCGGGTACGGGCCCGTGGTGCCGGCCGGAAGTTCCGGGCAGCACTCGACGGCGCATGGATCCCACGGGAGAGAGCGGCCCCGCGTCAGGTGCTCCACAGGTGCACGGGGGTGGCTCGAAGTACTGAACGCGGGGGGTGGCGCATGAGCGACTCCTTGCAGCTCGGACGCGTCGTGGCGGACGCGTCGACTGATGGAACCGCTCCCACTGGTGCTCATGAAGCTAGCGCCAAGTGACGGTGAAGAACAGGGGGACCACAGACTTTCGCGCAACTCGAATCGTCGAATCTTTTCGATTCTCCACAAGGCTTGACCGCTCACCACCCCGTCCTCACTATGGGAGCGCTCCCACTGGTTCAAGGCTTGACAATGACCGAGTCGCAGGAGGAACCAGCACATGCATCCCCCACCCAGGAGACGCGGCGGCGTCCGGCGGTTGTTGACGGCCGCGGCGGCGGCTCTGGCGCTGCCGCTGACGATGCTCTCGACCGGCTCCACTCCCGCACAGGCGGCCGCTGTCCAGTGCAGCGTCGACTACAAGGCGAACGACTGGGGCTCCGGCTTCACCGCGGAGCTGACCCTCACCAACCGCGGGACCGAGGCCATCGACGGCTGGACCCTGACGTACGGCTACACGGGCAACCAGCGGCTGGTGAACGGCTGGAGCGGCACCTGGTCGCAGTCCGGCTCCACCGTGACCGTGAAGGACGCCGGGTACAACGGCCGGATCGCCGCCGGCGCCGCCGTCACGACCGGCGGCCAGTTCACCTACAGCGGCAGCAACGCCGCCCCCACGTCCTTCGCGGTCAACGGCACCACCTGCGCCGGTGCCCATCAGCCGCCGATCACCGTGCTGACCAGCCCGTCGGCCGGCGCGGTCTACACGCAGGGCGAGACGGTCCCGCTCGCGGCCACCGCCGCGGCGGCCGACCAGGCGACCATCACCAAGGTGGAGTTCTACGACGACACCGAGCTGCTGGGCACCGACACCAGCGCCCCGTTCACCCTTTCGGCCGCTGGCTTGACCGTGGGCAGTCATTCGTTGGTGGCGAAGGCGTACGACAGCATGGGCGCCTCCGCGAGTTCGACCCCGGTCGGCATCACGGTCGCCTCCGGTCCCGCCGTGGTCGCCACACCGTCGCAACTCGGCGTCCAGCAGGGCGAGTCGGGTACGTACGAGGTGAAGCTGTCCAAGCAGCCGAGTGCGAACACGACGGTCACGACGACCCGGGCCGGTGGCAACGCGGGTCTGTCGGTCTCCTCCGGCGCCTCGCTCACCTTCACCCCGTCCAACTGGAACACCGCGCAGCGGGTGACGATCGCCGCCGACGACTCCGGCAGCGGCTCGGCCGTGTTCGAGTCCGCGGCGCCCGGCCACGCCAAGGCGGCGGTCACGGTGACGCAGCTGGGCGCGGCGAAGACGTACGACGCGCGCTTCCTGGAGCTGTACGGGAAGATCACCGACCCGGCCAACGGCTACTTCTCCCCCGAGGGCATCCCGTACCACTCGGTGGAGACGCTGATCGTCGAGGCACCCGACCACGGTCACGAGACCACCTCGGAGGCGTACAGCTACCTGCTGTGGCTGCAGGCGATGTACGGCAAGGTCACCGGTGACTGGTCCAAGTTCAACGGGGCCTGGGACATCATGGAGAAGTTCATGATCCCGACCCGCGCCGACCAGCCGACGAACTCGTTCTACAACGCCTCCAAGCCGGCCACGTACGCGCCCGAGCACGACACCCCGGACGAGTACCCCTCGCAGCTCGACGCGGGCGTCTCCGTCGGCCCCGACCCGATCGCGGCCGAGCTGAAGTCCGCCTACGGCACGGACGACGTCTACGGCATGCACTGGATCCAGGACGTCGACAACGTGTACGGCTACGGCAACTCGCCCGGCAAGTGCGAGGCCGGCCCGGCGGACACCGGACCGTCGTACATCAACACCTTCCAGCGCGGCCCGCAGGAGTCGGTGTGGGAGACCGTCCCGCAGCCCACCTGCGACGCCTTCAAGTACGGCGGGAAGAACGGTTACCTGGACCTGTTCACCAAGGACGCCTCCTACGCCAAGCAGTGGAAGTTCACCAACGCCCCGGACGCCGACGCGCGGGCCGTGCAGGCCGCCTACTGGGCGGATCTGTGGGCCAAGGACCAGGGCAAGGGCGCCCAGGTCTCCGCGACCGTCGCCAAGGCCGCGAAGATGGGTGACTACCTGCGCTACGCCATGTACGACAAGTACTTCAAGAAGGTCGGCAACTGCACCATCCCGTCCTGCCCGGCCGGCACCGGCAAGGACGCCTCGCACTACCTGCTGTCCTGGTACTACGCCTGGGGCGGCGCGACCGACACCTCGGCGGGCTGGGCCTGGCGCATCGGCTCCAGCCACGCGCACGGCGGCTACCAGAACCCCCTCGCCGCGTACGCGCTGAGCAACTACGCGCCGCTGAAGCCGAAGTCGGCCACGGGCGCGGACGACTGGGCCAAGTCGATGCAGCGGCAACTGGAGTTCTACCGCTGGCTGCAGTCCGACGAGGGCGGCATCGCGGGCGGCGCGACCAACAGCTGGGCGGGCCGGTACACCACCCCGCCGGCCGGCACGCCGACCTTCTACGGCATGCACTACGACGAGAAGCCGGTCTACCACGACCCGCCGTCCAACCAGTGGTTCGGCTTCCAGGCGTGGTCCATGGAGCGGGTCGCCGAGCTGTACCAGCAGACCGGCAACGCGCTCGCCAAGTCCGTCCTCGACAAGTGGGTGGACTGGGCGCTGTCCGAGACCACCATCAACCCCGACGGCTCCTTCCTGATGCCGTCGACGCTGCGCTGGTCCGGCAAGCCCGACACCTGGAACGCGTCGTCGCCCGGCGCCAACAGCGCGCTGCACGTCGACGTCGTCGACTACACCAACGACGTCGGTGTCGCCGCGGCGTACGCCAAGACGCTGACGTACTACGCCGACCGCTCCGGGGACACGGAGGCGGCCACCACGGCGAAGGCGCTCCTGGACGGCATGTGGGAGAACAACCAGACCGCGCTCGGCATCGCCGTCCCGGAGACCCGCGCCGACTACAACCGCTTCGACGACCCGATCCACGTCCCGAGCGGCTGGACCGGCACCATGCCCAACGGCGACACGATCGACTCGTCGTCGACCTTCGCCTCGATCCGGTCCTTCTACCAGGACGACCCGGCGTGGTCGAAGATCGAGTCCTACCTCGCGGGCGGCGCCGCGCCCACCTTCACGTACCACCGGTTCTGGGCCCAGGCCGACATCGCCCTGGCCATGGGCTCGTACGCGGAGCTTCTCGAATAGCCCCCGCCGACGCTCCGCGTACCGGCCCCGGTACCTGACACCGGGGCCATCCACCGGCCCCGGCACCTGACGCCGTGGGCCGTCCCACCGGCCGGGCGGCCCTCCCACGCACGGAGGGCCGCCCGGTCCTCGCACGCTCCCTCCACCCTCCCCTCCCCCCATGAGGAAGGAACGCACCGTGCGAAGAACCCGCATCCTCACGACCGTGCTCGCGCTGGCGGCCGGTCTGCTCGCCGGCGGCCCGCCCGCCCTGGCCGCCGGCGTCCCCGAGCCGGCCACCCCGCTCGCCGCCGACACCTACACCTGGAAGAACGCGCGCGTCGACGGCGGCGGCTTCGTGCCCGGCATCGTCTTCAACCGCAGCGAGAAGGACCTGGCGTACGCCCGCACCGACATCGGCGGCGCCTACCGCTGGCAGGAGTCCACGAGGACCTGGACCCCGCTGCTGGACTCGGTCGGCTGGGACGACTGGGGCCACACGGGCGTGGCGAGCATCGCCTCCGACACCGCCGACCCCGACCGGGTGTACGCGGCGGTCGGCACGTACACCAACGACTGGGACCCGGGCAACGGCGCGGTGCTGCGCTCCACCGACCGGGGCGCGAGCTGGAAGAAGGCGGACCTGCCGTTCAAGCTGGGCGGGAACATGCCGGGGCGCGGCATGGGCGAACGCCTGGCGGTCGACCCGAACCGCAACAGCGTGCTCTACCTGGGCGCGCCCAGTGGCCACGGGCTGTGGCGGTCGACCGACGCGGGCGCCACCTGGTCGAAGGTGACGGCCTTCCCCAACCCCGGGAACTACGCGCAGGATCCGGGCGACACCTCCGGGTACGCCTCCGACAACCAAGGGGTCGTCTGGGTGACCTTCGACGAGTCGACGGGCAGCGCGGGCGCGGCGACGAAGACGGTCTACGTCGGTGTCGCCGACAAGGAGAACGCGGTCTACCGGACGACGGACGCGGGCGCGACCTGGCAGCGGGTCGCCGGACAGCCGACCGGACACCTGGCGCACAAGGGTGTCCTGGACGCCGAGAACGGCCACCTGTACCTCGCCTACAGCGACACCGGCGGACCCTACGACGGGGGCAAGGGACGGCTGTACCGGTACGCCACGGCGACCGGCACCTGGACGGACATCAGCCCGGTGGCGGAGGCCGACACGTACTACGGCTTCAGCGGCCTGACAGTGGACCGGCAGAACCCGGGCACGGTGATGGCGACGGCGTACAGCTCCTGGTGGCCGGACACGCAGATCTTCCGCTCCACGGACAGCGGCGGCACCTGGACACAGGCGTGGAGCTACACGTCGTACCCGAACCGCGAGAACCGCTACACGATGGACGTCTCGTCGTCGCCCTGGCTCACCTGGGGCGCGAACCCGTCCCCGCCCGAACAGACGCCGAAACTCGGATGGATGACGGAGGCGCTGGAGATCGACCCGTTCGACTCCGACCGGATGATGTACGGGACGGGCGCGACGATCTACGGCACGGAGAACCTGACCAACTGGGACGACGACACGCCGTTCACCATCACCCCGATGGTGCGGGGCCTGGAGGAGACGGCCGTCAACGACCTGATCTCTCCCCCCTCGGGCGCCCCGCTGATCAGCGCGCTCGGTGACATCGGCGGCTTCCGCCACACGGACCTCACCACGGTGCCTGCGATGATGTTCACGCAGCCGAACTTCACGTCGACGACCAGTCTGGACTTCGCCGAGTCCGACCCGGGCATCGTGGTCCGGTCCGGCAACCTGGACTCCGGCCCGCACATCGCGTTCTCCACGGACAACGGTGCCAACTGGTTCGCGGGGACGGACCCCTCGGGTGTGAGCGGCGGCGGCACCGTCGCCGCGGCGGCCGACGGCAGCCGGTTCGTGTGGAGCCCGCAGGGCGCCGGCGTGCACCACGCGACCGGCTTCGGCACGTCCTGGTCCCCGTCGTCCGGCATCCCGTCCGGAGCGGTCGTCGAGTCCGACCGGGTGGACCCGAAGACGTTCTACGGTTTCAAGTCCGGGAAGTTCTACGTCAGTACGGACGGCGGCGCGACCTTCACCGCCTCGTCCGCGACGGGGCTCCCGGCCGGCGACAGCGTGCGCTTCAAGGCGCTCCCCGGGGCGAGGGGCGACATCTGGCTGGCGGGCGGGGCGAGCGACGGACCGTACGGCCTGTGGCACTCCACCGACTCGGGCGCGACCTTCACCAAGCTGCCGGGCGTCGACGAAGCCGACACCGTCGGCTTCGGCAAGGCGGCACCCGGCGCCTCGTACCAGACCCTCTTCACCAGCGCGGAGATCGACGGGGTGCGCGGCATCTTCCGTTCCACGGACCGGGGCGCCTCCTGGACCCGTGTCAACGACGACGCCCACCAGTGGGGCTGGACCGGCGCGGCGATCACCGGGGACCCGCGGGTCTACGGCCGCGTGTACGTCGCGACCAACGGCCGCGGCGTCGTCTACGGCGACACGTCGGACACGGCCCCCGGCCCGGACCCGGACCCGGACCCGACCGGCACGTGCGAGGTGACCTACCGGATCACCAACCAGTGGGCCGACGGCTTCCAGGCCGACGTCCGGCTGACCAACACCGGCCGGACCCCCTGGGACGGCTGGTCCCTCACCTGGTCCTTCGCGGACGGCCAGAGGATCGCCCAGCTCTGGAACGGGTCCCCCGCCCAGACCGGCGCCGCGGTGACGGTACGCAACACCGACTGGAACGGCACGGTGGCGGCGGGCTCGTCGGCGGCCTTCGGCTTCACGGCCACCAGATCGGCGACGAACACCGCGCCGACGGCCTTCGAGGTGGGTGACCGGGCCTGCACCGTGCGCTGAGGTCGCGCCGGTGGAGAATGGACCCTCCACTTCACCGGCGACAGCGAGGGAGCCCCGGGTGCCCGGCCGCATCATCTTCCTGAACGGCACGTCCAGTTCGGGCAAGTCCAGCATCGCGCGGGAGCTCCTGCGGGTGCTGGACGAGCCGTACTTCCACATGCCCGTGGACTCCTTCCACGCCATGCGCTCACGCCGGGAGATCCCCGCGGACGACCTCCCCGACGTGCTGCACCGCACGTGGCGGGGTTTCCACCGGGCCGTCGCCGGCATGGCGGCGGCGGGCAACAACGTGGTCGTCGACCACGTACTGAGTGAGGAATGGCGCCTGCGGGACTGTCTGGAGCTCTTCCCCCCGCGGGACGTCGTGCTGGTGGGAGTGCGCTGCTCACTGGAGGAGCTGCGGCGGCGCGAGCAGGCGCGCGGCGACCGCCCGGCCGGCCTCGCGGCCCGGCAGTTCGTCCAGGTGCACTCCCACGGCGTGTACGACATCGAGTGCGACACCACCACCGACGGCGCGGCGGACTGCGCCGAGCACATCCGTGCCTTCCTCCCCCGACAGCCCTCCCCCACCGCGTTCGAGCGGCTCCGGAGCGGACTGCGCCCGGACGGCGGGCCGGCGGGTGCCCGATGACGGACCCGGCACGCCGCATCGTCCTCCTGGGCGGGGGCTTCTCCACCGACGACGACGGGCTGCTGGACGACTGGATGCTCACTCACGCCCGGAGGCGCCGGCCCCGGGTGTGCTTCGTGCCCACGGCCAGTGGGGACGCCCCCGCCTACGCGGAGAAGTTCCTCGACGCGTTCGGTGCGCGTGACTGCGAGGCGTCGGTGCTGTCGCTGTTCCGCCGGGAGTTCGACGACGGGGCGCTGCGGGCATACCTGCTCTCCCAGGACGTCGTGTACGTCGGGGGCGGCAACACCGCGAACCTGCTGGCGGTGTGGCGCGTGCACGGTGTGGACCGGCTGCTGCGGGAGGCGTACGGGCGCGGGACCCTGCTCTGCGGGATCAGTGCCGGAGCCAACTGCTGGGCCGAGGGGTCGCACACCGACTCCTTCGGCCCGTTGACGCATCTGCCGGACGGACTGGGGCTGTTGCCCGGCTCGGTGTGTCCGCACTACGACGGTGAGCCGGGCCGCCGTGACTCCTACCGGGCGGCCGTGGCGGGCGGGGTGCTGCCCGCCGGGTGGGCCGTGGAGGACGGGGTGGGTGCCCTGTTCACGGACGGCCGGCTCGACGAGGCGGTGACGCGGGTCCCCGGCGCCCGCCTGTTCCGCGTCCAGGCGGGGCCGGGCGGTGAGCCCGCCGAGCGGGCCCGGGAGTGCAGGCGGCTCACGGTGTGACGACGCTGGGGTGATCTTGTGTCACGGCTCGGTGACAGCGCCCGACACCGCGCCTGCGGCCGGTCTACGGTGGTCCGACGTACAACCTTGGGGGGACTTATGCGCGTTCGCGCCACCGCGGCCACGGCTGCCCTGCTCCTGGCCGCGCTCACCGCGTGCGGCGGCGGAGACGACGGCGACACGGAGGCGAAGGGGAAGGCTTCCACGACCGCGCCGGCGGTCGACTGCATGGACGAGAACATCAGCCAGGCCGACTGGATGGCGCACTGCTCCGACGAGGGAGCCGAACCGGGCGGGGACAGCACCGGCCGGCAGGTCACCGGTCTGGAGTTCGGGGAGTCCTACACGTGGCCGGACGGCCTGAAGGTGACCGTGGCGGACGCGAAGGTGTTCACCGACCACGACGAGGACCTGCTGGAGTCGCCGGAGCCCGGCAGCATCGACTTCCGGGTGGGGCTGAAGCTGGAGAACGGTGGCAAGGAGCCCGTGGCTCTGGACGACCTGTCGCTCATCGTCGAGGGGGCCACGAACGGAGGTGAGGCCTCCTTCACCCTCTTCGAGAACGGGTCGCAGCCGCTCGAGGGCCGACTGGCGCCGGGCGTCTCGACGACGAAGAACCACGACAACAGCATCGAATCGAAGTACGGCAGGAAGATCGTGGTGACGGTGCAGCGGAACAGTGACGACTTCAGCCTCGGCTTCCCGGAGTTCAGCGGAACGATCACCGGTTGAGCGGACGGCGAAGCGCCCCGCCCCCTGCCGAAGCGGAGAAGCGGGGCGCCGTGGTGTCGTGCGGCGGCTCCGGCGTGCGCGGTGGCCTTCTCGGTGGCCGCCGGTCCGGCTCACCTCGCGTAACGTCCTCGCCCGCCGGGGCTCAGGGCGCGTACACCGTCGGCCTGGGCGGGGTCGGCATGCCGGCGCCTATGAAGAAGCCGGTGTGCGGGGGCTGGTTGTAGGCGGTGTTCTGCCAGGCGAGGGAGGTGCGGTAGAGGGTGTCGTGGAGGAGGGTGGTGATGCGGCGGTCGGTGTCGTGGGGCGTGGAGTAGATGCGCAGGGCCCGGTTGTCGCCGGTGCGCCAGACGACCTCCTCGCGCCAGTCGCCGAGGAGGTCGCCGGACAGCACCGGGGTGGCCTTGGTGCCGTTGTTCGACGCGACGCCCGAGCCGGTCAGCAGGCGGGTGTCGGAGGCCGTGCCGTACTTGTCGATGCGGGTGCCGTCGAGGAGTTCGCGGACCGGGTCGCCGTCCCACCAGGCGAGGAAGTTGGCGGAGGAGGGCTTGCGGCCCTTGGTGCCGCCGCCTTCGTCGCGGACGGAGCCGTCGGATGAGGACCACATCTCGGGGCCGGAGTTGCCCGACCAGATGTCCCCCGCGACGCCGCGGCCGTTGTCGCAGCAGGCGGCGAGCTTCCAGCGGACCGCGCCACTGGCGGGGTCGACGTACAGGGCGGCCGGCTGGCCCGTGGACTCGGAGACCTTGTAGTACTCCAGGCCGGGCGTCGACGGGTCGAGGTCGCCGAGGTGCTGGGCGTCGCCGTGCCCCGTCCTCGTGGTCCACAGGCCGTTGCCGTTGTCGTCCACGGCCATCGAGCCGTAGACGATCTCGTCCCGGCCGTCGTTGTCGACGTCCCCGACGGAGAGGCTGTGGGAGCCCTGGCCGTCGTAGCCCTTGCCGCTGTTGGTGGAGGAGTTGGTGTCGAACGTCCAGCGGCGGGTGAAGGCGCCGCCCCGCCAGTCCCAGGCCGCGATGACCGTGCGGGTGTAGTAGCCGCGGGCCATGATCAGGGAGGGGCGGGCGCCGTCGAGGTAGGCGGTGCCGGCGAGGAAGCGGTCGACGCGGTTGCCGTAGGAGTCGCCCCAGGAGGAGACGGTGCCGCGGGCCGGGACGTAGTCGACGGTGCCCATGGCCCGGCCCGTGCGGCCGTGGAACATGGTCAGGTATTCGGGGCCGGAGAGCACGTAGCCGCTGGAGTTGCGGTGGTCGGCGGAGGAGTTGCCGATGACCGCGCCGGTGCCGTCCCTCGTCCCGTCGGCGGTCTTCATGGCGACCTCCGCCTCGCCGTCGCCGTCGTAGTCGTACACCTGGAACTGCGTGTAGTGGGCGCCGGAGCGGATGTTGCGGCCCAGGTCGACGCGCCACAGCCGGGTGCCGTCGAGCCGGATGCCGTCGACGACCGTGGTGCCGGTGTAGCCGGACTGGGAGTTGTCCTTGGCGTTGGTGGGCTGCCACTTGAGGACGATGTCGAGGGCGCCGTCGCCGTCGAGGTCGCCGACGGAGGCGTCGTTGGCCTCGTAGGTGTAGGCGACCCCGTCGGGGGTGGTGCCGCCGGGCGGAGGGCTGAGGGGGACGTCCTTGTAGCCCGTCCGGAACTGGATCGCGTGCACCGAGTCGCCCAGCTCGGTGCCGTCGACGACCGCGCGGACGGTGTAGTCGGCGTGGGAGGGGGCGCCGGCGTGGAAGTAGGTGGTGGAGCCGGTGATCGGGGATGCGTTGACCTTGGTGCCGGCCCGGTAGACGTTGAAGGCGACGGAGTCCGGGTCGGTGCCGAGCCAGCGCCAGCTGACCAGGTTGCCGGTGCCGGTGTGGACGCTGACGACGCCCCGGTCGAGGGCCTCGACCTGGCGGGCGGTGGCGGCCTCGGCGGACGGCTGCGACAGCGCGGTCGGACCGGCTCCGGCGAGCGTCGCGACGGCGAGGGCCGCGGGAAGGAGGACACGGCGTCTGCGGTGCCTGCGGGGGTGGGTCACGGGGCGGACCTCCTGGGAGGACGGATGGGTTGCGTCCCTCAGTCGCCGCCGACGCCCTCCAGGTTGCCGGGCCGTGGCTTGCGGTACGCGCGGAGACGGAACACCGGCTCCGGGCGGGGGCGTTCCGGGTCGGGGAGCGCGGCCAGGCGGGCGGCGAAGTCCTCGGCGAGAGGCTGCCCGGGCGGCAGCGTGACGAACCAGCCGCGCCGCAGGTCCTCGATGGTGCGGCGGGGGCTGCGGCCCTGTCCGTGGCCCCGGAAGCGGGCCTCCCCCGCCGGGTGCAGTCCGTGCGACGCGGCGCAGGCCTCCACGGCGGCGGGGTCGTCGGGCACCGGGCCGGCCGGGCGGGCGGCGAGGACCGCGTCGATGTCGCTGCCCACGTTGTGGGAGGCGCCCTTGGCGACGGTGGTGACGAAGACGCCGCCGGGCCGCAGTACGCGGGCGCACTCGCCGACGACCGCCCGTACGTCCTGCGGACCGGACATCAGGTGCAGCAGCCACACGCTGACCACGGCGTCGAAGCGGGCGTCACCGAAGGGCAGCCGGCGGCTGTCCGCGCGGACCACGGCGCCCGGCAGCCGGGACACCGCCGTCCGGGTCATGGACCGGGACAGGTCGACACCCGTCACCCGCAGGCCGGGGCGCGCGGCGGGGAAGCGCCGGGTCACGATGCCGGTGCCGCAGGCCGCGTCCAGCAGGTCCCGCGCAGCGGCGGGTACGAGGCTCAGCACGGCCTCGGCGGCGGCCGCCGCCCGCGGTTCACCGCCGCGCAGGACGTCGTAGCGCTCCGCTTCCTCGTCGTAGTCCAGCACGCGCCTCAGTGTGCACCGTGTCCGGGCGCCAGGTCCTCCACCCTGCGGGCGAGATCGAAGTCCTTGGCGGTGACGGTGCCGCCCGCGCTGTGGGTGTGCACGGACAGGGACACGGTGTCGTAGCCGAGGGTGAGGTCGCTGTGGTGGTCGAGTTCCTCCTGGACCTGGGCGATGTGGACGACCATCGCCGTCGCCGCGAAGTGCGAGCCGAGCCGGTAGGAGCGGCTGAGGCGGTCCCCGTCGAGGGACCAGCCCGGCAGGTGCGCCAGCCGGTCCTCGATCTCCTTCTGCGACAGCGGTTCGACGGGCATGGCCTGCGCTCCTTCGACGGGTGCGGGGTTGCGTACCGGGTTCCCAGGCTGCCACAGGAGGCCCGCCGGGGCCCGGGCCGGCAGCGCGTGGCTCCCCGGACCGGCGGCTTCTCGACTACGGTCCTGACATGACCACTGTCCCGTCCCGAGCCGCTTCCACCGTCGAGGGCGTGGGCCCACTGCTGCGCGCCTGGCGCGAGCAGCGGCGGGTCAGCCAGCTGGAGCTGGCCCTGCGCGCCGACTCCTCCGCCCGGCACATCAGCTTCATCGAGACCGGCCGCTCCCGGCCCAGCGAGGAGATGGTGCTGCGGCTCGCCGAGCAGTTGGAGGTCCCGATGCGGGAGCGCAACGCGCTGCTGCTGGCGGCCGGCTACGCGCCCCGCTTCCCGCACACCCCGCTGGACGATCCGGCGCTGGACGCGCTGCGGGACGGCATCCAACGGCTGATCGGCGGCTTCGAGCCGTATCCGGCGCTCGTGGTGGACGCGATGTACGACGTGGTGGCGGCCAACCGGGGGGTCATGGCCCTGTTCGACGGGATGCCCGAGGAGCTGCTGGCGCAGCCGCTGAACGCGGTGCGGCTCACCCTGCACCCGCGAGGGCTGGCGCCGCGGATCCTGAACCTGCGGGAGTGGCGCGGACACCTGCTGGAGCAGATGCGGCGGCACATCGCGCTGCACCGCTCCGAGCCGCTGCGGGCGCTGTACGAGGAGGTCTCGGCGTATCCGGTCCCGGAGAGCGGCGAGAGGCTCGCGGAGGAACCGCAGGAGCCGGTGGCGTACTTCGCGCTGCCGATGGTGATCGAGCACGAGGGGCGCAGGCTGTCCTTCGTGTCGTCGATCTCGACGTTCAACACGCCGATGGACGTGACCGTCGCCGAGCTGGCCGTGGAGACGCTGCTCCCGGCGGACCCGGCGACGGCGAAGTACCTTCAGTCCTGGTTGAGCTGACGTGCCTTCAGGGCCATGTGCTGGACCACGGCGAAGCCCGCCACGGTGAGCGCCTGGAGGACCGTCCACACCGCGCCGGCCGTGGTCGGGGTGAGCCACAGGGCGAGGGCGGCCAGACTCACCGCCGTCCAGGCGAGGTTGGCCTCGACGACGATCCGTACGCCGGCCGCCGGCGGATGCGGCCGGGCGGCCAGCAGGGTCACGCCCGCCGCGTACACGGCGAGGAACGCCCCGAGGCCGAGGAGCAGGCCGGAGTCCACGCCGAGGAGGCGCCCGAGGGGTCCTGGGAGGGTGAGGTAGGCGAGCGCGTTGGCACCGGTCACCGCGGCGTCGAGGGTGAGGAAACGGCGCAGCATCCGCTGCGGCTCCACGGTCCGGGCGAGTACGGCGAGCTGGGTCGCGGACATGAGGGGTCACTCTCCGTCGGGGGCGTGCGGGGTGGGCCGGGTCCCGGGCCGGAGTGCGCCGGCCCGGAACCCGGTGCGTCCACGATCCCGCGGGGACCCGTCCGGGTCGATTACCCGCCGGGTAAGGGCGACGGGGAGCAGGGAAACAGGGCGGATTCCGGTGGCTCGTGAGAGTGTCGGAGGAACATGACAGACTGAGCGCGTGCCCGGGCGCGTTGGGGAGGCGTGGCGTGAGTGAGCGGCGGGCCGCACCGACCGTGGGCCAGGTGGTCCTGGGAAGGCGGCTGCAGGAGCTGCGGGAGGCCGCCGGCCTCTCGCGGGAGGAGGCGGCCAGGATCCTGCGGGTGGCGCCGGCCACCGTGCGGCGGATGGAGACGGCCGAGGTCTCGCTGAAGATCCCCTACGTCCAGTTGCTGCTGGCCGCGTACGGGGTGCCCGACAGTGAGTCCGTCGCCTTCCTGGAGCTCGCCGAGGAGGCGAACCGGCCGGGCTGGTGGCAGCGGTACCACGACGTGCTGCCCGAGTGGTTCAGCCTGTACGTGAGCCTGGAGGGCGCCGCCCGCATCATCCGCTCCTACGAGCCGCACTTCGTGCCGGGACTGCTGCAGACGGAGGACTACGCGCGCGCCGTCCTGGAGGCCGGGACGATCGGCACCGCGGGGCGGGACGCGGTCGAGCGGCACGTGTCGCTGCGCATGGAGCGCCAGCGGCTGCTGGAGCGGGCCGACCCGCCGCACCTGTGGGTGCTGATGGACGAGACGGTGCTGCGCCGTCCGGTGAGCATCGACGGCCGGGTGATGCGCGACCAGCTCGACAAGCTGCTCGAATACGCCGAGCGGGACCGGATCACCCTGCAGATCGCCGAGTTCGCGGACGGGCCGCACCCCGGGACGTACGCGCCGTTCTCGCTGTTCCGCTTCGCCGAGCCGGAGCTGCCGGACATGGTGTTCACCGAGTACCTGACCGGGGCGCTGTACCTGGACTCCCGCAAGGAGGTCTCGGTGCACCTGGAGGTGCTGGACCACATGACGGCGCGGGCGGCGTCGGCCCAGCGCACCGAGAAGCTGCTGCGGGAGTGCCGGGAGCACCAGTGAGACCGGGCGGGCCGGGTTCAGGCCGCGCCGTCCCGGCGCCCGCCGGTGTTCCTGTCGTCGTCGACGATCTCCGCGTCGACGACGCCCTCCTCCTCCTGCGGTGAGGTGTCCTGTCCGGTGCCCCCGGTGGGCGGCGGCGTGGCCTGCGCGTACATCGCCTGGCCCATCTTCTGGCTCACCGCGGCGAGCTTCTCCACCCCGGCGCGCAGCTCGGCCGTGTCGGTGGCCTCCCGTTCCAGCAGCTGCTTCAGTTCCGTGACGGCGGACTCGACCTCGGACGTGGTGTCGCCGGGGATCCTGTCGGCGTTCTCCCGCAGGAACCGTTCGGTCTGGTAGACGAGTTGCTCCGCCTGGTTGCGGGTCTCGGCGCTCTCGCGGCGCTTGCGGTCCTCCTCGGCGTAGTTCTCGGCGTCGCGCATCATGCGGTCGATGTCGTCCTTCGGCAGGGCGGAGCCGCCGGTGACGGTCATCTTCTGTTCGCGGCCGGTGGCGAGGTCCTTGGCGGAGACGTGCATGATCCCGTTGGCGTCGATGTCGAAGGCGACCTCGATCTGCGGGACGCCGCGCGGGGCGGGCGGCAGTCCGGTGAGGTCGAAGACGCCGAGCTTCTTGTTGTAGACGGCCATCTCGCGTTCGCCCTGGTAGACCTGGATGCCGACCGAGGGCTGGTTGTCGACGGCGGTCGTGAAGATCTCCGAACGACGGGTGGGGATCGTGGTGTTGCGTTCGATCAGTTTGGTCATGATGCCGCCCTTGGTCTCGATGCCCAGGGACAGCGGGGTGACGTCGAGCAGCAGCACGTCCTTGACGTCGCCGCGGATGACACCGGCCTGGAGGGCGGCGCCGAGGGCCACGACCTCGTCGGGGTTGACGCCCTTGTGCGGCTCCTTGCCGGTGAGTTCGCGGACCAGGTCGGTGACGGCGGGCATCCGGGTGGAGCCGCCGACGAGGATGACGTGGTCGACCGCGGAGAGCTGCACGCCGGCGTCCTTGACCGCCTGGTGGAAGGGCTTCTTGCAGCCCTCCAGCAGGTCGGCGGTGAGCTCCTGGAACTGGGCACGGGTCAGCTTCTCGTCGAGATGCAGGGGGCCTTCGGCGGAGGCGGTGATGTAGGGCAGGTTGATGGTGGTCTCGGTCGACGAGGACAGCTCGATCTTCGCCTTCTCGGCGGCCTCCCGCAGCCGCTGCACCGCCATCCTGTCCTGCGCCAGGTCGACGCCGTACTGCCCCTTGAAGCGTTGGGTGAGGTACTCGACGACGCGCTGGTCCCAGTCGTCGCCCCCGAGGTGGGTGTCGCCGTTGGTGGCCTTCACCTCGATGACGCCCTCGCCCATGTCGAGCAGCGACACGTCGAAGGTGCCGCCGCCGAGGTCGAACACGAGGACGGTCTGGTCGTTCTCCTTGTCCAGTCCGTACGCCAGGGCCGCCGCGGTGGGCTCGTTGATGATCCTCAGCACCTTGAGGCCGGCGATCTCCCCGGCCTCCTTGGTGGCCTGCCGCTGGGTGTCGTCGAAGTAGGCCGGTACGGTGATGACGGCGTCGGTGACGTCCTCGCCGAGGTACGACTCGGCGTCCCGGCGCAGCTTCTGCAGCACCCGGGCGGACAGTTCCTGCGCCGTGAAGCGGGTGCCGTCGACGGAGCCCTCCGCGGGGAAGCGCCACCGGGCGTCGCCCATGTGCCGCTTGACCGAGCGGGCGGTGCGGTCGACGTTCGTCACCGCCTGGCGTTTGGCGACCTCCCCGACCAGCACCTCGCCGTTCTTGGCGAAGGCCACCACCGAGGGCGTGGTGCGCGCGCCCTCCGCGTTGGCGATGACGGTGGGCTCACCGCCCTCCAGCACGGCCACCACCGAGTTCGTGGTTCCCAGGTCGATTCCGACGGCACGTCCCATCGCTGTCCCCTTCCGCCAGGGCACCTCTCCGGACTTCCGGCACCTTCCAGCACAAAACTTGAGCGCCCTGTTGTCAATGGTTTGATCGGGTGGTTGTTCACCGGGGGGTGCGGGTGTCCGTGAGCCCGCGCAGTTCCACCGCGCGGCGGGGACGGTCCGTGATCAGCACGTCCACGCGCGGGTCGCCCAGGAAGCCGCGCAGGGCCGCGTCCTCGTTGACGGTCCACACCATGGTGAACAGTCTGTTACGCGCGGCCTCGCGCAGCACGGTGGCGCGGGCCAGACGCTGGTGCACGGCGACCCCGTGGGCACCGCAGGCGCGCACGCGGCGCATGGGGAGCAGTTCGCTGATGCGGGTGGCGACCAGGCGGCGCCGGCCGAGGTCCTGGCCGTCGCGGCCCAGGGAGAGGAGGGTGCGCACGCGCGGGTGGGCGGCGGTGACGGCGGCGACCGAGCGGTCCTCGAGGGTGGTGGCGACGCAGCCGTCCGCGCCGAGCAGGGCGACCGCGCGGTCGATCAGCTCCCGCTCGTGGCCGGTCTCCTTGAGGTCCAGATGGGCGACGAGCTTCCCGGCGACCAGCTCCATGACCTCGTCCACGACCGGCACGGGGTATCCGGCGCGCGCGTTCAGCTCGGCGTGGGTGAGCGTGGACAGCGGCGGCCCGGTGTGCCCTGCCCGGGGGTCGTGGTGGACGACGAAGACGCCGTCCGCGGTGCGCCGGACGTCGAACTCGACATACTCCGCGCCCGAGGCGAGCGCGTCCTCGTACGCCTCCCAGGTGGCCGGGGCGGCGCGCTCGGTGCCTCCCCGGTGCGCGGAGACGGCGGGGCGTGGCGTCATGGTGGTCGGCTCCCGGAGGGTGACGGGCCGCGGACTGCCCCGGAGCGGAGGGGACGTGCCGCGGGCCGTCCAGGACGGGCGGCCCGCGGTCGCCCGTCCTGGGCGGGCGGGTCAGGCGAGCTTCGCCGTCAGGGTGATCTCGGTGCCCTTCAGTGCCTGGCTGACCGGGCAGTTCACCTTGGCGTCCTCGGCCGCGGCGACGAATCCGGCCTCGTCCAGGCCGGGGACGGTGCCCTCGACGGTGAGGTGGATGCCGGTGATGCCCTGACCGGGCACGAAGGTGACGTCGGCGGAGGTGGTCAGCCTGGTCGGCGGGGTGCCGGCCTTGTCGAGTCCGTTGGACAGGGCCATCGAGAAGCAGCTGGAGTGCGCGGCGGCGATCAGCTCCTCCGGGCTGGTCTTCCCGTTCGCGTCCTCGGCACGCGACGCCCAGGTGACCGGCTGCTCGGCGATGGCGCCGGAGGAGTCGAAGGCGACGACCCCGCTGCCCTTGAAGAGACTGCCTTCCCACACGGTGTGTGCGGAGCGCGTGGTTGCCATGACGCATCCTTTCGAAAAGGTCCGGACGTGTGTCCGGCGGTGCTCGGTCCGGGTGCCCGGATCACCGGGCGCCCTCCCCCATCCGATCACATCACGGCTCAACTCACCCGGAAGACGGGCCCTCTGGCGGTGAACGGCAGCCGTGCCCCCTGCGGGATCAGGTACGCGTGTTCGCGCCGGACCCGCAGGACGTCGTCGCACCAGCCGTCGGTGATGACCAGGATCGGCGCGGTGGCGGGGAAGTCGCCGGCACGCTGGAGGAAGTCGACGCCGGGCTGGAGCACGGTGCCGCCCCGGCCGCGCACCCGCACCCTCCCGGCGATCTCGGTGACCGGTACGTATCCGGCGTCGTGCGGTGCCGCGTCGCAGAACACCACGCGGGCGGCCGGTACGTCGCGGGCCCCGGCGTAGGAGGCGATGGCGCCGAGCGCCTTGCCGAGCAGGACGCGGTCCATGGAGCCGGAGGTGTCCAGGACGACGCCGAAGGTGCAGCGGGCGATCTCCTCGGGCGGGAAGTACCGTCCCGCGCGGGGGATGTCCGGGGTGGACGCCTGACGGCGGGAGGGACGCGCGTACGACCGCAGCGGTGCGGGGCTCGGCACGAACTCGTCGAACCAGCGGGCGAGCCGGGCGTCCCAGGGCACCGGCGGATGGCTGAGCGCCCGGATCTCCTGGACGAGGCCGGCGGGCAGGAAGCCGCGCTCCTGCCGGTCGTGCAGGTCCAGGCCCTGGGCGAGACCGCGACGGTAGAAGCCGTCGAGGTCGACGTGGTCACGGGGAGGGCCGAGAGGTGCGCCGAGGATGTCACCGGCCCCTTTGCCGCGCGGGGTGGAGAAGCGCCGGACCCGGCGCAGGCCGGCGGCGATGCGGTCGTAGACCTCCTCGGCGGACAGCCCGGCGAGGTCCTTGTCGTACAGCAGGCCCTCGGGCATGGTGCCGACCCGCATCTCCTCCAGCCAGCCGTTGATGACGAAGTCGCAGGCGACGTTGAAGAGGAACGGGTCGCGTCCGCCGCAGCGGTCCCCGTGGCGCAGGGCCGCGTGCAGCATCTCGTGGGCGAGGACGAACCGCCACTCCTCCTCGTCGAAGTGCCGCAGCGGGTTGATGTAGATCTCACCGGCCGCGGCGTCGACGGCCGCCACGGAAATGGAGTGGGCGCGGGCCAGTTCGGCGTCGGCGACGAGGGTGATGCCGGAGGCGATGCCGCCGAGCAGCGGGTAGGAGGACACGAACCAGCCGAGCGCCCGCTCCCAGGGGCGTCGTGGGGCCGGCGTGCCGTCGAGGCTGTCGCGGCGGCCGGCCGCCATGTCCATCGCGGCGGACACGGTGCGGGTGAGGGCGGTGGCGAACGCCAGCTGGTGGTCCGGCGGCTGCCCGTAGCAGCCGTACCACTCCTGGAGGAACAGGTCCGCCTCGCCGCCGGCCGTGCCGCAGCGCTCGTACACGGCCGGGACGCCGTCGCGGCGCCAGTGGGCGGCGAGCCGTTCCTCGTCGCCGTCGGGGTAGGCGGCGGGCAGGTGGTCGGGGGTCCTGCCGACGGGGAAGCCGAGCAGGAAGCGGTTGACGACGACGCAGCGGGCGGCGAGCTCGCTGCGGTCGGGCTGTTCGCGGGTGCCCTTGGCCGCCGGGACGTGGCCGAAGCCGAGGTGGAGGACGGCGTGGGCGAGGGCCCACGCCCACTCCTGCGGATCCGCCCTGCGGTCCGGGTGGGCGTGCAGGACGGCCTCGGAGTCCACGCGGACCAGTCCGTCACGGGGTGCCAGCCGGCAGTTCTCCCGGCGGCAGACGTCGAACTCGACGGCGTTCAGCGCGGGGTTGGCCCGCACCAGCCCCAGTCCCGTGTCGAACGCCTCCTGCGCGAGGTCCCGCTTCTTCGGCCCCTTCGCTCGGGCGCCGCTCACCGGCGCGCCTCCACGAGGCGCGGCATGTCACGGGCCGCCTCGACGAGGAACCAGGCCGGCAGGACCGGGTTGCCGTCGGGGTCGGAGGCGATGACGGTCTGGGCGACCTCGACGGAGATCTCGGCGAGCTGCACCAGCAGCGACTTGGCGCGGTACGCGGTCTGCCGGCCGTTCGCCGACATGTGTTCCTTGCTCGCCGGAAGCTCCTTGACGAGGCGTCCGCGGAACGAGTCGGCGAGGTAGTAGAGCAGGTCGCGGTCCTCGATCCGGTGCGGCCAGCGGGCCTCGCCCTTGATCACGGCGTCGATCCCGAAGCGGCTGCGGACGATCTTGACGTAGCCGCAGAAGGCGGTGGCGTGCGCGGGGGTGAGCGTGCCGTGGGCCAGGACCTTCAGGGTGTCCTCGTCGAGGTCGCGGCCGAAGGAGTGCAGCGCGTCGGAGAGCATGTGCCAGGAGCGGGGCGTGGAGAAGGGCTCCTCGGTCTTCGGGGGCTTGGACCACAGGTGGTCGGGGCGGTCGGTGAGGTGGTCGGTGATCCACGGGTGGATGCCGTTGTTCCCCGCCCAGACGAGCCAGTCCCGGGGGGACACCTCGAGGTGGACGTGGGTGAGGCGGTTGACGAGCGCGGAGGCGATGGGGCGGGCCAGCGCGTTGTCGGTGGCGCGGTTGCCGGCGCCGATGACGATGGAGCCCCTGGGCAGCTCGTAGTCGCCGATCCGGCGGTCCAGGATGAGCGAGTAGAACGCCTTCTGCACGTCCGGGGTGGCCGCGTTCAGCTCATCCAGGAAGAGGCAGTAGGGCTCGTCGCGGGCGATGGCCCCCGGCGGGCAGAACACCGAGCGGCCGTCGCGGATCTGCGGCACGCCGATCAGGTCCTCCGGGGCGAGCTGGGTGCCCAGCAGGCTCACGCACTCCAGCCCCAGGCTTTCGGCGAAGTCCCTGACCAGGGAGGACTTCCCGATGCCGGGCGCGCCCCAGAGGAACACCGGCCGCACGGTCGCGAGACCGAGCAGCAGTTCCGGGACACGGGCGGGGGTGACGGTGACGGCTGCCTGCACGCAAGGTCTCCTGAGGGCTCGGCGGAGGACGGAAGGGGGGTGCGGAGCGCGGGCGGCCGGGCCGGAGCATGCGGATCACGACTGGCGCCGGGGCCAGTGAACTGTGCCGGGCGGCGGCGGGGCAACGCGTTTTCGGGCGGTCAGGCCCGCCGGCACGGTCGAGGGTCTCGTGGACCCAGTCGTGGAGGACGAGCCGGGGGAAGAGCCGCCCCTCGACGTCGAAGGGGAACGAGAAGGCGGGCCCCCTGCGCAGGTCCCGGTGCGCCACCAGGACCTGCGCGCGGGTGTCCGGGAGGAAGCGGGCCGACCCGAAGGGGCCGATCCGGTTGATCCTGGCGTGGATGCGGTCGCCGTACACCAGGGCGGCGCAGCCGTGCTCCCGCGCCGTTTCCGCCGGAACGCCGGCGGCCCAGCGGTGGAACTCGTCGAGGAACCCGTGCCGGGCCAGGTCCCGCAGGCCGGTCCGTCGTGTCCGGGCGTTCCCCTGCCGGTCGGGGAACACCAGGAGCTGGGGTATCCCCTCGCGGCGGCTCCAGTGGGCGGGAAGGTCCAGGACGACGCGGTCCAGGACGCGCAGGACGTCCGCGCGCACCGCCGGGGCCAGGGTCCGGAGCTCTCGCAGCGTGTACGCGGCGGCCTGGTTCATCACGCCATCGTCCTCGGGCGGGGCCGGCGGATCAACGGTTCGCTCAGGCCACGCGCCTCTCGTCCGGGGCCGCGGGTGATCCCGCCTCCTCCGACTCCGTCAGCCAGCGCCGCAGCACCTGGTGGATCTGCTCGGCCCCGGCGAGTTCCGTGCCGTCGGGCACGGGCGGGGACAGCGCGAGCGGGGACATCAGGAAGGGGCGGGACTGGGCGCCGCCGAGGCCGCCGTGGGAGCCGATCTGCTCCTCGAAGGCGAGGACCTCCCCGTCGGCGGGGTCGTGGAAGGAGTTGACCATGATGTCGGCGGTGTGCGGGAAGGTGTGGGTGCGGCGCACCACGTCGGCGGCGCCGGGTCCGAAGGCGGCCAGCGGCCCGGGGTCGTCGTCCAGCTCGTCCAGCGGGATCTCCGCGCCGTAGGCGCCCAGCACGACCCCGCCGTGGTGTTCGCTGCGGACGAGGAGGAAGCCGATGCCGGGGTGGTTGGCGAGGGTCGGCAGCAGCGCGGGGTGACGGGCGTCGATCTCCTCCTTGGTCATCCGGTGCGGCACGTCCGGGAAGGAGACCAGGCCCAGGTTGCCGGAGGCGAGCACGATCGGTTCCGAGCCGCGGGAGGGACGGTAGTGCTCGGCGCCCTCCTCGACGGGCCGGCGCAGCGCGGCCCGGACCGCCGCCCGGGCCTCGGCGCCGCTGTGGGTGCGCCGCGCGCGGCGCGGCACGGGCAGTCCGCAGCCGGCCCGCACCAGGTCGCCCAGGGTGAGGCCGTAGCGGTGGCGGAAGGTCTCCCCCGGACTCTGCCCGTGGTCGGAGAGGACCACGATGCGGTAGGGGCGGGGCGCGTGCTCGGCGACGTTCTCGATCAGGGCGAGGGAGCGGTCGAGACGCCGGAGGACCTTCTCGGTGTCCCGGCTCACCGGCCCGGAGTGGTGGGCGACCTCGTCGTAGGCCACCAGGTCGGCGTAGACGGCGGTGCGGCCCGCCAGCAGGTCGCCCGTGACGGCGGCGACCACGACGTCCCGTTCGACGACGGTCGCGAAGGCCCGCACGAACGGGTAGAGGCCGCCGCGCGCGACGCGCGGGCGCTGCTTGCGCAGCCGGGCGCGGGTGGACTGGCCGATCTCCCGGCCCACCTCGGCGACGAAGGACAGCGCGGTGCGCACCGCGTTGGCGGGGTCGGAGAAGTACGCGAAGTAGCCCGCGCGGGAGCGGGCGTCCGGCCCGCGGCGGCGGGTGGCTATGGACAGCACCAGGGCCTGTTCGTCGGCGCCGCCGCCGAAGAGGTTGCCGCGGCTGGCGCCGTCGTCGGCGAGGAGTCCGGCGTGGCCGGAGTACTCGATGGCGCGGGCCTGGAGTTCGGCGGCGCTGGTGGGCCGGTTGCAGACCATGACCTCGCGGCGGGCCTTCTCGTACCAGCGGAAGGCCGGGACGTCGTGGTTGCTGCCGTGGAGGATGCCGAGCTGGCTGGCGCCGGTCTGGCTGGACCAGTCGGTGCGCCAGCGGGTGAGGCGGTGCGAGGGGTGGTCGCCGGTGCCGGTGCCGAGCCAGCGGGCGACGGTCGGCATCAGGCCCTTGTCGACGGCGTCGAGGAGCACGTCGTGGCCGACGCCGTCGAGTTGCAGGAACACCGTGCCGGGAGTGGCCGGGCAGGGCGGAACCGAGCGCCGTCTTCGGTGGGCGAGGCGGTAGAGGCGGCGGCGGTAGGCGTCGTCGTCGCGCACGGCGAGGCCGGCGCCCGTGGCCGAGGCGACGGCGGACATGACCGCGGCGACCACGACCGCCGTCTCCGGGGCGGCCGAACCCCCTTCGACCGGGTTGACGTACAGGGCCAGCCAGAGCAGGGCGCCGTTGAGGAAGAACACCAGCAGGCCGAGGACCAGCGCCGGCACCAGCAGTAGCAGGCGCACCAGCAGCGGCCAGACCAGGGCGGACAGCAGACCGAAGGCGCCGGCGCCGAGGGCGGCCGTGACCGCGATGTCGGTGGCGCTGCCGCCGTCGGCCGAGCGCAGCCGGAAGTCCGGCAGGATCCCGGCGAGCAGCAGCATGGTGAGCGTGGAGACCACCCACACGGTCACACTCCGCCCGATCTGACTGGCGATCCGTCGCCAACGCCCGCCACCCACGCCCCGCACACCTCACGTCCCGGCCGGTCCGGCCGTATCACCCTGTCACAACGACCGGAGCAGGCGTTTCGTCCCCGGTCGCGGGCCGCCGGCGGCTCACCGGCCGTCGTAGCCGGCGGTCGGCATCGACAGCCTGCGGTGCACCCGCGCCTTCATCGCCGCGTCGTACGACGGCTCCGCACCGTCCACGGTCTCCACGCGCACCCCCCGCCGCGCGCACTCGGCGGTGAACTCCGCGACCGAGGACAGCGCCCGTTCCAGTACCCGCAGGCTGGGCGCCACGAACAGGTCGGCGCCGGGCCGCACCCCCTCCCACAGCAGGCAGTGGTCGGGGCGCAGCCCCCGCACGAGCAGTTCCCGGGCCACGACGTGGCCCCGCTCGGCCGCCCAGCGGGCGCACATGGCGTGCTGGCTGCGGGAGTCCACCAGGAACGGATCGGTGTCCAGTTCCTCCAGCGCGGTCAGACTCGCGATCGCCGTCACCCTCACCGGTCCCATGGAGCCCCCCTCACCTCCGGTTTTCGCCGCCGACCCTACTCCTGCACGTAGGCTTCGGGGAGTTGCACGAAGGGGGCGTGGAAGTGCCGGTGGAGGTCACGTGGTGGGGTCACGCCACCTGCACGGTCGAGGACTCGCACACCCGGGTGCTCACCGACCCCCTGTTCGCACGCCGGCTGGCGCACCTGCGGCGCCGGCGGGGCGCGGTGCCGCCCGCCGAGGCGCGGCTCGCGGACGTGGCCCTCATCTCCCATCTGCACGCCGACCACCTGCACCTGCCGTCCCTGGCCCTGCTCGCCCCGGGCACGCGCCTGCTCGTGCCCAGGGGCGCACGACGCGCGGTGCCGGGGCTGCGCCGGCTCACGCACCTGAGGGTGAGCGAGGTGGCGCCGGGCGAGGTGACCACGGTCGGCCGGCTGGCCGTACGGGCGGTGCCCGCGCGGCACGACGGGCGGCGGCTGCCGGTCGGACCGCACCGCGCCCCCGCCCTCGGCTACGTCGTGGAGGGGGAGGCGCGGTCGTACTTCGCCGGGGACACCGGGCTGTTCGAGGGGATGGCCAAGGAGGTGGGACCCGTCGACGTGGCGCTGCTGCCGGTGGGCGGCTGGGGGCCGTACCTGGGTGAGGGGCACCTGGACGCGGGACGTGCCGCCGAGGCGCTCTCCCTGTTGGGGGCGCCCAGCGCGGTGCCGGTGCACTACGGCACGTACTGGCCGATCGGGATGGACGCCGTGCGCCCGCACGAGTTCCACTCGCCGGGCCACGAGTTCGAGCGGCTGGCGGCCCGGCACGCCCCCGGGGTGGCCGTGCACCGGCTCGGGCACGGGGAGAGCGTGCGCCTGGAGGTCGCACGGTGATCCTTCCCGCGGCGTACCTGCCGTCGGCGGCCACGCCCGCGGTCATCACCCCCGAGGCGACCCAGCAGGCGATCGGCTATCCCACGCTGTTCCTGCTGGTGCTGGCCGGCGCGCTGGTGCCGGTGATCCCGACGGGCGCGCTGGTGAGTTCGGCGGCCGTGGTCGCCTTCCACCGCATGGCGCCGTTCTCGATGGCGCTGCTGCTCGTCACGGCGTCGCTGGCCGCGTTCCTCGGGGACATGGCGCTGTACTGGCTGGGCCGGCGCGGGATGCAGTCGGATCACGGCTCGCGCTGGCTGGAGGCGATCCGCCGGCGGGCCCCGGAGGACCGTCTGCAGCAGGCGCAGCGCAAGCTCGCCGACCACGGGGTGACCGTGCTGGTGCTGTCCCGGCTGATGCCGGCCGGGCGGCTGCCGGTGATGCTGGCCTGTCTCGTCGCGAAGTGGCCGATGCGCCGCTTCGTGCACGGCAACCTGCCGGCCTGTGTGGCCTGGGCTGCGACGTACCAGCTGATCGGCATCCTCGGCGGGTCGCTGTTCCGGGAGCCGTGGCAGGGCGTCCTCGCGGCGATCGTGCTGACTCTGCTGATCAGCGCGGTCCCGGCCATGTGGCACCGGCTGCGCGGACCGGCGACGGGCTGACGGCCCCGCCCCGGCTCACTCCTCCAGGACGCGGGACGCGCCCACCGGCAGGTCCCACAGCGCCTCGCGGGGCAGTCCCGCGCGCTGCCAGGCGGCACGGACGCGCAGGAGGGGCTCCAGGACAGGTTCCGCGGACAGGACGAACGTCCCCCAGTGCATGGGGGCCATGCGGCGCGCGCCGAGGTCCTGGGCGGCGCGGACGGCTTCCTCCGGGTCGCAGTGGACGTCGGCCAGCCACCATCGGGGGTCGTAGGCGCCGATGGGCAGCAGGGTGAGGTCGATGCCGGGGTAGCGGCGGCCGATGCGGGAGAACCAGTGGCCGTAGCCGGTGTCACCGGCGAAGTGGACGCGCCGGCCCTCCCGGTCGGTGAGCACCCAGCCGCCCCACAGGGAGCGGCAGGTGTCGCTGAGGGTGCGCTTGGACCAGTGGTGGGCCGGTACGAAGTCGAAGCGGACACCGTCCAGTTCGGCGGCCTCCCACCAGTCGAGCTCGGTGGTCCGGGTGAACCGGCGGCGGCGGAACCAGCGGCCGAGCCCGGCCGGCACGAACACCGGGGTGTCGCGCGGGAGCCGGCGCAGGGTGGGGGCGTCCAGGTGGTCGTAGTGGTTGTGACTGATGACGACCGCGTCCACCCGGGGCAGCGCCTCCCAGGCGACACCGACGGGGGTGACACGGGCCGGGGTGCCGAGGATGCGGCGGGACCAGACGGGGTCGGTGAGCACGGTGAGCCCGCCGATCCGCAGCACCCAGCTGGCGTGCCCCGCCCAGGTGACGGCGACCGTGCGGGCGTCCACGCGGGGCAGCGGTCCGGGCTCGTACGGCAGCCGGGGGATGTCGGCGAGACCTTCGGGGGTGGGGCGCACGGCGCCCTCGCGGGCGAAGCGGGCGAGGGCCTTGAGGCCGGGCAGCGGGGCGGTCAGCCGGTCGTGGAAGGCGCGCGGCCACACCCGGTGCTCGGCGAGGGGGCGGGGTTCGGCCAGGGGCGGGTGCGGCCGCGCGGAGGACGGGGGGCCGGGGTCCGGTGCCGCCGCGCCGGGTGACGCCGTCGTGGTGGTTCTCCCGGTCGGCTCGGGCCACTGCGTCATCGAGGGGACTCCCTTCGCCGGGCGTCGTCACGGAGACCGTCGAAGACCGTTGCCAGATGGTCCAACGCCTCGCGCACGTGGGGCAGTTCCAGGGGGTCGGCGGAGCGCAGGCATTCCGCGCGCAGGTCGGCGGTGCCGCCCAGCAGGGGGGCGGTGGACAGCCGTACCCGGGGCGCCTCGAGGTCGTCGCCGAAACGGTGACCGCCCGGGGCGGGCATACCGAGCCGGGCGGTGAGGAAGTCCTCCAGTTCCTGGGCGTCCCCGACCCCGTGGGCGCTGAGCGAGGGCACCAGCGGTGTGAGGTCCACGTACACATGGCGGCCGCAGGACGGTGGCCGGGACACGGCGCCGGCGGCAACGACGGCACGGTGCGCGGCGGCGGCCAGGCGGGCGTGCAGGCGTACGGAGGCGGCGACGCGCGTGGTGACCGGTTCCGGCTCGGACAGCGCGTAGACCGCCGCGGCGGCGATGGGTGTGGCGACCCGCGCGTCGAGCGCGGTCAGCACGTCGAGCACCCGCGCGTGCAGCGCGTTGCCCTCCTCACCGGCCGGGAAGCGGGCCACCGCGGCGGGCCAGCCGGGCGGCAGCAGGGCGCCGACCAGGTCGGTGACGACGGTGACCCGGTCGGGCAGCATCTCGGCGGGGCTGAGCAGCACGGTGCCGTGCGGGTCGTGCAGGGTGTCGCGCCAGGTCTCGTCGCTGACCAGGTGGAGCCCTTCGGCGACGGCGGCCTCGACGGTCTCGTGCAGCAGTTCGGGCGGAGCGACGGTGGCGGTGGGGTCGTCGGCGACGGACAGCACCAGCAGACGCGGGTCGCCGCCCTCGGCGCGCAGCCGGCGGACGGTCTCCAGCAGGGCGTACGGGTCGGGGACGCCGCCGCTCTCGGCGGGGGTCGGCACGGAGAAGGCGGGTCTGCCCAGCAGCCGCGCGTAGGGGGCCCACCAGGCGGCGCAGGGTCTGGGCACCAGCACGTCGCCGCCGATGGCGGCGGTCAGGGCCACCAGCAGGGCGGGAGCGCCGGGGGCGACCGCCACCCGGTCGGGGGCGGCGGGCAGTCCGCGCCGGTCGCCGTAGCCGCAGGCGGCGTCCAGCAGCGCGGGGCCGCCGCCGACCGGCTCGGCACCGGCGCGGGAGGCCGCGGCGGCCAGTACGGCGGACAGCTCGGGCAGGACGGGGAGCCCGTCCTCGGGGTCCGGCGGTCCGAAGCGGACGGGTCCGTGGCCTTCGGGGTGCGTGAGCCGCATGCCTACCTCCGCGCAGTCCCTGGTGTCCGGGCGCCGTGCCCCGGCGCCCGCTCGTGCCGCCCTCGGCGAGCCAGTACCCCGCGTGCCGTGTGCCATGAGTGCCGGCCCGTGGCGCGTGGTGCGCCGCGGCGGCGGCCGGGGACGGGCGAGGGACGTCAGGCGTCCGGGCGGGAGGTCCGGTCCCGGTACACGCGGTGGGCGGCGGCGCCGAACGCCCCCGCGATGAGCAGGCCGCCGGCGGCGAGGGCGGGCACCGAGTCGGTGAAGGCGCCGCCTCCGCCGGCGTCGACCCCGTGGTGCGCGGGGGGTGTGGGGTGCCGGGAGGGTGCGGGGGCGCAGTGGGTGCTTCGGGAGGGGGTGGGGCCGGGCCGCACCGGCTCGGGCCGGGCCGGCTTCGAGACGGGGGGCCGGGATGCCACCGGCACGGGCCCGGCGGTTTCCGGCGCGGCGGGCCTCACGGCTGCGGCCCGGTGATCCGTGGCCTGCGGTCCGGCGGCCGTGTCGGTGCCGGGCGGGGCGGGGATGCCGGCGCCCTCGGGGCCGGCGTCCGGGAGGAGCGCGTCCGTGGCGGCGCCCTCAAGGCCGGCGTCCGGTGCGGTGCCGTCCGGGGGGAGCGTCTCCGGTTCTTCGAGGGTCTCTTCGCCGGGTTCCCCGGGGCTTTCCGGTTCCAGCGCTTCCGGTCCGTCCTCCAGCACCTGCGGCCCGTCCGCGTCCGGCTCGGCGCTCCCGGGTGCGTGCTCCTCCCACTCGTGGCCGCCTCCGGGCTTCGGGCAGGGCGAGGGGGACGGGGAGGGCGAGGCCGTCGCCCATGACGCTCCGCTGCCCGGGACCGTGCCCGCGACCGCGACCGGTGCGAGCGCGCCGAGGACGGTGCCGGCGACGGCGGCGAGGGACAGGGCGCGGGCGGTGCGGCGCATGGTGCGGGCTCCTTCGAGCGGCGGGCGGGGCCACGGCGGTCGTCTCGCCCCACAGCCATCACAGCCCGCCCGCCGCCGCGCCGCGCGCCGCCGCCCGCCATTGGCGGGACCCGCACACCCGGGCGGGTGAAGGTCGCGTCAGCCCCCGGCGGCGTCGCTCATGACCTGCTCCCGTACTCGGCCGCAGCTCCGGCTGATCAGCCGGGAGACGTGCATCTGCGAGATGCCCAGCTCCTCGGCGATGCCGCTCTGGGTCATGTCGTCGAAGAACCGCATGTAGAGGATGGCCCGCTCCCGCTCCGGGAGCGCGGCCAGCCGGCCCTTGACGGCCTCGCGGTCGACCACGGTGTCGAGCGCCGGGTCGGGCGCGCCGAGGGCGTCGCCCAGCGAGTAGCCGTCGTCGCTGCCGGGCAGCACGGCGTCCAGGGAGAGCGCGCTGAAGCTCTCCAGGGCCTCCTGCCCGGCGCGCACCTCCTCCTCGGTGAGCCCGGCGTACTCGGCGATCTGCGGCACGGTCGGGGTGCGTCCGGACGTCTGGGAGAGGTCGTGGGAAGCGCTGCGGACCCGGTTGCGCAGGTCCTGGACCCGGCGCGGTACGTGCAGCGTCCACATGTGGTCGCGGAAGTGCCGCTTGATCTCGCCGGTGATGGTCGGCACGGCGTAGCTCTCGAAGGCGTTGCCGAGGGCGGGGTCGTAGCGGTCGACGGCCTTGACCAGGCCCAGCGCGGCGACCTGGCGCAGATCGTCGTAGTTCTCGCCGCGGCTGCGGAACCGTCCGGCGAGGCGGTCGGCCATGGGCAGCCACGCCTCGACGATCTCGTCACGGAGGGCGTCGCGCTCCGCCCCGCCGGGGAGTCCGGCGAGCCTGCGGAAGGCGGCCGCGGTGTCGGGGGCGTCGTCGTGCGGGTGGTGCTTCGCGGTTGCTCGGGTCGGCATCTGCGGTGCAACTCCCTCGGAAGTGCTCGGGATGTCACCGTGGTGGGCCTACCGACCGAGGACAGAGGACAGGTACGCCCGGGGGCGGCGAGGTGCCGCTTCCACGGGGTGCCTCCTGTCCGAAGCACTTCCCGTGCGCGTGCCCCCGCTTCAGGGCCCCAAACGTCCGAGTCCGGGTTCCGCGGGTTCCTCGGGTGGCTGCACGGGCGGCAGCAGGAGGTCTTCGTAGCGGCCCAGCATCAGGACCACGCCGAGCATGAAGGAAGGGATGAGCAGGGCGAGCACCGCCATGGCCGGGCCTTTCCAGGAGGCTCGTGGGGGGCGTGTCCTGCCGGGTCTCCCGCTCCCCAGGAGGCAAACCCGGGCCGTGCCGATCCACCGTCCGATCCCTGTGTCGGCCTCCGCTGCCCGGGTACGCGGTGCGCACCCCCGAAGGATCTGGAGGGAGACATGCAGCGAGGCAGTGACCGGCTCAGCGTCCACCGTGACGACGAGATGAAGCACGAACTGCAGGGTCTGCTCAGGTCCGGGCATCCCACCCGGACCGAGGAGTGGCACGACCCGGAGCCGTTCGCCGACGACGACCCCGCGGTCGCGTACGGCCCGGTGACACCCGGCCGCGGCCCGACGGCACTGGAGTCGGTGCGGCTGGAACTGGCCAGGATCCTCAGCCGTGGGGCGTTCCCCGCGGGCCCGCGCGAGCTGATGCGCGCGCTGGACCGGCGGCACGCGCCCGACACGCTCGTCGAGGCGCTGGAGCGGCTGCCGCGCCAGGACCGCTACGGCAGCGTCCAGGAGCTGGCGGAGGCGCTGACCCGGAGCCGGGAGACGGAGACCGCCTGACCCGGGCTCCGGCTGCCGGGGCCGGCGGCGGCCCGCACCAGCCGGGCGGCCCGGACGAGAGCGGCGTACGACAGCCGCCGAAGACTGACGAAGGGACGTAGGAACCATCATGCGCATCGCATTCCTGACCGCACCCGAGGGCGTCGAGCAGGTGGAGTTGACCGAGCCGTGGCAGGCCGCCGTGGACGCCGGTCACGAAGCCGTGCTCGTGTCGACGCAGAAGGGGAAGGTCCAGGCGTTCAACCACCTCGACAAGGCGGACACCTTCCCCGTGCAGGAGGTCGTCGGTGAGACGTCGGCGGACTCCTTCGGCGGCCTCGTCCTGCCGGGCGGGGTGGCCAACCCGGACGTGCTCCGCATGGACGGGAAGGCCGTCTCGTTCGTGCGGGACTTCTTCGACCAGGGCCGCCCGGTCGCCGCGATCTGCCACGCCCCCTGGACCCTCGTGGAGGCCGACGTCGTACGGGGCCGGGAGCTGACGAGCTGGCCGAGCCTGCGGACGGACATCGGCAACGCCGGCGGGACCTGGGTCGACGAGCAGGTGAAGGTCTGCGACCACGGTCCGAACAAGCTGGTCACCAGCCGCAAGCCGGACGATCTGAAGGCGTTCTGCGAGACGTACCTGGAGGTGTTCGGGGCGGAAGCGGCCTGATGGCCTGACGCCCGCCGTGCGCACCGCACCGGGGCCCGCGCTCGCGCGGGCCCCGGTGGCACGTCTCGGGGACGGCCGGTCGCCGCGGTGGTGGCGGTGGCGGTCAGGTGCCCGGGGCGGCGGGCGTCGTGGTGTCCGCGGCGTTCCGTTCGCGGGCTCCCTCACGGGTGCGGCCCGAGGCCACCGGTCGGCGCGGATTGCGGCGCAGGTACTCGCCCTCCAGTTGCGCCATCCGCTCGTTGTGGGCGCGCAGTGCGCCGTTGGAGCCGTACAGCAGCGTGTCGTGGCGCGTGCGGTGGATGGTCTCCAGCTCCTTCATGAGCTGCTGGTCGTCCAGGCGGTTCGGCTCGACTCCGGTCATCGTGGTGCCCCGCTCGTCGTGTGCGTTCACGGGCTCCGGGTACCCGCCCGCGGCACAGGCACAACCCGAACGGCTACCGGGAGGGAGCTCATGGAACTCGCATTCCTGCATCCACTCTACGAACGTCCCGGCCCTTGGGCCTCCGTGTACGTCGACACGTCGCAGCACACGGAGAACACACCCCGCGAGCGGCAGCTGACCGCGCAGGCGATGGCACGGGAGCTCGCCGAGCGGGGCGCCGACGAGGCGACCTGTCAGGCGGTGCGCCACGCGATCGAGGAACTGCGGCACTCCGCCGAACCGCACGGCCGCGCCCTGTTCGCCCGGGACGGCGAGGTGGTGCTCGACCCGCCGCTGGCCCGGTCCCCGCAGCGCGACTGGGCCGAGTGGGCGCCGCTGCCGCGGGTGGCGCCGCTGCTGGACCTGGCCGGCGAGGACCCCGTGTGCGTGATCGCCTACGTGGACCGCAGGGGCGCGGACTTCGAACTGCGCAGCGCCCTGGGCCGGGACGACGCGGGCGGTGTCACCGGTCGCCAGTGGCCGCTGCACCGGACCGCTTCCGTCGACTGGTCGGAGCGGCACTTCCAGCTGCGGGTGGAGAACACCTGGGAGCACAACGCCGCGGAGATCGCCGACGCGCTCGCCGTCTGCCAGGAGGAGACCGGTGCGGACCTGCTGATCCTCGTCGGCGACGACCGTGAGCGGCGAGCCGTGCACGAGCGGCTGCCGCAGCGACTGCACGCCCTGGTGGCCGAGGCGCCGCACGGTGCGGGCAGCAGGCTGCTCGACGGCGACGTCGAGCGGATCCGCGCGGAGCACGTCCACGCGCGCGCCGCCGGGGAGCTGGAGCGGTTCCTCGCCGCCCGGGGCTCGGACGACGAGGGCCGCGCGGGTGCCGTGGAGGGCGTGCCCGCGCTGGTCGAGGCGGCGCGGGAGCACCGGATCGGCGAGCTGCTGATCCGGTCCGACGGGCCGGACGCGCACCGGGAGGTGTGGATCGGGGAGGACCCGGACCAGCTGGCGGTGCGGCGGACGGACCTGAAGGTGCTGGGCGAGCAGAACTCGTGGGCGGCGCGGGCGGACGACGCGCTGATCCGGTCGGTGGTCGCGACGGGGGCTCCGGCGCTGGCGGTGGATGCGGCGGGGCCGCGGGAGGATGCGCCGGTGGGTGGGCTGGGGGCGTTGCTGCGCTGGTAGGAGGGCGACCGTACTGTTCGCGCCCCCGCAGCCCCTTCCCGTCCCGTCCCTGGGGGCTTCGCCCCCAGACCCCCTTTGCGCAGTTCCCCGCGCCCCTGGGGACGGGGGCTCAGCGGGCTCGTTCGACGCGGCGTTCGTCCCAGACCGGGTGGGGGGTCTCCCGGACGTGTCCGTCGGCGCCGAAGACCAGGTAGCGGTCGAAGGAGCGGGCGAACCAGCGGTCGTGGGTGACCGCGAGGACCGTGCCCTCGAACGCCTCCAGGCCCTCCTGCAGCGCCTCCGCGGACTCCAGGTCGAGGTTGTCCGTCGGCTCGTCGAGCAGCAGGGCGGTGACCCCCTGGAGTTCCAGCAGCAGGATCTGGAAACGGGCCTGCTGGCCGCCGGAGAGCCGTTCGAAGGTCTGCTCGGCCTGGCCGGTCAGCTCGTAGCGGCGCAGCCGCGACATGGCGGCGCCCCGGTCCTGGGCGTGTTCCTTCCACAGGATGTCCAGGAGCGTACGGCCCCGCAGTTCCGGGTGGGCGTGCGTCTGCGCGAAGTGGCCGGGGACGACGCGGGCGCCCAGGCGCCAGCCGCCGGTGTGGGCCACGTCGTCCCCGGCGAGCAGTCGCAGGAAGTGCGATTTGCCGGAGCCGTTGGAACCGAGCACGGCGACCCGCTCCCCGTAGAACACCTCCAGGTCGAACGGCTTCATCAGACCGGTGAGTTCCAGTCGCTCGCAGGTGAGCGCGCGGACTCCGGTACGGCCGCCCTTCAGACGCATGGTGATGTTCTGCTCGCGCGGCGGCTCCGGCGGCGGGCCCGCCTCCTCGAACTTGCGCAGCCTGGTCTGGGCGGCCTGGTAGCGGGAGGCCATGTCGGGGCTGTTCGCCGCGGCCTGGCGCAGGTTCAGTACGAGCTTCTTGAGCTGGGCGTGCTTCTCGTCCCAGCGCCGGCGCAGCTCCTCGAAGCGGGCGAAGCGTTCACGGCGGGCGTCGTGGTAGGTGGCGAAACCGCCGCCGTGCACCCAGGCGTCGGCGCCGGCGGGGCCCGGTTCGAGGGAGACGATGCGCTGGGCGGCGCGGGAGAGGAGCTCGCGGTCGTGGGAGACGAACAGGACGGTCTTGCGGGTCTCCTCCAGCCGTTGCTCCAGCCAGCGCTTGCCGGGCACGTCGAGGTAGTTGTCGGGCTCGTCGAGCAGCAGCACCTGGTCGGTGCCGCGCAGCAGAGCCTCCAGGACGAGGCGCTTCTGCTCGCCTCCGGAGAGGGTGCGCACCTCGCGCCACTGCGCCTTGTCGTAGGGGACGCCGAGCGCGGCCGTGGTGCACATGTCCCACAGGGTCTCCGCCTCGTAGCCGCGGGCCTCGGCCCAGTCGGCGAGTGCCTGCGCGTAGGCGAGCTGGGCGGCCTCGTCGTCGACGGTGAGGAGGGCGTGCTCGGCCCGGTCGACGGCGCGGGCCGCCTCCCGGATGCGGGGCGTGGCCACGGACACCAGCAGGTCGCGCACGGTCGTCTCGTCCCGTACGGAGCCGACGAACTGGCGCATGACGCCGAGGCCGCCGGTGACCGTGACCGATCCGGCGTGCGGCTTGAGTTCGCCGGCGAGGAGGCGCAGCAGGGTCGTCTTGCCCGCGCCGTTGGGGCCCACCAGGGCCATGACCGCGCCTTCCCCGACCCGGAAGGACACATCGCCCAGGAGGGCCCTCCCGTCGGGGAGGTAGTACTCCAGATGTGCTGCTTCCAGATGGCCCATGGTGGGGATTGTGCGGGGTCGTCGACGCGGGTGGCAAACGCGTTTCGACGCGACCGCGTCCACGATGCGATACGCGGGTCTCATCATACGACCGCCGCGCGTACCGTGGCCCTCCTACGAGAGCGGAAGGGGTGGGTTCGGCATGCCGGAAGCACGGGAGACCGCCGTCTACACGCACGGTCACCACGAGTCGGTGCTGCGGTCGCACACCTGGCGGACCGCCGAGAACTCGGCGGCGTACCTCCTCGGTGCCCTGCGGCCCCACATGCGGGTCCTGGACATCGGGTGCGGGCCCGGCACCATCACCGCCGACCTGGCGGCACTCGTCCCCGACGGGCACGTCACCGGTCTCGACCGGGAGCCGGGAATCCTGGAGCAGGCCCGGGCGGTGGCCGGCGAGCGAGGGCTGACCAACGTCGACTTCGCGGCGGGCGACGTGCACGCGCTGGACTTCCCGGACGACACCTTCTGCGTGGTCCACGCCCACCAGGTGCTGCAGCACGTGGGCGACCCGGTACGGGCGCTCAGCGAGATGCGGCGGGTGACCGGGCCGGGCGGCCTGGTCGCCGTACGGGACTCGGACTACGCGGCGATGACCTGGTATCCCCCGTCGCCGGGGATGGACGACTGGCTGGAGCTGTACCGGCGGGTGGCGCGGGCCAACGGGGGCGAGCCGGACGCCGGGCGGCGGCTGAAGTCCTGGGCACTCGCCGCGGGGTTCACGGACGTCACGGCGGGCTCCGGCACCTGGACCTTCTCGACCGCGCCGGAGCGCGCCTGGTGGAGCGGCCTGTGGGCGGACCGCACGGTGGCGTCGGCGTACGCCGGGCGGGCCGTCGAAGGGGGCCACGCCACCCGGGAGGAGCTGCGGGAGGTGGCCGCGGCGTGGCGGGCGTGGGGCGCGCGGGAGGACGGCTGGTTCAGCGTGCTGCACGGAGAGGTCCTCTGCCGCAAGGAAGCCTGAACCGCTTTGTCCGGGCACTCCGAAACAGGAATTCCCCGGGACACGGTCCCGGGGAATTCCTGTTTCGGGGCGAGCCGGCGGCCGGGGACTCAGTCCCTCGGAAGCAGCGGACCGAGCGGACCGAGGTCCAGGTTCAGGTCCTCGGGCCGCAGTCCGTAGCGGTTCCGCAGCTCCGCCATCCGGTCCTCCAGGAGCATGAGGGTGAGCCCGACCCGCTCCTCCTGCTCCTCGGTCAGATCGCCCTCGTCGAAGCGGCGCAGCGCCTGGCGCTCCATCAGCTGGCGCAGCAGCTCGACGACGGTGAGCACCAGTTTGATCAGGTCCCGTTCGACCGTGTCCGGCTCCAGGTCGAGCCGCTTGCGCCGGCTGCCGTGGGGTTCGCCGCGGTGGTCGGGGCCGGCCGTCACGGCGACTCCTCGAAGGGCGACGGGACCTGCGCGTTCACCGAGCTGATGAGCGCGTTGAGGTCGATACGGACCAGGTCGACGTCCGCGATGCGCAGGGTGATGTCGCCTGTGATGACGACCCCGCCGGCCAGCAGCCGGTCGAGCAGGTCCACCAGGGCTATCTCGCGGCGCTCGACGACGGTCACGCGTCCTCCTTCCCGGCCGATTCCTCACCGGCGAACGAATAGGCCGCCCAGGGGCCGGTGAGTTCGACGCGTATTCCGGGAATTCCGTCCTTCGTCCGGTCCACCCGTTCCACGAATTCCTCGGATTTCGCCCGCGGCACGAGGTAAGCGGCATTGAGCACATTGCGCCCGGAGGCCCCGGAGAGAGCGGGATTCTGCGGAGCGTGCAGCCGGGAGTCCTCGGCGCTGTCGGACAGGGCCCGGTGAAGATCGGTCGCGAAGACCTCGGCCCGCTGCCACGCGTCGTCCCGCGATTTCGTCTGCTGACGCCGCTGCCGGAGGTAGTCCCGCCCGGTGGCGGGCTTCGGCCCGGGCGGAGCGGGCGCCTGCGGCTCCCGCTCCGCCTCGAGGAACACCTTCACGCCCCACTCGACCCGGCCCTCCAGCCGCTCCAGGGTGGCCCGGAAGTCCTCGCCCCGGGCCTCGAGCATCGTCCGTACGCCGCTGTCGTCGCGGAACACGGTGCCGAGCCGCAGCGGCAGCGGGGTCGTGACGGTGGTGAGCGCGTCGATCACGCCCTGGTGGGCGCGAGCCACCGCGGTCAGCCAGTCGAGGTCCTCCAGGTGCGCGCGCAGCGGCTCCTCCGCGAAGTCCCCCTCGGGCACGTGGCTGACCACCGCCACCAGGTCGCCGTGCGGCAGCAGCCGGGGCGGATCGCCGCCGACCCCCGTCAGCTGCGCCTGCAGCGGTGTGCCGAAGGGGCGGCAGACCGCGTAGACGTACCGCAGTCCGGTCACGTGCTCTCCTCCTGTGCGCGACGGGGCTCCAGTTCCAGTTCCTCCAGCCGGGCCAGCCGCTCACGCAGCTCGGCGTTCTCCCTCGCCAGTTCGTCGCGGCGGGCCCGCGAGGACAGCGCCGGGTCGGACTCCCACCAGTCGATCCCCATCTCCTTCGCCTTGTCGACGGAGGCGACGACCAGGCGCAGCTTGATCGTGAGCAGCTCGATGTCGAGCAGGTTGATGCGGATGTCACCCGCGATCACGATGCCCTTGTCCAGCACCCTCTCCAGGATGTCGGCGAGATTGGCACCGCTGCCCTGGCCGTACGGGTCGGGGAGCCGACTGGGGGTGGTCATCGCCGGCTCCGGCTCTCTTCGCGCTCGTCCTCGTCCGCGGACTCCGGCTCGTCACCCTCGGCCGGGGCCTCGTCGGCGTCCTCGTACTCATCCTCGTACTCGGACTCCGGCTCGCCGCCCTCCGCCGCTGCCTCGTCCTCCTCGTCCTCGTCCTCGTACTCCTCGTCCGGGTACTCGTCGTCCTCGGACCCGTCGCCGGCGGGCTCCTCCGCGGACTCCTCGGACTCCTCCTCGGACTCCTCGTACCCGTCGTCGGGTCCTGCGCCGTCCTCGTCCTCGTCGTCGTACGAATCCTCGGCGCCCTCGGAGTCCTCGTCGGCCGGTTCGCCGTCCTCCTCCGGCTCCTCGGCGTCGCCGTCCTGGGACTCCGCCGTCTTCTCCTCCTCCTCGGCCAGCGCGTCCTCGTGGCTGCGGACGACCTCGCCGTCGCGGATCTCACCCCGCCAGCTGTCCTCGGCCTCGCCCTTGATGGTGATGAAACGGGCGAAGTTCTTCAGGTCGAGCCGGGCGCGGCGGCCCTGGGCGCGCCAGATGTTTCCGGTCTTCTCGAAGAAGCCCGACGGGTAGTACTCGATGACCAGCAGGACCCGGGTGAGGCTGTCGGCGATGCGGTGGAAGGAGACCACGCCCTTGGTGGTGCCCTTGGCGCCCTCCGAGGACCAGGCGATGCGGTCGTCGGGGACCTGCTCGGTGGTGGTCGCCTTCCAGCTGCGGTTCGACCACCAGATCTTCGCCTGCCAGTCCGAGGTGGTGTCGTCGCTCTTGTTGGCGCTCTTGACGCCCTTGGCGAAGGTGCTGAAATCCTGGTACTGGGTCCACTGGTCGTACGCCGTGCGCAGCGGCACCCCGACGTCGATGTGCTCGATGATGACGGTGGGCTTGTTGCCGGAGGAGCGCTTGCGCTTGCTCTTCCCGCCTCCGCCCAGGCCCTTCACCTTGTCCATCACGTTGTCCTTGACCCGTGAGGCGCCGAGCTCGACGGCGCTGCGCAGCGGGCCCTTGCCCTCGGCCAGCTTGCGGCCGCCGTCGGCGGCCAGCTTGGCGAAGCCCGGGCTGTTGCCCTCCGCGATGTCGTTCAGTTTGTTCGTGGTCTCGCCGAGCTTGCTGCCGAGCCCGCTCAGCATGCGGGTGGCCTGGGCGGCGAGGTAGTCCTGCAGTTCCGCCTTGAGCCGGTCCGCCGCCTCGCTGTGGGCGACGTCGGCCAGGGGGTTCTTCGACGCGCCGTTCACGTTGTCACGTGCGGCGGAGCCGGCCTTTCCGAGGGTCTCGGTCATCGTTCACCGCCTCCCTTCGACGTGCGGGGGCGGGCGCCCCGGGAGCCGGCCGCGCTCTTCTTCGCGGCCGTCTTCTTCGCCGGTGCCGTCCGCTTGGCCGCGGCCTTCTTCGCCGGTACGGCCTTCTTCGCCGGCGCCTTCTTGGCGGCGGCCTTCTTCGCGGAGGGCCGGTCCTCGTCGCGGTCTTCGTCGCGGTCTTCGTCGCGGTCTTCGTCGCGAGGCTGCCCGCGGTCCTGCTCCTCCGGCTCGTCGTCGACGTCCTCGTCGTCCTCCGCACGGTCCTGCGGGCCGCCGCCGTCGAGCTGGTCGCGCACGGAGGCGGTCCGGCCGTGCAGCCGGTCGGCGAGCGAGCCGAGCTGCCGCTCGACCAGCGCGCCGGAGGCCGCCTTGCCGACACCGCGCAGGTCACCCCGCAGCTGATCGCCCAGCTCCTTGAACTGCGGATTGTCGCGCAGCTGCTGGGACACCAGCTCGGCGACCATCTTGGGGCTGAGGTTCAGCTTCTTGCCCGCCACCAGCCCGCCGACGGCGAGCGCCATCTTGAGCTTCTTGGTGCGTCCGAGGAGGTATCCGGCCCCGATCGCGAGGCCCATTCCCGTTCGATTCATCGTGCCGTCCCATCCCCGCTACCCGCGCCTGTGCGCGTCGCGGTCTCCAACCGGTCGAGGAGTTCGTCCTCCTGCCGGTCGAACTCCTCCTCGGTGATCTCTCCGGCTTCCAGCAGTTCTTCCAGTCGGGCCAGCTCGGCGCGGATGGTCGCGGGGTCGTAGTAGATACGCTCCGCTTCCTGCAACGCCTGCCGGACGGCCCAGGCGCTGCCGCGCACCGGGGCGAACGGCAGCAGCAGCACCTCCGAGATCAGGCCCATGACGTCACCCCGTTTCGGTGTGCGCTCCGCCGGCCGCGGTGCCCGCCGGCTCGGACGGTCCGGGCTCGACGAAGCTGTACGGGGGGAGCGGTCCGTTCAGACGGATCTCGACGTGGGGCATGTCCTTGCGGACCTGCTCCACCGCGGCCAGGAAGTCCTCCGCCGACTCCCGCTTCACCAGGTAGGAGACGTTGGCGAGCCAGCCCGTGGACTCGGGGCCCACGCTCACGGCGTCGGCGGCTCCTTCCAGCGCCTGCTCCAGCGCGGTGCCGTCCTCGGACTCCCGGTCCTTGACCGCCTCGGCGACCATCTCGCCGAGACGGATCTTGTCCTCGTAACTGCCGCCGCCGGACTGGCGGTTGGCCTCCGCGAGGGAGCGGATCTCCGGGTTCCCCGCCATCACGTGGTGGAGTACGGCCTCCTCCACGTGATTGGCCTTGATGTTGTACTCGACCCGGTCGTCCAGCGCGCGCAGCCGCTCCTGGTAGTGCTCGGCGCGCTCGGCGAGGACGCCGGTGACGGAGTCGTCGTCCGGGGCGACGCTGCCGAACCGCATGGGCAGCACACAGCCGGCCGCGCCGATCTCGCTGAGCACGTTCTGGTGGGCGAGCAGTTCCCTGCGCTTGGGGCGGAGCCCGTCGGGGGCGTCGCTGACGACGGCCGCCAGTTCGCCCTGCCGCAGGATGCGCACGGGACGCGAGGGGTCGCCGACCCCGCCCATGCCCTCCGGCAGTGACGGGTGCGTCGCCGCCGTGATGCCGTAGACGTAGGTGCTCACTCCTGCTCCTCCTTACGGCGGGCCGCGGTGCTCTTGCGGGCTCGCGGACGGGACCGGGTCTCTTCCTCGGACCCGTCGTCACGCGCCTGCTTGAAGGCGTCGGAGATGGTCTCGGCGGCGCCGGAGAGGGCGCCCTTGGACTTGCCGCGGGCACCGGACTCGGTGACCTCGCCGACTATCTCGGGCAGGCCCGGGCTCTTGCGGGGCCCTGCCTCCAGGTCGAGACGGTTGCACGCCTCGGCGAAGCGGAGATAGGTGTCGACGCTGGCGACGACGACCCGCACGTCGATCTTGAGGATCTCGATGCCGACCAGGGACACGCGCACGAATGCGTCGATGACGAGCCCCCTGTCCAGGACGAGCTCAAGCACGTCGTAGAGGCCGCTGCTGCCGCCCCCACCGCCGGACTGCTGTGCCGGTACGACTGTCATTCCGGTTGTTCCTCCTTGTCTGTGGGCGAGTGTCCGGTCGCGCGGCCTAGCGGCCGCCGGACCTGCGCGCGTCGGAACGGCCCCGCTCGTAGCGGCGGACCCGCCGGTACCCGGTGAGCTGCCCGTCCGGGTCGAGCTCGACCTGGTAACTCGCCATCAGGCTCATCGTGTCGGGGACCCGCTCGAGTTCGAGGACCTCCACCTCGAGCGCCCAGCCCTCCTCCGTCTGCTCGAAGGACGACACGGACTCGGCCTCCATACCGGTGAGCTCCGCGAGCTGCCCGCGCGCCTGGCGCAGCACCTCCATGGGGCTGGGCCGTTTGGTGCTTCTGTTGTCGTCGGTCCGCTTCCGGGACTTCTGTGAGTCCTGTGAGTCCTGGGATTCCTGTGAATCCTGTGACTCTTCGGTGTTTTTCGTGTTCGACATGGCCACCTCCCCCTCCGTGTGGCCGCAAGCGGGTTCGCCAAACCTCCCGGGCTCACCCGGTTGCCCTGTCCGGATGGCACATCCGGCCGGTGCGGGTACGCCTCGCTCAGCGCAGTCCAGCGAGCCGTCGGCGGGCCGGGGCCAGGGAGCGCCCCCGGCTCAGCAGCCCGGCCCACGGGTCGGTACGGACCTGTTCGACGGCGTTCGCGACCGTCCAGCGGCGGGCGTGCAGCTCCGGATCGTCCAGCTGGTCCCAGGAGACGGGCACGGCGACGGGCGCGCCGGGCAGGGCGCGGACCGTGCAGGGGGCGACAACGGTCTGCGCGTAGGCGTTGCGCTGCACGTCGAGGTAGAGCCGGTCACCGCGGTCCTTCTTACGGGCGGCGGTGGTGAGCCGGTCGGGATGGGCTCCGGCGAGGGTGTCGGCGACCTCCCGGGCGAAGGCACGCACCTCGTCGACGTCGTGCTTGCCGGTCAGCGGCACGATCACGTGCAGCCCGCGGGAGCCGGTGGTCATCAGCGCCGCGGGCAGGTTCAGCTCGTCCAGCAGCTCCCCCAGCAGCCGCGCCGCCTCCCGTACCGTCTCGAAGTCGTCGACCGAGGGGTCGAGGTCGAACACCAGCCGGTCCGGATGGCCGAGGGGGGTTCCCCCGCCCGAGCGCGGCCGGGAGCGGGGAGGTCCGGTGCGCGACAGCCAGCGGTGCAGGGTGATGCTCGCCTGGTCGACCAGGTACGCCAGGGTGGCGGCACTGTCGCACACCGTGTGCGTGACGGTGCCGCCCTCCTTGGCGACCTCGGCGCGGGTGATCCAGTCCGGGTAGTGGTCCGGGGTGTTCTTCTGCATGAACGACGGGCCGCCGACGCCGTCGGGGCGCCGGTCCAGCATCAGCGGGCGCCCCCGCAGGTGCGGCAGCATGTACGGGGCGACGGCCAGGTGGTAGTCGACGAGGTCGCCCTTGGTGTACTCCTCGGTGTCCCCGCCCCCGGGGAAGAGCACTTTGCCGGGCCGGTGGATCTCCACCGTGCGGCCCCCGGCCCGTACGGTGCGCGGCCCGTCGCCGCTCACGACACGATCGCCTCCCCCACCAGCAGCCGGCCGGCCGCGGCGATCGACCCGGCGTCGATGCCGGCGGCGCGCAGCTGCTCGTCGGGCGAGGCCGAGCCGGGCACGTCGCGCACGGCGAGGCGCACCAGGCGCGGGACGGGGCGTCCGTCGCCGAAGGCCTCCGCGACCGCGTCCCCGAGACCGCCCTCGGGATGGTGGTCCTCGATCGTCATCAGGCAGCCGGTCTCCTCGGCGGCGGTGCGCAGGGTCTCCCGGTCGACGGGCTTCACCGAGTACAGGTCGATCACCCGTACGGCGATGCCCTCACCTTCGAGTGCCTCGGCGGCGGCGAGCGCCTCGGGCACGGTGACGCCCGCGGCGACGAGGGTGAGCCGGTCGCTGCCGGAGGAGCGCAGCACCTTGCTGCCCCCGACGGGGAACTCCTCGTCAGGCCCGTAGATCACCTCGCTCTCGCCGCGCGAGGTGCGCAGGTAGCGGATGCCGTCGAGGCCGGCCATGGCGGCGACCAGCCGTGCGGTCTGGTTGGCGTCGCACGGGTACAGCACGGTCGAGCCGTGCACGGCGCGCATCATCGCCAGGTCCTCGAGACCCATCTGGCTGGGGCCGTCCTGGCCGATGGCGACGCCCACGTGCGAGCCGACGAGGTTGATGCCGGAGCCGCTGACCGCGGCCATGCGGACGAAGTCGTGGGCGCGGGTGAGGAACGCCGCGAAGGTGGAGGCGTACGGCGTCCAGCCGCGCGAGGCGACGCCCACCGCGGCCGCGACCATCTGCTGCTCGGCGATATAGCACTCGATGTAGCGCTCGGGGTGCTCCTTGGCGAAGAACTCCGCCCGGGTGGAGTCACCGACCTCCCCGTCGAGGGCTACCACGTCGCCGCGGGCGGTGCCGAGGGCGGCCAGCGCCTCGCCGAACGCGTTGCGGGTGGCGACCTCCTCGCCCTTGTCCCAGCGCGGCAGGGCGGGCTCCGTGACGTGCCGGGCGGGTCGTGCTCCGTCGAAGGACGGCGGGTGCGCCTGGATGCGCAGGTCGCGCGGGCCGCCGAGTTCGGCGACGGCGTCGTCGGCCTCCGGCAGCGGTTTTCCGTGCAGCCCCTCGCGGTCCTGGACGGAGGCGACGCCCTTGCCCTTGAGGGTGCGGGCGATGATCGCGGTGGGCTGGCCCCGGGTGGACAGGGCCTCGCCGTAGGCGCGGTCGACGGCGTCCACGTCGTGGCCGTCCACCTCGACGGTGTGCCAGCCGAACGCCTGGAACCGGCGGGCGTAGGCGCCGAGGTCGTGGCCGTGGCGGGTAGGTCCGCGCTGGCCGAGGCGGTTGACGTCCACGATCGCCGTGAGGTTGTCCAGCTTCTCGTACGCGGCCTGATCGGCCGCCTCCCACACCGATCCCTCGGCCAGCTCGCTGTCCCCGCACAGCACCCACACGCGGTAGTCGGCGTGTTCCAGCCGCCTCCCGGCCAGCGCGATGCCGACGCCGACGGGAAGGCCCTGGCCGAGGGAGCCGGTGGCCGTCTCGACCCAGGGCAGTCGGCGGGGGGTGGGGTGCCCCTCGAGGCGGCTGCCGCTCTCCCGGAAGGTGAGCAGTTCGTCGTCGTCGATGGCGCCGGCCGCCTTGTAGACGGCGTACATCAGCGGCGAGGCGTGGCCCTTGGAGAGGACGAAGCGGTCGTTGGCCGGGTGGTCGGGGCGGTCGAAGTCGTAGCGGAAGTGGCGGGCGAACAGCACCGCCGTCAGGTCGGCGGCGGACATGGACGAGGTGGGGTGCCCGGAGCCCGCGGCGGCCGCGGCGCGGACACTGTCCACGCGCAACTGCTGTCCGAGCTCGACGAGTTCACCGGTGTTCATGAGTCTCCTTCGATGAAGCGGTCGGTGCGCCTGACGGGTCCGGGTGAGACGTCCGGGCCGGGAGGCGGCTGATCGGGCGGCGGTGTGACGGCGGGCCGGCTCTTCGCGGGCTCACCGCCCGGCTGGTTCTTGGCGGGCTCACCGCCCGGCTGGTTCTTCGCCGGTTCCGCGCCCGGCTGGTTCTTCGCCGGTTCCGCGCCCGGCCGGTCAGGCTCTGCCCGCGTCCGTTCCCCGGGTTCCCGCTGCCTCTCCCCGGCCCCCTGCTGCCGCTCCCCCGGCTCCCGCTGCCGCTCCGATCCGCCCACCCGTGCCAGCTCGGGCGACGCCGTGTCCAGCGGTACCGACCAGGACCGTACGAGCCCCAACTGGACCGCCTGGCGCGGCAGTACGGCGTCGAGGAGCCAGTCGGCGGCCACCCGCACCCGGTTTCCGGGCATGGCGGCGAGGTGGTAGCCGCGGGTGACCGCGCCCGCCACCGGGCCGGAGAGGTTCACGCCGAGCGGGTTGGCGGCGGCCTTGACACCGCCCAGATCGACCACGAAGCCCAGGTCCTTGTGCCGGTAGGCGCGCCGCTCACCGTCGCCGAACGACGCGGCGATGTTGTGCGCGCACACCTTGCCCTGCCGCCACGCGTGCTGCGCGGTCATCGGGGTGTAGGACCCCGGCTTCTCCAGGTCGGGCACCGCGGCCGCGTCACCGCAGGCGAACACCTCCGGCCGGCCCGGCACGCGCAGGTGCGGGTCGACCAGCAGCCGGCCGCGTTCCATGGGCAGTCCGAGGGACTCGGCGAGCGGGTCGGGGCGTACGCCCACGCACCACACCAGGGTCCTGGTGTCGACGAACTCGCCGTCGGTCAGCAGCACTCCGTCGGGCGTGGCCTCCTTCACGGAGGTGCCCATCCGTACGTCCACGCCCCGCTCGCGCAGCACGCCGTCGGCCGTGCGGGAGAGCCGTTCGTCCAGTTCGGGCAGGACCCGGTCGGCGATGTCGAGGAGCATCCAGCGCGGCCGCATCCCGGTCCGCATGGGGTGCTTGGCGACCTGCGCGTCGGTGAACAGCTGTCCGTGCGCGGCGACTTCGGTACCGGTGTAGCCGGCGCCCACCACGACGAAGGTGCAGCGGGAGGCGCAGGTACCGGGATCGTCGGTGGCGGCCGCGAGCTCCACCTGACGGGTCACGTGATCGCGCAGGTAGAGGGCTTCGGGCAGACCGCGGAAGCCGTGGGCGTGTTCGGCGACGCCGGGGATCGGCAGCAGCTTGTTGACGCTTCCGGCCGCGAGCACCAGCCGGTCGTAGGAGAGGGTGCCGCCCTCGTCCTCGGGCCCGGTGTAGTGCACCTGCCGCCCGTCGAGGTCGATGCGGTCGGCCTCCCCCAGCACCAGCCGTACGTGCGGCAGCGTGCCGGAGAGGGAGACGGTGACCCGGCGCGGCTCCAGGATGCCGGCCGCGACCTGGGGCAGCAGCGGGAGGTACAGGAAGTAGTCGGTCGGGTTCAGCAGGACGATCTCGGCGCGGCCCTTGGCCAGCCGGGACAGGGTCTGGGCCGTGCGGTACCCGGCGAAGCCGGCACCGACGATCACTATGCGGGGTCGACTCACGGTTCGCCTCCGGCGCTGTCGCGTACGTCGGGAGCCTTCCGCGTCCCCCTGGCCGGGGCCGCCAAACGTCGGGCCGGCGCCCCGGGCCCGGTTGCCGCCCGGCCCTCCGGGTACCCGGCGCGGGACCACAACCGCCCATGTCGCGGAGGCACCCCCCATGCCCGAGTACGGCTATTTCCTCTCGTGCGAGCAGTACGGTCCCGCGGAGCTGATCGAGCAGGCGCGGATGGCCGAGCAGGCCGGATTCCAGGCGTTGTGGATCTCCGACCACTTCCATCCGTGGAACGACGAGCAGGGGCAGAGCCCCTTCGTCTGGTCGGTGATCGGCGCGCTCTCGGAGGCGGTGTCCCTGCCGGTGGGAACGGCGGTGACCTGCCCGACCGTGCGCACGCACCCGGCGGTGGTGGCGCAGGCGGCCGCCACCAGCGCGGTGATGTCCCCCGGAGAGTTCCGGCTGGGCGTGGGCACGGGCGAGGCGCTGAACGAGCACATCCTCGGCGGCCACTGGCCTCCCGCCCACGTACGGCTGGAGATGCTGGAGGAGGCGATCCAGGTGATGCGCCGACTGTTCAGCGGCGAGGAGGTCAACCACCACGGCACCCACTACACGGTGGAGAACGCCCGCCTCTACACCGTCCCCGACCAGCCCGTCCCCATCGACATCTCCGGCTTCGGACCGGCGGCCACCAAGCTGGCGGCGCGGGTCGGCGACGGGTACGTCACGATGGTGCCGGACGCCTCGATGGTGGAGCAGTACCGCAAGGGCGGGGGCGGCGGAAAACCGGTCAGCGGTGGCACCAAGGTCTGCTACGGCACCGACCGCGAGGAGTGCGTGCGGACCGTGCACCGGCTCTGGGCCAACGAGCAGCTGCCCGGCGAGCTGGGGCAGGTACTGCCCTCACCGAAGCACTTCGAGCAGGCGCAGACCCTGGTCACCGAGGACATGGTGCGCGAGAACCGGGTGTGCGGCGACGACGTGGACGAGCACGTCGCCGAGCTCCGCCGGTTCGCCGACGCCGGCTTCGACCGGGTCTACGTCAACCAGATCGGCCCGGACCTGCGCGGCTTCTTCGACTTCTACCGCACGAAGGTGCTGCCGCGGCTCCAGCAGGCCGGCTGAGCTCCGGGCAGAACGCACCGACGACGACACGCACCGCCCGTCGCCTCCGGTCGCCAAGGGGACCGCCGGCCTCCCGGCCGGGCCGAACGGCACTGGTCGCCGGAGCGGCGCGGTGCTGTCATGGTGGGGGGAGACGGCGTGAACGGGCCGGCAGGAGCGGGGAGGCGGACGCGCCGCGCGCGGTTCGCCCGCGCTCGGACCGAGCCTGGCCCGTCGCACAGCGGAGGAGGCCGATGCCATGCTGTACCGCCGCACGGTCGGTGACGTGATGACCGAGGAGGTCCTCACCTTCCGTCCCGACACGCCGTTGCAGGAGGTCGCCGCGCTGCTGGACGCGAACGACATCGTCGCGGCCCCGGTCGTCGACGGCGACGGCTCTCCCGTCGGGGTCGTGTCCGCGTCCGATGTGCTGCGGCACGAGACCGGCATGCCCGATGCGCAGGGTCAGGACGGAGACGACGAGCGCTCGTGGGGCAGGGCCCGGGCCCGGACCGCGGGTGAGCTCATGAGCAGCCCCGTCTTCACCGCGCGCGCCGACTGGACGATCCCCCGGGCCGCGCGGGAACTCCGCAGGCGGCACGTCAAGCAGTTGCCGGTGGTCGGCGACGACGAACTCCTCACCGGCATCGTCACCCGCAGCGACCTGCTCGACGCCTTGATCCGCTCCGACGTCGAGATCCGCGGCGAGGTCGAGCGGGACGTGCTGGAACGCATCCTCGCCCTGGACGAGGGCACCGTCGCGGTCGAGGTCCTGGACGGGGTCGTCACCCTTCGGGGACACGTACCGGATCCGCGTCTCGTCCCGGTGGTCGTGGGTCTCTGCCAGGGCGTCGACGGTGTCACCGCCGTGAACGCCCACCTCGCCGCTGCCGGGGAGGCCTAGGTTCCGCCCCGAGGGACCGGCGGCCGGCCCGTCCGGGAGTCGCCGCCGACGCCCCGCACGCGCTTCCACGACCCGCACACCCCGCGGCCGTACGCCGCCCACGGCGGACCGTCGGATCCCGCCGCCGGACACCCCCGCTGTCCTGGAGCCGACCGCCTTCGCGTCCGGTGGCCGGGCCGACCGTCAGCGGGGCCGGGCCGCCGCGGGGGTCACAGCCGGTGGTGGGTGTCGGCCGCGCGGGACTCGTGCGGGCGCGGCGGTACGACGCCCGCGGTGGGCGGCGTCGAGGGCACCGGCGGGACGGGGGCGCCGCCGGGTGCGGCCATCTGCCCCGTGCCCGGGGTGGAGGGGGCCGAGGGCCGGGCCGCGCTGCGCAGGGCGTAGGACGCCACGGCCAGGATCACGGCCGTGATCAGCGCGGCGGCCCAGCCCGGCAGGACGAGGGCGAGGGCGAGACCGACCGCCAGCGACACGGCGGCGCCCGCGTACAGGGCGGTGGCGCCGGACCCGGCGTAGAAGGCGGCCTTGCGGCGCTGCCCCCGCGCCTGCTCGCGCAGTTCCTCGCGTACGGTCTCGCGGGCCACCTGGGCCAGTTCGTCGACCAGGTGCTTGTCCAGATGCTCCAAATGCTCCAAACGCTGCATGCCGGACGGGTACCCGCGCCCCGGACCCCGTAACTCCCGCCGGTGGACGGTGTGCAGGGCGCTGTGGAAAGCGTCCGGGGTGGCACCCCGGTCCGGGCCTGCCCCAACTAGGCTCGTCCCCATGGAGATTCTGGGTGCCACCCTGCGCGTCTGCGTCGACGACATCGAGACCGCCATCCCCTTCTACGAGCGGCTGGCCGGCGGCAAGGCCCTCCGCTTCGAGCGGGCCGGCGTCCACGTCGCGGCCGTGGGCTGCTTCCTGCTGATGAGCGGTCCGGCGGCGGAACTGGACGTGTTGCGCCGGGTCGCCGCGACCATCGCCGTGCAGGACGTCGAGGAGGCCGGCCGGGTGCTCGCGGAGATGGGCGCCGACATCATCGCCGGGCCCGTCCCCACGCCGGTGGGCCGCAACCTCATCGCACGGCACCCGGACGGGGCGGTCTACGAGTACGCGGACCGCCGCGCCTGAACCCGGACGGTCACGGAGTGGGCCGCATCCGGAAGTCGTAGCGATCCGGCAGGTGTTCGGTGGTGAGGGCGGCCCACAGCCGCCCGACGGTCTCGTCCCCCTCCCGCAGGTCGGCGACCTCGAAGCCCGCATCGAACACGGCGCGGGCCTCCTCCTTCCGCCCTTCGGCGAGCAGCAGCGCCGCCTCCACCAGCCGGAACCGTCCGCGGGCCCGGGTCGCGGGGTCCAGCCGCCGCCACACGGAGCGCGCGTCCGTCGTACGCCCCACCGCGAGCAGCGCGTCGACCGCCTCCCGGCCGAGCGCCGCGGCGACGGCCGTCCGGTCGCCCGCGGCGTCGCCGGCCTCCCGGCACAGGTCGTCGAAGGCCTCCAGGTAACGGTCGGCGGCCCGCCCCGGGTTGTGGTCCTCCTGGTCGGAGACCGCCAGGCAGCGCAGCGCCGGCCACTGCTGCGAGGTGTGCCTGAGGCCCCGCTCCCAGCTGCGCACCGCCTGCGCCCGGTCGCCGGCGTGCCACTGGGCGACGCCCAGGTGGTACTCGGTGAGCGGGGTGGCGGGCGCGGTCTCCAGCATGTCCCGCCAGTGCCGGGCGACCAGCGTCCCGCCGGGCGGCCGGCCGGCGGACGGGGCGGGGAGGGATCCGGCGCGCAGGAGGTGCAGCCAGGGTTGCTGTTCCTCGGCCAGGGTGGTCTCGTCGAAGGGCGTGCCGGGCAGCTTCAGGCCGGCGCGCAGCACTTCGAGCGCGCCCCAGCCGGAGCCGGTCGCGAGCCGCTCGCCCGGTGGGGTGTCCGCGTACGGCTGCCAGGCCGCGTACGCGGCGTCGACCCGGGCGCGCGGCAGCACCGCTTCCAGCCGGGTCTCCGCCTCGTCCAGCACGCCGTGCCACTCCCCCTCCGGTCGCGTGGTGAACGGTCCGTAGGCCTCCAGCCAGGACACCTCGCTCTCCGCCTCCAGCGCGACGTGTTCCAGCTGGGTGCGGGCGAGGCCGGCCTGGATCTCGCAGTAGCCGCCGGTGCCGGGTTCGGTCAGCCACCGCTGCCAGCTCCGCCCGCCCGGCCCGCGGCCCCAGACGAACAGCTTGCGGCCGCGCAGGACGTCGGTGGACGTCTGCGCGAGGCCGTGGCCGTCGGCGTCCAGTGCGGCGATCCAGCGCCTGCGGCCGTCGGGGACGTCGTAGAAGTAGTCGGCCGCGTAGGTGCTGCGGGGCGGGTAGGTGCGGTCGACGCCGTCGTGCTCCGGGACGGGCACCCGGCGCAGTCGCTGCTCGTAGCCGAAGTGATAGGCCGCCTCGGCGGGGGCGAGGACGCGGCACTCCTCGGGAACGGCGATGTTCGACCACCAGTAGGTCGGTACCGGCTTCTCGTGCGGGTTGCGGATCCGGACGCCGACGTGGAGGAAGTCGGAGCCGTCCGGCAGCCACAGGTCGACCTGGAAGGGGAGGTCGCGCAGCCGCTCCCACTCCCACAGGCGCAGCATCTCCCCGCCGTCGGGGGCGGGGACGCGGGCGGCGTGCACGGGTGAGCAGGACAGGGTGGTGTGGCCGGTGGCTCCGATGTTCCATTCGATGCCGCCGGAGAACCAGGCGCCGTTGAGGGCGAAGTTGGCGGGCTGGAACACCGGGTTGCGGTACAGGAGTTCGCGGCCGGTGGGCAGGTGGACGAGGGAGGCGATCCGGCCGCCGAGTGCGGGCAGCACGGTGGCGCGCAGCCGGTCGTTCTCGATCACCAGGGCGTCGACGGGGCGGGGTTCGCGGTCGCGGTCGTAGCCGTCGCGGACGGGGACGGGCAGCAGGCTGTGCAGGGGCGCGTAGCCGATCTGCCGGGCCATGTCGCGCGGCAGACCGGCCTTGTCACGGTCCTCGACGCGGTGCGTCTCGTCGAGGGGCCGCAGGGGCGGCAGCGGGTTGTCGGGGCCCAGGTGCGCGGCGGGCAGCGTCAGTACCTCACGTCGGATCGTCGTCACGATCTCCATGGAAGCCGCACGGGGCCCGCGTGAACAGGGGCGCCGCGGGCCGGGTTCACGCGAGGCGTCGACCACCGTGCCGGTGAGCGGGGCGCCGGCCGTGGCGCATGCTCGGCCGGTACCCCGGCCCGGACGACACCAAGGTCACATGCGTGTGTTGATTCCCGCCCGAGAGTCCTCATCCGGCGACCGACAGTGGAACCCGCCGTCACTCCGTCGGCCACAGCCCGCCAGAGCCGACTCATCCGGCTGACTCGTTGAGGTAACGGGACCGTTCCTCATGGGTCAGTTCCCGGGTGACGCCGTCCCGGGAACGCCGCAGGACCTCGTCGATCGGTTCGCAGGGCAGGCATGTCCAGACGCGTACGGTGCCGTCGTCGTGCGAGCTGACGAACCGGTTGCCGGGCAGGAAGTTCGCGTTCTCCACAGAGGCGCCGAATCCGTGCAGGACCAAGGGCGGGCTGTTGCCGGTCGTGCTCCAGATCCGGGTGGTCGCGTCGTTGCCGCTGGTCACCACCCGACGGCCGTCGAGACCGAACGACACACTCCACACCACTCCCTGATGTCCGTTCAGTACCCGCGGTCTGCCGGGCTCGGTGAGATCCCACAGCCTGGCCGACCCGTCGTTGCCGCCGCTGACGAGGTGCCGTCCGTCGGGGCTGAACGCCACGGTCCAGACCAGGCCGTTGTGACCACGGAGGACCGTCAGATCCTTGCCGGTGGCGGGGTCCAGGACGTGGATGGTGCCGTCCAGGCCGGCCGCGGCCACGCGTCGCCCGTCGGGGCTGTAGGCGACGTACCGCACTTTGTCCTGGCCGGTGTCGACCACCAAGGGTTCCGCGCCCGGAGTGGTGTGCCAGATCCGTACGGTGCCGTCGCTGCCGCCGGTGACCAGCCGGCGTCCGTCGGGGCTGAAGTCCGCGGTCCACACCGGCCCGTCGTGGCCGCGCAGTACGACGGGTTCCGTCGCGTGGTCCACCGGCCAGATCCGTGTGGTCCCGTCGTCGCCGGTTCCGGCCACCCGGCGGCCGTCCGGGCTGAACGCCACCCCGAGGACCTCGCCGTCGTGCCCGCGCAGCACGGTCGGCGGGGCGGTGCTCCCGGTCCGCCAGACGCGCACCGTCCCGTCGGCTCCGGCGCTGGCGAGCCGGCGGCCGTCCCGGCTGGGCACCGTCGCCCACACCGGCCCGTCGTGACCGGTCAGGACGCTGTCGCCGCCCGCCGGGGCCGCCTCCCAGATCCGTGCGGTGCCGTCCTCGCTGGCGCTCACCAGGCGCCGTCCGTCGGCGGCGAAAGCGACCGCGGTCACGGTGCCGCGATGCCCGCGCAGGATCAGCGGCGCGGCGCGGTGACGCACGTTCCAGATCCGTACGGTGCCGTCGTTGCCCGTGCTGGCGACCCGGGCGCCGTCCCGGCTGAAGGCGATGCCCTCTGCCGTGCCGTCGTGGCTGCCGAGCACGACCGACTCGGTCGGGGCGTCGGGGTCCCACAGGCGCGCGGTCCCGTCGGTGCTCGCGGTGGCGATGCGCCGGCCGTCGGGGCTGAAGGCGACCGCCTCCACGGAATTGCTGTGCCCGCGCAGCACCACGGCCGTCCGCCGACTCCCGACGTCCCAGACGCGTACCGTTCCGTCGCCGCCGCTGCTGGCGAGGCGGCGTCCGTCGGGGCTGAACGAGACGCCGAGCGCCCGCCCGTCGTGGCCGCGCAGCACGACCGGTTCGCCTCTCCCCGTGGCGTCCCAGATCCGTACGGCGCCATCGTCACCGGCGCTGGCGACGCTGCGGCCGTCCGGGCTGAACGTGGCACTCCACACCTGTGCCGTGTGCCCTCGCAGGATCACCGGCTCGGCGCCGCTTGCCCACGTCCACACCGAGACCGTGCCGTCCTCGCCGGCTGCCGTGATCCGGGTGCCGTCCGGGCTGAACACCGGCGTCCACACCTCGCCGTCGCGGCCGCGCAGCACCACCGGGTCTCGCAGCGTCGCGCCGTACCGCCACACCCGTATCGCGCCGTCGCCGCCGCTGGTGGCGAGGTACCGGCCGTCCGGACTGAACGAGATCCCGAGGACCTGCCCGTCGTGGCTGGCGAGCACGGCCCTCACCCGTGACTCGAACACGGCTTGGCGCAGTGCCGCCTCGGTCTCGTCGGTCGCGCTGGTCCGGTAGGCACTGGTAGCCAGCAACAGGCCCAGCTCGGGGTCGAGCTGGGCCTGGCCGCGCGCGCTCGCCACGAGTTGCCGGGAGAACGCGAGCGCCTGCCCGGCCTCCGCCCGCCGGGCCTGGACGAACGCGACGCCCGCGAGGACGGTCAGTGCGACCACCGTCGCCGTGAGCCCACTCACGGTCAGCCGCACACGGCGCCTCACCGCCGCCCGCTCGCCCTGCGCGCGGTCGCGGCTCGCCGCCAGGAACTCCTGTTCGAGATCATTGAGCCGGCCCGTGTCCCGGTCGTCCCACTCGGCCAGCCGTGCTCCGCGGTAGAGCACCCCGTCGTCCCTGCCGTGCTCCGCCCACTCCCCGGCCGTACTGGTCAGACGCCGGTGTGCGCGCAGTTGTTCGCGGCCGGTCTCGATCCACCTGCGCAGTCGCGGCCATGCGGTGATCAGGGCTTCGTGGGCGAGGTCGACGGTGTCGTCGTCGACAGTGACCAGGCGGGCGCGGGCCAGTCGTTCCAGAACCAGGGCAGCGTCCCCGCGGGTGCTTGCGGCCAGTTCGGTGCGGGCAGCGGGGCGACGGGTGTCCTGGGCTCCTTCACCGGGGGTGATGAGCCGCAGCAGCAGATCGCGGGCGACAGCCGCCTGTTCAGGAGAAAGTTGCGTGTAGAGGAGCTCTGCGGTTCGGGCGAGGGCACCGCTCACCCCGCCGACGGCGTCGTACGCGGCTTCGGTGAGTGCCCGTCCTCTGCGTCTTCGCCAGGTCTCCAGCAGCGCGTGCGACATCAGGGGCAGGCCGCCGGGCTCATCGGCGACGTCCCGGATGATGCGGGCGGTCAGAGCGCGTTCCAGGGTCAGTCCGGTGGCTGTGGCCGGTTTGACGATGGCGTCGCGCAGTTCGTCCCGGTTCATCGGAGTGACCAGCAGGTTGGCGTCGCGCAATGCGTCGGCCAGGGCGTGGTGTTCGGCGCAGCGGCCGTAGAAGTCGGCGCGGACCGCGATCAGCACCCTCAACCGGCTCGCCGGTTGGCGGGCGGCGAGCAGGAGGTCGATGAAGCGGGTGCGTTCCGCTGGATCTTGGCAGAGGGTGTAGACCTCCTCGAACTGGTCGACGATCACGAACGTGTCCGTGCCGCCGTCGCCGGGTCCGCTCGCGTCCAGGAGAGGGGCGTGGGCGCGTGCGGGGTGCTCGCCGGGCGTCAGGATCTGGATCACGGCCGGCCGCAAGCCGGGTTCCTGGGAGTGCTGGAGGGTGGGGATCAGGCCCGCGCGCAGCAGGGAGGACTTGCCGCTGCCGGACGGGCCGAACACCGCGGCGAACCGCCGGCGCCGCAGCAGATCCAGCAGGTCGGTGGTGAGCCGGTCCCGGCCGAAGAAGAGTCCGCTGTCGCCCGGCTCGAACCGGGCCAGCCCCCGATAGGGCGCATCCGCCCCCTCACGTCCCTCCTCCTCCGCGCCGACCGCGGCGGCGTCGTCCACGACCTGTTTCCACCGGGCTTCCCACTCGCCCGCATGGCCCCCGCATGCGGCGACGTAGGCCAAGGTCACCGCCAGCGTGGGCAGCCGCTCGCCCGCCGCCGCCTGCGACAGGGTCGTACCCGAGTAGCCGACCCGCTCGGCCATCGCCCGGTACGTCATCCCGCCCGCCTCCGTCCGCAGCTTGCGCAACTCGAACGCGAACCGCTGCACCGGACCCGCCCCCGGATCCACCGGCACCTCACGACGCCCCGCCATACCCGCCCCCTCGCCGGCCATCGCACACCGGACCGGACGCCTCACCCTTGCACCCCTCGGCCCGGCCCGAAACGTCACGCCCGGCCATTGATTGGCCGCCGGAACAGCCCTGCCAATCAATGCGCCGGCCGCTGAAATCGGTGTGTGAGCGGTACCGAGGGGTGCCGCCATGAGGGGCAGACGTCCTGTTCGCCGTGTGAACGACCAACGGGGCTGCTCATGAAGCGAAACCCACCGACGGAGGAAACCCCATGAATGTCCGATCCCAGATCACGAAGCGCGCCTCAGCCCTGCTGTGTGGCATGGCGCTGGCACTCGGAGCCGGCAGCACCGCCGCGGCCGCTACGGACCCGGCCACGCGGCCGGCCGAGTCGACGTACGCGGCGGAGGCGAAGGCGGTGGGCCTTTCGGCCCGGCAGGCGGCCCAGCTGCAGGACCGGGTGAACGCCCATTTGGCGGACATGAAGGTTCCGGCGGAACAGGTGAAGTACAACGAGATCCGGGCGAAGGACGGCAGCGCGACCATCACGATGGCCGTGCCCGGCGTGGCCGACACCAGCTGTTCCTACGAGTACCTGTGCCTCTGGCAGGGTGCCAACTGGACCGGAACCAAGCTGTCGCTCACCGTCTGCGCATTGCGCGACCTGAACGACTACGCCTTCAACAACGACACCCTCACCTCGTACAAGAACAACCAGACCACCGGCACGGTGGCCAAGTTCTACAACTGGGAGGGCTCCTGGGTCTACAAGTTCGGCAGCACGGCACCCCACACGGAGGACAGCCTCGCGAACACCCCCTGGAACAACATGATCGACGGAGTCCGGGTCTGCTGAGCCCTTGCCGGTAGCCCGATCATCTGAGCGACGCCCGGGGCGGACCGGACGATCGGACGCAGGGCTCAGGGTGGAGGGGGCGCCCGCCACGACGATGGTCCGCATGCCGGTCATGCTCACCCGCGCGGAGTGCGCTCTTCAGCGGCCCGCCGTCATCTCGCTGGTGATCGCCCAGCGTTCGTGGTCGCGCCAGGCGCCGTCGACGAAGAGCATCTTCGGGGAGAAGCCCTCGAGGCGGAACCCGCAGGCGCGGGCCAGGGCGATGGAGGCCGCGTTGCCGGGCTGCACGTTGATCTCCAGCCGGTGCAGCCGCATCGGCCCGAAGGCGTAGCGCACGACGAGGTGCAGCCCTTCGCGCATCAGTCCGCGGCCCGCCGCGTGCGCGAAGGCGCCGTAGCCGAGCGCGCCGCAGAGGAATCCGCCGTGGACGATGTTGTTGATGTTGATGAAGCCGGCGAGGCCGCCGTCCGCCTCCTTCTCGCAGACCAGGAACCCCGCCTTGGTGCGGTCCTCGATCAGCCGTCCCGCGTACGCGGCGTAGGCGGCCGCGGTGTCCGGCGGGAACAGCCAGGGGTGGTGCAGGTCCTTGCTCTCCCGGGCGCGGGCGGTGAACTCGGCGGCGTCCGCGTGGGTGAAGTGACGCAGCCCGACGCGGGCGCCCTCGATGAGATAGCGGGAAGTGGTGTGCGGCACGCCGCCACCCTACGACGCACCGCCGGACCTCGACGAGCGGCTCGACGCCGCTCGTCGAGGTCCGGCGGTGTCAGGTCAGCGCCGGTTCGTCCAGGGTCAGCGTGCCCGCGTCCGCGTCGAGTTCCGCGGCCACGCCGAAGGGGACGGTGAGCCCGTCGTCGCAGTGGCCGAACCCGAACTGCTCGGCCACCGGCACACCGAGTCCGCCGAGCCGGTCGGCGAGCAGCGTCCGCACCCCCTCGTACGGCTCGCACTGCGCCCAGGAGCCGAGCAGCAGCCCGTGGACGCCGTCCAGCCACCCGGCCCGCAGCAGCTGGGTGAGGTCGCGGTCCAGCCGGTAGGTCTCCTCCCCCACGTCCTCCAGGCAGAGCAGTCCGCCGCGGGCGGAGGGTCTGGCGTGCGGGGTGCCCCGGTCGGAGGCGAGCAGGGAGAGACAGCCCCCCAGGGTGACTCCGCGGGCCCTGCCGGGGACGAGGGCGGTGCCGTCGGAGACGATGGTGCGGACCGTCTCGGGGGCGAAGAGGGTGGCCCTGAGATGGTCCTGGGCGCGCGCGCTCTTCACGAAGTCGAGGCCCGCGGCCATCGGCCCGTGCAGGGTGACGAGACCGAGCCGGACCGCGAACGCCTCGTGCAGCGCGGTGATGTCGCTGAACCCGACGAACACCTTCGGTCCGGCCGCCCGCATGGCCTCCCAGTCGAGGGAGTCGACCATGCGCTGCACGCCGTAGCCGCCGCGGGCGCAGATCACCGCGTCGACGCCCGGGTCGCACCAGGCCGACTGGAGATCGGCGGCCCGCCCGGCGTCGCCGCCCGCGAGGTAGCGGAGCCCGCCGTGCCGGTCGAGGACGTGCGGGGCCACCACCGGGTCGAGGCCCCAGCCGCGCAGGATGTCGAGCCCGGCCCGGAGCCGGTCCTCGGGCACCGGGCCGCTGGGGGCGACGACGGCCACCCGGGCGCCGGGGGCGAGGCGGGGCGGCCGCCGCAGCTCTTCCACCCGGCTCACGCCTCCAGCTCCAGCGTCGGCACTCCCGGCGGTCTCATCCCGAACACCTGGGCGTACAGGGACATCTCCGCCTCCAGTGCGCGCACCATCGTCTCCGCCCGCCGGAAGCCGTGGCCCTCGCCCTCGAAGGTGAGGTACGCGTGCGGCACGCCCCGGCCGGCCAGCCGGGCCAGGAACCGTTCGCACTGCACGGGCGGGCAGATCACGTCGTCCAGTCCCTGGAGCATCAGGAACGGCACGGACAGCCGGTCGGCATGCTCGACGGGCGAACGCCGCACGTACCGCTCGGGAACCTCGGCGCGCGGGCCGACGAGAGTCTCCAGGTACTGGGACTCGAAGTCGTGGGTCTCCCCCGTGCCCCAGCCGGCGAGGTCGAGCACCGGGTAGATGATGGTGCCGCAGGCGTAGACGTCGGTCGTGGTGAGCGAGGCGGCGGTGGTCCAGCCGCCCGCGCTGCCGCCGCGCACGGCGAGCCGGTCGCGGTCGGCGGTGCCCTCGTCGGCGAGGGCCCGCGCGACAGCCGCGCAGTCCTCGACGTCGACCACGCCCCACTGTTCGCGCAGCCGGTTGCGGTACGCGCGTCCGTAGCCGGTGGAGCCGCCGTAGTTGACCTCGGCGACGCCGATGCCGCGCGAGGTGAAATAGGCGACCTCCAGGTCGAGCACGAGCGGCGACCGGCCGGTGGGGCCGCCGTGCGCCCAGATCACGTAGGGCGGCAGCTCGTCGGAGGGGCCGGTGCGGCCGGGGTGGTGCGGCGGGTACACCTGGGCGTGGATCTCCCGGCCGTCCGGTCCGGTGAAGGTGCGGATCCGCGGTTCGGGGTAGTACGCGGGGTCCACGGCGTCCCGGTGCTCGGCGCCGATCACGCGGGCCCGGCCGGTCCTGGTGTCCAGCTCCACCACCTCGTGGCCGCTGCGCGGTCCGGCGCCGACGGCGACGACCCGCTCGCCGTGGGCGGCCACGGTCGGCGCGAACTCGGTCCAGGGGCCGGCGGCGTCGCAGACCTCACCGGTCTCGGGGTCGAGGATGCCGAGCACGGGGGCGCCCCGGCCGTGGAGGACGGCGATCAGGCCGCCGTCCAGGGGGGCGAACCAGCGGTGCCCCAGCTTCCACAGGGGTCCGCCGAACTCCTCCTCGCGCGGGCAGAGCGGCTCCCCGTCCCGGTAGAGGTTCCACCAGCCGGTGCGGTCGCTGGTGTACAGCAGCCGGCCGTCGGGGGTCCAGTCCACCTGGGGGACGGACTCCTCAGGGCCGCCGGCCACCACGCGGGCGCCGGTGAGGGTGCCGTCCGGGGCGACGTCGGCGACGAGGAGTTCGGTGCCGTCCCACGGCATGCGCGGGTGGTCCCAGCCGATCCAGGCGGCGCGCCGTCCGTCGGGCGACAGGCGCGGCCCGGTGACGAACCGGTGCCGTCCCTCGCTCAGCTCCCGCACGCGCTCCCGGTCGTCGGCGGCCGAGCCGTCCAGCGGCACGGCGGCCAGGACGCGGCGGACGTCGCTCAGGCCGTCGCCGGTGAACTCCTCCAGGACGCACCACACCTCGTCGCGCTCCGGCAGCAGCACCGGCTCGGCCCAGCGCAGCCCGTCCCCGACCGGGGAGACGGGGGTGAGGGGGCGTGGCGCGGCGCCCGGTTCCCACCGGTAGAGGCGCTGGTCGGCGAAGTTCACGAACACCACGACCGGGCCGCCGTCGCGCACGGTGCCGGCCCATGGGAGGCCGCCGTACTCGATGACCCGGGTGCGCACGTTCCACGGGGCCGGCAGCACGGACTCCTCCGTGCCGTCGGCGTGCCGCCGCACCAGGGTGCGCCGGCCGGCCTCGGCTGGCCGGGGCTCGGTCCACCACACCTCGTCGCCGACGAAGCCCGCGAACTCGGGGCTGCCGTCGTGGGCCGCGGCCGTGGCCGCGTCGATGGGCGAGGGCCACTCGCCGTACGCCTCCGTCTGCACTGTCTCCCCCACGCGTTCAGGCGGTCCGCAGGAACCGGTCGAGGACCCGGACGCCGAAGTGGAGCGCCTCGACCGGGACGCGCTCGTCGACCCCGTGGAAGAGGGCCTGGTAGTCGAAGCCCTCCGGCAGCTTCAGCGGTGCGAAGCCGTAGCCGGTGATGCCGAGCCGGGAGAACTGCTTGGCGTCGGTGCCGCCGGACATGCAGTACGGCACGACGTGCCCCTCGGGCGCGAACTCCTCGACGGCGGCCCGCATCCGGGAAAACGTCGGGGTGTCCACCGGCGCCTGGAGGGCGGTCTCGTGGTGCGCGAACTCCCAGTCGACGTCCGGTCCGGTGAGCCGGTCCATGGTCGCCCGGAACTCGTCCTCGGCACCCGGGAGGAACCGGCCGTCGACGTGTGCCACGGCCTCCCCGGGGATCACGTTGACCTTGTACCCGGCGTCCAGCATGGTCGGGTTGGTGCTGTTGCGGACGGTGGCCTCGACGAGCTTGGCCGCGGGGCCGAGCTTGTCCAGCAGGGCGTCCACGTCGGACAGGTCGGTGTCGATGCCGTACACGGCGGCGATCTCGGTGAGCGCGGCCCGCACGGTCGGCGTGAGGCGCAGCGGCCACTCGTGTTCGCCGATCCGGTTGATGGCGGCGGCGAGGCGGGTCACCGCGTTCTCCCGGTTGACCTTGGAGCCGTGTCCGGCCCGGCCGCGGGCGGTGAGCTTCATCCAGGCGGTGCCGCGCTCGCCGGCCGCGATCGGGTAGAACTCCCGCCCGGCGCCGTCGTGGAAGGTGTAGGCGCCCGACTCGCTGACCCCCTCGGTGCAGCCCTCGAAGAGGTGGGCGTGCCGGTCGGCGAGGAAGCCGGAGCCGTCCTCGGCGCTGGCCTCCTCGTCGGCGGTGAAGGCGATGACGATGTCCCGGCGGGGCCGTACGCCCTCACGGGCCCAGGCCCGCACCACGGCCAGGATCATCGCGTCCATGTTCTTCATGTCGACGGCGCCGCGCCCCCAGACGACCCCGTCGCGGATCTCCCCGGAGAACGGGTGGACGCTCCAGTCGGCCGCCTCGGCCGGTACGACGTCCAGGTGGCCGTGGACGAGCAGCGCGTCGGCCGAGGGGTCGCTGCCCTCCAGGCGCGCGACGACGTTGGTCCGGCCGGGGGTGCGCTCCAGGAGCACCGGCTCCAGGCCGGCCTCGGCGAGACGGGCGGCGGCGTACTCGGCGGCGGGCCGCTCCTGGCAGTCGCCCCCGCCCCTGTTGGTCGTGTCGATCCTGATCAGGTCGGACGTGAAGGTCACGACCTCGTCCAGGGCCCGCGCGTCAGCCATACTGCTCCTCCACCGCGTTCGAGGCGATCGTGGTGACCGCCTTGAAGGTGCGGATTCCCTCGTACATGGTCGGGCTGGTGTACGCGACCTTCCGCTCACCGGTCCGGGTCACGCCCGGTACGACGGTGGCGGCCATCGCGAGGTGCTCCGCGTCGAACTCCACCGCCACGGTGAAGGGCCCGCCGTCGACGGGCTCCCGGCGCACCGCGAGCGCGGTCGCGTCCTTGGCGGCGGCGCGGATGTCGGCGGCGGTGCGGGCGGGGGTGCGGCACACCGCCGCGTACCGGGACACATGGTCCTTGACGGCGACCTTCATGGCCTCGGGCGCGTAGCCGAGCGCGTCCTCGCAGGCCACGTCGTCGCCGGTGACCAGGACCACCGGCACGCCGTACTCGGCGACCACGTGCGCGTTGAGCAGGCCCTCGCTGGCCCGTACGTCGTTGACCCACACGCCGGTGATGGAGTTGGCGAGGAAGGTGTGGGCGAGGACGCCCTCCATGCCGGCGCCCGCGTGGTAGCCGATGAAGGCGATGCCGTCGACGTCGCCGTGCTGCACGCCCTCGACCATGGACAGCGCCTTGTGCCGGCCGGTGAGCATCTCGGCCCGCTCGTCCAGTTGTTCGAGGAGCAGGTTGCGCATGGTCCAGTGGGCCTCGTTGATCAGCACCTCGTCGGCGCCGCCGTCGAAGAAGCCCTGCACGGCGGCGTTGACATCCGAGGTGAACATGGACCGGCACCGCTCCCACTGGGGGGTCCCCGGCAGCACGTCGGCCGGCCAGGTGACGCCGGTGGCGCCCTCCATGTCGGCGCTGATGAGGATCTTCATGCGGACGACGCTACATGCCGAAGAATCTGCTGGCCAAGGGCCCCTCGACAGTCACAGGTCCACACCACCGGGCCCGGATGCCGACGCCCGTCCGCGCCGCGGGCGTGCACCGGCCCCGTCGGTGAGGCTGGCCGTCCGCGCCGCGGGCGGTGCACCGGCCCCGTCCGACGTGGGGCGGAGCGCCCGCGGGCAGCCCGGTGCCGCACCTCCCGGCGACGGCCGACCCACGGGTGCGGCCTACATGGTCGAGCCGTTCCGCATGGAGGCGGACCACATTGTGGGCCTCTGGTGGCGGGAAACACACTGCCGGGTACCGCCCAGGGCACGGTGTTTCCGTGACGGAGCCATCGCTCCGGGCGCGTCCACCGCCGCATTGAGGAGCCGTCCGGTCATGCGTAGATCCGTCCTTCTTCCCACCGCCGTGGCCGTGATCGCCACCGCGTTCACCGCCTCGTGCTCCAGCCCGGGCAGCAGCGCCTCCTCCGCTTCGAAGGAGGTGAGGGTCTCCCTCATCACCTCCACCAGTGGACCGCTGGCCTCCTACGGCGAACAGTACCTGCGGGGTTTCGAGGCCGGCCTCGACCACGCCACCGGCGGCACGGGCACCGTCGACGGCGTCAAGGTCACCCTGCTGAAGGACGACGACGGCGGCGACCCGGCCAAGGGCGTCTCCCTGGCCAAACAGCGCATCGGCCAGGGGGTGCCGATCATCGCCGGCTCCGCGGCCTCCGGAGTGGCCACCCAGATCGCCCCCGTGGCGGCGCAGAACAAGACGCTGTACATCAGCGGGCCCGCCGCCACCGACGCGCTCACCGCCGCCAACCGGTACACCTTCCGCTCCGGCCGCCAGACCTACCAGGACGTGATGACCGCCAAGGGCATCCTCGGCGACTCCCAGGGCAAGAAGGTCGTCGTCCTCGCCCAGGACAACGCCTTCGGTCAGGCCAACGCGGCGGCCGTCAAGTCCGTGCTGGGCACCGGCGGCACCACCGTGACCCCGGTGCTGGCCCCGCCCAGCGCCACCGACCTCACCCCCGTGGCGAGCAAGGTCAAGGCGGCCGGACCGGACATGGTGTTCGTGGCCTGGGCGGGTGACACCGCCCAGTCGATGTGGTCGACCCTGGAGCAGCAGGGCGTACTGGACGCCGCGACGGTCGTCACCGGCCTGGACAGCCGGGCCAGTTACCCCGTCTTCGGCAAGGCCCGCGAGAAGGTCACCCTGCTGGCCCACTACGTGCCCGGCGCCGCCGGCACCCCGGAAGCCGAGGCCATGCGGGCGTACTTCGGGAAGAAGAAGTGGGAGGAGGACCTGTTCACGCCGGACGGATACAACGCCGCCCAGATGGTCGTCGAGGCCGTCCGGGCCGGCGGGGCGGACGCGGACACCGACGCCATGGTCAAGGCCCTCGAGGGCTTCACCTTCTCCGGGGTCAAGGGGCAGAACACCGTGCGGGCGGGAGACCACGCGCTGCTCCAGCCCACCTTCCAGGCGAAGTTCACCACGGCCGGCGAACCGGAGGTGTCGCGGACCTTCCCCGCCGAGCAGGTCGCGCCCGCCGAGAAGAAGATCGGCTGACGCATGACGCCCGTACTCCAACTGGACCGGCTCAGCTGGTCCGTCGGCGGCGCCGACATCATCAGCGACGTCTCCCTCGACGTGCGCGAGGGGGAACTGCTGGCCGTCATCGGCCCCAACGGCGCCGGGAAGACCTCCCTGTTCAACCTGGTCAGCGGCCTGATCCGGCCGACCGGCGGCGCCGTCCGCCTGGACGGTCACGACGTCACCGCCCTTGCCCCGCACCGGCGTTCCGGCCGGGGCATCGGGCGCACCTTCCAGTCGTCCTCGGTCTTCTCGACCATGACGGTGGCCGAACACGTCGAACTGGCCGCCCGGTCCGCCGGGGTGCGCAGGGTCGGCGCGGACGACGTGACCGGCTTGCTGGCGCGGGTCCGGCTGGCCGACCGCGGCGCCGACCTCGCGGCCGGCCTGTCCCACGGGGACAAGCGCAAACTCGAGCTGGCGATGCTGCTGGCCCCCACCCTCGACGGCGGCACGGCCGGAGCGCGGCTGATGCTCCTGGACGAGCCGATGGCCGGGGTGGCCGCGGAGGAGACCGGCGAACTCACCGACCTCATCCGCTCGCTGCACCGCGACGAGGGCCGGACCGTGCTGCTGGTCGAGCACCACATGGACGTGGTGCTCGGCCTGGCCGACCGGGTCGCCGTCATGCACCACGGGCGGCTGCTCGCCGCCGCGAGTCCCGCCGAGGTCATGGCGGACGCGACCGTTCAACAGGCCTACCTGGGAGATGAGCTGTGACCTCGCCGCCACCGATCCTCACCGTCCGGGGCCTGGACGTGGACATCGCGGGCTCACGCATCCTCACCGGCGTGGGCTTCGACGTCCCCTCCTCCGGGGTGACCGCCCTGCTGGGACGCAACGGCGTGGGCAAGACCACCACCCTCCGCGCGATCCTCGGGCTGCTGCCCGACGGCGGGCGGGTGACCGCGGGCCGCGTCACCCTCGCCGGCGAGGACATCACCGCCGAGCCCACCCACCGCACCATACGGCGCGGCATCGGCTACGCCCCCGAGGACCGGGGCGTCTTCGCCGGCCTGACCGTCGCCGAGAACCTCGCCCTCGCCGAACGCCCGGGACACGCCCACCACTACGACCTCGTGCACGACCTCTTCCCCGAACTGGCCGCCCGCCGCGGCCAGCGAGCCGGCACCCTGTCCGGCGGCCAGCAGCAGATGGTCGCCCTCGCCCGGACCCTGCTCAACGACAACGTCCTCGTCGTCGTCGACGAACCCACCAAGGGCCTCGCGCCACGCGTGGTCACCGAGGCCGCCGAAGTGCTGGAGCGCGCCGCCGAGCGGGTACCGCTGCTGCTCGTCGAGCAGAACCTCGCCGTCGTGCGCCGGCTGGCCAGGAGCGCCGTCGTGCTGGACGCCGGCCGGGTGGTGCACACGGGCGACGCGCGCGAACTGCTCGCGGACACGGCCCGGACGACCGCGCTGCTGGGTGTCGGCAGTCACTCGAGCAACGGAGCCGCCTGATGGACACCCTCGTCCTGCTCACCCTGACCGGCCTCGGCCTGGGTGCCCTGTACTTCCTCATCGCCTCCGGTCTCGCCCTGATCTTCGGGCTGATGGACGTGCTGAACTTCGCGCACGGCGCGTTCCTCACCGTCGCCTGCTACACCGCCTGGCGCACCGCCGAGACGGTCGGCGGGGTCCCGGGGCTGCTGCTCGCCGCGGTGGTGGGCACGGCCACCGGCCTCGCCCTCGCGGTGGTGGTGGAACTGGTCCTCATCCGGCGGCTGTACGGCCGGGCCAGGGAGCAGATCCTGGTGACCGTGGGGCTCTCACTGGCCGTCCCTGCCCTGGTACAGACCGTGTGGGGCGCGGACGCCCGCACCTTCCCGGTCCCCGACGCGCTGAGCGGCACCGTCGGGGTGCTCGGCGCCCGGGTGCCCGTCAACCGTTTCCTGCTGGTCGCGGTCGCGCTGCTCGTCCTCCTCGGCGTGCGGATGTTCCTGTCCCGTACCCGCTACGGGCTCATCGTCCGTGCGGGGGTCGAGGACCGGGCCATGGTGACGGCGCTGGGCATCGACGTCACCCGCGCCTTCACCCTGGTCTTCGCCCTGGGCGGCGCCCTCGCGGGGCTGGCCGGCGTGCTCGGCGGGATCTACTTCGGCTCGCTCTCCCCCCATCAGGGCACCTCGCTGCTCGTCTTCGCCTTCGTCGTCGTGATCATCGGCGGCCTGGTCTCGATCACCAGCGTCGCGCTGTCGGCGCTCAGCGTGGGCCTGGTGCAGCAGTACGCCAACTACTACGCGGGCGGATACGGCGACCTCGCCGTCGTCTTCCTGCTCGCCGCCGTGGTGCTGGCCCGGCCTGCGGCCGGCACCGGTGCGCCGCTGCTGCGGCTGCGCCGCGCGCTCACCGCACGCCGGACACACACCGCAGGAGGCACGGCATGACCGCCACCCGTACCCCGCGGGCCACGCCCGCCACCGCACCGGTGAAGGGCCCCGCAGCGGACCGGGCCGGGCGGCTGCCCAGGCTCCGGCCGCTGACCGTCCCGGCCGCCGTGCTGCTGCTCCTCGCACTGCTGCCGTACTCCGCGGTGGACATCCCGGTCCTGCTCGACGGGCCGGTCAACTCCCCCGGCTCGCTCCAGCTGTTCGCGCTCTGCCTCATCTTCGGCGGACTCGCGCTCGGCTACGACCTGATGTTCGGCCGCACCGGGCTGCTGTCCTTCGGCCACGCCCTCTACATCGCCGGCGGCGCCTACGGCACCCAGCTGGCCATGGCCGAGCTCGGCCTGGGGCTGGTGCCCGCCGCCCTGCTCACCCTGGCCCTCGGCACGCTGGCCGCCGTCGTCCTCGGCGCCATCTCGCTGCGCACACTCGCCCTCGGCAGCGTGGGCTTCGCCATGGTCACCCTCGCCTTCGCCCAGGCCGGGTCGATCTACGTGGAGCGCAACCCCGGCGGTCTCACCGGCGGCGAGGAAGGTCTGCCCCTGCACGTCGACGGGGTGCCGGCGGCGCTGGTCGGCGTGCAGAACACCGCCCACATCTACTGGCTCGCCCTCGGCTACCTGGCCCTGGTCGCGGCGGTCGTGTGGACCGTCACCGCCCGTCCGGTCGGCCGTGTCTGGCAGGGCATCCGCGACAACGAGCAGCGCGTCGCGGTCCTCGGCCGCAGCTCGTTCGCCTACAAACTGGGCGCCTTCACCCTCGCGTCCGCCCTGGCCGTCCTCGGCGGCGTGCTGCACCTGCTGGTGACGGCGGGCGCCACCCCGCACACCTCCACCCCGGAGTTCACCCTCACCCTGCTGGTGATGGTGGTGCTGGGCGGCAGCGGCACCCGCTGGGGGCCCCTCGTCGGCGGGGTGCTCTTCACCTACCTCGACCAGCGGCTCGGTGGCTGGAACCTCGGTGTGGAGCCCATGCTGGTCCTCGGCGCGCTCTTCGTCGTCGCCGTCTACGCCGCGCCCGGCGGCATCACCGCCCTGGGCCGAAGGAGGAGTTCATGACCACGTCCGGCGCGGGCCCGGAGACGCGGAGTCTCACCGTCCCGGTGAGCGGCGGCGACCTGGCCGTCACCCGGTGGCCGGGCCCCGGCCCGCTGGTCGTCGCACTGCACGGCATCACCGCCAACTCCCTGGCGTTCGCGGCCGTGGCCGAGGAACTGCCGGACGCCGACCTCTACGCCCCCGACCTGCGGGGGCGGGCCGCCAGCGCGGCGCTGCCCGGTCCGTACGGTCTGGCCGCGCACGTCCGTGACACCGTCGCGCTCCTCGACCACCTCGGCCGGCGGCAGGCGGTGCTCCTCGGGCACTCCATGGGCGCCTTCGTGGCGGCGCTGGCCGCCGCCCGCCACCCGGAACGCTTCCCGCGCGTGGTCCTGGTCGACGGCGGCCTCGGCTTCCCCGCGCCCGCGGGCACCGACATCGACGAGCTGCTGCAGGCCGTCATCGGTCCGGCGATGGACCGGCTGTCCATGACCTTCACGGACCGGGACGCCTACCTCGCGTTCTTCCGCGCCCATCCCGCGCTCGCCCCGCACTGGGGCCCGCGGGTGGCCGCCTACGTCGACCGCGACCTCACGGGCCGCGCGCCCGAACTGCGCAGCAGCTGTGTGCTCGACGCGGTGCGCGCGGACGGCGCCGACGTGCTCGGGGACCCCGAGGTCCTGGCCGCCGTGTACCGGTCCCAGGTGCGCGGCGCCCTGCTGTGGGCCGAGCGGGGCCTGCTCGACGAACCGCGGGCGCTCTACGATGCCGACCGTGTCGCCGCGGCCGGCCTCGACCCGGACCGGATGCCGGCCCGCCGCGTCGACGACACCAACCACTACTCGATCCTGTTCCCGCCGGCCGCGGGCGAAGTCGCCGCCGCGGTGCGGGCCGCGATGCCCGGACGGGGCGAGGGGTGAGGCGCGTCGCGGGCACCTGAGCCCGTCCGTCCCCCGGAAACGCCGGAGCCCGGCGCCTGCGCAGGCGCCGGGCTCCGGCGTTTCCGGCGGTGGGGCACTGGGGCGCGGTCCGCCTCACAGCGCCGCGCCGGGCGTGTCCGCGTCGGAAACGAGGGCCGTGCGACGCGGTCGAGGCGCCGGGCGACAGTGCCCGACATCGACGGGGGACGTCCTCTGCCCGGACCCGGCCGGCGCCGTGGCCGTGGTCCGGTGCCCCGCCGGGCGCCGTGGCCGAGGACGGGCCCGTCGGCTCGCGGGCGGAACGACCGGTCCCCCTCCTCCCGGCCCGGGCCGGCCCGGTGCCCTCCGCGTCGTGAACGCCCGAGCCGCCCCCGCGCCAGCGGGGGCGGGCGGCCGGGACGGCGGGTGCGGAGTTCGGTGCGTGCCTGTGGTCCGCCCGTCTCCTGCTCACGGGCGGACCACGGTACGGCGGTGGCGTCAGGCCCGGTCGGTGCGGGCGAGCGCCGGCTCCTGCCCCAGCGGGGGCGTCGGTGACTCCTTGACCGACTGGGTGAGGTCGCGCCCGCGCGTCTCCTTGACGACCACGACGGTGAGGGCGGTGATCAGGGCGGAGGCACAGAGGTACAGGGCGATGGGCGTCGAGGATCCGTATCGCCTGAGAAGTTCGACGGCGATGATCGGGGCGAGCGCCCCGGCGAGGATGGAGGCGAGCTGGGAGCCCACGGAGGCGCCGGAGTAGCGGACCTTGGTGTCGAACATCTCGGAGATGAAGGCGGCCTGCGGTCCGTACATGGCGCCGTGGAGCAGCAGACCCACGGTGACGGAGAGGGTGATCACGCTGAAGGACCGGGTGTCGGCCAGGGAGAAGAAGGCGAACGCCCAGGCGGCCATGCCGACCGCGCCGATCATCGTCACCGGCCTGCGGCCGATGCGGTCGGAGAGCGCCCCCCACAGCGGGATGGTGACGAAGTGGACGGCGGAGGCGATCAGGACCGCGTTCAGCGCGGTGCTCTTGGGGAGCTCCAGGTGGGTGGTGACGTAGACCAGCAGGAAGGAGGTCAGGACGTAGTAGGAGATGTTCTCGCCGAACCGGACCCCGATGGCCCCGAGCACCTCCCGCCAGCTGCGGCGGAAGACCTCGACGACGGGCGGCTTCTCCTCGGCTCCCTCGGCGGCGGCCGCTTCGGCCTTGGCCTGGGCAGCGAGGAAGACAGGCGATTCGGAGACCGAGACGCGGATCCACAGTCCGATCAGGACCAGGACGCCGGAGAGCAGGAAGGGGATGCGCCAGCCCCAGGACTGGAACGCCGCCTCGGACTGGACGGAGGCCAGCACCGCGAGGACGGCGGTGGCCAGCAGGTTGCCGGCGGGAACGCCGCACTGCGGCCAGGAGGCCCAGAAGCCCCGGTGCTTGTCGCCGCCGTGCTCGGAGACGATCAGTACCGCGCCGCCCCATTCGCCGCCCAGGGCGAAGCCCTGGATCAGGCGCAGGACGGTGAGCAGGATCGGGGCGCCGACGCCGATGCTGCCGTACGTCGGCAGCAGGCCCATGGCGAAGGTGGCGCCGCCCATCATCAGCAGGCTGAGCACGAGCAGCTTCTTACGGCCGATCTTGTCGCCGTAGTGCCCGAAGACCATGCCGCCGATCGGCCGGGCGAGGAACCCGATCGCGTACGTCATGAAGGCGAGCAGCGTACCGACCAGCGGGTCGCTGCTGGGGAAGAAGAGGGTGTTGAACACCAGCGCGGCGGCGGAGCCGTAGAGGAAGAAGTCGTACCACTCGACGGTGGTGCCGATCAGGCTCGCGCCGACGACGCGGGCGATGCCGCCGGGGCGGGGCTCGCCCGGCTTGGCGGGTGTGGTCTCGGACATGGGTTCACCGATTCTCGGGTGAGGTGCGGGGACGGACGTGGGGGGGGCGGTCAGGGGGACGGGCGGCGGGTCAGCCGGCTCCCCAGCCGCCGTCGAGCGGCGGGGAGATGCCCGTGATGGAGCTGCTGTGGTCGGCGCACAGCCACAGCGCGGCGGCGGCGACCTCCTCCGTCTCGAGGAGGCGCTTGACGGGTGAGCGGGTGAGGAGCACGTCGGTCAGGACGTCGCCGGCGCTGATGCCGTGCGCGGCGGCCTGGTCCCGGCCGGCGCCACGGTGCACGCCTTGCCGATACCGCTGCCGCCGCCGGTGACCAGGGCGGTCCTGGACGTCAGGTCCACGGCGGCGCCGGCCGGCGCCGGGCGGGGAGCGGGACGAGGCGTTTCGCTTGTCATGGCCGGAAACAGTACGGACGCCCCACCGTCATACCTATGTGTTCGGAACATATAGAAGCTGCTCGTTCAGTGGATGGCCGGGCTACAGACCTCGCGGGACAGCGCGGGGTGCCGCAGGCGCTGCGGACACGCCTGCGGCCGTGAACGTGTCGCGCGTCAGGGGCACTGCCCGTCCGCGAGGGTGAAGTGGCCGGCGGGCGACTCCTTCAGGGTGTGGGTGACGTGGAGGTTGTACAGGCCCATGTTCTGGCCGGAGCCCTTGGCGTAGGTGTAGCCGCCGCTGGTGGTGGCCCTCCCCGCCTGGACATGGGCGTAGTTGGAGGCCGTCCAGCAGGCGGCGCTCGCACCGGTGGTCCGCGCGGTGACCGTGCCGGAGAGCCGTCCCGGCCTGCCCTCGTCGTCCCGGGCGGCGACGGCGTAGGTGTGGGAGGAGCCCGGGGTGAGACCGCTGTCGGTGTAGGACACGGAGTCCACCGTGGCGACCGGGACACCGTCGCGGTGGACGGCGTACGACGTGGCGCCGTCCACGGGATCCCAGGTCAGGCCGATGGAGGTGTCGGTGACCGCGGCCGGGGCGAGGCCGGTCGGAGCGGGCAGCGTCCCGGTGCCGGTTCCGGGCCGGTCGAGGCCGAAGAAACGGCTGATCCAGTGGCTGGAGCAGATCGAGTCCGCGAAGTGGGCCGTGCCGGTGCTGCCGCACTGCTCGGGTCCGCTGCCCGGATCGACCGGCGCGGCGTGCCCGATGCCCGGGACCCGGTTGACCTCGACGGCCACCGAACCGTCCGCGGCGGCGTACTCCTCGTGCCGGGTGGAGTTGGGGCCGATCACGGCGGTACGGGTCGGCGTCCGGGACAGGCCGTGCAGCTCGGTCCACTGGTCGCGCAGTTCGTCGGCGTTGCGCGGCACGACGGTGGTGTCCCGGTCACCGTGCCAGACGGCGACGCGCGGCCACGGCCCCGTCCACGACGGGTGGGCGTCGCGGACCCGCTGGGCCCACTGGGCCGGGGTCCGGTCGACTCCGGGGTTCATGCAGGTGTAGGCCGCCATCATGTCGTCGGCGCAGCCGTGGGGCAGCCCGGCGACGACCGCGCCGGCCCGGAAGACGTCCGGGTAGGCGGCGAGCACCACCGACGTCATGCCGCCGCCGGCGGACAGGCCGGTGACGAAAGTCCGCGAGGCGTCCGCGCCCCAGGCGGAGACGGCGTGCGCGGCCATCTGCCGGATCGACTCGGCCTCGCCCTGGCCCCTGCGGTTGTCGGCGGGCTGGAACCAGTTGAAGCACTTGCCCGCGTTGTTGGCACTGGTGGTCTCGGCGAAGACCACCAGGAAGCCGTGCCGGTCGGCGAGTTCGGGCAGGCCGGAGTTGTCGGCGTACGTCTGGGCGTCCTGGCCGCAGCCGTGCAGGGCGACCACCACCGCCGGGTCGGCGGGCAGGGCGGCGGGCCGGTGGACGTACATGTTCAGCCCGCCCGGGTCGGCACCGAAGCCGGTGACCCGGGTCAGACCGGCCGCGGCGTGGGCCGTCGGCGCCGGTGCGGCCAGGGCCGGCACCAGGACCAGGGCGACGACGGCCGCGAGCCGGGACAGCAGGCCGAACCGGCCACGTCGCGTAGGGGGCGGCACGGGCCGGGTGCGGAAGTGGGGCGGGACGGTACTCCGGTGCGGCGGCGGCTGCATGGCGACTCCTCGGTGCGCGGGGGGGACGCCGGGCCGCTCCTTCGGCGTGGATCGGTCGGGGCGGCCCGGTGTCCGGCACCGTAGGGGTGGTTCAATGCGCAACGGTATGGCGGGCAGCACCACAGCCCGCCCCCGACGACGCTGACCCGCGTGGGTTGTGCCGCCCGACCCCGCCTGCTACTCAGACACCGGCCGGCCGCCTCCGGCGCGAGGTGCGGCGACAGGGAAATGGCCCGCCGGTGCTCGCACCGGCGCGCGTTTCCCCGTGGGGAGGACCGTTTCAGTCCTCGTGACCCAGCAGGAGGTCGCGTTCCGTACGGCCTCCGCCGGCCATCTGGAGCACGGTCGCGACCGGTGGGTAGCCGGCGGCGATGACGGTGTACTCGCCGGAGGAGAGGTCGACGAAGCGGAAGGTGCCGTCGGGTCCGGTGGTGAGGGTGTCGACGACGTTGCCCGCCGCGTCCAGGAGGGTCACGCGGGCCTCCTCGACGGGCCGTCCGCCGCCCGCCCGCACGGTGCCGCGGAGCACGGCGCCGCCGGCGAGTTCGACGTCCTGGCGGGTCTCCCTGGCGGCCTGGACGGTGACGGGGAGGGCGGCCGGCCGGAAGGCGGGGGCGCTCGCGGCGAGCGTGTACTCGCCGGCCACCAGCTCGGTGATGACGTAGCCGCCCTCACGCCCGCTGCGGGTACTGGCGACGACCTCGCCGTGGACGTTGGTGAGGGTGACGGCGGCATCCCGTACGGGGGTGCCGTCGGCGGTGACGACGCTGCCGGCCAGGCGGCCCGCGCCACCGAGGACGACGTCGAGTTCGACGGGCCGCTCGCCGACGGTCACGGAGACCGCCTGCGGCTGGTGGCCGCCGGCGGCCGCGATCAGGACGTACGCGCCCGGGCCGGGCGTGGCCAGCGCGTACCGGCCGTCCTCGCCGCTGGCGCCGCGTCCGGTCTGCTGTCCGGACACGTCGATGAGGGTGAGCGCCGCACGGGGCACGGCGGTTCCGTCGGGATGCTGGACGGTGCCGCAGACGGGGATGCCGCCGGTGTGCGGCGGGCGCGGCGGGGCGGAGGACGCCCCGCCGGCCGCGTGGGGGCGGGCGGGCGGCACGCGCGGGTCGAAGCGCGGTGCTTCCTGGGCGGGGTCGGCGATGGGGGTGTGGTGGGACACCAGTGGTTTCTCCTTGAGGAAGAAGGCGATGAGCAGGCCGAGGACGAGCACCGGCACCAGGTAGAGGAAGATGCGGGGCATGGCGTCGGCGTAGGCCTGCACGTAGGCGTCGCGCAGCCCGGGCGGCAGCGCGTGCACCAGCTCGGGGGTGACGGACCCGGCGTCCGGCGCGGCCGCGTCCGCGGGAAGGCGTTCGGTGAGCGCGTCGTCGAGCCGGTCGGCGAAGAGCGTGCCGAAGACGGCGGCGCCGACGCTGCCGCCGATCTGCCGGAAGTAGTTGTGGGCGCTGGTGGCCGTGCCGAGGTCGGCGGGGCGGACCGCGTTCTGCACGGCGAGGATCAGCACCGGCATCACCATGCCGATGCCCGTGCCCAGGACGGCCATCCAGACGCTGTAGTGCAGCCGGGGGGTGCCGGTCTCCAGGCGGGAGAGCAGCCACATGCCGGCGACGGAGAGGGCCGCGCCGGCGACGGGGTGCCACCGGTAGCGGCCGGTGCGGCTGATGAGCTGGCCGGAGACGAGGGAGGCACCGACGATGCCTCCCGTCATCGGCAGCATCAGCAGCCCGGACTCGGTGGCGGAGGCCCCGTCGACCATCTGCAGGTACGTGGGCAGATAGCTCGCGGCGCCGAACAGGGCGACGCCGATCACCAGGCCCACCAGGCCGGTGACGTTGAAGACGGAGTCGCGGAACAGGCGGAGCGGGATGAGGGGTTCGGCGGCGAAGCGTTCGACGACGAGGAACAGCGCGCCGGCCGCGGCGGCGCCCGCGCCGAGTCCGAGCACGGTGCGGGAGTCCCAGGCGTGCTCGGTGCCGCCCCAGGTGGTCAGCAGCACCAGGCAGGTGGAGGCGACCGCCAGCAACAGGGTGCCGAGGACGTCGAAGCGGCCCCGCGCGGCCGGTTTGGGCAGCTTGAGCACCAGGGCCACGACGACCATGGTCAGGAGACCGAAGGGGACGTTGATGTAGAAGCACCAGCGCCACGAGAGGTGGTCGGTGAACCAGCCGCCGAGCAGCGGTCCGGCGACGGAGGCGAGGCCGAAGGCGGCGCCGACGAGTCCCATGAAGCGGCCGCGCTGCCGCGCGGGCACGATGTCCGCCATGATCGCCTGGACGCCGATCATCAGTCCGCCGGCGCCGACGCCCTGCACCGCGCGGTAGGCGATCAGCTGGTCCATGGTCGTCGCCCGCCCGGCCAGCGCGGAACCGATGACGAAGACGAGGATGGCGAACTGGAAGACGCCCTTGCGGCCGAGCTGGTCGCCGAGCTTGCCGTAGACCGGGAGGCCGATGGTGGAGGTGAGCAGGTAGGCGGTGATCGCCCAGGACATGCTGTCCAGGCCGTGCAGGTCACCGACGATCTTCGGCAGCGCGGTGGCGACGATCATCTGCTCCAGCGCGGCGAGGAGCAGCGCCGGCATCAGGGCGAGGAAGACGAGCCGGACCCGGCGCGGGCTCAGGCCCGGCTCCCCTGCCGGAGCCGGGGGCGGCGGGCCCCCGGCCGGTGGTGCCGTGACCGGCTCGTCCTGCGTCAGAGTGATCCCGCCCACGTGCCGCTCCCCTCGTCGCTCCGCCGGACAATTCCCGCGTAAAAGCGACAACTACGAGCAAGCGCGGCGAGTTACGGGACAGAGGCGGTCCGTCGGCGGATCACTCGAACCGGTGAGGCGTCAACTCCCCGCCGGTTCTCGGATCTTGAGGGTGCGCGACGACCCCTACTTCTCAACTTCCGTGGCCAGCTTGGCCAGCAGGGCGTCATAGATGCGGGCGAGACCCTTGGGCGCGAAGGTCTTCTCGAAGAAGCCGCCGATGCCGCCGGCGCCGTTCCAGACGGTGGTCACGACGACCCGGGAGCGCCCCTCGCCGGCCGGGGTGACGCGCCAGGTGGTGACCATGGAGGAGTTGCGGTCCTTCTCCACGAGTTCGCCGTCGGTGGGCTCGGTCACCTCCAGCAGACAGTCACGCACGCGCTTGCTGGTGGCCTGGAGCTTCCAGTGCACCAGGGTGCCTTCGCCGTCGCCGCCCTCGCGGACCTCGTACTCGCTGTACTGCTCGGGCAGCAGCTTCGCACGGGTGCCGCTGTAGTCGGCGAGGGCGTCGAACACCGTCTCCGCGTCCGCCGCGACGATCCGCTCCGTAGTGGCCTCGACCTGCGCCATCGCTTTCCTCCAGGGCATGGGGTAACGGGGTCGGGGCAAGCCAATCACCCCCGCGCCCGGCCGCTCAAATCGGGGTTCCGTATGTGACCGAACATGGCCACCCGCACGATCAAGGGAACACTTGTTCTATTCTGTGGGCCAGTGCTACCGAGGAGGCGTCATGCGCTGGGAGAACCTCACCCCGGACTCCGGACACGGCCGGGCCGACGCCGCGCTGTTCGGCGCGGAGGCGGTGACCACCCGCACCTTCGACACGCCGGAGTTCCGCGGCATCACCTTCCACGAAATCCGGGCGCGTTCGATCGTCAACCGTGTGCCGGGGGCCTCCCGCATGCCGTTCGAGTGGACGGTCAACCCCTACCGGGGCTGCACGCACGCGTGTGTGTACTGCTTCGCGAGGAAGACCCACAGCTACCTCGACCTCGACACCGGCCTCGGCTTCGACAGCCAGATCGTGGTCAAGGTGAACGCACCCGAGTTGCTGCGCCACCGGCTGTCCTCCCGCGGCTGGCAGGGGGAGCACATCGCGATGGGCACGAACGTCGACTGCTACCAGCGCGCGGAGGGCCGCTACCGGCTGATGCCGGGCATCCTCGCCGCCCTGCGCGACCACGCGAACCCGTTCTCGATCCTCACCAAGGGCACGCTGATCCTGCGGGACCTCCCACTGCTCCGGCAGGCCGCGGAGGTGACCGACGTCGGCATCTCCGTCTCGGTGGGCTTCACCGACGAGACGCTGTGGCGCACGGTCGAGCCGGGCACACCGGCCCCGGAGCGGCGGCTCGACGTGGTGCGCACGCTCGCCGGGCACGGCATCGGCTGCGGTGTCCTGATGGCACCGGTGATCCCGTTCCTGAGCGACCGCCCGGAGCAGCTGAGGGCGACCGTGCGGGCCGTCGCGGCCGCCGGCGCCACCTCCGTCACCCCGCTGGTGCTGCATCTGCGGCCCGGCGCCCGCGAGTGGTTCATGTCCTGGCTGGCGTGCTACCACCCGCACCTGACCGGCCGCTATGAGCGGCTCTACGCGGACGGCGCCTACGCCCCGAAGTGGTACCAGCGGCAGATCACCCGTCAGGTGCACGAACTGGCCGAGGAGTACGGCATCGGCCCCACCCGCCCGGGCATGCCGCGGCGCGCGCGGGCCGCCGGACCGAGCGAGCCTCAGACACCCGAGCCGACCCAGCTCACGCTCCTGTAGGCCCCGGGCGCCGCCCGGCACGCGGGCAGCGCATCCGAGCGCTTCCGGCGGCCCAATTGGGTCAACAATGGGCGCAACACGTTCATCCAGGGCCTCGCACCGGGACGATGCCGCGTGGGCCGTGAGCCTCGCGGTCCTCAGCACTTCCGTCCTGGGAGGACCCATGAGAAGACGCGCAGCCGTGCTGTGCGGTGCCACCGTCGTCCTGGCCGGAAGCCTCGCGGCACTCCCCGCCGCAGCGGGCACACCGCGCGCCGCCGACACCTTCCCCGTGGCGAAGCCCGCATGGAAGAAGTGCGCCACCGACGACTACCCGACGCTGCAGTGCGCGTCGGTCGAGGTGCCGCTCGACCACTCGGCCCCCGCCGGACGCACGATCACCCTCGCCCTGTCCCGCGTCCCGCACACCGCGAAGAAGTACCAGGGCCCGCTGCTGGTGAACCCGGGCGGCCCCGGCGGCAGCGGGCTGACGCTCGCCGGGTTCGTGGCGTCGTCGCTGCCGAAGAAGGTGGCCGCGCAGTACGACGTCATCGGCTTCGACCCGCGCGGGGTCGGCGCGAGCGAACCCGCGCTGGACTGCGCGCCGGACCACTTCGGGCCGGTGCGCCCCGACTCGGTGCCCGCCTCGCCCGAGGCGGAGCGGGCCGGGCTCGCACGCGCGAAGTCCTTCGCCGAGGCCTGCGGCAGGAAGTACGGCGATCTGCTGCCGCACATCAGCACGGGCGCCGCGGTGCGCGACCTGGACGTGATCCGGCGGGCCCTCGGCGCGAAGAAGATCAACTACTTCGGCTACTCCTACGGCACCTACCTGGGCGCCGTCTACGCCAAGCTGTTCCCGGACCGGGTGCGCCGTCTGGTCCTGGACTCGGTGGTCGACCCCACCGAGGTCTGGTACGACGCCAACCTGAACCAGAACCTCGCCTTCAACGACCGCCACCGGGCGTTCATGGACTGGGTGGCCAAGCACGACACGACGTACCGTCTGGGCACCGACGCGGAGAAGATCGAGGCCAAGTGGTACGCGATGCGCGCGGAGTTGAAGAAGGCCCCGGCCGACGGCAAGGTGGGTGCGGCCGAACTGGAGGACACCTACATCCCGGGCGGCTACTACAACGGCTACTGGCCCTATCTCGCGGAGGCGTTCGCCGCGTACGTGAACGACGGGGACGACGGGCCGCTGGTCGAGGCGTACGAGAACTTCGGCGCGAACGACGCCGCCGGGGACAACGGCTACAGCGTCTACACGGCGGTCGAGTGCCGGGACGCCTCCTGGCCGCGTGACTGGGCGCAGTGGCGCAAGGACACCTGGGAGATGTACGAGCGGGCACCGTTCATGGCCTGGAACAACGCCTGGTACAACGCGCCGTGCGCGTTCTGGCCGACCGAGTCCCTGCGGCCGGAGCGCGTCGACAACAGCGCGCTGCCGCCGGCGCTGCTGTTCCAGGCGACGGACGACGCGGCGACGCCGTACCAGGGCGCGGTCACCGTCCACCGGTTGCTGGGGCGTTCCAGCCTGGTGGTGGAGTCGGGGAGCGGCAACCACGGCATCACGCTGAGCGGGAACTCCTGTCTGGACCGGCACCTGGTGGCCTACCTCACCGACGGGACGGTGCCGCGCGGAGGCCGGGGCGAGGCCGAGGCGGTGTGCGCGGGGCTGCCGGACCCGGAGCCGCTGACGTCTAAGGCGGCACCGGACACGGCCCGCGGCTCGACGCTGCACGGCCTGCTCGGCCCGCGGGGCTGAGGGCCGACGCCCCGTCGGGGGCGGGCGCCGGGCCGACCGCAGGGATCAAGGCGGGCCGGCCTCATGGGGCATCATGCACTCCATGACCCGCCTCACCCGCCTCCCCACCCCCGACGGCGTGGCTCCCGCGGCCCAGTACACCCACGTGGTGACCGGCACCGGCCGCCTCGTCGCCGTCTCCGGCCGGCTCGCCCCGGACGAGGACGGCGGGCCCGTCGGCGAGGGCGACGCCGGGGCCCGGGCCCGTCGGGTCCTCGAGAACCTGAGGCGCTGTCCGGCGGCGGGTGCGACGTTCGACGACGTGACGAAACCGGCCCACCTCGTCGCGGACATGGCGTACCTGCCGGCCGTCCGCGCGGCCCGCGCCGCGCACCTGCCCGACGACCGGCTGCCGGCCGCGTCCGCGGTCCGGGTCGCCGGGCTGGTCCGCCCGGAGTTCCTGCCGGGGATCGAGGCCCCCGCGGTGGTGGACGCGTGAGCGGGCCGCTGTTGCGGCCCATGACCGCCGACGACTGCGAGGCCGTCGCCACGATCCGGATACGCGGGTGGCAGCACGCGTACCGGGGTCTCGTCCCGCAGTCGTACCTCGACGGCCTCGACATCGCGGCCGACGCCGAGCGGCACCGCGCGCGCCTCTCGGCGGGCGACGGCAGTACGGTCGACCTGGTCGCCGAGACCGGGGGCGGTGAACTCGCCGGGTGGGTCGCGTTCGGCCCCTACCGGGACGGCGAGGCGCGCACGGCGGACGCCGAGCTGTACGCCCTGTACCTGCCTCCCGAGCGCATCGGCCAGGGCGTGGGACGCACCCTGCTGACCGAGGCGTCCCGCCGCTGCGCCGGCGCCGGTCACCGGCGCATGTACCTGTGGGTCCTCAAGGGCAACCTCCGCGCCCGCCGTTTCTACGAGCGCGCGGGCTTCGCCCCGGACGGCACCGAGGAGCCCTTCGAGGTGGCCGGACGGGCGGTGCCGGAGGTCCGGTACGCCAGGGACCTCACCGACTGACGCCGGAACGCCCCGCGACGGCCTCCGCCGCACCCGGGGGGCTCCGCCGGCCCGGTACGGGCAGCGGCGGGAAAGCGCGCACCGCGAGCGAGCTCACCGGGCGGCGGCGCTAGCGCTGTCCGGGTGTGCGGCCGCGGGCGGCGCCGCCCTGGCGGGGGATGCGGGACAGGGCGTGGACCGCCGCCTCGGCCAGTGCCGGGTGCGCGAGGGCCTCGTTGAGTACGGGTTCGGCGCGCGGGTCGCCGAGTTCGCCGAGCCCTTCCACGCAGGCGAGGGCGACCCGGCGGTACGGGTCCTGGGGGCGCAGCCTGCGGCGCAGGGTGGTGATCAGGGCCGGCACCGCCTCGGGTGCGCGCAGTCGGGCGAGCAGGCGGACCGGGTGCAGGGCGTAGGCGACGCGCAGTTCGTTGGTGGCGAGGGCGGCGGCGGCGCGGGCGGTGCGCGGGTCGTCGAGGCGGGCGAGGGCGTGGGCCGCGGAGGCGCAGCGCGGCGGGTCCCGGTGGTTGAGGAGGAGGACGAGCGCCTCGAACGCCCGGCGGTCACCGGCCAGTCCGAGCCGGAACGCGGCGAGTTCCCGTGCCCACAGCGGCTGTCCGGGCGCGGTGAGGACGCCGGCCAGGGTGTCGGGGTCGTCCGTGGCCAGCAGCCGGTCGTACGCCGCCGATCCGCCCGACTCCGCCCGTAAGCGCTCCGTGAGCGATCGCACCTCTTCGTCCATGCCCCCGAGGTTAGGTGCCGGGCGGGGTACGCGGGACGTACATCACAAACCCGGGGGGCTGGCGCGCTCGTTACCCGCAAGTTAAGCTCAGACGAGCGAGTTACCCACTCGCGACCCTCCTCACGGCGGTCTGGTGACGCGGCCGCAGTGAGTCGCAGTCGGTTCGGTACCCCGTGTACCGCAGTACGGCTCGGCCCCGGGACAGGGCCGGTCGGATCCACCAGCCGCTTCTCCGCGGCGCCGGGCGTGTGCGCTCGCAGCCCGGTCCACACCCGCATCCCGCACGCACCCGGTGCGCCCCTCGGCGCACCGGGCGTGTCTCCCGTCGTCACCCTCATTCCTGGAGTCCCGCGATGGCCACTCCCCTCTCCGACACCTCCCTGTCCCCGCTGCGCACCGTCGCCGTGGTCGGACTCGGCACGATGGGCACCGGCATCGCCGAGGTCCTGGCCGCGGCCGGCCGCGACGTCGTCGGCATCGACATCAGCGAGGCCCAGACGGCGCAGTGCGTCGCCGCCCTGGAGGCCTCGACCGCCCGCGCCGTCGAGCGCGGCCGGCTCACCGAACAGCAGCGCGCCGAGCTCCTCGCCCGCGTCACCACCTCCACCGACCTCACCGCCGCGGCCGAAGCCGACCTGGTGATCGAGGTGGCCCCGGAGTCGTACGAGGCCAAGCAGCAGATCTTCCGTGAACTCGACTCGATCGTGCGGCCGGAGACGATCCTGGCGACCGGCACCAACGCCCTCTCGGTCACCCGGCTCGCCGCCGACTCCGCCCGCCCCGAGCGGGTGCTGGGCATGCACTTCTTCAACCCGGCACCGGCCATGAAGCTGGTCGAGATCGTCTCCAGCGTGCTCACCTCGCCCGCGGCCGTCACGGCGGTCACCGACCTCGCCCTGGACCTGGGCAAGGAGCCCGTGGCGGTGGGCGACCGGCCCGGATTCGTCGCCGACGGCCTGCTGTTCGGCTACCTCAACCAGGCCGCCGCGATGTACGAGGCCAACTACGCCTCGCGCGAGGACATCGACGCCGCGATGCGGCTGGGCTGCGGTCTGCCCATGGGCCCGCTGACACTGCTCGACCTGATCGGCATCGACACCGCGCGCACCGTTCTGGAGGCCATGTACGCGGAGTCCCGGGACCGGCTGCACGCCCCCGCTCCCGTCCTCAAGCAGCTCAGCGAGGCTGGCCTGACCGGCCGCAAGGCGGGGCGCGGCTTCTACACCTACGAGGCGCCGGGCAGCGGGACGGTCGTGCCCGACGCCCTCACCCCGCGCGAGGACGCCTCCGGGGCCCCCGGCCGCACCGTGCGCTCGGTGGGTGTCGCGGGCTCGGGCACCATGGCCTCGGGTATCGCCGAGGTGTTCGCCAAGGCGGGCTACGAGGTGGTCCTGGCCGCCCGCAGCGAGGAGAAGGCGGCCGCCGCCAAGGCCCGTATCGGGAAGTCGCTGGCGCGCTCGGTCGACAAGGGCCGGATGACCGCCGAGGCCGCCGCGCAGACCCTGGAGCGGGTCCGTGCGACGGGCACCTACGACGACTTCGCCGACGTGGACCTCGCGCTCGAGGCGGTGGCCGAGGACCTGGAGGTCAAGCGGCAGCTGTTCGGGACGCTGGACAAGGTCTGCAAGCCGGGCGCGGTGCTCGCCACGACCACCTCCTCCCTGCCGGTCGTCGCCTGTGCCCGTGCCACCTCGCGTCCGCAGGACGTGATCGGCATGCACTTCTTCAACCCCGCGCCGGCCATGAAGCTGGTCGAGGTGGTGCGCACGGTGCTGACCGCGGACGACGTCCACGCCACCGTGCGCGAGGTGTGCGGGAGGATCCGCAAGCACGCCGTGGACTGCGGTGACCGGGCCGGGTTCATCGTGAACGCCCTGCTGTTCCCGTACCTCAACAACGCCGTCAAGATGGTGCAGGAGCACTACGCCTCCCTCGACGACATCGACGCCGCGATGAAGCTGGGCGGCGGCTACCCGATGGGCCCCTTCGAACTGCTGGACGTCGTCGGGCTCGACGTCTCGCTCGCCATCGAGAAGGTGCTGCACCGCGAGTTCCGTGACCCGGGCCTCGCCCCCGCGCCCCTGCTGGAGCACCTGGTGGCCGCGGGCTGCCTCGGCCGCAAGACCGGCCGTGGCTTCCGCGAATATGCCAAGCGCTGAGGCGCGCCCCGGCGACCGGTTCGAGGGCGGCGCGCAGTGGGGCGGGCTGCTCGACCCCGACCGGTTCGCGCCGCCCGCCCGCAGCGCCCCTCCCCCGCCCGCGGAGGGCGGGGGAAGCCCCTCTCACGCGCATCGAGCTGCGCACATGCAGTACGTTCAGGGCATGTCCCAGCCCGCCAAGTCCGTACGTACGCCAGCCACGACCGAGCCCCCGGAGAGCTCAGCGGGCTCCCGTGCCGCCGCCCAGCGGCTGAAAATGCGCCGGGAACTGGCGGCCGCCGCGATGGAGCTGTTCGCGACGAAGGGGTACGAGGCCACCACCGTCGACGAGATCGCGGCCGCCGCCGGGGTCGCCCGCCGCACGTTCTTCCGCCACTTCCGTTCCAAGGAAGAGGCGATCTTCCCCGACCACGACGACACCCTCGTGCGTGCCGAGGCGGTGCTCAACGCCGCGCCCGCGCACGAGCATCCGCTGGACACGGTGTGCCGCGGCATCAAAGAGGTCATGAAGATGTACGCGGCGCGGCCGGAGATCTCGGTCGCCCGCTACAAGCTGACGCGCGAGGTGCCCACCCTGCGGGAGGCCGAGATCGCGTCGGTGGCCCGCTACGAGCGGCTCTTCACCCGCTATCTGCTCGGCCACTTCGACGAGCACGCGCACGACGACGACGCCAACGACGACCCGCTGCTCGCGGAGGTCGCCGCGTCGGCCGTCGTCACCGCGCACAACCACGTGCTGCGGCGCTGGCTCAGGGCCGGCGGCCAGGGCGATGTGGAGACGCAGCTGGACCACGCCTTCGCGATCGTCCGCAAGACCTTCGGCAGCGGCATCATGGCGGGGCGGCGCGCCGCGCCCCCGCAGCGGCCGGCCGCCTCGGTGTCCGCGCAGGGCGAGGTCCTGGTGACCGTGGCGCACGTGGACGCGCCGCTGGACGAGGTGATGCGGACCATCGAGCAGGCACTGAAGGAGCGCTGAGCGGCCCCCGGAGGCTCGGAAAACGCTCCCTCGCCACTGTGACGACGGCCACCCCACCGGGTGGCCGTTTTGCCATGTCAGGGCCCCTTTTAGGACCCGCTTCCGGGCCCATTCGATCGATCATCGCTCATCTGATGGGTAAAAGTTTCACCTGAGCCAAGGTTCTGGCACTGGGTGCCTTGCCTGATGACACGGCGTGCCATACGTTGAAGGAGTCCGGGCGAGTCCCGGCGGGCCCACCGCCCGCACGTCCGGACGCCTGCGTCACAGGCACCCTCCCGCGCACACCAAGCGCTGCCGAAGCACCACCGCCGGACCGACGGCAACCCCCGACCCTCAGCAGCACACCCGACGTAACCCCCAGCGCCCCTCCCTCAGGGCGCTCACCGCCGGAGGCAACACCGTGACCGTCAAGGACATCCTGGCCGCGATCCAGTCGCCCGACTCCACGTCGGAGGACTTCGCCGCCCTGCCGCTCCCCGAGTCGTACCGCGCGATCACCGTGCACAAGGACGAGACGGAGATGTTCGCGGGCCTCGAGACCCGCGACAAGGACCCCCGCAAGTCGATCCACCTCGACGACGTGCCGCTGCCCGAGCTCGGCCCGGGCGAGGCCCTGGTGGCCGTCATGGCCTCCTCGGTCAACTACAACTCGGTGTGGACCTCGATCTTCGAGCCGCTGTCCACCTTCGGCTTCCTGGAGCGCTACGGCCGGCTCAGCGAGCTCACCAAGCGCCACGACCTGCCGTACCACATCATCGGCTCCGACCTCGCCGGCGTCGTGCTGCGCACCGGCCCCGGCGTGAACGCCTGGCGGCCCGGCGACGAGGTCGTGGCCCACTGCCTGTCGGTCGAGCTGGAGTCCAGCGACGGCCACAACGACACGATGCTCGACCCCGAGCAGCGCATCTGGGGCTTCGAGACCAACTTCGGCGGCCTGGCGGAGATCGCGCTGGTGAAGTCCAACCAGCTGATGCCCAAGCCGGACCACCTCAGCTGGGAGGAGGCCGCCGCCCCGGGTCTGGTCAACTCCACCGCGTACCGGCAGCTGGTGTCCCGCAACGGCGCCGGCATGAAGCAGGGCGACAACGTCCTCATCTGGGGCGCGAGCGGCGGACTCGGCTCCTACGCCACGCAGTTCGCGCTGGCCGGTGGCGCCAACCCGATCTGTGTCGTCTCCAGCGACCAGAAGGCCGACATCTGCCGGTCGATGGGCGCCGAGGCGATCATCGACCGCAACGCCGAGGGCTACAAGTTCTGGAAGGACGAGAACACCCAGGACCCGAAGGAGTGGAAGCGCTTCGGCAAGCGCATCCGTGAGCTCACCGGCGGCGAGGACATCGACATCGTCTTCGAGCACCCCGGCCGCGAGACCTTCGGCGCCTCGGTCTTCGTCACCCGCAAGGGCGGCACCATCACCACCTGCGCCTCGACCTCGGGCTACATGCACGAGTACGACAACCGCTACCTGTGGATGTCGCTGAAGCGCATCATCGGCTCCCACTTCGCCAACTACCGCGAGGCCTGGGAGGCCAACCGCCTCATCTCCAAGGGCAAGATCCACCCGACGCTCTCGAAGACGTACGCCCTGGAGGACACCGGCCAGGCCGCCTACGACGTCCACCGCAACCTGCACCAGGGCAAGGTCGGCGTGCTGTGCATGGCCCCCGAGGAGGGCCTGGGCGTGCGCGACCACGAGAAGCGCGCGCAGCACATCGACGCCATCAACCGCTTCCGGAACATCTGAGGGCCGGGACATGACAGAGCGCCAGAAGGACCGTCCGTGGCTCATGCGGACGTACGCCGGTCACTCGACGGCCGAGGCGTCCAACGAGCTGTACCGGCGCAACCTCGCCAAGGGACAGACGGGTCTGTCGGTCGCCTTCGACCTGCCGACCCAGACCGGCTACGACTCCGACCACGTCCTCGCCCGCGGCGAGGTCGGCCGGGTCGGGGTGCCGGTCGCCCACCTCGGTGACATGCGCCGGCTGTTCCAGGACATCCCCCTGGAGCAGATGAACACCTCGATGACGATCAACGCCACCGCCATGTGGCTGCTGGCGCTCTACCAGGTCGTCGCCGAGGAGCAGGGCGCGGACATCACCGCGCTCCAGGGCACGACCCAGAACGACATCGTCAAGGAGTACCTGTCCCGGGGGACCCACGTGTTCCCCCCGGGGCCGTCGCTCCGCCTGACGACGGACATGATCGCGTACACGGTCTCCCACATCCCGAAGTGGAACCCGATCAACATCTGCAGCTACCACCTGCAGGAGGCCGGGGCCACGCCGGTGCAGGAGATCGCGTACGCGATGTCCACCGCCATCGCCGTGCTCGACGCGGTGCGCGACAGCGGCCAGGTGCCGCAGGAGCGCATGGGCGACGTGGTCGGCCGCATCTCCTTCTTCGTCAACGCGGGCGTCCGCTTCGTCGAGGAGATGTGCAAGATGCGCGCCTTCGGCCGCATCTGGGACCGCATCACCCGCGAGCGGTACGGCATCGAGAACCCCAAGCACCGCCGCTTCCGCTACGGCGTCCAGGTCAACTCCCTCGGTCTGACCGAGGCGCAGCCGGAGAACAACGTCCAGCGGATCGTGCTGGAGATGCTGGCCGTCACCCTCTCCAAGGACGCCCGCGCCCGCGCCGTGCAGCTGCCGGCCTGGAACGAGGCCCTGGGCCTGCCGCGCCCCTGGGACCAGCAGTGGTCCCTGCGCATCCAGCAGGTCCTGGCGTACGAGAGCGATCTGCTGGAGTACGACGACATCTTCGAGGGCTCGAAGGTGATCGAGGCGAAGGTGGAGGAGCTGGTCACGGACTCGCTCGCGGAGATCGAGCGGATCCAGGAGATGGGCGGCGCGATGGCCGCCGTCGAGTCCGGCTACCTCAAGTCCCAGCTGGTCTCCTCGCACGCCGAGCGCCGGGCCCGGATCGAGTCCGGCGAGGAGAAGATCATCGGGGTCAACGCCTTCGAGGGCACCGAGCCCAACCCGCTGACCGCCGACCTGGACACCGCGATCCAGACGGTCGACCCCGCGGTGGAGGCCCGGGTCGTCGCCTCGCTGCGGAACTGGCGCGACAGCCGCTACCAGCCGCCCTTCAACCACCCTCGCCCCTGCAAGGCGCTGGAGAAGCTGAAGGAGGCCGCCCGCGGCACCGACAACCTCATGGAGGCCACCCTGGAGTGCGCCCGCGCCGGTGTCACCACCGGCGAGTGGGCCGGGGCGCTGCGCGAGGTGTTCGGCGAGTTCCGGGCACCGACCGGTGTCTCCTCCGCCCCGGTCGCGGTCGCCGCCGAGGAGGGCTCCGCCCTGTCGGAGGTCCGCCGCAAGGTGGAACTGACGGCCAAGGACCTGGGCGTGGGCAAGCTGCGCTTCCTGGTTGGCAAGCCGGGCCTGGACGGGCACTCCAACGGCGCCGAGCAGATCGCCGTGCGGGCCCGCGACGCCGGCTTCGAGGTGGTCTACCAGGGCATCCGGCTGACGCCGGAGCAGATCGTGGACGCCGCCCTCGCCGAGGACGTGCACGCGGTGGGCCTGTCCATCCTGTCCGGCTCGCACGCCCAGCTGGTGCCGGACGTGCTCGAACGGCTCCGTGTGGCCGGCGCCACGGACATTCCGGTGATCGCCGGTGGCATCATCCCCAGCGGAGACGCCGAAGAGCTGCGGGCCGCCGGAGTGGCCGCGGTCTTCACCCCGAAGGACTTCGACATCACCGGGATCATCGGCCGCATCGTCGACGAGATCCGCAACGCGAACAAGCTCGACCCCATGGAGGTCCCCGCATGACGGCCCACCCGTCGCCCGCCACCGCCCTTCCAACGGGCGGCTCCGCCGCGCCCCTTTCCTTCGACCGCCTTCGCCCCCGGCGTTCCTGCCTGGCGGTGCCCGGCTCGAACCCGCGCTTCCTGGAGAAGGCCCAGGGCCTCCCGGCGGACCAGGTCTTCCTCGACCTGGAGGACGCCTGCGCCCCGCTCGCCAAGCCCGAGGCCCGGCACACCATCGTGAAGTTCCTCAACGAGGGCGACTGGACCGGCAAGACCCGCGTCGTGCGCGTCAACGACTGGACGACCGAGTGGACGTACCGGGACGTCGTGACGGTCGTCGAGGGAGCCGGCCCGAACCTCGACTGCATCATGCTGCCGAAGGTCCAGGACGCCCAGCAGATCGTCGCCCTCGACCTGCTGCTGACCCAGATCGAGAAGACCATGGGCTTCGAGGTCGGCAAGATCGGCATCGAGGCGCAGATCGAGAACGCCCGCGGCCTGAACAACGTCAACGAGATCGCGCAGGCCTCCCAGCGCGTCGAGACCATCATCTTCGGCCCGGCCGACTTCATGGCCTCCATCAACATGAAGTCGCTGGTCGTGGGCGAGCAGCCGCCCGGCTACCCGGCGGACGCCTACCACTACATCCTGATGAAGATCCTGATGGCCGCCCGCGCCAACAACCTCCAGGCGATCGACGGCCCCTACCTGCAGATCCGCAACGTGGACGGCTACCGCGAGGTCGCCCGGCGCGCCGCCGCGCTCGGCTTCGACGGCAAGTGGGTGCTGCACCCCGGCCAGGTCGAGGCGTCCAACGAGATCTTCTCGCCGTCGCAGGAGGACTACGACCACGCCGAGCTGATCCTGGACGCGTACGACTACTACACGTCCGAGGCGGGCGGCAAGAAGGGCTCGGCGATGCTCGGCGACGAGATGATCGACGAGGCCAGCCGCAAGATGGCCCTGGTCATCTCCGGCAAGGGCCGCGCCGCCGGCATGCGGCGCACGTCGACGTTCGAGATCCCGGAGGCCTGAGCGCGATGCAGTTCGGACGCACCTACGAGGAGTTCGAGGTCGGCGCGACGTACAAGCACTGGCCGGGGAAGACGGTCACCGAGTACGACGACCACCTGTTCTGTCTCCTCACCATGAACCACCACCCGCTCCACATGGACACGAACTATGCGGAGAGGACGACGGACTTCGGCAAGAACGTCGTCGTCGGGAACTACATCTACTCGCTGCTGCTCGGCATGTCCGTGCCCGACATCTCCGGCAAGGCGATCGCCAACCTGGAGATCGAGTCGCTGAAGCACGTGGCGCCGACCTTCCACGGCGACACGGTCTACGGGCAGACGACCGTGCTCGACAAGTGGCCGTCGAAGTCGAAGAACGACCGCGGGATCGTGTACGTCGAGACCAAGGGCTACAAGCAGGACGGCACGCTGGTCTGCGTGTTCCGCCGCAAGGTGATGGTGCCCACGGAGACGTACATCAAGGAGCGCGGCGGCGAGCAGCCCGGCCGCCCGGAGCTCGGGGAGCAGGAGAAGTAGAGATGAGCCGTCTCGCCCAGACCGCCGGTCTGACCGACGTCCAGCAGGAGATCCTCTCCACCGTCCGCGACTTCGTGGACAAGGAGATCATCCCGGTCGCCACCGAGCTGGAGCACCGTGACGAGTACCCGCAGGCGATCGTCGACGGCCTGAGGGAACTCGGCCTGTTCGGCCTGATGATTCCCGAGGAGTACGGCGGTCTGGGCGAGTCCCTGCTGACGTACGCCCTCTGCGTCGAGGAGATCGCCCGGGGCTGGATGTCGGTGTCCGGCATCATCAACACGCACTTCATCGTGGCGTACATGCTCAAGCAGCACGGCACGCAGGAGCAGAAGGACCACTTCCTGCCCCGCATGGCGGCCGGCGACATCCGCGGCGCCTTCTCGATGTCGGAGCCGGCCCTCGGCTCCGACGTGTCGGCGATCACGTCGAAGGCGGTGAAGGACGGCGAGGAGTACGTCCTGAACGGCCAGAAGATGTGGCTGACGAACGGCGGGACGTCGTCGCTGGTGGCCGTTCTGGTGCGGAGTGACGAGGGTCACCCCGAGGGCACGGCGCCGCACAAGTCGATGACGACCTTCCTGGTGGAGAAGGAGCCCGGCTTCGGCGAGGTCCGTCCCGGCCTGACCATCCCCGGCAAGATCGACAAGATGGGCTACAAGGGCGTCGACACCACCGAGCTCATCATGGACGGCCTGCGGATTCCCGCCGACCGGGTGCTCGGCGGCGTCACCGGCCGGGGTTTTTACCAAATGATGGACGGCGTCGAGGTCGGCCGCGTCAATGTCGCGGCCCGCGGCTGCGGCGTCGCTCAGCGTGCCTTCGAGCTGGGCGTCCGGTACGCCCAGCAGCGTCACACTTTCGGCAAGGCGATCGCCCAGCACCAGGCCATCCAGTTCAAGCTGGCGGAGATGGCTACCAAGGTGGAGGCCGCGCATGCCATGATGGTGAACGCAGCGCGCAAAAAGGACTCCGGAGAACGAAACGACCTCGAAGCAGGGATGGCGAAGTACCTCGCCTCCGAGTACTGCAAGGAGGTCGTGGAGGACGCGTTCCGGATCCACGGCGGCTACGGCTTCTCCAAGGAGTACGAGATCGAGCGCCTCTACCGTGAGGCGCCGATGCTGCTGATCGGTGAAGGCACCGCCGAGATCCAGAAAATGATCATCGGCCGTCGACTGCTCGAAGAGTATCGATTCCAGGGCTAGATGTCCGGGTACGGGGTGTTTTCTTGGAGAAGAGGATCACACCCCGTATGCACTCTTCAGCCGTCGACTTGGTTGCCTGGCTTACCCAGTTGCGGCCGGAAGCCGCTACGATCGCCGGAAAGCCGCCGTCCCCCGCAGTTGCGCGGCATCATCCGCTACGAAGGTCATCCATGCCCCACAGCCAAACCTCTGCACCTCGCGACAGCCTCGCCGGCGTACGCCTCGCGCGCGGAGCCTCGCCGTGGCTCCTGCCGACCGTCGCCACCGCAGCCGTCAGCCTTCTGCGCGCCCGCCGCTCGGGTGCCGCCAAGGCCGTCGCCGTCCCCGCCACCGCCCTGGCGGCGGGGATGCTGTGGTTCTTCCGCGACCCCGAGCGCGAGATCGCCCAGGGCCGGGTCATCTCGCCCGCCGACGGTGTGGTGCAGAGCATCATGCCGTGGAAGGACGGACGCACCCGCGTCGCGATCTTCATGAGCCCGCTCAACGTCCACGTGAACCGCGCCCCGCTGGCCGGCACGGTGACGTCCGTCGAGCACATCCCCGGTGGCTTCGTTCCCGCCTTCAACAAGGAGAGCGAGAACAACGAGCGCGTGGTGTGGCACTTCGACACCGAGCTCGGCGACATCGAGATGATCCAGATCGCCGGCGCCGTCGCCCGCCGCATCGTCCCGTACGTGCCCCGGGGCACCAAGGTCGAGCAGGGCGAACGCATCGGTCTGATCCGCTTCGGCTCCCGTGTCGACATCTACCTGCCCGAGGGCGTGGAGGTCGACGTCGAAGTGGGTCAGAAGACCGTGGCTGGGGTGACTCGCATTGACCGTGGTTGATCCGGAGACACAGGCCGGCTGGGTGCCGGAGGCCGACGAGGCGGACGACGAGGAGGAGATGCCCCTCTCGCTCCGCCTGTCGATAGCGGACACCCTCACCCTGGGCAACGCCACCTGTGGCTTCATGGCGGTGTACTTCACCACCACCGGCATCCTGATCCCGCACCTCCAGGGCAGCCAGGAGACCGGCATGGCCCGCCACAGCGCGGCCACCGCCGTCATCCTGATGCTGTGCGCGGCGGTCTTCGACCTCTTCGACGGCCTGGTGGCGCGCAAGCTGCGCTCCTCACCGATGGGCGCGGAGCTGGACAACCTCTCGGACCTGATCAGCTTCGGTCTGGCGCCGGCGTACTTCGTCCTGGTCTACGGCATGGTCGCGGACGACGCGCACCAGAGAGTGGCCGCGGTCGGGGCGATCGTGGTGCTGCTGGCGGTGGTGCTGAGACTGGCGCGGTTCTCCTGCGTCACGGTGAAGGACGGCACCTTCCAGGGCATGCCGTCACCGTTCGGCGCCCTCACGGTCGTGTCGATCGTGCTGCTGGAGCTGCCGTTCGTGGCGACGCTGCTGGCGATCCTGGGCACGGCCTGGCTGATGGTGAGCCGGGTGGAGTACCCGAAGCCGCGGGGCCGCCTCGCGGTGGCCATGCTCTCCTGGATCGTGCTGTCGATGGGTCTGCTGGCGGCGTGGGCGTTCGACGCGCCGAGCGGCCAGCTGCTGCTGCAGACGGGCTGCGCGCTCCAGCTGGTGATGGGCGCGGTGATCCCGCTGTTCGCCACGGCCCGCCGGGTGAACAACTTCCGCGACAACCGCCGTGAGGCGAGGGCGGCCCAGCTGCCGTAGCGCCTCGGTGCGCCCCGAGGGGCCCCGGACCCGGTCGGGTCCGGGGCCCCTCTGTCTGCAGTGAGCGGGCCGTGACCGCACCTCCGCGGATCTGCCCGTCCTGCGCGGGGGTCTTGCGTGGGGGGATCGCCACACGGTCCCGGCCAGGGGCCCGGGCCGGGACCGGCACGCCCGGTGAGGCGGCGATAGGTCCAGGCGATGGCCGCCGGACCCGCCGCGGGTCAGCGCAGGAAGTCGCGGGCGATGCGCTCCGCCGTGCGTTCCAGGATCGGTCCCGCCTCGGCGATGCACCGCGCCACGTCCGGCTCGAGGTCCGTCAGGGCGTACGCCCGCCGGATTCCCGCCCGTCCCAGCACCTCCGGCGGCAGCGCCAGCCGCCCGCACACCGCGACGACCTCCTTGCCGGCGGCGCGGGCCACCGCGGCGACACCCGCGGGGGCCTTCCCGTGCAGGGTCTGCTCGTCCAGCGAGCCCTCCCCGGTGATCACCAGATCGGCCCGCTCCAGCGCCGGCGCGAAGCCCAGCACGTCCAGCATGACCGCGATGCCCGGCCGGAACACGGCGCCCAGCAGCAGCGCCCCGAATCCGATGCCGCCCGCCGCGCCCGCACCGGGCGACGCCGCGTGATCGGCTGCCCGCGGCCCGACGACGGCCTCCAGCACCTTCACGAAGTGCGCCAGGGCCGCGTCCAGCCGCTCCACGTCCTCCGGCGACGCACCCTTCTGCGGCCCGTACACCGCCGGCGCGCCCTTCGGACCGGTCAGCGGATTGTCGACATCGCTGGCGAGGACCAGGGCGACCGACCCGAGACGCGGGTCGAGGCCGGACAGATCCGCGGACGCCAGCTCCGCCAGCCCTCCGCCTCCCGGCCCCACCGGCTCGCCCCCGGCCGTCAGGAACCGCGCCCCCAGCGCCGACAGCATGCCCGCACCGCCGTCGGTGGTGGCGCTGCCGCCCACCCCGAACACGATGGTCCGGGCGCCCGCGTCCAGCGCGGCCCGCAGCAGTTCCCCGGAGCCGTACGTCGATGCCGTGAGCGGCGCGAGGACCCCCTCCGGCAGCCGCTGCAGCCCGCTGGCCTCCGCCATCTCCACGACGGCGGTGCCGTCCCGCAGCGCGTACGCCGCGGTCACCGGCTGCCCGAGGGGTCCGGTGACGCGTACCTCGCGCCGCTCGAACCCCGCCGCCACCGCCGCGGCCACCGTGCCGTCGCCGCCGTCGGCCACCGGCAGCGCCTCGACCACCAGGTCCGGTACGACCCGGCGCAGCCCGGCCGTCACCCGTCCGGCGACCTCGACGGCCGTCAGCGATCCCTTGAACTTGTCCGCGGCGACGAGCACCCGTTGTGCCGACCGCACCGTACGAGTGCCGCTTCCTGCAGCGTCCGCCACTTGCGTTCCCCTCGCTCTGCGGGCCTCGCGCACCTGCGGAGGCCAGTCGCGCCGCTGTGACCCTAACCGGCGGGCGGGGCCGCCGCCACGGCCTGCCCACCTCGTGGAACGGCGCGCAAGCGGGTACACCGGTTGCATGACCGCGACGACCGCTGTGCGCACGGAGTCAGGACTCGCCGACCGCGTCCTGGGAGGCTGGCTGGGCCGGATCGCGGGCAACATGCTCGGCAAGCCGGTCGAGCAGGGCGAGGTGTGGACGCGTGCGCGCATCGACCGCTACCTGCGGCGCACCGACGCCCTCCCCCTCACCGACTATCTGCCCGAGCCGCCGTCCGAGAGCGAGGCGCGTGACCTGCGCCCCGAGTGGCGGGCCTGTGTCCGCGGCCGCGTCCGCGGCAGCTGCCGTGACGACGACATCGACTACGCGGTCCTCGGCCTGCACCTGCTGGAGACCCACGGCTTCGGGTTCAGCACCGAGCAGGTGGGCGACCTGTGGCTGCTGCGGCTGCCGTACCTGCAGACGTTCACGGCCGAACGGGCGGCGTACCGCAACCTCGCGAACGGACTGAAGCCCCCGCTGACAGCCACGTACGACAACCCGTACCAGGAGTGGATCGGCGCCCTCATCCGGGCCGACATCCACGGCTGGACCTGGCCGGGCGCCCCGCGCCGCGCCGCCTCGCTGGCCCGCAGGGACGCGGTGCTGTCCCACACCGGCAACGGCGTGTACGGCGCCATGTGGGCGGCGGCGCTGATCTCGGCGGCGTTCACCGCGCCCACCGTGCGGCACGCGCTGGACGAGGCGCTGACGGTGATCCCGGCGGGCAGCCGCCTCGCCCGCACCCTGCGCCGGGTGGCCTCACTGCACGGTGCGGGGCTGGCCTGGGAGGAGACGCTCACGACGCTGGAGGAGGAGACGGCCGGCCTGGGCTGGATCCACACGGTGCCGAACGCGGCCGTGCTCACCGCCGGTCTGCTGTACGGCGACGGCAACTTCACCCGCACGATCGCCCTGACGGTGCGCGGTGGCCTGGACACCGACTCCAACGGGGCGACGGCGGGCTCCGTGGCCGGGGTGATGTGCGGTGCCGCGGCGATCCCGGCGCACTGGAAGGACCCCTTGCGGGACACGGTCCGCAGCGCCGTCTTCGGCTTCGACGGGGTGCGCGTCGGCGAACTGGCGGAGCGGACGCTGCGGCTGGCGCGGGCGGAGGTCTGACGGACGGCCGGGCCCGCCGGTCCCGGGACGGGCGGGTGGGGCCTGCGGCGGGGGCGTCGGACGGGTGGCGCGTCCCCGCCTCCGGCCGCAGGCGACGGCGGGCGTGGCCCCTCACCCGTGCCCCGGCGCGTGCGCCGCCCGTGCCGGCCGTGGGACGGCGTGTGCTGTGGTGCGCCCGGTGAGCCGGTCACCGTTGCCGGGAGGAGGCCCGGCACCGCCACTACCCTTCCCCGCATGACCACCACCCAGGACACCCAGGACTACGCCGCCTACATCGCCTCCCTCCCCCGTGTCCTCGCCGGCGCCGCCGCGCTCTTCCGGGACGGGGAGGGCCGGGTGCTGCTCGTCGAGCCGGACTACCGGGAGGGGTGGGCGCTGCCCGGCGGGACGATCGAGTCGGACGACGGGGAGAGCCCGCGCGAGGGTGCCCGGCGCGAGACGGCCGAGGAGATCGGCCTCGACCGGGAGCTCGGCCGGCTGCTGGCGGTGGACTGGGTGCGGGGAGCGGGCCGGCCGCCGGTGGTGGCGTACCTGTACGACGGTGGGGTGCTCGGCGACGACGACCTCGGGGCGATCCGGTTGCAGGAGTCGGAGTTGCTGTCGTGGCGGCTCGTGCCGCGCGGGGAGCTGACCGGGTACCTCGAGGGCTCGACGGGGCGCCGGGTGCTGGCCGCGCTGGACGTCCTCGCCGACGGTTCGGGCACCGCGGAGCTGGAGGACGGGTACCGGGTGCGCTGAGTGCGCACCGGCGCCGATATCCGTTCGCGGGGCGCGCGTGGCGGAACCTACCCTCGGCTCATGAGCAAGCCCCTCGTCGCCCTCCTCAGCGGTGCCGGCGTCAGCACCGACTCCGGCATCCCGGACTACCGCGGGCCGAACGGCCTGTGGCGCCGCGATCCGGAGGCCGAGAAGCTCGTGACGTACGAGTACTACATGGGCGACCCGGAGATCCGCCGCCGGTCGTGGCGGATGCGGCGCGAGACCTTCGCGCTCGCGGCCGAGCCCAATGCCGCGCACCGGGCCGTGGCCGAGCTGGAGCGGTCCGGGGCGGCGGTGCGGGTGATCACCCAGAACGTGGACGGGCTGCACCAGCGGGCCGGCGTGCCGGACCGCAAGGTGCTCGAACTGCACGGCACGGTACGGAGCGTGGTGTGCACCAGGTGTCATGCGCGCGGTGCGATGGAGGACGCCCTCGCCCGGGTCGAGGCCGGTGAGGACGATCCGCCGTGCCGGGACTGCGGCGGCATCCTGAAGTCGGCGACGGTGATGTTCGGCGAGCGCCTCGATCCCGTGGTGCTGGGCGAGGCGGTGGCGATCAGCAAGGCCTGCACGGTCTTCGTCGCCGTCGGCACCAGTCTCCAGGTCCACCCCGCCGCCGGGCTGGCGGACGTGGCCGCCGACCACGGGGCCCGTCTGATCGTGGTCAACGCGGAGCCGACGCCGTACGACGAGCGCGCGGACGAGGTGATCCGCGAGCCGATCGGGACGGCACTGCCGCAGCTGCTGCGCCGGATCGCCGCCTGAGCGGGGTCCGAAGGTCCTAGAACAGCGCCGCCGCGCGTTCGAAGTCCAGCAGGCGCTGTTTGCGCTCCAGGCCGCCGCCGTAGCCGGTGAGGCCGCCGCTCGCGCCGACGACCCGGTGGCAGGGGACGATGATGCCGATCGGGTTGCGGCCGTTGGCGAGGCCGACCGCGCGGGATGCCCTGGGGTTGCCGAGGGCGTCCGCGAGCTGGCCGTAGGTGCGGGTCTCGCCGTAGGGGATGCGCGCCAGCTGTTCCCAGACCCGGCGCTGGAACGGCGTGCCGTCCAGACGCAGGGGGAGGCCGAACACCTTCAGGTCGCCCGCGAAGTACGCCGCCAGCTGAGCCCGCGTCTCGGTGAAGGGGGTGTCGTCGGGCGTGCCGAAGGTCTCCTCCGGCGGGCGGTGGCGCTGGCCTGCCATGTAGAGGCCGCACAGGACGCCGTCGTCGGCGACGAGCGTCAGGGGGCCGTAGGGGCTGTCGATCACGGTGTGCTGCTTCATCGGCTGCGTGTCCTCGGCTGCTCAGACGGGGAGGAAGTTGATCGGGTGGCTGTCGGTCGCCCACAAGTACTGCACCGCGTACGCCCGCCAGGGCCGCCAGGCCTCCGCGCGGGCGGTGAGGGCGGCCGGCGTGGACGGCAGGCCGAGTTCCCGGGCGGCGCGGCGGATGCCGAGGTCGGTGGGGAGGAAGGCGTCGGGGTCCCCGAGGGCGCGCATGGCGACGACGTCGGCCGTCCAGGGTCCGACGCCGGGCAGGGCGAGGAGCAGGGCGCGGGTCCCGGACCAGTCGCTGTCGGCGCCGAGACGGAGCTCTCCGTCCGCGAGCCGGCGGACCAGCGTGGTGAAGGTGGTGCGCCGGGTACGGGGCATGGCGAGGGTCTCGGGGTCGAGCGCGGCCAGGGCCCCGGGGGACGGGAAGAGGTGGGTCAGGCCGCCCTCGGGGTCGCCGACCGGTGTGCCGTGCGCGGTGACGAGGCGGGCCGCGTGGGTGCGGGCGGCGGCGGTGGAGACCTGCTGGCCGAGGACGGCCCGGACGGCGAACTCCGCCTCGTCCACCGTGCGCGGCACCCGGCGGCCGGGGGCCTTGTCGACCAGGGGGGCGAGGACCGGGTCCGTGCGCAGCTGGTCGTCGACGGCGACCGGGTCGGCGTCCAGGTCGAGCAGCCGGCGGCAGCGGCTGATGGCGACGGTGAGGTCGCGGGGGTCGGTGAGCGTGAGGCGGCAGGCGATGTGGTCGGGCTGCGGCGCGAGCGCGACGATGCCGTGTCCGTGGGGCAGACGGAGGGTGCGCCGGTAGGCGCCGTCCCGCCACTCCTCCACTCCGGGTACGGCGGTGGCGGCGAGGTGGCCGAAGAGGTTGTCGGGGTTGAGCGGGGTGCGGAACGGCAGCCGCAGGGACAGTGCGCCGGGGGCGGCGCCGGGCGGGGTGGTGCTCCGCGGGGCCGCGCGGGTGCGCAGGGCGCCCGGGGAGAGGGCGAAGACCTCCCGCACGGTGTCGTTGAAGGTGCGCACGGAGGCGAACCCGGCGGCGAAGGCGATCTCCGCCATCGGCAGGCCGGTCGTCTCGATGAGCAGCCTGGCGGTCTGGGCGCGCTGGGCGCGGGCGAGCGCGAGGGGGCCCGCGCCCAGCTCGGCGAGGAGCTGGCGTTCGACCTGCCGGGTGCTGTAGCCGAGCCGGGCGGCGAGGCCGGGGACGCCCTCGCGGTCCACGACGCCGTCGGCGATCAGCCGCATGGCGCGGGCCACGAGGTCGGCCCGGTGGTTCCACTCCGGTGAGCCGGGGCTGGTGTCGGGGCGGCAGCGTTTGCAGGCCCGGAAGCCGGCCTGCTGGCAGGCCGCCGCGCTGGGGTGGAAGACCATGTTCTCCGGTTTGGGGGGCACCACCGGGCAGCTGGGCCGGCAGTAGATGCCGGTGGTCAGGACGGCGGTGAAGAACCAGCCGTCGAACCGCGCGTCCTTCGACCGCACGGCGCGCACGCAGCGCTCGGTGTCGGTGTGCATCCCCATTCGCATGTCTCAAGGATCGGGTACGGCGGCACCCCGGTCTGGCGGGAATCCGACATCGACGTCCTCCGTCCTGCGGCGGTCCGGATCGCCCGGACCGGTCCGCCGCGGCCCGGCGCGGGGGCGTGGCGTGCGCGTGGCATCGTCCGGCGGCCCGGTTCAGCGGTCCGGCTCGGTGAGCAGCCCGCGCATGGTCTCGGCGGCCCGGACGGCGGCGTCCGCACAGCAGTTGTTGAACAGCACATGCAGTTCGTCGGTCCGTCGCGCCGCGCGCCGCAGCCGGGGCACCCAGGCGGCCAGTTCGGTCACGTCGTAGTCGTGGCGGAAGCGGTCCTCCTTGCTGCCCCTCCCCCAGGCCGGGCTGCGTCCGTGGAACCGTACGACGGCGAGTCCGGGGCGGCTGACGGGTGCGAGGGGCGGCAGGGAGCCGGTGAGCCCTTGCGCCATGTCCACGCCGACGGCGGTGGCGCCCAGGGCGGTCAGCTGGGCGCGGGTGTCGTCCGCGCGGTCGGCACCCCACCACGCGGGGTGCCGGAACTCGACGGCGAGCGGCCAGCCGGCGGTGCGCCGCGCGCAGTCCTCGAGGGTCCGCTCGGCGGTGGAGCCGGGTGCGAACCAGGGCGGGAACTGGAACAGTACGGTGCCCAGCCGCCCGGCGGCGCGCAGCGGCTCGACCGCGTCCGCGAACCGCCCCCACACCTCGTCGAGCAGGTCGCCGCCCACCGCCCGGCCGCGCAGGTCAGGCGGCAGTGCGCGCTCAGGCGTGGGGTGGCCGGTGAGCAGGGAGAACGCCTTGACGTCGAAACGGAAGCCCTCCGGTGTGCGCTCCACCCACAGCTCGCTGTTGCGGCGGCGGGGCAACGCGTAGTAGCCGGAGTCCACTTCGACGACGGGCAGCCGGGAGGCGTAGTGCCGCAGCCGGCCCTCGGCGTCCCGTCGTCCGCGCGGATACCAGCCGCTCGCGAGGAGTTGACGGTCCGTCCACGAACACGCTCCGACCAGAATGTCACCCATGGGAGCCCGGTTACCCGGGGCTCCCACGGGTGTGCCTCATTCGGTCGCCGTGGGCCGGCGCGCGGCCGCCGTCGCCTCCCTCACACCGGTCAGCGGGCGCAGCCGGTAGGTGTACGCGTAGTCGCGGTCGGCGAAGAGCTTGAACTCGTCGTGGGTGTGGGCGCCCCAGCTGTCGTCGCCGCCCACGCCCATCTGCCGGTGGTTGACCCGCAGGACGACGGCGTCCCGGGGGGTCAGCTGGTAGTCGTGGCGGACCCCGGCGGACAGGTCCTCCGGGGTGAAGTGCGAGGCGTTGATCTCCAGGAGGGGTTCGCCCGACACCAGCAGGCCGCGTCCGCGGCCGTCGGTCAGGGCGGCCCAGCGGACGTCGGTCTTGTTGCCGTTCTCCTGCGGGCGGATGTACGGGGTCCACTGGCCGGCCACGGTGGAGGCGTACCGGCCCACGTCGGTGCCGGTGTTGCGGTCCCAGTGGTTCTCCTCCGGGCCGCGGCCGTAGTAGTGCAGGCGGTCCAGGCGGCGCGGCAGGAACAGCAGCGAGCCGACCTCGGGGAGGTACGGCAGGTTCGCGGCTCCCGGGTGGAGGGTGTTGTCGACCTTGATCTCGCCGTTGCCGAAGACCGTGTACACGGTGGTGTACGCGGACTCCACGGTGGTGGGCAGGGTGCCGCCGACGGTGATCTCGACGGCCCGGTCGTCGAGGACTCGTACGGCGACGTCCGTGACCGTGCGCCGGGCGCCGGCGTCGCGCCAGGTCTGGTTGCGCAGGTGCTGGCCGTTGCCGCGGTCGTTGTCGGTGGGCGCCCGCCAGAAGTTGGGCACGGGGCCCGAGGTGACGAGGGGGGTGCCGTCCGCCTCGTAGGAGGTGAGGGTGCCGCTGCTCCGGTCGACGGTGGCCGAGAAGCCCTTGCCGGTGACACGGATGTCCTCCTCCCGTTCCTCGTGCCGCAGGACCGGAACGCTGCGCAGCGGCACCGGCGTCACGGGCGGGCTCGTGGCCGCCAGCGGGAGCTGCTGGCGGGCCACCTCGAAGCCGGCCTCGGCCCACTTCGTGGGCTCCCTGGTCGTGAAGGCGAGTTGGAGGAAGTACTCGGTACCCGGCTCCGGGTCCGCGGGCAGACGTACGGGCAGGGTGATGTCCTTGGCGGCCTGCGGTGGCACGTCGAGCTGGTCGCGGGTCAGCCGTCCGCGCCGTACGATCCGGCCGTCCGCGGCGAGTTCCCAGCGGCCGTCGAAGTCACGGAGGTTGGTGAACAGGTGCTCGTTGGTGAGGGTGACGTCACCCGGCCTGGGACCGGAGGCCGCGTGGATCGCCTGGTAGACGCGCTTGACCTCGGCCGCCTTGCCGGTGTGGGCGCGGTCGGCGGTGACGATGCCGTCCGCGACGAAGGCTCCGTCGTTGGGGTTGTCGCCCCAGTCGCCGCCGTAGGCGAGGAACGTCCCCGCGCCGGGACGTTCCCGCTCGGCCTCGACGGTGGCGGCGTCGAACCAGAACCGTACGCCGTCGTCGCCGGGACCGCGGCCCTCGTCGGCCAGTTCGGCGGCGGTGAGGGCACGGGCGTGGACGCGGGCGCGGCGGAGGGTGCCGCTGAACTCGCGGGTCTGGTTGTCGGCGTCGGAGGCGAGGGAGAGGGGGGCGGTGTTGCTGCTGGGCCGCCGGTCGGTGGTGCGGGTGGCCCGGAGCGCGCCGTCGGCGTACAGGCCGAGGGTGCCCGCGTCCGCGTCGAAGACCCCGGCGATGTGGTGTTCGCGGCCGGTCCAGCCGTCCGGCAGCGTCCAGTTGACGGCGATCCACTGGCCGTCGGCGTGGATGAAGAACTCCAGTCTGCGGTCGGTCTGTTTCAGCGCGTACTGGGTGTCGCCCTTGGCGATGACGGGCTGGTGGTAGCCCAGCACGTCCGGGGTGATCCAGGCCTCCAGGGTCAGGGAGCCGGTGAGGTCGAGGCTGTCGTGGCGTTCGAAGACCGTGATGCCGGACAGGCCCTTGTCGCGGTCGAGCGTGCCGCGGGTGGCGAGGATCTCGCCGCGCAGTCCGGCCGGGCCGGACTCGGTCAGCAGGATGCGGTCGGGGACGGGTGTGTGGAGGGACTGGTCGGCGAAGTCCCAGATCCAGCCGCCCTGGAGGACGTCGTGGCGGCGGACGACGTCCCAGTACTTCGTGAGGTTGCCGTTGGAGTTCCCCATCGCGTGGGAGTACTCGATCATGACGTACGGGCGGGTGTCGGAGGTGTCCCGGGCGCGCTGCTCGACCCGTGCCGGGCTCTCGTACATCCGGGAGCGGATGTCGCTGACACCGGGGCGGTCGTCGCCCTCGTACTGGATGACGCGGGTGGGGTCGTAGGAGCGGATCCAGTCGTGCATGGCGGTGAAGGTGCTGCCGCCGCCGGCCTCGTTGCCGAGTGACCAGATGACCACCGAGGGGTGGTTCTTGTCGCGGTGCACCATGTTCCGGGCGCGGGCGAGGCAGGCCTGCGTCCACTGCGGGTGGCTGCCGGGGTACTCGGAACGGATGCCGTGGGTCTCCAGGTTGGTCTCGTCGACGAGGTAGAGGCCGTACTCGTCGGCGAGTTCGTACCAGAGCGGGTTGTTCGGGTAGTGCGAGGTGCGGACGGAGTTGATGTTGGTCCGCTTGATGATCCGGATGTCCTCGATCATGTCCTCGCGGGTGAGGGCGGTGCCGCGGGCCGGGTGCATCTCGTGACGGTTGGTGCCGCGGAAGGAGACGGGCCGGCCGTTGATCCGCATCAGCCCGTCCCTGATCGCGAACTCGCGGAAGCCCACCCGGTGGGACAGGGTCTCCACCACCGCTCCGGCCGGGTCGCGGAGCCGGAGGACGGCCGTGTAGAGGTACGGCCGCTCGGCCGACCACAGCCTCGGCCCGGTCACGGCCTTCGCGGCCCGTACGGTGACGTCCTCCCCCGCGCCGGCCGCCGCGATGTCGGCGGTCTGCTGGAGCGGGCGGGACCAGACGGCGTGGCCGCGCGCGTCGTACAGCTGGGTCTCGACCGTGTACCGGCCGCTCCCGCCCTCGCCGTAGGCGCGGACGCTCGCGGTGACGGCCAGCTCGCCGTCGGTCCAGGTGTCGTCCAGCGGGGTGTCCAGCTTGAAGTCGCGCAGGTGCACGGCCGGGGTGGAGTAGAGGTACACCGGGCGGAAGATGCCGCTCAGCCGGATCATGTCCTGGTCCTCCAGCCAGTCGCCGTCGGCGTATCGGTACACCTCCACGGCGATCTGGTTGGTGCCGGGCCTCAGACGGTCGGTGATGTCGTACTCGGAGGGCGTGTAGGAGTCCTCGTCGTAACCGGCGAGTTCGCCGTTGATCCACACGTAGTGGGCGGACTTGACGCCCTCGAAGTGCAGGAAGGTGCGGCGGCCCGTCCAGTGGCGCGGGACGGTGAAGGTGCGCCGGTACTGGCCCACCGGGTTGTAGCGGGTGGGGGCGGCGGGCGGCTGCGGGTCCTCACCGCGGCCGTTGGGGCCCCAGTACGGGTAGGTGATGTTCAGGTAGATCGGGACGTCGTGGCCGTGCAGCTGCCACACGGACGGGACGGGCAGGGTGTCCCAGTCGCTGTCGTCGGTGTCGGTGCGGTGGAAGTCGGGGTCCCGGTCGTCGGGGCGGTCGGCGAGGGCGAACTTCCAGGCGCCGTCCAGGCTCAGCCGGTAGGGCGAGCGGGTGCGGTCACCGGCGAGGGCCTGCCGTACGTCGGCGTACGGCATGAGGGTGGTGTGCGGCGGCTGGGTGCCAACGGTGAAGACACCGAAGTCGTTCCATTCCGGGGGCGGGCCGGCCGCCGCCCGCCGGCCGGCGGCCGCGTGCGCGGCGCCCGGCGGGGCGGACAGGGCGACGGCGCCGAGGAGGGCGGCGCCGGACTCCAGGAGACGGCGGCGGCTGACGACCGGCCGGTCGGGGTGGGTGGGCCGGTCGGCGGGAGACATGTGGGGGTGCGGCATGGACCGTGGCCTTCCTCGGTTCGACAGAGCGCTGCACGGACTGAGGGCACGTCGGACTCCCCCGTCGCCGCGTCGCCGGGCGGGGGACGTTGTTCCGGGCAGGAACCACGACGGTTGGTGACGGAGCTGCTACTGAGCCAGCCACACCCTAGGACCCGAACACAACCGAAGCAATGATCCCGTCCGATTCTGTGCGGTCCTGAGGGTTCGTCGATAGGGATGGTCCTCTCGGCGCACGCCTCTCGGATCCCGGCCCGCCCCCGCCTAAAGTGGAAGCAAAGGTCTGGCCCTCGAACCCCGCACCGGTGAGAAGAGGCGCGTCATGGATCCATGGCTGATCTGGCTGATCGTCGCGGCCGTGCTGGCCCTGGCGGAGATCTTCACCCTGACCGCCGCACTGGGCATGCTGAGCGCGGCGGCGCTGGCCACCGCGGGAGTCGCCGCGGTCGGGCTGCCGCTCTGGCTCCAGCTCCTGGTGTACGCCCTGGTCGCCACCGGCACGCTGCTGTTCGTCCGTCCCCTCGCGCTGCGCCACATGGTGCAGCCCCAGGCCGCGCGCTTCGGCACGGACGCCCTGATCGGCAGGCCCGCCTACGTCCTGTCGGAGGTGACGGGGACGGGCGGCCGGGTGCGGATCGACGGCGAGGAGTGGACGGCGCGCAGCTACGACGAAACCCTGGTCATCCATACGGGAAGGACCGTCGACGTCATAGAGATCAGCGGCGCCACCGCGCTCGTCTACCCCAGGGACTGAAGCCATGGACATCTCCGCCCCTCTCATCGCCGGCCTGATCATCGCCCTGTTCGCGATCTTCACCGTGGTGCGAGCGGTCCGCATCGTGCCGCAGGCCCGCGCCCGCAACGTCGAACGGCTGGGCCGCTACCACCGCACGCTCACCCCCGGGCTCAGCCTCGTCATCCCCTACATCGACCGGGTGCACCCGCTGATCGACCTGCGGGAGCAGGTGGTCTCCTTCAAACCGCAGCCGGTCATCACCGAGGACAACCTGGTCGTCGAGATCGACACCGTGCTGTACTTCCAGGTCACCGACCCGCGGGCGGCCTTCTACGAGATCGCCAGCTTCCTCCAGGCCGTCGAACAGCTCACGGTCACCACCCTGCGCAACGTCGTGGGGTCCATGGACCTGGAGAAGACCCTCACCTCCCGGGACACCATCAACAGCCAGCTCCGCGGGGTGCTGGACGAGGCCACCGGCAAGTGGGGGCTGCGGGTCAACCGGGTCGAGATCAAGGCGATCGACCCGCCGCAGTCCATCAAGGAGGCGATGCAGAAGCAGATGCGCGCCGAGCGGGACAAGCGGGCCGCGATCCTGGGGGCCGAGGGCCAGCGCCAGTCGAAGATCCTCACCGCCGAGGGCGACAAGCAGGCGGCCGTCCTGCGCGCGGAGGGCAACCGGACGGCCGCGATCCTGGAGGCCGAGGGCCAGTCCCGGGCCATCGACGAGGTGTTCCAGGCCGTGCACCGCAACGACCCCGACCCCAAGCTCCTCGCCTACCAGTACCTCCAGGCGCTCCCCCAGCTCGCGCAGGGCTCGGGCAACAACTTCTGGGTGATCCCGAGCGAGATCACCTCCGCCCTGCAGGGCGTGTCGCGCGCTTTCACCGAGGTGCTGCCGCCGTCATCGGCCACCCGGGAGAAGCCGTCGGCCGACGACAGCACCACCCGGGCCGCCGACGACACCGCCCAGGCGGCCCGGGCGGCGGCTGAGGCCCTCGCGGACGCCGCCGAGGCCGACAGCGGCACCCCGGGCGCCGGCCTCCGGCGCCGCCGGCTCGCCGAGGGCGGCGACGACAGCCGTACGTGAGCGGGGGCGGGCGGGGGCGGGTCAGCCGGTCTGCGCCGCGAACGCCTCGTGGGCCCGGTCGTCGAAGAGGACGAACCTCACCTCTTCGACGGCCGTCGGCGTGTTCCGCACCGTGTCGACCGCGATGCGCGCCGCGTCGTCCATCGGCCAGCGGTACACGCCCGTGGAGATCGCCGGGAAGGCGACCGTGCGGGCGCCCAGCTCGTCGGCCACGCGCAGCGACTCCCGGTAGCAGGAGGCGAGCGGCGCGGGATCGCTGCCGGGTCCCTGGTACACCGGGCCGACGGTGTGGATCACTCAGCGGGCGTCGAGACGGCCGGCGGTGGTGGCCACCGCCTGCCCGGTGGGCAGGCCCTTTCCGTACGCGGAGGCGCGCAGGGCGCGGCACTCGGCGAGGATCTCCGGGCCGCCCCGGCGGTGGATCGCGCCGTCGACGCCGCCCCCGCCGAGCAGGGAGGAGTTGGCCGCGTTGACGATCGCGTCGGCGCTCTGGCGGGTGATGTCGCCCCGGACGAGGGTGAGGGTGGGGGTGGGGGTCATGTCTGGCGCAGCCTCCTCCAGACGGCCTTCGCCGCGTTGTGGCCCGGCATGCCGTGCACGCCGGGGCCGGGCGGGGTGGCCGACGAGCAGATGAAGACGGCGGGGTGCGGGGTGGCGTAGGGGAACAGGGACAGTCTGGGGCGCAGCAGCAGCCGGAGTCCGGAGGCCGCGCCGGTGGCGATGTCACCGCCGACGTAGTTGGCGTTGCGGGCCGCGAGTTCGGGCGGTCCGGCGGTGGCCCGGGCCAGCACACGGTCGCGGAAACCGGGGGCGTAGCGCTCCAGTTGGCGTTCGATGGCGTCGGTGAGGTCGCCGGTCCAGCCGTTCGGCACGTGGCCGTAGGCCCAGAAGACGTGTTTCCCGGCGGGGGCGCGGGTGGGGTCGGCGACAGAGGGCTGCACCGTGATGAGGAACGGGGCGTCGGGGGCGCGGCCCTCGCGGGAGGCGGCTCGCAGGGCAGCGCCGATCTCGCCGCTGTCGGCGCCGACCTGCACCGTGCCGGCCGTGCGGGCCTCGGGCGCGGTCCACGGCACGGGGCCGTCCAAGGCGTAGTCGATCTTGAAGACGCCCGGGCCGTAGCGGTACTTCGCGTAGTGGTCGCCGAAGCCGGCGATGCGGGCGAGGGCGGTGGGCGAGGTGTCGAAGACGTAGGCGCGGGCGGGCGGCAGGTCGTCGAGGCGCTTGACCTCGTAGTCGGTGTGGACGGCGCCGCCGAGTACCTTCAGGTAGGCCGCGAGGGCGTCGGAGATCGCCTGGGAGCCGCCGCGGGCGACGGGCCAGCCGCGGGCGTGAGCGGCGAGGGCGAAGACCAGCCCGACGGCGCCCGTGGCGAAGCCGCCCAACGGGGCCATGACATGGGCGACGAGACCGGCGAACAGGGTGCGGGCCCGCTCGTCGCGGAAGCGGCGGGTGAGCCAGGTCGACGGGGGCAGCCCGACGAGGCCGAAGCGGGCGAGGGTGACCGGGTCGCGGGGCAGCGCGGTCAGCGGCAGGGACATGAAGTCGCGGGCCAGGGTGTCCCATCGGGGCAGGAAGGGTTCGACGAGGCGGCGGTACGCGCCGGCGTCACGCGGACCGAAGGAGGCGGCCGTCTCGGCGACCGACCGGGACAGCACGGCCGCCGTGCCGTCCGGGAAGGGGTGGGCCATCGGCAGCGGCGCGTGCAGCCACGTGAGGCCGTGGCGCTCCAGCGGGAGGGCGCGGAAGGCGGGTGAGTTGACGGCGAGGGGGTGGGCGGCGGCGCACGGGTCGTGGCGGAAGCCGGGAAGGGTGAGTTCCTCGGTGCGGGCTCCGCCGCCCACGGTGTCCTTCGCCTCGAACAGGGCCACCGAGAAACCGCGCCGGGCCAGCTCCACGGCGGCGGTCAGCCCGTTCGGCCCCGCCCCCACCACGACCGCATCGAGCATCGACGGCACCTTCGGACTCCTTTGTCAGCGGGCGGCCACTGGGGGATCAGGATATGCCGGGGCTCCGGCGCCCCCGGGGCCCATCGGGTCAGGCCGCGTCCGCCAGCAGGTCCACCACCCGGCGCGCGGTGGCGGCGTCCCGGGCGGCGGTGAAGGGCAGGGTGTTGCCGCCCCGTATGTCGAAGGGCCTGCCCGCGCGGGTGAGGTGGATGCCGCCGGCCTCCTCCACGAGGAGCAGCCCCGCCGCGTGGTCCCACGCCGCCTCCCAGCCGAAGGCCGTGGCGTCGGACTCCCCGCGGGCGACGGCCAGGTACTCGAGCCCGGCCGAGCCGCAGGGGCGGGGTGCGACCCCGTCCGTCCACAGGCCGAGCAGCGAGCGCTTCTGCGCGTCGGTGGTGAAGTCCGGGTGGGAGGTGGCCACCCGGAGGTCCTCGCCGGGCCGCGGGGAGCCGGCGCGCAGCCGCTCCCCGTCGAGGTGGGCGCCGTGTCCGCGGACGGCCGTGGCGAGCCGGTCGTGGACGGGGGCGTAGGTCCAGGAGGCGTGGACGACTCCGTGCCGGGCGAGGGCGACCAGGGTGCAGAACCCGGACTCGCCGTGCACGAACTGGCGGGTTCCGTCGACGGGGTCGATGATCCAGACCGGTGCGTCGCCCCGGACCGCCTCGTAGGAGGCCGGGTTGGCGTGCACCGCCTCCTCACCCACGACCACGGAGCCGGGCAGCAGGGCGGCGAGCACCCCGGTGAGGTACAGCTCGGCGTTGCGGTCGGCGTCCGTCACCAGGTCGTGCGGGCCCGCCTTGCGGTCCACCTCGTGGTCGGCGAGGCGCCGCCAGCGCGGCATGATCTCCTGCGCGGCGGCCTTGCGTACGGCGTCCTCCACGTCGAAGGCGTGCCGGGTCAGAAACTCGTCGATGGTTTCGTCACGGTTCTCGATCATGCCTCCATGAGAGCACGGGCCACTGACATTCCCGTCCCTCCCGGTGCACCCCCGGTGGAATCGGCATGAAAATGGGGTGCCGGCCACCCGGTGTGTGGGCTCAGCGGCCCACCGCGTAGCCCTGCTGCCCGCGCGGGTTCGCGGCCGCGGAGAGGACGCCGGTGGCGGGGTCCCGTGCGACGGCGCAGAGCCGGCCCTCCGACCAGGCGTCGCCGACGGTGACCTGGTGGCCGCGCCGGCGCAGCGCGTCCACCACCGCCGGGTCCGTGCGGGACTCGACGGTGACGCTGCCGGGACGCATGCCCCGCGGGTAGAAGGAGCCGGGGAAGCTGTCGTTGTGCCAGTTCGGGGCGTCGATCGCACCCTGCAGGTCGAGGCCGCCGCGCACCTTCGCGCCCAGGACGACGGCGAGGAGGAAGTGCAGCTGCCACTGGTCCTGCTGGTCCCCGCCGGGCGTGCCGAACGCCATGACGGGCACGCCGTCGCGCAGCGCGAGGGACGGGGTGAGGGTGGTGCGGGGCCTGCGGCCGGGGGTGAGGGTGTTGGGCAGGCCCTCCTCCAGCCAGGTCATCTGCAGGCGGGTGCCGAGCGGGAAGCCCAGTTCGGGCACGACCGGGTTGGACTGGAGCCAGCCGCCGCTGGGGGTGGCCGCGATCATGTTGCCCCAGCGGTCGACGACGTCCAGGTGGCAGGTGTCGCCCCGGGTGCCGCCGTCGGTGCGGACCTCGGGTTCGCCGGGCACGGGGGACGTGGGGCTCTTGGCGACGGTGGGCTCGCCGACGCCCATCGGGCTGAAGTCCGGGTCCCCGGTGACCACCAGCCGCGCGTGGGCGCTCAGTCGCGGAGTACGTCCGCCGGGGCTGCCGGGGCGCAGGTCGTGGGAAGCGCGCGGGCCGACCGCGGTCCGCCGCTCGGCGTTGTACTCGGCCGACAGCAGGTCGTCGAGCGGCACCTCGGCGGCGTCCCCGTACCAGGCCTCACGGTCGGCCATGGCGAGCTTGCAGCCCTCGATCAGCAGGTGCAGGTAGTCGGCGGAGCCGGGGCGGGGCAGCTCCGGCGGCAGCAGGGCGAGTTGCTGGAGCAGGACCGGTCCCTGGCTCCAGGGCCCGGCCTTGCACACGGTCCAGCCACCGTAGTCGTACGTCACCGGGGCCTCGTAGGTCGCGGACCAGCCGGCGAGGTCGGCGGCGGTGAGGGTGCCGCTGTGGTGCTCGCCGCTGGTGTCCAGGGTGGGGCGCCGCGACTGGCGGACCAGGGCCTCGGCGATGAAGCCGGTCCGCCACACCTCCCGCGCCGCCTCTATCCGCGCCTCGCGGTCCCCGGCTCCCGCGGTCGCGGCGAGCAGCCGTTTCCAGGTGGCGGCCAGGGTGGGGTTGCGCAGCAGCTCACCCGGGCGCGGGGAGCGGCCGCCGGGCAGGTACACCTCGGCGGAGGACGTCCACTGCGTCTCGAACAGTTCGCGCACGGTCTCGACGGTCTCGCCGACGCGCTCCACGGGCGGGTGTCCGTGCTCGGCGTAGCCGATGGCGTACTTCAGGACGTCGGCGAGGGACTTGGTGCCGTGGTCGCGCAGCAGCAGCATCCAGGCGTCGAAGGCGCCGGGCACGGCCGCGGCGAGCGGTCCGGTGCCGGGGACCAGGTCCAGGCCGAGCCCCTTGTAGTGGGCGACGGTCGCCCCGGCCGGTGCGACGCCCTGCCCGCACAGCACCCGCACCTCCCCGCCGGCCGGCGCGAGCAGGATCGGCACCTCGCCGGCCGGTCCGTTGAGGTGCGGTTCGACGACGTGCAGGACGAAGGCCCCGGCCACGGCCGCGTCGTAGGCGTTGCCGCCGTCCTCCAGTACCGCCATCGCCGACTGCGAGGCCAGCCAGTGCGTGGAGGACACCATGCCGAAGGTGCCCTGGAGGGTGGGACGGGTGGTGAACTGCATCTCTCACCTCGGTGTGCGCCGGTGACCTCGGGCCTCGAACAGGCAGCAGGCTATCGACCGGGGGTGGGCGGCGGTGCCGTGGGCGTGTCAGGGGCCGGTGAAGGTCTGCGCGGCGCGGACCGGGCGCGGGCGGGCGCTTCGGCGGGAGGCCGGTGGGCGTCCCGCCCGGCGTGAGGCGTTTCGCCGTCCGGCCCCCCGGCCGGGGTCCTTCAGGGTGCGAGGGCGGTCGCGAACGTCCGGGTCAGGGCGGTCGGGGCGGTGATCGCGGTGCCCACGACGACGCTGTGGGCGCCCGCCCGCAGGGCGCGGGCGGCCTGCTCCGGGGTCGCGATGCGGCCCTCGGCGATCACGGGGACGTCGATCGCGGCGGCGAGGTCGGCGACGAGGGCCAGGTCGGGGGCGGTCTGCACGGGCGAGCCGGGCACGTAGCCGGAGAGGGTCGTGCCCACGAAGTCGGCGCCCCGCCCGGCGGCTTCGCGGCCCTCGTCGAAGGTCGACACGTCGGCCATGACCAGGGCGCCGGCCGCGTGGACGGCCTCGACGAGGTCGGCGAAGGTGCTGCCGTCGGGGCGGGGGCGGGCGGTGGCGTCGGCCGCCACGACCGCCGCGCCCGCGTCCACCAGGGCGAGGGCGTGGCGCACGGTCGGGGTGATGAAGACGCCGCTGTCGCCGTCCTTCCACAGGCCGATCACCGGGAGGTCCACGGCGGCGACGGTGGCGGCGACCACCTCCGGGTCGTTGACCCGCACGGCCGCGGCGCCGCCCGTCCGGGCCGCGAGGGTCATGCGGACCAGGGTGTCGGTGTGCCGCATCGGGTCGCCGGGCGGGGCCTGGCAGGAGACGATCAGTCGGCCCTCGAGGGCGTCGGCCAGGGGCGGGGTCATCGCGGGGCTCCGGTCGTGTGGGGGTGGTGCAGGGGCAGGGTGCGGGTGAGCGCGGCCGCGCCGAGGACGGCGGCGTCGGCTCCGCCGCGGGGCGGTACGGGCCGCAGCTTCCGCAAGGGGGGCATGAGTTCGGCGGCGAACGCCGCGTCCAGCGCGTCGAGGTAGCGGGCGCCGATGCGGGGCACTCCGCCGGCGACGACCACGCGGTCGGCCCCCAGGGCGTTGGCGAGGCCGCCCAGGGCGCGGCCGACGGCCCGGGCGCCGAGCGCGATGGCCGCGGTGGCGTGCGGCTCGCCCTCGGCGGCGCGGGCGGCGACCCTTTCCAGGCGGTCCGCGGGGAGTCCGCTCATCCGGGTGTAGTGGGCGGTGATGCCGGGGCCGGCGGCGATCGCCTCCAGGTGCCCGGTGGCGCCGCAGGTGCAGGGCAGTCCCTCGGCCTCGGGGCTCGGGAGGTGGCCGAGGTGCCCGGCGATGCCGGCCGCCCCGTGCAGCATGCGCCCGTCCACGGCGACGGCGCCGCCCACACCGGTGCCGACGGCGGCGTAGATCAGGGTCGTCCCGGATCCGCTGCCGCCCGGGTGCGGGCCGGACAGTTCCGTGGCCGCCGCCGCGCGTACGTCGTTGTCGCAGGCGACCGGGAGGCCGGTGCGGGCGACGAGGCCGGCGGCCAGAGCGGTGCCCGCCCAGCCGCGGATGGTGTCGGTGGCGCTGGTGACGGTTCCGGTGACGGGGTCGACGACTCCCGCGGCGGCGACCCCGATCGCGGTGGCCGCGGGTGTCCACACCGCGCGGGCCTGCCTGGCCAGCGCGTCGAGCACCGCCTCCGCCCCCGCTGTCGCCGGGGTGGGCAGGGAGTGCCGGGCCAGGACGGTGCCGTCGCCCGCGACGAGAGCGGCGGCGATCTTCGTGCCGCCGAGGTCGAGGCCGATCACCGGTGCGCCGCCGGGAGCGTGTGCCGTCATCGGACCGGGAGCAGGCCGGCGCCGCGCAGCCGCTCCTCGACGAGGGCGACGGAGGCGTCGCCGAGCTGGACCTGCGGGGCGGCGGTGGTGCCCTCGGCGAACACCCCGAGCAGGCGCAGCGCGTGCTTGAACGCGCCGATGGCGGAGGAGTTGCGGCCCATCTCGTCCTCCGGTCCGGCGTCGACCATGCCGAACAGTTCGACCAGCCGCTCCTGTTCCTTGACGGCGCCGTCGACGTCACCGCCGCGGACGGCGTCGTAGAGGCGTACGTAACCGGCGGGGTCCACGTTGCCGAGGCCGGGCACGACGCCGTCGGCGCCGGCCAGCAGGGCGGCGTCCACGGTGAGTTCGGAGCCGGTGAGGATGCTGAAGGCGGGGGCGGGGCCGTCGGCGCGGCCGTGGCGTCCGCCGAGTTCGACGATGAGCCGGCGCAGCCCGCCCTCGTCGCCGCTGCTGTCCTTGAGGCCGGCCAGCGTGCCGTCCTCGGCGAGTTCGCGGAGCAGGGTGGCGGAGAGCTTGCTGTGCACGGAGACCGGCAGGTCGTAGGCGTACAGGGGCAGGCCGACGCGGGAGCGCAGGGTCCGGAAGTGGTGCGCGATCTCGACGGGGTGGGTGCGGGCGTAGAAGGGCGCGGTCGCGACCAGGGCGTCGGCGCCCGCCTCGCGGGCGGCCTCGGCGTGGACGAGGACGCGGGGCGTGGTCATGTCGATGACGCCGGCGAGGACGGGGACGCGGCCCGCGGCGGCCTCGACGACGGTCCGCAGCGTCACCTCCCGCTGCCGGTCGGTGAGGAAGGCGACCTCGCTGCTGGAGCCCAGGGCGAACAGCCCGTGCACTCCCCCGTTCACGAGGTGTTCCACGTGCCGGGCGAGCGAGACGGTGTCGACGTCGCCCGACGCATCCAGGGGGGTGCAGACGGGCGGCACGACGCCGCGGAGGGGCTGGGACGAGGACATGGTGACTCCTGGGCTGTGCGGACGGTGGTACGGGGAGGGCGGGCCGCCCGCGGCCGGTGGGGTGCGGGCGGCCCGGCGGCGGGGCCGCTAGGGTGCGGTCACGGTGAGCGTGTGGTCACCGTAGGACCGCTGGGAGCCGCGCACGAGGTAGGTGGCGGTCGTCGGCACGGCGCCCGCGGTGGCGTTCGCCGGGACGGTGACGGGGATCCTCATGTTGGCGCCCTGACCGGGCTTGAGCGCGGGCACGGTGACGGCCGGGGCGCTCCAGCCGGAGGGCAGGGTGAGGGAGACCGATCCCGAAGGCAGGTCCTTGTCGTTCTGGCTGACGACGCGGACGGTGACCTCGGTGGTCCTCCCGGCGGGCAGGGAGGCGGGCGGGGTGATCGTGACGGGCGCGCAGACGCCGCCGAGCCACTGCAGGTCGAAGGACGAGTAGGTGATGTGCTGGTAGTTGGCGCGCTCCCACAGCATGCCCACCCGGTCGTCGCCCATGGTGCCGCTGCCGAGCGGGGTGAGCGTGGAGTAGGCGGCCGAGCCGGCTTCGGCGGTCCTGCGGACCGGCCAGTTCTGCCCGTTGTCGCAGGAGAGCCGTACGGTGAGGTTGCTGCGGCTGTTGGTGGTCGCCGTGTTGCTGAACATCAGCCACCGCGCCCGCGGGTGCGTCGCGGGCACGTCCGGGGCGAAGCGCATGACGGAGCCGTTGTTGGCGGGGTCGGGGAGCTCCTTGTCCTGCTGGAACGGCGTGTAGGTGACACCGCCGTCGCTGGAGTACGCGACCGTGCGGTAGGGAGCGGAGCGGTTGTTGAGCATGACACGGCCGTCGGAGAGTTCGACGGTCTTGTTCTCGTCGCCGCCGGGGCCGACGGGGGTGCCCATCCTCCAGGTGGCCCCGTGGTCGTCGCTGTAGGCGCTGACGGCGTAGTTGGCCCCGTTGTTGCGGATGGCGTACTGCTGGATCAGGCGGCCCTTGTGGGTGCCGTGCCGCAACTGGATGCCCTCGCCGGAGGCGGCGAACATGCCGGCCCAGGCGGGGTTCTTGATCTCGGCGGTGATCCGCTCGTGCTTCCAGGTCAGGCCGTCGTCGTCGGAGTAGCTGTAGTCGGCCTGGAGGACGTTGGGGTCGCTCTCGTCGTTGCCGGTGGCCGAGCCGAAGAAGCCCTGGTTCACGGAGGCGGCGTAGAAGACGAAGACGCGGCCGGTCTCCCGGTCGACGAGGAGGCTGGGGTCGCCGAAGCCTTTGGGGGCGGCCTCCTTGCGGACCACCTGCTGGGCCTGCCAGGTGGCGCCGCCGTCGGTGCTGCGGCGCAGCACCACGCTCAGGTTGCCGGGCAGGTCGCCGAGGGTGGGGCGGGCGTCGTACGCCGCGAGGAGGGTGCCCTTGGTGGTGCGGGTCAGGGCGGGGATGCGGTAGTAGGGGGAGCCGGTGCCCGCGGTGGCGATGTTCTGCGAGGTGAGGGTGTTGGGGGCGAAGGCAGCCTGCTGGTCGGCCGTGTGCGCGGCGGGCGTGCCGGCGGCCAGGAGGGCCAGGGTCGCGACCGCGGTGGCGGTGGCCAGGGTGGCTCTACGCTGCATGAACGGGCCTCTTCTCGGGAGGGGTCAGGCGAGTTGGGGATCGTGCAGGGTGGAGATGGCTGGGTCGTCGAGGGTGTGGGGTGAGGTGAGCAGGTCCCGGACCCAGGCGAGCTGCTCACGCCGGTGGTGGCCTCCGCCGCCCTCGTGGCCGTTGAACTCGTAGACCCGCAGGTCCTTGGCGCCGCCGTAGCGGTGGTAGGCGGCGAAGCAGGTGGACGGCGGGCAGACGGCGTCCATCATGGCGATGGAGAACAGCGAGGGGGCGGTGGCGCGGGAGGCCAGCAGCGCCGCGTCCATGTAGGACAGGGTGGTGAGGACGGTCTCGGTGCGGTCGCGGTACAGGCTCAGGTATTCCGCGATCTCGGTGTAGGGGGGTGCGCCGGCGACCAGGGCGCCCCGGCGGATGTCGCACAGGAACGGGGTGTCGGGCATGACGCCCGCCAGGCCCGGGACGAGCCCGGCGACCGCGAGGGAGATGCCGCCGCCCTGGCTGTGTCCGGTGACCACGACCCGGTCGGGGTCGACCGCCGGGTGGGCGCGGGCGGCCTCGGTGAAGCGCACCGCGTCGGTGTAGACGCGCCGGTAGTAGTGGTGGTCCGGGCTGTCCACGCCGCGGGTCAGGAAGCCGGGTACGTCACCGTTCAGGGAGACGGTGTCGGGGGTGTCGCCGCCGGCGGTGGACCAGCCCTGGCCGCGGGTGTCCATGATGAAGTGCGCGTGGCCGGCGTTGGCCCACAGGACCTGCTCGTGCGGCAGGCCGCGGCCTCGTCCGTAGCCGAGGAACTCCACGACGCAGCCGAGCGGCCGGTCCGCACCGGCGGGCAGGTGCAGCCAGCCCCGTACGGGCTCGCCCGCGAAACCGGGTACGGACACGTCGTAGGTCGTGATCTGGGTCAGGCCCGAGTCCACGGGGGTGAACCGCGGGGTTCCGCCGGCCGCCCGGGCCGTGCGCAGGGTGCGGTCCCAGAACGCGTCGAGGTCGGCGGGTTCGTCGAGGTCGGGCCGGAGTGCCAGGCACTGGGCGAGGGTGAGGTCCGTCAGTGGCATGGAGGGGCCCCGTCGGGTGAGGCGTGCGCGCGGCGCAGCGCAACGGCTGGAGCTGAGAGCAGACGTCTGATGTCTGCTGTCCTGGGACCCTAGAGATCGGCGAGTCGGCCGTCAAGTGCCCCGCCCCGCCGGCCGGCCGGAGGGTGGTGAGCCGGCCGTGCGCGATCCCGCGCGGCCGGTCGCCGCGCGCCGCCGGCGGCCCGGCACGGGGCACGAAGCGGCGGAGGCGGCCCCGCGCCGGGACCGCCTCCGCCGTGGAAACACGCCGGTCAGCGCCGGGCCCGGGCCTCCGCGATCCGGTGCCGCACGGGCGCGTAGTGCTCGGTGAGGGCGGTCGCGAACTCGGCCGGGTTCCGGTCCCGCACGGCGTCCACGATGCGCTGGTGGTTGGCGATGGTCGCCGCCTCGTGTTCGTGCGTGAAGACGTCGAGGTGCGGCGCGACGATGACGTAGACGTCCCAGAACGCCGCGGAGAGCTGCCCGATGAGGTCGTTGCCGAGCGGGGCGACGAGCAGCGTGTGGAAGGCGCGGTCGGCCTCGACGAAGCCGTGCCCCTCACCGGCGCCCGCCGTGCGCATCTGGTCGACGAGGGCCGCCAGCCGGTCGATCTGCTCGTCGCTGAGGGACTCCACCAGCCGCTCCGCCATGCCGCGCTCGAACAGCTCGCGCACCTCGACGAGGTCGCTCATCACCTGGAAGTCGTCGTCGGGGCTGAGCAGACCGCGGAAGGTGAGGCTCTCCACCAGGGCGGACAGGCTCAGCCGGCCCACGTAGGTGCCGTGACCGTGCCGCACCTCGACGATGTCGAGCGCGGTGAGGATCCGGATGGCCTCCCGCACGCTGGAGCGACTGGCGCCGAGCGCCTCGCACAGGGCCGGCTCGGTCGGCAGCGGATCGCCGGGGCGCAGCTCGTTGCGCAAAATGTACGACTTGATGCCGTCCACGACCTCCTGCCGCAACGGTTGTCGTGCCGCCTTCGGCTCCGGCGCATCATGCCGAATCGCCCTTTGTCCCACCGCCACCTCTTGACCCCTCTCCCTTGCCCGACTACGTTCCCACGCTATCAAGCATCAGACATCAGACGTCTGATGCATCCTCGACGGGTACATTCGCGCCATCCCCGTCGCACAGAATCAGCCAGTCCGCATCCTCGCCCGTCATGACTCCCCGCCAGGAGGGTTCCTTGTCCCCGCGCAGCGCATCCGGCGTCGACCGCCGCACCTTCATGAGATACACCAGCGCCCTCGGTGTGGCGACCGCGATCACCGCAGGCCTGTCCGCCTGCGGAGGCCCGGGCAGCAACAGCGAGAACTCCGGCGGTTCCGGCGGCAGCACCGACACCATCGAAGCCGGGCTGTCCTACCCGCTCTCCACGGGCTTCGACCCCATGATCACCTCCGGTGCGACCCCCTTCGCCGCCAACATGCACATCTTCGAGGGCCTGGTCGACCTCGACCCGGCCACTCTGGTCGCCCGCCCGACGCTGGCCACCGGGATGCCGCAGAAGATCAACGCGACCACGTACCGGGCCACCCTCCGCAAGGGTGCCACCTTCCACGACGGCTCGGCGGTCACCGCGGACGACGTGGTGTTCAGCTTCGAGCGGGTCCTCGACCCGAAGAACGCCTCGCTGATGGCGCAGTTCGTGCCCTTCATCGACCAGGTGAAGGCGGTCGACGAGAGCACGGTGGAGTTCAAGCTGAAGTACGCCTTCGCGCTCTTCCCCTCGCGCATATCCGTGGTGCGCATCGTGCCGAAGAAGATCGCCGGCGCCGACCCCAAGGCCTTCGACGCCAAGCCGGTCGGCTCGGGCCCGTACCGCTTCGTCTCCGCGGTCCGCGAGGACAAGATCGTCATGGAGGCGTACGACAAGTACAACGGCCCCCACCCCGCCAAGGCCAAGAAGATGGTCTGGCGTCTGATCTCCGACCCGTCCGCCCGGGTCAGCGCGCTCAAGTCAGGCCGGGTGCAGGCCATCGAGGACGTCCCCTACATCGACGTCCAGGGCATCACCGGCAAGGACAAGGTCGAGTCCGTCCAGTCCTTCGGGCTGCTCTTCCTGATGTTCAACACCGCAGACAAGCGCTTCGCGGACAAGCGGGTGCGTCAGGCGCTGCGGTACGCCCTGGACACCGAGAAGATCATCTCCACCGCCCTGCTGGGCAACGCCGAGGCGGCCACCGGGTACGTGCCGGCCCCGCACCCCGACTACCACAAGGCCGCCACCGTCTACGAGCACGACCCGGCCAAGGCCAGGAAGCTCCTCGCCGACGCGGGCGTGGGCAAGCTCTCCTTCACCCTGCTGCTCACCGACAACGGCTGGGTCAAGGACATCGCGCCCCTGATCAAGGAGAGCTGGGCGGCGGTCGGTGTCGAGGCGAAGCTGGACATCCAGCAGTCCGCCGCGCAGTACGCCAAGATCGACAAGGGCACGTTCGAGGCCCTGGCCGCGCCGGGCGACCCGTCCGTCTTCGGCAACGACGCCGACCTGCTGCTGCGCTGGTTCTACTACGGCTTCTGGCCGGAGAAGCGCTACGGCTGGGCGGGCAGCGCCGCCTACAAGCAGGTCAAGTCGCTGCTGGACAAGGCCGCGGCGGAGGCCGACGAGGCGAAGCGCAAGGCGCTGTGGGGCCAGGTGACCGACCTGGTCGCCGAGGAGGCCGCCCTGTATCCGGTGCTGCACCGCAAGCTGCCCACCGCCTGGCGCGACGGGACGCTGACGGGGTTCAAGCCACTGCCCACCACCGGGCTGTCCTTCATCGGCGTCGGCCGCGCCTGACCCCGCACGCCCAGGCCGGCGGGCCGCCGCGCCTTGCCGGGCGGCGGCCCCCGCCCCAATCACTAGGAACCTCACGATGGTTGCTTTTCTCCGGCTCGCGCTGCGCCGCGTCGCGATGATGCCGGTGATGATCCTCGGTATCGCCCTGCTGGTCTTCGTGGTCCTGCAGTTCTCGCCGGCCGACCCCGCGTACAACGCGCTCGGCGACAGCGCGAGTCCCGAGGCGCGTGCCGCGTTCGCCGAGGAGCACGGCCTGAACGACCCTCTGCCCGTCAGGTACTTCGCCTTCCTCGGTGATCTGGTGCAGGGGGACCTCGGTGTCACCGTGGCGCCCAGCCAGCCCGTCGCCGACCGGATCGCCACCGCGTTCCCGCTCACCCTCCAGCTGACGCTCCTCGGCCTCTCGCTGGCCATCGTGCTGGCCCTGGTCTTCGGCGTCTTCAGCGCCGTGTACCGCGACCGCTGGCCCGACCAGGCCTTCCGGGTGCTGTCGATGATCGGCATCGCCCTGCCCTCGTTCTGGCTCGGTGTGCTGCTCATCCAGCAGTTCGCGCTGAACATGCAGGTCCTCCCGACCGGCGGCTACGTCAACCCGGCCGACTCCTTCTCCGGCTGGCTGGAGAGCCTCGCCCTGCCGGCCGTCGCCCTCGCCCTGCCGGTCGCCTCCTCGCTGGCCCGGCTGATCCGCACCTCGATGGTCGCCGAACTCGACCGCGACTACGTGCGCACCGCCCGCGGCAGCGGCCTGCCACCGTTCATGATCATCCGGTCGGTGCTGCGCAACTCCCTGATCACCCCGCTGACCGTGCTCGGCGTCAAGGTGGGCTACATGCTCAGCGGCGCCGTCGTCATCGAGGCGATCTTCGACCTGCCCGGCATGGGCAAGCTGATCCTCGAAGGCGTCAACGGCGGCGACGTCGGGCTGGTCCAGGGCACCGTGCTCACCATCGCCATCGCCTTCCTCGTGGTCAACGTGATCGTCGACCTGCTCTACCTGCTCGTCAACCCGCGCATCAGGACGGTGTGATGTTCGCCCCACGCTCCCTCGCCGAGCGGCTCCGGCCCGGCACCCGCCTGCGTCGCCTGCCCCTGACCTCCCGGATCGCCTTCGGGGTCCTCCTCGTCGTCGTCCTGGGCGCGGTGTTCGCGCCGCTGCTCACCCAGGACCCGCTCGCCACCGGCGTCCCGGCCCAGCCGCCCGGCGCCGACCACTGGTTCGGCACCGACCGGGCCGGCCGCGACGTGTTCGCCCGGGTCGTGCACGGCGCCCGCTACTCCCTCGTCATCGGTTTCGGCGCGACCCTCCTCGCGCTGGCCATCGGCTCGTTCCTGGGTGCCCTGGCGGCCACCTCGCGCAAGTTCGCCGACGAGTCGGTGATGCGCACGCTGGACGTCGTCATGTCGTTCCCGCCGATCGCGCTCGCCGCCGTACTGGTCGCCGTGTTCGGCCCCAGCGTCCCGGTCATCATCTTCACCATCGCCTTCGTCTACTCCCCCTCGCTCGCCCGGGTCGTCCGGGCCAACGTGCTGGAGCAGTACGGTGAGGACTACGTCGCCGCCGAGCAGGTGATCGGCGCCCGGCGCCACTACATCGTCGCCCGGCACGTCGCCGTCAACTGTGCCGCGCCGGTGCTGGTGTTCGCGACCGTGATGGTGGCCGACTCGATCATCTTCGAGGCAAGCCTGTCCTTCATCGGCGCCGGTGTGCAGGATCCCGACCCCAGCTGGGGCAGCGTGCTGGCCTACGGCCGGCAGATCCTGCTGTCGGGCGGCTGGTGGGCGACCCTCTTCCCCGGCCTGTGCCTGCTGATCACGGTGCTCGCGCTGAACGTCCTGTCGGAGGGCATGACGGACGCCGCCGCCTCCCCCGACAAGGCCCGCGCCGACGGCGGCGACACCGTCGAGAAGACCGCCGCCGCCGAGCCGGCCGCCGACCGGGCCGCGGCGGACGCCGCGCTCGCCGAGCTCGCCGCACGGATCGAGGCGACGGAGCCGGCCGTCCCGCCGCTGGCCGACGACGCCCCCGACCTGCTGGTCGTCCGTGACCTGTCCATCCGCTTCCCCGACCGCTACGGCGACATCCGTGTGGTCGACGGCATCTCCTTCGCCGTCCGCGAGGGTGAGACCCTGGGTCTGGTCGGCGAGTCCGGCTGCGGCAAGTCCATCACCAGTCTCGCCGTCATGGGTCTGCTGGCACGCAACGCCGAGGCCGAGGGCGAGATCCTCTACCGCGGCCGCGACCTGCTGACGATGTCGCCCAAGGAGCGCCGGGCCCTGATGGGTCCGGAGATCGCGATGGTCTACCAGGACGCCATGTCGTCCCTGAACCCGTCCGTCCTGATCGGCACCCAGCTCAAGCGTCTCACCTCGCGCGGCGGCACCCGCACCCCCGCCGAACTGCTGGAACTGGTCGGCCTCTCCCCCGAGCGCACCCTGCGCAGCTACCCGCACGAGCTCTCCGGCGGCCAGCGCCAGCGCGTGCTCATCGCCATGGCGCTCTCCCGCAGCCCGCGGCTGCTGATCGCCGACGAGCCGACGACCGCGCTGGACGTGACCGTGCAGGCCCAGGTCGTCGAACTGCTCGTCGAGCTGCGCGACGAGCTCGGGTTCGCCATGGTCCTGGTCTCCCACGACCTGGCCCTGGTCGGCGACCTCGCCCACCGGGTCGCGGTGATGTACGCCGGTCAGGTCGCCGAGGCCGGGGACACCCGCTCCCTGCTGACGGACCCGGCGCACCACTACAGCCGGGGTCTGCTCGGCTCCGTCGTCTCGCTGGAGGCGGGCGCGGAGCGGCTGCACCAGATCCGCGGCGTGGTGCCCGCGCCCAAGGCGTTCGGTGCCGGCTGCCGGTTCGCCTCCCGCTGCACCGCCGCCACCGGCCTGTGCGCCACCACCCCGCCGCCCGCCGCCGACCGCGACGGCGGACGCGACCACCTCTTCGCCTGCCACCACCCGGCGCCGGCGCGTCCGTCGGCCAAGTCGCTGGAGGGTGCCCGATGACCGCCCCGGAGGACACCATGGACCCGCTCGTGCGGCTGGACCGCATCCACGTCCGGCACAAGGCACGCAGCGGCGGCATCCTGCGCCGGGACGCCGTGCACGCCCTGACGGACGTCTCCGTGGAGGTCCGGCGCGGCGAGATCCTCGGCCTGGTCGGCGAGTCGGGCTGCGGCAAGTCCACCCTGGCCCGGGTCGTCACCGGGCTCCAGCGCCCGACCGAGGGCCAGGTGTACTTCAAGGGCCAGGACCTCTGGCGGATGCCCGCCGCGGAACGCCGCAGCCGGTTCGGTGCCAGCGTCGGCGTCGTCTTCCAGGACCCCTCGACGGCCCTGAACCCGCGGCTGCCCGTGCGCCGGATCCTGCGCGACCCGCTGGACGTGCACGGGCGCGGCACCCGCACGGACCGCGACCGGCGCGTGGAGGAACTGCTGGACCTGGTCGGCCTGCCCGGGCACACCCTGGAGGCGCTGCCCGGCCAGCTGTCCGGCGGTCAGCGCCAGCGCGTGGCGATCGCCCGCGCGCTGGCCCTGGAGCCGGAGCTGATCGTGGCCGACGAGCCCACCAGCGCCCTGGACGTGTCGGTGCGCGCCCAGATCCTCAACCTCCTGGTGGACCTGCGCGCGCGGCTCGGTCTGGCCATGGTCTTCATCTCCCACGACGTGCAGACCGTGCGCTACCTGGCCGACCGCATCGCGGTGCTCTACCTCGGCCGTGTGGTGGAGGAGGGGCGGGCCGCCCAGGTCTCCGGCGCGTCCCGTCACCCGTACACCGAGGCGCTGCTGTCGGCCACGCCCAGCCTGCTGGAGCGTCCCGAGCGGATCGTGCTGCACGGCCCGGTGCCCTCGGCGACCAATCCGCCCTCCGGCTGTCCGTTCCGCACCCGCTGCTGGAAGGCGGACGACGCGTGCGCCGGCGCGTTCCCGGAGGCGTCCGACGGCCCGGACGGGCACCGCTGGCACTGCGTGCACCCCCAGCCGGCCCCGTCGGGGACCACCGTCAGCGTCTGACCGCCCCGGCGCCGCCGACGGACACCGGCGGGTACGGGCCCCGTCCCGCCCCCGCCGGTGTCCGTCGGATGCCGTCCGAGGCCGGCACCGGTCGGCACTCTCCGATCTCGAAACGCCATGGTGAACAAGGGACTTGAGCCGCGGAGGGCCATCGGACGGTCACGGCGGGCCCGGTCGGCACGCGGACGCGGGTCAGGGGGCGGGGAACACGTCCGCGGTTGCCGGTGTTGACGCCGGCGGTAGGGACGAAAGGCGGAGCCGTGCACGGTGAGTACAAGGTTCCCGGCGGCAAGCTGGTCGTCGTGGACGTGGACGTGGAGGACGGCGTGCTGCGCCGCGCGCGCGTGGCGGGCGACTTCTTCCTCGAACCCGACGAGGCGCTCGAAGCGGTGAACCGCGCCCTGGACGGCGCGCCGGCCGACACCGACGCCGCCGGTCTGGCGGCCCGGATCGACGCGGCCCTCCCCGAGGGGACCGTGATGTACGGGCTCACCTCGGAGGGCGTAGGGATCGCGGTGCGCCGCGCGCTGGCCCACGCCACCGACTGGACCGACTACGACTGGCAGCTGATCCACGAGAGCCCGCAGCCCCCCGCGCTGCACATGGCCCTGGACGAGGTGCTGACCGCCGAGGTCGCCGCCGGCCGGCGGCCGCCGACGCTGCGGGTGTGGGAGTGGGGCGCCCCCGCGGTGATCATCGGCAGTTTCCAGTCGCTGGGCAACGAGGTCGACCCCGAGGGCGCCCGACGCCACGGCATCGAGGTCGTGCGCCGCATCTCCGGCGGCGGCGCGATGTTCGTCGAGCCCGGCAACACGATCACCTACTCGCTGTCGGTGCCCGAGGCGCTGGTGCAGGGGCTGTCGTTCCAGGACAGCTACGCCTACCTCGACGACTGGGTGCTCGGCGCGCTCGGCGAGATGGGGATCCGCGCCTGGTACCAGCCGCTGAACGACATCGCCACCGACCAGGGCAAGATCGCCGGCGCCGCGCAGAAGCGGCTCGTGGGTCAGGACGGCGGTCCCGGAGCGGTGCTGCACCACGTGACGATGGCGTACGACATCGACGCCGACAAGATGCTCGAAGTGCTGCGGATCGGGCGGGAGAAGCTGTCCGACAAGGGCACCAGGAGCGCGAAGAAGCGGGTGGATCCGCTGCGCCGGCAGACCGGTCTGCCGCGCGAGGCCGTCATCGACCGGATGATCGGCTCCTTCCGCGCCCGGTACGGGCTCGCCTCCGGGAAGGTGACGGACGAGGAGCTGTCGCGCGCACGGGAGTTGGCGCGGACGAAGTTCACCTCGCCGGAGTGGATCGCTCGCGTCCCCTGACGCACACCCACATGGCCTGTTTCCCACAGGAATCGAAGCAACCGGGTGCCCCGGACGGTACGCCCCCGTCACCACGCGCCTACGGAGCGAGTTGACACTTCCGCGCCACCGCGATGCGTGTGACACTGGCGTCCCGTCCGCAGTGCGGACCCCTTCCGCACCAACCCCACGAGAAGTGCGCCGTGCGTTCCTTTCCTCTGCCGATCGCCCTGACCGCGCGCCTGTCCCCGGTGGTCGTCCTCGCCGCGGCGGGATGGGCGCTGTCCTCCGGCCCGCCGGAGGCCGCCGCGAACAAGCCGACCGAGAAGACGCAGACCCAGTCCGCGTCCACCCCGTCACAGACCCAGGCGGTGAAGACGTACGCCGCCGCGCCCGCGCCGTGCGGCAGCGTCACCGAGAAGAGCGTCAAGTCCCTGGTGCCGGGCGCCAAGACGGCCGGCAAGGAGATACCGTCCACGGACGCGAAGCTGCGCCGCACCTGTTCCTGGAACGCCCTCAAGGGCTACGAGTACCGCTGGCTCGACGTGTCCTACGAGGTGCTGGAGTCGGACGAGGCGGCGGAGCGGTCGTACCAGGGGCGGGTGGAGGAGAGGAGCGGCGGGGGCGAGGTGCCCGGGCTCGGGGACGCGGCCTACTCGGTCGTGAACCTCACCACCGAGGACAAGCAGCAGACGCGTGAGGGCGTGGTGCTGGCACGGGCCTCCAACGCGCTGGTGATCGTGACGTACAACGGCAGCGACTTCGAGTCGAAGAAGGCGCCGGCCACGGACGAGATCAACAAGGGCGCGATCAAGGCCGCCAAGGAGGCGGTCGCCGCCCTGGGGAACGCTCCGGAGTGATCCGGAGTTGATGGTTCCGTGACATCTGTCACAGCGCGATCCCGATCTGCGCGGGGCGCTTAGTAGGAACCGCTCCGGCGACATGGGGGACTTGTCCGTCTTGCCGTGAAACCGTCCCCGGTCGGAGCGGGTGGTGGTCCGGCGGGGAGCCGGGAGCCGGGACCGCGTCGCGGCGCGGGGCGTTCTGACGAGGCGGCAGGTGTCGCGAGGAGCCCGTCACCGGGTGTCGGCACGCTCTCGCGAGCGCCGCAAGGCCCCTGTCGGTCTACGAGACGCGGTAGTAGGTGGGCCCTTTGCGCCCCGCACCCGGCCGTCCCAAGAATGACCAGCCTCCGGACAGCAGGGGTGAGGTCACTCATGGGAAAGCACCGCCATCACAAGCAGTACCGCCGGACGGTCGTCGCGGCGATGGCCGTCGGCGTCATAGGCATACCCTCGGTCGCCATGGCCTGTACCGACTGGCCCGGCGGCGGGGAACGGCAGAGCCGTGACGGCGCCGCCCGGGCCGCGGACCACGACAGCTGGGGCGGCCCCGACTGGTACCGCCAGTGGAGCGGCCAGCAGCACGGCACGCCCTCGCCGGTGCCGTCGGGCACCCCGGCCGCGACCCCGGGCGCTTCGAAGCCCGGCACCCCGAAGCCGGGCACCACCGAGCCGAGCCGCTCCAAGCCGCCGCACACGTCACGCAAGCCGTCGCACGAGCCGGCGAAGACGGCCCCCGCGGCGCCCGCGTCCCGGCCGGCCGGCACGGCTCCCGAGTCCACGACGGCCGCGCCGAAGCCCACCACGGCGGCTCCCGAGCCCACGACGGCCGCCCCGAAGCCCACCACGGCCGCCCCGAAGCCCACCACGGCCGCCCCGAAGCCCAGCGCCACCGCCTCGGCCCCCGCCGCGTCCGGTACCGTCGCCCGGGTCGTCGAGCTCGTCAACGCCGAGCGCGCCAAGGCCGGTTGCTCCGCCGTCAAGGTGAACGCCACCCTGACGCAGGCCGCGCAGAAGCACAGTGAGGACATGGCGGCGAGCGGCACCATGTCGCACACCGGCTCCGACGGCTCCGACCCCGGCGCCCGCATCACCCGCGCCGGCTACACCTGGAGCACGTACGGCGAGAACGTCGCCTACGGCTACTCCACCCCCGAGCAGGTGATGAACGGCTGGATGACCAGCCCCGGCCACAAGGCGAACATCCTCAACTGCTCCTTCGAGGAGATCGGTGTGGGTCTCGCGCAGCCCGGCAACTACTGGACGCAGGACTTCGGCACGGCCCGGTAGGCGGTCCCACGCTCAGGCGTCCCGCCGGTGCCCGGCCATCAGCGCCACGTACACCACGAGGGACGCCGCGAGACCCACCGCCCAGCCGTAGTCCGCGAGGGGCTTCAGGAAGGGGATCAGTCCGTCCTCCGGGAAGGGACCCTTGCCGGGGGCGGAGTGGGACCCGCCCACCGCGAGCACGCCGCCGACCAGGAAGGCGGCGACCGCGCGCGGGTTCCAGCCGGAGCTGTACCAGTAGCGGCCGCCGGGCGTGTACAGGTCGGGCAGGTCCAGGGCGGTGCGGCGGACGATCCAGTAGTCGGCGATGAGGATGCCGGCGACGGTGCCGAGCAGCCCGCCGACCAGGCCGAGCCAGGTGAAGATGTACAGCTCGGGCGTCTCGGTGAGCTTCCACGGCATGATCACCACGCCGACGACCCCGGTGATCAGGGCGCCGGTGCGGAAACTGATGATCCGCGGCGCCAGGTTCGCCAGGTCGTACGCCGGTGAGACCACGTTGGCCGCAATGTTCACCGAGATGGTGGCGACGAGCACCGTCACCAGCGCGAAGAGCAGTCCGAAGACGTTGTCCGTCTTGGCGGCGAGTGCGACGGGGTCCCACACCGGGGCCCCGTACACCGCCTGCGAGCCGGAGGTGACGAACACGGACAGCAGCGCGAACAGGGTCATGGTGGTGGGCAGTCCGAGTGTCTGCCCCCACACCTGGGCGCGCTGGCCCGCGCCGAAGCGGGTGAAGTCGGGGATGTTCAGGCTCAGGGTCGACCAGAAGGCGATCATGCCCATGAGGGAGGGGAAGAACACCGGCCAGAAGTCGGCGCCCCAGCCGAGCCGCGACGGCTGGTCGAGCAGCGGGCCGAGACCGCCGGCCCGGTGCGCGATCCAGGCCAGCAGGACGAACGCACCGACGATGACGAACGGCGCGGCCCAGTTCTCGAACCGCCGCAGGGTCTCCATCCCCCGGTAGATGACGGCCAGTTCGAGCGCCCAGAACAGCACGAAGCACACCCACAGCGTCCACGGCTGGCCGCCGACCTCCGACGCATTCGCCCAGCCGCCGAAGATCTTGCCGAGCAGCACGAAGATGCCCTGGCCGCCGATCCAGGTCTGGATGCCGAACCAGGCGCACGCCACCCCGGCCCGGATCATCGCCGGCAGGTTGGCGCCGCGCAGCCCGAACGAGGCGCGGGCCAGCACCGGGAACGGGATGCCGTACTTGGGTCCCGCGTGACCGGTGAGCAGCATCGGCGCGAGCACGATGACGTTGGCGAGCGCGATGGTGAACACGGCCTGCTTCCAGTCCATGCCCAGCGCGACCAGGCCGGAGGCGAGCAGCCAGGAGGGAATGTTGTGCGCCATCCCCACCCACAGCGCGGTGAAGTTGTACGTCGTCCAGCGGCGGCGGGCCAGCGGCACGGGCAGCAGGTCGTCGTTGACGAAGCGGCTGTCGGTGAGGCGGGTGCCCGGCGGGAGCTCGAGGCGTCCCGCCGGGTCGGGTATCGGTCTGTCGGACGGCGTGGGCGGGACGGTCGCGGTCATGGGCGTGCCCTTCGGCGGTGGTACCGGATCAGCGGTCGAGTGCCGGGATGATCTCCGCGCCGTACGCGTCGATCGTCGTCTCCTGCGCGTCGTGCATGTCGTAGACGGCGAACTGGTCCACGCCCAGCTCGCGCAGTGCCTTCAGCTTCTCGATGTGCGCCTCGGGCGGGCCGAGCAGGCAGAACCGGTCGACGATCTCGTCGGGCACGAAGTCCGTGGACGGGTTGCCGGCCCGCCCGTGGTGGCTGTAGTCGTAGCCGCGCCGTTCCTTGATGTAGGCGGTCAGCGCCTCGGGGACCATGCCGGAGTGCTCGCCGTAGCGGGCCACCAGGTCGGCGACGTGGTTGCCGACCATGCCGCCGAACCAGCGGCACTGCTCGCGGGCGTGCGCCAGGTCGTCACCGACGTAGGCGGGGGCGGCGACGCAGATGGTGACGGAGGCGGGATCGCGTCCCGCCTCGACGGCCGCGGCGCGTACGGCCTTCACCATCCATTCGGTCAGGTACGGGTCGGCGAGCTGCAGGATGAAGCCGTCGGCCTTGCGGCCGGTGAGGGCGAGCGCCTTGGGCCCGTACGCGGCCATCCAGACGGGCAGCTTCCCGTCGCGCACCCACGGGATCCGCAGCGGCTGCCCGTCGACCTCGGTCTCCCGCCCCTCGGCGAGGTCGCGGATCACGTCGATCGCCTCGCCCAGGCGGGCCAGGGTGTTGGGCTTGCGTCCGGCGACGCGCATCGCGGAGTCGCCGCGGCCGATGCCGCAGACGGTGCGGTTGCCGTACATGTCGTTGAGGGTGGCGAAGGTGGAGGCGGTCACCTCCCAGGTGCGGGTGCCCGGGTTGGTGACCATCGGGCCGACCTTCAGTCGCGTGGTGTGGGCGAGGATCTGGCTGTGGATGACGAAGGGTTCCTGCCACAGCACGGCGGAGTCGAAGGTCCAGCCGTGGGTGAAGCCGTTGCGTTCGGCGCGCTGCATCAGGCTGACCACCCGCGAGGCCGGCGGGTCGGTCTGCAGTACGAGTCCGAAGTCCATGCGCGGTGCTCCTAGGTGAGGTACTGGCAGGTGGCACGCGGGGTGTAGACGCCGTGTCCGGCGCGTCCGGTGTACTGCCGGTCGGTGATGACGGGGACCCCGCGCGAGAGGACCGTCTCGACGCGGCCGGTGACCCGTTCGCCCTCGTAGGCGGAGTAGTCGACGTTCATGTGGTGGGTGTCGGCGGAGATGACCTGCTCGGCGGCCGGGTCGTAGATCACGACGTCGGCGTCCGCGCCCGGTGCGAGGGTGCCCTTGCGCGGATAGAGGCCGAACATGCGGGCCGGGGTGGCGCAGGCGATCTCGATCCAGCGGCGGCGGGAGATGTGCCCGTCGACGACGGCCTGGTGGAGCAGGTCCATGCGGTTCTCCACGCCCGGGAGACCGTTGGGGATCTTGGAGAAGTCGCCGCGGCCGAGGTCCTTCTGGCCGGTGAAGCAGAAGGGGCAGTGGTCGGTGGAGACCACCTGGAGGTCGTTGGTGCGCAGGCCCCGCCAGAGCGCGGCCTGGTGCTCCTTCGGCCTGAGCGGGGTGCTGCACACGTACTTGGCGCCCTCGAAGTCCGGTTCGGCGAGGTTGTCGGTGGACAGGAACAGGTACTGCGGGCAGGTCTCGCCGAACACGTTCAGGCCCTCGTCGCGGGCCCGGGCCAGTTCGGCGACGGCCTCGGCGGCGGAGACGTGCACGACGTACAGCGGGGCGCCGGCGACCTGGGCGAGCCGGATGGCGCGGTGGGTGGCCTCGGCCTCCAGGAGGGCCTTGCGGACCTCGCCGTGGTAGCGGGGGTCGGTCTGCCCGCGGTCGAGGGCCTGTTCGACGAGGACGTCGATGGCGATGCCGTTCTCGGCGTGCATCATGATCAGCCCGCCGTTGTCGGCGGAGCGCTGCATGGCGCGCAGGATCTGGCCGTCGTCGGAGTAGAAGACGCCCGGGTAGGCCATGAACTGCTTGAAGGAGGTGACTCCCTCCTCCACGAGGTGGTCCATCTCCTTGAGCGTCCCGGCGTTGACGTCCGAGACGATCATGTGGAAGCCGTAGTCGACGGCGCAGTTGCCCTCGGCCTTGGCGTGCCAGGCGTCGAGTCCTTCGCGCAGGGTGTGGCCCACGCTCTGCACGGCGAAGTCGACGATGGTGGTGGTGCCGCCCCAGGCGGCGGCCCGGGTGCCCGTCTCGAAGGTGTCGGAGGCGAAGGTGCCGCCGAACGGCAGCTCCATGTGGGTGTGTGCGTCGACACCGCCCGGGATGACGTACTTCCCGGTGGCGTCGAGGGTGCGGCCGGCGGTGAACGCCTGTGCGGCGGGGGTGCCGGAGGCGGCGAGGGCGGCGATGCGGCCGTCCTCGATCAGGACGTCGGCGTGGATCTCGTCGGAGGCGGTGATGACGAGGCCGCCGCGGATGACGGTACGGCTGCTCATGGTGCTCCCTCTCCTCGCGTGGTCGGTGCTGTCAGGGTGCGGTCAGCGGCCCGTACGCGCCGGGCGCGCGGTCGCGGTAGAACTGCCAGCGGTCGCGTACGTCCCTGAGCTTCGCCAGGTCCAGGTCGCGGACGACGAGTTCGGTCTCCTTGTCGCTCGCCGGTTCGCCGGCGAACCGGGCCTCGGGGTCGACGAAGTAACTCGTGCCGTAGAAGTCGTTGTCGCCGTACTCCTCGACGCCCACCCGGTTGACGGCGCCGACGAAGTACTCGTTGGCGACGGCCGCCGCGGGCTGTTCCAGCTGCCAGAGGTAGCCGGACAGGCCGCGTGAGGTGGCCGAGGGGTTGAAGACGATCTCGGCTCCCGCGAGGCCGAGCGCGCGCCAGCCCTCGGGGAAGTGGCGGTCGTAGCAGATGTAGACGCCGATCCGGCCGGCCGCGGTGTCGAAGACGGGCCAGCCGCTGTTGCCGGGACGGAAGTAGAACTTCGCATCACCCCGACGTCGGCGGCCTCGGCGACGTGCACCCAGCGCACCGGCCGGTCCAGCCGGCCGGCGCCGGCCACCACCTCGGGCTCCCCGGCGAGCACCCGCTCCAGGGCGAGGACCTGCCGGACCGAGAGGGCCGGCGCCGGTGGCTCCCAGGTGGTCATGACAGCGTCCTTCTGTTCGGGTTCCGCTCCTACCGGATGCTCCGCAGGGCGCGTTCGAGGATGTCGGCGCCCTCCTCGGCCTCCGCGACGTTGAGGGACAGCGGCGGGGCGACGCGCAGGGCACTGGTGTCGTGTCCGCCGCCCTTGCCGATGAGCAGGCCGCCTTCGCGGGCCGCCTCCAGGACGGCGGACGCCGCCTCGGGGTCGGCCCGGTCGGTGCCGGGTCTCGTCAGCTCGATGCCGATCATCAGCCCGCGTCCGCGGACTTCCCGGACGGCCGGGACCTGGGCGGCGGCCGCCCGCAGCCGCTCGATGAGCAGCCCGCCGACCCGGCGGGCGTTGCCCTGCAGGTCGTGTTCGAGCAGGTAGGTGAGGTTGGCGAGGCCCGCGGCCATGGTGATCTGCGTGCCGCCGAAGGTGGAGATGCTGTTGGCGTCCAGGCAGTTCATGATCTCGGCGCGGGCGACGACCCCGCCGATGGACATGCCGTTGCCGATGCCCTTGGCGAAGGTCAGCATGTCGGGCGGGCCGCTGCGGCCGTGGGCCTGCCAGCCCCAGAAGTGCTCGCCGGTGCGGCCCCAGCCGGTCTGCACCTCGTCGGCGATCCACAGGATGCCCCGCTCGTGCAGCACCTCGCGGAAGGCCGCGTACAGCCCGTCGGGCGGCGAGGTGAAGCCGCCGACGCCCTGGATGGGTTCGGCGATCAGCGCGGCGGGCGGGCGGGTGTGTCCGAGGAGGTCCTTGAGGTCGTCGACGCAGGCCGCGACGTAGTCGTAGTCGTCCAGGGCGGCGAAGGGCCCCCGGGTGCGCACCCCGCCGTGCACGTAGAGCGTCTGCAGGGGGGAGAACGAGGTCGGGGACCAGCCGCGGTTGCCCGTGATGCCGACCGAGCTGAAGGAGCGGCCGTGGTAGCTGTTGCGCATCGCCAGGACCGTGTTGCTGCGCCGGTAGGTGGTGGCGAGCAGCAGGGCGGTGTCGTTGGCCTCGGTGCCGGAGGTGGTGAAGAACACCCGGGCGTCCGGGATGCCGCTCAGCTTGGCGATGCGTTCGGCGAGTTCGACCATCGGCCGGTTGAGATAGAGGGTGGAGGAGTGGACGATCCGCCCGGCCTGGTCGCTCACCGCCTTGGTGACCTCGGGCAGGGCGTGGGCCGTCATGGTGGTGAGGATGCCGCCGAAGAAGTCGAGGTAGCGGTTGCCGTCGGCGTCCCAGACGTGGCGTCCCTCGCCGTGGGTGATCTCGATGGGCTGCTCGTAGTAGAGGGCGAGCCAGTCCGGGAGCACGGAGCGGTGGCGGCCCAGCAGGTCGTCGGTCACGGCCGTACCAGCCCTTCGTAGGCGTCGGGGCGGCGGTCGCGGTAGAAGGCCCACTGCTGCCGCACGTCGTCGATGAGGCCGAAGTCCAGGTCGCGGACCACGAGTTCCTCCTTGCTGTCGCTGGCGACGTCGCCGACGAACTGTCCGCGCGGGTCGACGAAGTACGAGGTGCCGTAGAAGTCGTTGTCCCCGTACTCCTCCACCCCCACGCGGTTGATGGCGGCGACGAAGTACTCGTTGGCGACGGCCGCGGCGGGCTGCTCCAGTCGCCAGAGGTGGGACGACAGACCGCGGTGCGTGGCGGACGGGTTGTAGACCAGCTGTGCCCCGTTGAGGCCGAGTTGCCGCCACCCCTCGGGGAAGTGGCGGTCGTAGCAGATGTAGACGCCGACCTTGCCGACTGCCGTGTCGAAGACGGGCCAGCCAAGGTTGCCGGGACGGAAGTAGAACTTCTCCCAGAAGCCCTTCACCTGGGGGATGTGGTGCTTGCGGTACTTGCCGAGGACGGTTCCGTCGGCGTCGATCACGGCGGCGGTGTTGTAGTAGTGGCCCGGCTGTTCGACCTCGAACACCGGCACGACGACCACCATGCCGGTCTCGCGGGCCAGTTCCCGCATCCGGCGCGTGGTCGGGCCGTCGGGCACGGGCTCGGCCCAGCGGTAGTGCTCGGGGTCCTGGACCTGGCAGAAGTAGGGGGCGTTGAACACTTCCTGGAATCCGATGACCTTCGCGCCCCGCCGGGCCGCCTCGCGGGCGTGCTCCTCGTGTTTCGCGAGCATGGACTCGGTGTCGCCGGTCCAGGTCGCCTGGACCAGAGCGGCACGTACGACGTGGGTCATGAGCTGCTCCTTCGACGCGACGTCAGCGCCTCTACACCCGTAGAAACGGGTCGTAGAGGGACGAACGTAAGCCCCTCGGACGACCTTGCCAAGACCATCGTCGTCGAGGCCGCGCGAGTCGATCGCGTTTGACACCCCGGTGGGTGAGCCGGCCGGGCCGCCGGCTCCCGGTCAGACGGTGAGGCCCGCGACGCGCAGGGCGTGGAGCAGATCCCGGTGCCGCGTCTCGGAGACCCCCCGGGACACGGCGAGGAGCAGCGGGACGAGCCGGCGCGGATCGGCGGCGGCCACGCGGGCCGCGTCCGCCGGGGCGCGCATGCGGACGCAGGCGTCGAGCAGCGCCCGCGCCTCGCGGTGCCGCGCCTGGGCGTCCAGGGCGAGCGCGGCCCGCCCGATCTCGTCCGCCGGGCGCAGGACGCCGTGCCTGAGGAGCTGCTCGCCGTCCGCGGTGCGGCCCGCCCCGGTGAGGGCGTCGGCGGCGGCGGCGAGCCGGTCGGCGGGCAGCGCGGCTGCGGCCTCCCACAGCAGTGTCGTCCAGTCGGCGCCGAGCCCGGCCCGCAGCATCGCGTCGGCGAGCAGCGGGAACCGTACGGTGGACGAGGCCGCGGCCTCGGTCAGCAGCGCGTGGGCCTCCCCGCTCCGTCCCTCGCCCCGCAGCCGCGCGAGCTCGGCGACGGTACGGCCGACCTCCTGCCGGTCGGCCGCGCCGCCGGGCCGCTCGCCCCAGGGTTCCGCGCCGTCGCCCGGCCTCTCGGCGGCCCCGGCGAACCGCGCCCCGCGCGCGGCGGGAGCGGCGGACACGGCGGCGGGCACGGCGACGGGCGGCGTGACGACGGCTTCCGCCTCCCCGTCGCCCGCACCGGCGAACCGCGCGCCTCCTCGCCTCCGCCCGCGCGCCCGGGCCGCGGGCCGCTCGGGGGCGGGGGCACCGGGTCCGCCGGAGGCCGGAGCCCCGGCCTTCTCCGGGAGCGGGCTCTTCGCGCTCGCGCCGAAGGGGCCCGGTCCGGCAGAGGAGGCCCGTACGTCCCGCTCCCGCGCCATCTGGTCCCGCCCCGCCGCGGGGAACGAGCCGGGACCGGCGGAGGACACCGGTGCGTCGCGCCCGCCGGGGGCCGGACGCTCCCCGCGTGCGCCGGCCGGGTCCCGTTCGGCGGCGGACGTACGGCCGGGTCCGGGGGCGCGGAGGTGGCTCTCGTGCGGTGCGGGCGGTGGGGGTAAGGGTTGTGCCCGGGCGGTGTGCCGGCCGAGGGAGCGGAGGCGGGCCGTGATCTCCGCGCAGCGGGCCACCGCGCGCCGGTGGTCGTCGTCGGCCCAGGCCAGGTCGGTGCGCAGGGCGCGGGCCTCCTCAAAGGTGGCGGCGGCGAGCTGGCGGGCGAGTCGCGTCCTGCGCTGCGCCGCGTACCGCTGCTCGCGCAGCACGGCGTCCAGCCGGCCGTTCAGGGCCTCCCGCGCGCCGGGCCGGGCGTCGCGGGCGGCCAGCGCGGCCGTGTGCAGGGAGCGGGCCGTCGGCAGCTCGGCCTCGGCGACCGCCGGACCGTGTGCGGCGGCGAGGTCGTGGAGCAGGGACTCCACCACGTCCCAGGGCGGCGGTTCACGCCCCTCGACGCAGGCCCGCATGCCGTCGGGGTCCCGCTGCCGGAACACCGGACACCAGCCGCCGTACCGGTCGACCCGCGCCAGCAGAGACCGCAGATAGTCCGCGAACTGCCGCATCTCGTCCGGGAGTTGCTCCGCCTTCATACCCAACTCCCGCCAGATCCGGAGTACTCGGATCCGTAGGTAACACCCGTCGTGTTACGGCGGCGCTACGGAGAGTTTTCCGGCGGGATGCGGCCCGGCTCAGGCGGCGGGAGGCCGCCCGGCTCAGGCGGCGATCGACGCGCTCGGCGGCGCGCAGCGGCCCACCAGTGCGTCCATGGACAGGCCGAGCTCGGCCGCCAGGGCGGCCACCGTGAAGAACGCGGGGGTCGGGGCCCGGCCCGTCTCGATCTTGCGGAGGGTCTCCGCGGAGAGGCCGGCGCCCGCCGCCACCTCGGTCATGCTGCGGCTGCCGCGCGCCTCGCGCAGCAGCCGGCCGAGCCGCTCGCCGCGTTCGCGCTCTTCGGGGGTCAAGGGGGTGCGCACCATCGCCGTGCCCGCGCCGGCGAACATGCCCGCCCCGACGGATCGTGTCATCGTGGGCATGAGCGAGCCCCGGCCGGGTTACCCGGCCCCGGCACGTCGACCCAGCGAAGGAACGGATGACGATGACGAGTGGTTTCGTCGGCCCGGAGGGTGACCCGTTCGCAGAATTCCTCGCCCGCTTCTTCGGCGGACAGCGCCCCCGCCAGATCGACATCGGCAGGCTCCTCAGCCAGCCCGCACGGGAACTGGTGCGCGGCGCCGCCCAGTACGCCGCCGAGCACGGCAGCCGTGACCTGGACACCCAGCACCTGCTGCGCGCCGCCCTCTCGGCCGAGCCGACCCGGAGTCTGCTCAGCAGGGCGGGCGCCGACCCGGACTCGCTGGCGTCCGAGATCGACGACCGGTCGGGCCCCGTCCAGCACGCCCCGGGCGACGCCCCGCCGCCGACCTCGCTGTCCCTCACCCCCGCCGTCAAGCGCGCGCTCCTGGACGCGCACGAGATGGCCCGGGCGAGCGGTGTCGGCTACATCGGCCCGGAGCACGTGCTCAGCGCCCTCGCCGCCAACCCGGACTCGGCCGCCGGACACATACTGCACGCGGCCCGCTACGCCCCCGCTCCCCCGCCCGAGGCACCGGAGACCCAGCAGCCGCGGGCCGAGCGCCCCCGCCCCGCCACGGGCACCCCGACCGTGGACAAGTACGGCCGTGACCTGACCTCGATGGCCCGCGAGGGCCGCATCGACCCGGTGATCGGACGGGAGGACGAGATCGAGCAGACCGTCGAGGTGCTCTCCCGGCGCGGCAAGAACAACCCGGTGCTGATCGGTGACGCGGGCGTCGGCAAGACCGCGGTCGTCGAAGGGCTGGCCCAGCGGATCACCGAGGGGGACGTGCCCGACGTGCTCCTCGGCCGGCGCGTGGTCGCCCTCGACCTCACCGCGGTCGTGGCCGGAACCCGCTACCGGGGCGACTTCGAGGAGCGGATGAACACCATCGTCGAGGAGATCCGCTCCCACTCCGACCAGCTGATCGTCTTCATCGACGAACTGCACACGGTCGTCGGCGCCGGTGGCGGCGGCGAGGGCGGTTCGATGGACGCCGGCAACATCCTCAAACCGGCCCTGGCCCGCGGCGAGCTGCACGTCGTCGGGGCGACCACGCTGGAGGAGTACCGCCGCATCGAGAAGGACGCCGCGCTGGCCCGCCGCTTCCAGCCGATCATGGTGCCGGAGCCGACCTCCGCGGACGCGATCGAGATCCTGCGCGGGCTGCGGGACCGCTACGAGGCCCACCACCAGGTGCGCTACACCGACGAGGCGCTGGTGGCGGCCGTGGAGCTGTCCGACCGCTATCTGAGCGACCGGCGGCTGCCGGACAAGGCCATCGACCTCATCGACCAGGCGGGCGCCCGGGTGCGGCTGCGGGCCCGGACCAAGGGCACGGACGTACGGGCCATGGAGCGCGAGGTCGAACAGCTGACCTGCGACAAGGACCAGGCGGTCGCCGACGAGCAGTACGAGCAGGCCATGCGTCTGCGGGACCGCATCGGGGAGCTGAAGGAGCGGATCGTCCAGGCCGGTGGTGAGGACGAGGTCGACGAGGGACAGAGCCTGTGGGTGGACGCCGAGGCGATCGCCGAGGTGGTGGCCCGGCAGACCGGCATCCCGGTCAGCCGCCTCACCGAGGAGGAGAAGGACCGGCTGCTGGGTCTGGAACAGCACCTGCACCAGCGGGTCGTCGGCCAGGAGGAGGCGGTGCGGGTCGTCTCCGACGCCGTGCTGCGCTCCCGCGCGGGGCTCGCCAGCCCCGACCGGCCCATCGGCAGCTTCCTGTTCCTCGGGCCGACGGGCGTCGGCAAGACGGAGCTGGCGCGGGCGCTCGCCGAGGCGCTGTTCGGCAGCGAGGACCGGATGGTGCGGCTCGACATGAGCGAGTACCAGGAGCGGCACACGGTCAGCCGGCTGGTGGGCGCCCCGCCCGGCTACGTGGGGCACGAGGAGGCAGGTCAGCTGACCGAGGTGGTGCGCCGGCACCCGTACTCGCTGCTGCTGCTGGACGAGGTGGAGAAGGCCCACCCGGACGTGTTCAACATCCTCCTGCAGGTGCTGGACGACGGGCGGCTGACCGACTCGCAGGGCCGCACGGTGGACTTCACCAACACGGTCATCGTGATGACCAGCAACCTCGGCTCCGAGGCGATCACCCGGCGCGGCGCCACCCTCGGTTTCGCGTCCGGCGGGGCGGACGCCGACGAGGAGGCGCGGCGCGAGCAGATCCTGCGGCCGCTGCGGGAGCACTTCCGGCCGGAGTTCCTGAACCGCATCGACGAGATCGTGGTGTTCCGGCAGCTTTCCTCACAGGAGCTGCGGAGGATCACCGATCTGCTGCTGGAGGGCACCCGGCGCGGGCTCAAGGGGCAGAACATCGCGATCGACTTCACCGACGCGGCCGTGGACTGGCTGGCCGAGCGCGGCTACCAGCCCGAGTACGGCGCCCGGCCGCTGCGCCGCACCATCCAGCGGGAGGTCGACAACCAGCTCTCGCGGCTGCTGCTGGACGGCCGCGTCCGGGACGGCGGCCGGGTGACGGTGGACGCGCAAGACGGGCGCCTGACGTTCCGTACGCAGGAGACGTCGGCGCCCGAGCTGTGAGCCGTACGCGCGGGGCGCCTCCCGGGTGGGGGCGCCCCGCGCGGGGCTAGCGTGCGGGACGGACCACCATCGCCGAGCCCCCTCCCCTGCGGACCTTCTCGGCCGCCGCGAGCCACGTGCCGTCCGGCAGCCGCTGGACGGCGGTGGTGGCGCCGATCTCCGGGTTCTCCCGGAAGGAGTGCCCGATCGCTTCCAGACTCCTTCGCACCTCACTGTCGTACAGGCCGGGTTCGAGGTCGGTCTGCGCGGTGTTGCGCTGGCTGGCGCGCGGCGCGGCGATCGCGTCGGGCAGGGACAGTCCGCGGTCGAGGAAGCCGGTGAGGGTCCCCAGCACGGTGGTGATGATGGTGGAGCCGCCGGGCGAACCGAGCGCCACCACCGGCCTGTCGTACCGGTCGAGCACGATCGTCGGCGCCATCGACGACCGGGGCCGCTTGCCGGGGCCGGGCAGGTTCGGGTCGTGCACCGCCGGGTTCGCCGGGGCGAAGGAGAAGTCCGTCAGCTCGTTGTTGAGCAGGAAGCCGCGGCCGGGCACGGTGATGCCGCTGCCGCCGGTCTGCTCGATGGTGAGGGTGTAGGCGACGACGTTGCCCCACCGGTCGGCGGTGGTGAGGTGCGTGGTGCTCTCGCCCTCGTACGTCGTCGGCGCGGCCGTGCCGCCGGTGGCGCAGGGCTCCGGGTCACGGGGATCGCCGGGGGCGAGGGGACTGGTGAGGACGGCGTCGTCCTCGATGAGGCACGCGCGCGCGTCGGCGAACCGCTGGGAGAGCAGTTCCTTCGTCGGTACGTCCTCGAAGGCGGGGTCGCCGACCCAGCGCCCCCGGTCGGCGAAGGCGACGCGGCTCGCCTCGATGAGGCGGTGCAGGTACCGCACGTCACCGGCCCGGGACAGGTCGGTGCGTTCCAGGATGTTGAGGGCCTCGCCGACCGTCGTACCGCCGGAGGAGGAGGGCGCCATGGAGTAGACGTCCAGGCCCCGGTAGGACGTCTTGGTGGGCGCCTGGGACCTGACACGGTAGGCGGCGAGGTCGCGCGCGGACAGGTCGCCCGGGCGGGCGTTCCAGCCGGAGCCGGGGTCCACGGGCGGCTCGTTGACCGTGTCGACGACGTCCCGGCCGATGGCGCCCCGGTACAGGGCGTCGACGCCCTCGCGGCGCAGCTCCCGGTAGGTGCCGGCCAGGTCGGGGTTCTTGAAGGTGGATCCGACGACCGGGAGTTCACCGCCGGGGAGGAACAGCTCGGCGGTGTCGGGGAAGTGACGGAAGCGCGCCTCGTTGGCGGCTGTCTGCGCGCGGAAGGTGTCGTCGACCGTGAAGCCCTCGCGGGCGAGGCGTTCGGCGGGCTCCAGGACCGTGCTCAGACCGCGCTTGCCCCATCTGTCGAGCGCCCGCTGCCAGGTGGCGGGCGTGCCGGGGGTGCCCACCGAGAGACCGCTGGTGACGGCTTCGGCGAACGGGATCGGCTCGCCGCTCTCCAGGAACAGACCGGAGTCGGCGGTCAGCGGGGCGGTCTCCCGGCCGTCGAGGGTGTGCACGGTGCGGGAGCGGGCGTCGTAGTGGACGAAGTAGCCGCCCCCGCCGATGCCGGCCGAGTAGGGCTCGGTGACGCCGAGCGCGGCGGCCGTGGCGACGGCCGCGTCGACGGCGTTGCCGCCCTTGCGCAGCACCTCGATCCCGGCGGCCGAGGCGTCGGCGTCGACGCTGGAGACGGCGCCCCCGTGGCCGACGGCCACCGGGACCTTGGGGGCGTGCGGGGCAGGCCGGGCGGGCCTGTCGTGCTCGGCGGGCGGCGCGAAGGCCCCCACCGACACCACGGCGGCACCGGCCGCCAGGACTGCGAGTTTCCGTGCCACGGGACGACGCATCCGCACCTCCGGTAAAGGGCCGTCCGCGCAGCTTAGTTCGCCGCCATGCTCGCGTCAGGTAGGTCCTGGGTGTGCCGTGCCGGGTGTCGGGGGCGGGTCCGCCACCCGTGTGTCGAACACGGGTTTGCGCCGGACCGCTAGCATGCGCGCCCATGACCGACGACGTACGCAACATCGTTCTGGGCGTGGTGGCCGCGGGCATCAGTGCCGCGCTGGGCTGGATCGCCCGTACCTACCTGTGGAAGCGCAAGCTCAGGCGCAAGCAGGCGTTCTTCGGCCTGCCGGAGAACTCCGAGTCGCTGCTCGTCGTCAACCGCGACCCGGCGGCGGCGGAACCCGCGGTGCACCGCTTCGACGTGTTCGCGCTGCTCGAGCTCTCCGCGCTGATCAAGGACTGCGGGGCGCACGTCCAGATGGTCACGCAGGACGCGGCGCACCAGGGGTTCGGCGAGCGGACCGAGTTCTGCGTGGGCGGCCCCGGTTCGAACCGGCGGATGGTGGCCCACATGGCGGCGATGCTGCCCGGGGTGCGGGTCAACATCGACCCGGAGCCGGGCCCGGACCGGGGTGCCTTCCAGATAGGCCCCGACCGCTACCGCATGGACCCGGGCGTCACCGAGTACGTCCTGCTGGCCCGGCTGACCGCCGGCGAACAGCACGAGGCGCGGCCGGTGTTCCTGTTCTGCGGCCAGCGTGCGATCACCAACCAGGCGGCCACCCGCTATCTGGCCCGCAACCACGAACGGCTGGCCCGCAAGCACGGGTCGAACTCCTTCGTCCTGCTGCTGAAGGTGATCAACTCGCAGGCCTACGGGCCCGATGTGGTCGAACTGGTCGGCGACGTGACCCGGCAGGCGCGGGCGCCGCTCGCCGCTCCCTCGCCGCGCGCGACGCACCGGGCGGAGTGAGACGGGCAGGCACCCCCGCCCGGCGCGCAGCTGACCTTCTGCCCGTGGGCGGACGATCCGTCGTGTGTGACGGTTCGCCGCCCGGACAGTGATCTCCGGCTGCCGCCGGACGGGTCCGGCCGATGTGACCGCCGCCCCACGGGCGGGGTCCGCGGTGGACCCTCCCGGCGACGGCGTCCGCGCTCCTGCCGCGCGAAGTCCCCTCCCTGGAGAGGACGGAGGAAACATCGTAGTCCAGGTCCGTGCGAACGGGTCCCGGCGCGTTCCCCGCCCGGTGTCCGGGGGCCGTTCGACGGGAACTTCCCGGCCCGGCCGCCGCCCGGTGCGCCGGGGAACCCGCCGGGCGTGGCGCACGGCCTCCGGACGGTGCGTCGCCGTCCACGGATCGGTGACCATACCGTCCCCGGCGTGTCCCGGCCGGTGGCGGTCACCGCGACGGGGGCGGGGAGCGCGACGGGGACGGCGCGCATCCGGCCGCCATCAGCCGTGTGCGCGGCCGGCGTTGCGACGGACCGGTCACGGGCCGGCCGGCCGCGCGTTCAGTCCTCCGCGACCTCCGCGTAGAGCTGGGACAGCTCGGGCACTCCGCTCGCCGCCCACTGGTGTCCCGAGTCCACGACGTCGAACTCCCGGCCGGAGACGAGCCGTACGACCGGCTGACCGTCGCCGCGGATCTCCCAGGCGGCCCCCGGCACGGTGCGCACGATGACGGTGCCGAGGTAGAGCCCCGCGTCATTGCCCAGCCAGGCCGACCGCTCCTCGTCGTCCCGCCAGCCCGGCACGAGTTGGTCCAGCGCCCCCAACGAGGCCGGGGAATCGTCCAGTCGGATCCCCGCCCGGTACGCCTGGGAGCGCAACAGCTCGCATTCGGCGAGGAGTTCGGCGATGCCCTCGGGACCGGGAACCCCGCCCTTCCGGCGCCTGTTGCCCAGGAAAGGGATATTCATACCTCCAGCCTGTCATTCGTACCGCCGCGTGCACCACAGGCGCGCGGGGGCCGGTCGCCGGCCGTCGGCGCTCCGTCACACGTCGAGGTCCACTCCGTCACACGTCGAGGTCCACCACGACCGGCGCGTGGTCCGAGGCGCCCTTGCCCTTGCGCTCCTCACGGTCGACGTAGGAGTCGGTGACCGCCTTCGCGAACGGCTCGTTGCCGTAGACCAGGTCGATGCGCATGCCCCGGTTCTTGGGGAAGCAGAGCTGGCGGTAGTCCCAGTACGTGTACGGGTGCTCGTACTTGAGGGGGCGCGGCACGACGTCCGACAGGCCGGCCTCGCGCAGGGAGGCGAGGGCGGCCCGCTCGGCGGGAGTGACGTGGGTGGAGCCCTCGAACGCGGCCCGGTCGTAGACGTCGTCGTCGGTCGGGGCGATGTTGTAGTCCCCCAGGACCGCGAACGGGCGACCCCCGGCCGCGTCGCCGGCCACGGCCGCCTTCAGCGCTTCGAGCCACTGGAGCTTGTACGCGTAGTGGGGGTGGTCCACCTCGCGCCCGTTCGGCACGTAGACCGACCAGACGCGGAGGGAGCCGCAGGTCGCCGCGACGGCGCGGGGCTCTGTGGAGCCGTCGTAGCCGGGGTCGCCCGGCAGTCCCTTGACGACGTCCTCCAAGCCGACCTTCGAGAGCACCGCCACGCCGTTCCACCGGCCGGTGGCGTGCACCGCCGACTCGTAGCCCAGCTCACGCAACTGCTCCACCGGGAACTGGGCCTCGGCGACCTTGGCCTCCTGGAGGCACAGCACGTCCGTGCCGCTGCTCTCGAGCCAGGCCAGGAGCCTCGGCAGACGGGCGGTGATCGAATTCACGTTCCAGGTGGCGATGCGCATGTCCCCCAACCTACCCGGAGGGTCCGACAACGTCCGGCCCCTCCGCCCTCCGGGTCACAGCTCGGCCACACCGCCCGGGGCGAGCCGCAGGTGCTCCGCACCGCCGAGGGCGCCGATCTGACGGTCGTAGATCGGGCGGGCCAGGTCGGTGAGCAAGGCGTCGTGGATGTCGTAGGCGCGCAGCGGCTTCACCTCGCGGACGTAGTCGATGACCTCGGAGATCTTGTTCCAGGGGGCCATGACGGGCAGCATCAGCGTCTCCACGGGACGTCCGGGGACGGTCAGCGCGTCACCGGGGTGGAACAGCGTCCCGCCGTCGACGAGGTAACCGACGTTGGTGACGCGCGGGATGTCCGGGTGGATCACCGCGTGCAGTTCGCCGTGGACCTCGATGTCGAAGCCGGCGGCCGTGAAGGTGTCGCCGTGCCCGACGGTGTGCACGCGGCCCGGGAACGCCGCCGAGATCCGGTCCGCGACGGACTTCAGCGTCCAGATCGCGGCCGCGGGATTCGCCTCCAGCGCCGCCCGCAGCCGGCCTTCGTCGAAGTGGTCGGGGTGCTCGTGCGTGACCAGGACGGCGTCCGCGCCGACGGCGGCGTCCTCCTCGCTGAACCCTCCGGGGTCCACGACGAGGACGCGGCCGTCCTTCTCCAGCCGGACGCAGGAGTGCGACTTCTTCGTGAGCTTCATGCTTCCATCCTGCCCCCGCGCGCGGCGGCCCGGCTCACTCCTGGGGCGTGGTCTCCTCGCGGACGACCTGCTGCGCCACCCGGAAGGCCCGGTTCGCCGCCGGGACGCCGCAGTAGACGGCGGTCTGGAGCAGCACCTCCTTGATCTCGGCCGGGGTGAGCCCGTTGCGCAGGGCGGCCCGGATGTGAACGGGCAGCTCCTCCACGTGGCCGCCGGCGACGAGGGCGGTGAGGGTGACACAGCTGCGGGTGCGCCGGTCGAGCCCCGGACGGTCCCACACCTCGCCCCATGCGTAACGGGTGAGGAGTTCCTGGAAGTCGCCGGAGAACTCGTCGGTCTGCGCCAGCACCTGGTCGACGTGCGCGTCGCCCAGCACCTCCCGGCGGACCTTGATCCCGCTGTCGTACCGGTCGGGTCTGCCGTGCGGCTGCTGCGGCACCGCCGCCGGGGCGATCTCGGCGACGGGGGCCGGCTGCGCGGGGGCGACGGCCAGGACGGGCTGCCCGGGCACCGCGAGCGCCGCCGCCGCGGGCAGCGCGGTCTGACCGGTGGCGGACTCGAAGGCGGGCTGCCAGGCGGTGGAGAAGTGCCGCACCAGCAGGTCGGTGACGGCGGCCGGCTGCTCCACCGGCACCAGGTGGGACGCGCCGGGCACGACGGCGAGCCGGGCGTCCGGTACGCCGGCGACCAGGGTGCGGGCCTCGGCGGGGCCGGTGACCTGGTCCTCGGAGCCGACCAGCACCAGGGTCGGCACGCCGACGCTGCCGAGCTCGGCACGCACGTCGAACGAGGCGAGCGCCTCGCAGGCGGCGATGTAGCAGCCGGGGTCGGTGGTGCGCACCATCTGCACGGCCCACTCGGTGATCGCGGGCTGGGCGGCGGCGAAACCGCCGGTGAACCAGCGTTCGGGCGCGGAACGGGCGATCGGGTCCAGTCCGTTGGTCCGCACGATCACCCCACGGCGGCGGAACTCGTCCGCCGTGCCGAAGCGGGGCGAGGCGGCGATCACCGCGAGCGACGCGAGCCGCTCGGGGCGGCGCAGCGCCAGCTCGATGCCGATCGCGCCGCCGAGCGCGCAGCCCGCGTAACCGAAACGCTGGACGCCGAGGCTGTCGAGGGTGGCGAGCAGCCGCGCGGTGAGATCGGCGACGGAGCCCGCGGGATGGGCGGGGGCGCCTCCGTGTCCCGGCATGTCGAACCGGAACACACGCCACTGCTTCGTCAGCTCGGGAACCTGCCGGTCCCACATGTGCCATGTGGTACCCAGTGAGGGACCCAGGATCAGGACCGGAGCGTCTTCTGGCCCGTCAAAGCGGTATTGCAGGGTGTTGGGTGGTGTCTCGCTCACGCCCCAGACCCTCTCACGTCTCACGGACGCCCCTATAACGCAGGGGTGCGGGAAGCCGGTCTGACCAGGTTGAAGACCTCGCGGGCTGCGTATCGCTTGAGGCATCGGATGATTTCACGTCGGGTCTTGCCCTCCTGGGTGCGGCGTTCGTAGTACTCCTGGGTGCGTGGGTCGTGACGCAGGCGGGTGAAGACGATGCGGTGCAGGGCGGCGTTGGCCTGCCGGTCGCCGCCGTGGTTGAGCCGGCGCGTGCTCCGCCGGCCGGAGGAGTACTCGATGGGGCTGACTCCGCAAAGGGCAGCAAAGGACCCCTCGGTGTTGAGCCGCTCCGGGTTGTCTCCCATGGTGATCAGCAGGGTGACGGCGCTGTCCGGACCGATGCCCACCGGTACGAGCAGTTGCGGCGCGTGGCGTTCGACGAGCCGGGTCAGTCGCTGGTTCAGCTCATTGATCTGTCCGGTGAGCTGCTCGATGCGTTCGGCGAGCATGCGTAATGTCATGTGGGTGGCCTGGGCCACCGCGTCCTCGTCTCCCCCACCACCGTCGTGCGGGCCGAGGCGCGCACAGGTGCGGAACAGCTCGGCGTTGCCGAGGCTCGACATGCGTTCCCGCAGGGCGGGGTCGGCGATGACCAGGACGGCCTTGAGCTGGTTGATCGCCTGGGTGCGGGCCTTGACCGCGGAGTCCTTGGCGAGTTTGTAGATCCGGGCGCTGTGCACCGGATCGTCGCCGGATTTCGCCCGGGCTCGGGCGCGACCGCTGAGCACGGCTCGCGCTGCGGCCTGGGCATCGAGCGGGTCCGACTTGCCGAGCAGCCGGCGGGCCGAGCGGTCGGGCCGGTTCACTTCGAACACCTGAATCTGCTGAGCGAGCAGATAACGGGACGGGCCCGCGCCGAAGGTGCCGGTGCCCTCCACGCCGGCCCGGCGCACCGTCCCCCGCTTCCGGGCCCAGACAAGCAGTTGTCGGTAGCCGGCCGCAGTCGCGGGAAAGGACTCGGTTCCCAGGACCTTCCCGAGCGGGGAGATCACGGCGGCGACATGCACCTCGCCGTGCGTGTCCACGCCCAGGACGACCTCGCGCCGAACGAGAGGATCCGTGCTCGAGGAGGTGCTGCATTGTCGGGTCTTCATGGTGGTCGTCCTCCCACGTGATGACGTGCTGGCTGGGTGGATGGCACCGGCCTGCTCGGGCGGTCTAAACCGTGATGGCGCCTGATCGTGGCAAGGCCCCTATTGGGACACGCCCTGTGGCTCGGTGGCAGGCAGCATCCCGCGACGACAGTCGACAGGTCCGTGACTGGACACTTCGGTCATAGATCTCACGAGTCAGACCCCGTCCGGGATGTCGCTGCACAACCATCCCATCGAACCCGGCACAGCGGCATGACTCGATCATTGCCGGATGGCTTCGCCCGAACCGATGCTCAATCTGATTAGGCGGATTGACAAGGCGTTGCCTTTCGTCCACTCCTGACCGGTATTGACGGGGAGGCGTCACGCAAGGAGGTAGTGAGCCTTTTCCAACCTCAGGTTGAGGCGTGACGAAGGGCGGGGATCGTCTTCACGATGGCGGTGACTCGGTTGGTGCTACAGCGGAGTTTCC